>NZ_JACX01000001.1 GCF_000518085.1 Bartonella grahamii ATCC 700132
ACTTCCTTAATGCGAGCATTCACATTCTTGATATTATCATCAAGTCCTTTAAAGGCAGAACCAACATCGGTATGCGGTTTATCTGTTACTTCACCATCTTTATCAATACTGGATAAGTTATAAGTTGGCCCTTTAAAAGCACCATCCTTAAATTCAGCATCTCCACCCAAGAATTTTGCTACATCCGTTGAAAGGATGTGAATCTGTCCTCCATTGATAACATCTGTTGAGTTTTCTGCAATCAATCCTGCGGCTACATTATGCAGTGCAACAGGTGTAGCATCCTTCCCTTTACCAAAAGTTACATTTGTATAATCAATTTGATCATCGGTTGTTTTATCGTAAAGAACAACAGAAGAACTATCAGACAGAAGGGTATCAGAAAGATCCTTCAAACCTTTATCAAGCTGTCCCTTGTTAACCGCTTCATTATCTTTTTCTGCTGCCTTCACACCAGAAACAGTCCGTGCTGCACCACTCTTGTTTGCGATATTGATTTCACTACCTTCTACTCCTTTACCAATGTTGATAACATCTTCATTTTTCGTAACAAGAAGATTACTAATTACATCGCTGATTGCATTTTGAACCTTTGTGAAAAGTTTACCCACACCTGAAAATGCGTCTGATACATTCTTATAGCTTGATTCAGCTTCAGTGCCATCATCATTGATAGTTTTGAGCTTAAAATCAGGAACATTCAATTCCCCATCTTTATATTCAGCGTCATTAGAAAAATATTTTGCAACCTTATCGCCCAGTGAATAAAGTTGAGAACCATTTACTGCATCCGTCGATTCTTTCGTAATATCTCCTACAGCAAGCGATGTGATTTTACTGGCTTTTCTGTCATCCCCTTCCCCATGCAGAGCCACAAAAGCTTTGTCACCATCGCTCCAAGATAAAGAATCTTGTGCAACTCCTTCTGAGACTTCCTTAATGCGAGCATTCACATTCTTGATATTATCATCAAGTCCTTTAAAGGCAGAACCAACATCGGTATGCGGTTTATCTGTTACTTCACCTTTTTCATCAATATTCGATAAATTATAAGTTGGCCCTTTAAAGTTTTTTCCATCAAAGGATACATCTCCACCTAAAATTTTTGATAAATCCGAAGCTATGGTATTAATCTGGCCACCCGTGATTGCATCATGTGAATCCTTGGCAATCTTACCATCAGCAACATTATGGAGACCTACAGCTGTCTTATCTTTAGCTTTTCCTAAAGTCACACTACTATAATTAGTTTTACCATCTGAATCTTTATCATAATGAACAACTGCTGATTCATCAGACTGAAGACTGTTCGAAAGCTCTTTCAAGCTTTTATCAAGCTGTCCTTTATTAACAGCTTCATTGTTCTTTGTCGCCTCCTTCACGCCAGAAAGCGTCCGATCCGCCCCGGTCTTATTGGCAACATTGATTTCACTGCCTTCTACTGCAGCTCCAATAGTAAGACGATGCGTTGTTTGGTCTTGCTGAACAAAGCTTTCGCTTTCTACTTTGTTAATCACATTATTAACCTGTTCAGTCAATTTATTCTGAACATTCGTGAGAGAACTACCAACTCCTGCAAAAGCACTTGCTACATCAGGATATTCCTTATCTTCAGGGCTGCCATCTTCCTTGATTGTTTTTACCTTGAATGTAGGAGCGGTCCATTTCCCATCCGCATAGACAGCACCACCACCTAAATAAGATGCAACCCCTGTGCCCAATGTATGAAGCTGTGAGCCATTTACTGCGTCTGTTGAAGTTCCACTGATTGCCCCGCCAAGTAGACCGGAAAGTTTCCGCCCTTCATTACTTTTGTTCAAAATACTGATTTCGCTACCACCCGTTTCCATACCAACAGTGATAGGACCTACTCCTCCATCACGGAGACTACGCGTTAAAGTCTTCTTTGCTACTTGCTTAACAAGAATACTGTCTCTTACATTAGCAATTTCAGTATTTGTTGCCAAAAGTTGGGAACCATTGACAGCTTCGGTTGATTCTGCTGTGAGTGCGCCACTTTGAATGCCTGTTATCTTCTTACTGCCAGCGTCAATACCAGAAGTGGTTATTTTCGGACCTCCAGTAATCACTAAGCCTGTTGCGTCTAGGGTATTGGTGCCTGCCTTTACGCTCGTTAATGCAACATCTTGAGCCAGATCAAATTTTAGCTTATTGTCCTTATCGCCTTTTGTAATCTTAAAATTGTTACTTCCAGTTGAAAAATCTATTGTATCATCTATGCTAACGGCTTTGGTATTTTTATCATCAACAGAAAGTTTCCAACCTTTACTTGCGTACGCTCTTAGTGCTTTCAGCTGCGCAATATTGACGGCGTCAGTATCTGCATAACCCGCTGCCACACCTGTAAGCTGTCGTGTTATCTTATTCGGAGTATCACCAATACTAAAAGCTCCTTGGGTGCTCTTCCATATCACACCATCATCTGTTGACTGGCTCCCTATGGAAGGATCATAGCCAACAGTGGACGCTGGGTTACGAGAAAAAGATTTATAACCCACAGCAACACCACCAGTAACACCAGCTTGTACTTGTGCATTTGAACCTAATGCCACACTATTTGCACCAGATGCATTTGAAAGTCCACCTAATGCCATACTATTTTCAGCAGATGCCGCTGCAAAACCACCTAATGCAATACTATTTTCGGCATTTGCATTTGAAAGATTACCTATAGCAATACTTCCTTGCCCACCTTTTCCCTCAGCGGCGGCAATTTTAATGCTCTTCGATTCGGCATTCCATTTAAAGACACTATCATCGGTAGCTTTTTTAATCTCATTGTGAAGATTTACATAAGACTTACCCACACCCTCAAGAGCTTTTGCTACATCCGGAAAACTTTCTTCTTCAATCTCATTCGTCTCAGGATTGAAAGTTTTAATTTTGAACTTTGGATCATCCCATTGTCCACTTGTAAATTTAACACCACCACCTAAATATCGAGCTATATGGGTAGCTACAACATTCAACTGACTACCATTTACCGCGTCTTTTGAATCTGCACTAAGATCAGCAGGCGCAACACCCGTTATCCTTTTATTTCCAGCATCAATACCAGCAGTGATTATTTTCGGACCATCAGTAATTACTAAGCCCGTGGCATCGAAGGTATTTGTGCCTGCCTTTAAGCTCGTTAATACAACATCTTGAGCCAGATCAAATTTTAGCTTATTGTCTTTTTCGCCTTTTGTAATCTGAAGATTTGTACTTCCAGCAGAAAAATCTACTACGCTATCCATAAGAACAGTTGTAGCATTCTTATCTCCAACTGACAGTTTCCAACCGTTTTTTCTTACAACATCTTCTAAGTCTCTTAACTGCCTAACATTCACTGCATCTGCAGGTTCAGAACCAGCTGCTACGCCTGTAATTTGTCTGGTTATACCCTTACTATAATCACCAACACTCACTGCGCCCCGCGTACTTTTCCATTGCGCCTCTGTGTTTGTTGCAGGACCCTGCAACACAGAAGTATAACCAAACTCACCAGCAGCCCTATTGGCTACAGAATCGCTTCCTAGAGCAATACCATCTTTAACTGATGCTTTTGCTTTGTAACCAAAAGCAATGCTATTTTCTTGTGATACCTCTGCGCGCTTGCCTAAAGCAATAGCCTGTTGACCTTTCGCTTTTGTTTCCAGACCAATAGCAATCGTAGAATAGTCCATAGCCCGAGCCTCAGTGCCTAAAGCGATTGCATAACCACCACTTGCAGCTGTGTTACCTTCAAAATCAACATCTCTATCGGCCTGTCTAATAGCACTATTAGTTACACCACCTATTGCAATATCACCTATACCTTCAGCCTCAGCAAGTTTACCTATAGCAATACCAATTGCACCCGATGCAATAGACCATGGACCAATGCTAATAGTATCATCGTTACCTCTTGCCTTGTAACCCTCGGTAAAACTATGAGCGCGCGTCTCTTTATAATCTTCTTTTGGATCTAATTTTATTCTTGGAGACACGCCTTCTCTCACAGCTATTGACATTCCCCTTGTCATAAATTCTGTTAAGTTACTCGCCGATGGGGTTACTTGTTCCTTTGCAGAGGCAAGTAATCTTCCAAATTTCTCTCCTTCATTCATATTATTCGCTTGTAGACCTTCAGCGCTATCAACCATAAATGTCTGTGGGCTGACGAGAGGCTTTTTATTTTGCACCCCTGCATTTAACGTTTTTTTCGATAGGTTATTACTGTTTGCTGTCAAAACATTGATTATAGAACTCTCATCGCTCGGACTTAGAAGAGCTTTGGTTAAAAAATTTGCATAGTCATCAGAAGCATTTACCTTGGGTGTCAAAGCAACATTCAATGCTGTTAAATAATTGTCTTTTGAAACAGAAGAAGCATTCAAACCAGCAACAGAGATGATGTTTTCTGGATAAGAGACACCAGCACTGTTAACACCTTCGAGAAATGTGTTTCTAAAATCAGAATTTGCTGAAAAAACAGGAGAAGCATTCGATAAAAATGTAACCGCTGTAGCCAACGAAAGAACTTTAACAAAAGAAAAACGAGAACGTTTTAATTCGCTCGCTACTCGTATGGCATATAATTTTTTCATAATAAACTCCCCAATGAAAAAAATAACTATAAACACAAAAAAAACACATTTAAACGCTATAAGATTTCTTAAAATTTGTTTCTAAACATATTCAAGAGGTTAGCACCTGATTGAAAAGATAGAAAATTTGTGTTTTTAGGTTTTATGGTTAACGTGTTTTGCTCTTTTACATTTCCTAAAAAGATAAATTTCTTTTGTGGTGATTGCTTTTTTAACCTTTAAACTTATTGGTTGTTTTTTGCAAGGGGTAGAGTTAGTTTAGTATATTGTTTCTATAACTTACTCCAGTAAAATTGAAATATATACTTTTGTCTTATTAGAAAATTTTTTAATAGATTTCTAGAAAGTGAAAGGTTTTTTTATCTGTAGAGTGCTACAGATTTTTTATATTTAAAAATTAAAGCAGAAAATAATGAACCTTATAATTTATGAGAAAACTCGTTATCTTATTTTGAAATAAGACGTTCGCTTTGTTGAAAGTGTGCGGTTTTTCTGTTTTTTAAACCTGTATTTATCATTATAGCGCTTATCAATTTATATACTGTGTATTTTTACATCCGTAAAAACAATTCACCCCTGCCTCATGAGACAGGGGTGAAAGGAGTTTTTTATGTATTTTGTTTATTATCAGTTCAATGTCATATTGAATCCCGCGCCTACACCCCAGTGACCTCCAGAAGTTGTTGCGGATATGTTAGAACGGTATTTTCCATTTTCTGAGGTGTAACCTGCACCAAAGGCAAATGCAGATTGGCTACGCCATAAACCAGTACCAAATCCAACGCTTAATTTTCCAGGTGTATCATTGTAGCGTAAGTTAGACACTGCTAAACCAATCGCAGCTGCTTGTCTTGCCTCTTTTTTCACACTCTCAATACTATAGTTTAAAACATCAAACTTCATATCTGTATATTGCTTAGCCCGATCAACAGCATCATCAATCGCATCAATCACAATATTATTTATCCGTTGATCTGTGTAGTGTTTAGATTGATCAAGAATTATCTTCATCTGCTCTTGAGTATAGTCATGGAGTTGACCACCATTTACAGCTTCTTTCGACCCTTTTTCAATTTTACCATCAGCTACATTATCAATCATAACAGGTTCACTAGGATCACCACCCGCTAATGTGATTTTATTGGTTTTTTTGCCGTTTTCATCTCTGTCATAACGAACAGCGTCCTCAGCAATATCGTTAACTTTATTATCAATATTATCAACTTTGTTTTCAATATTGAAAACCGTTTCACCAATATTCGTAACCGTAGTGGAAATATTATCGACTCTGTTGTTAAGATGCTTCACATCTTTTTCAACACTCGTAACACGTTCATTGGTTTCCCAAAGCTGACCACCATTAACCGCATCTTTCGAACCTTTTTCAATTTTACCATCAGCTACATTGATAATCTTACTCGGCTTACCATCGCGACCAGCATCATAGGCTTTTTTATCACTGTTCCACTTTAAAGTATCTGAATCGACCTTGTCGATGACATCATCAATACGGTTATTAATATTTGACATATTTTTATTGACGTCACCAAAAGCATCAGCGACATTATGGTGCTCTTTCTCAACAGTCGTACCATCAGCATTGACTTGAACAATCTTAAAAGTAGGATCTGTCCACTTGCCATTCTCATATTTGGCACCGCCACCGAAATAATTAGCAAGCTGGTTGCTCATGAGATAAAGCTGGTTACCCGTAATAGCATCCGTTGAACCTTTAGCAATTTCACCATCTAAAAGATACTTCAATTTGCTGTTTGTTTTCTTGCCATCTTTTTCATGACGTGCAACAAATGCTTCTTCTTCATCATCCCACAGTAAAGCATCTTTTGAGAAATCTTCAATTTGCTGATTAAACTCATTGGATACATTTGTTAAGCGTTGATTCACATCTTGAACATTTTTATCAAGACCTGTTAAAGCTGAACCAACGTCATAAAAATCAGCCTGCCCTACCTTACCATCTACAATAGCCGATAAAGTATATTTCAGCCCTTCAAAAGCACCGTTAATGAACTTTGCACCACCGCCAAAAAACTTTGCAATATCTGCTGATATTTTATTAATTTGACTACCATTGATTGCATCGTGGGAATTTTCAGAAATGCTACCATCTTTTACGTTATGAAGAGCAACTGGTCCGTTGTTCTGATCGCCACCCAAAGTTACACTACCATAATTAACATTACCATCGTCATCCTTATCATAGAGAACCGCAGCAGCAGTTACTGTCTCAATATCTTTAGAAATCTTATCTATGCTTTTATCAAGTTGATCTTTGTTAACAGCTTCATCGCCCCTCTCTGCTGCCCTAACACCAGAAATCTTGCGTGCTACCTTACCAACACCCGCAACATTGATCTCAGTACCCGTTGTATCCTTACCAATAGTGATAGGAGCAGAAACTCCGTCTTGCTTAACAAGATTATTTTCTTTCATTTCAATAATCTTATTATCAATATTTGTGATAGAAGTATTGACACCCGTAAACGCATCAAAAACATTATTATATTTCGTATCCTGAATAATGAAGGTTGGTTCTATACCGGCAAGTACATCTGTATTGCCACCAAAATATTTTGATGTATTTTCAGCAACTTTTTTCAGATCACCTGTTACAGCGCTAACATTCTGATTAGTCGTAAAGAGCTGTGAACCATTTACTGCTTCAGTCGAGATTATCGAAAGTGTCGCATTTTTCACACCAGAAAGTGTCCGCTCCTCATTGTTCTTATTTGCAATGCTGATTTTAGTACCACCTGTTGCCTTACCAACGGTAATAAGACCATTTTCTCCTTCTTGCTTCACAAGGCTATTTTCTGTCACATTATTAATCTGATTATAAATATCTGTGATAGAATTATCGACACCTTCAAAAGCATCAGCAACATTATGATGCTTTTTCTCAACAATAGTGCCATCCTCATTACGCTGAGAAATTTTGAAAGTAGGCTTTCTCCACTTTCCATCCTCATAGCTAGCTCCACCGCCAAAATAATTAGCAATCTGACTACCCATTGAATGAAGCTGAGAACCATTGATTGCATCAGTGGAGTCTTCAGTAACCTCCCCCTCTGAAACACCCGTAATGATCCGTTCTCCATCAGTACCTGTGATATCAATTTTCGTACCATCTGTTTGAGAACCAATGGTGATAAGTCCAGAATCTTCTTCTTGCTGAACTAAACTATTTTGTTTTATATCCAAAATCTGATTATGAATATTCGTGAAAGAATTATTCACGCCTTCAAAAGCATCAGCAACATTTGAGTAAGGCTGCTTAGAGGAAGTTCCATCATTCTTGAATTGGATAACATTGAAAGTAGGAGCGTGCCATTCTCCATTTTCATCATATCCAGCGCCACCACCAAAATAAGAAGCAACGTCCTTCATTGCAAGGACTAAATGATGATTAACATGCCTGATATTTGTATCAAGCCCTGACAAAGCCGATCCAACATCATTATGTTCCTGCTGTTTTACCTGACCATTTTCATCAATAGTAGTTAAATTATATCTCGGTTTTCTAAAGACTCCATTCTCGAATGAGGTCCCACCACCAAAAAACTCAGCAACATTTTGGGATATTTTATTAATCTGGCTACCATTGATAGCGTCATGCGATTGATCAGAAATCTTTCCATCTTTGACGTTATGAAGAGCAACTTGCCCGTTAATCTTATTACCTCCTAAGGTCACACTATTATAATTAACAGAATTATCATCATTCTTATCATAGAGAACCGCAAATTTATCCATTTGATTAATAACATTATTATTAATATTTGTTACAGTGTCATCGAGTTGTTTTTTATTAACAGCTTCATCATCGTTCTCTGCAGCTTTCACGCCCGCGATAGTCCGAGCTCCCTCAGTACCTGTGATATCAATTTTCGTACCGCCTTTTTCTTTACCAATGGTAATAAGCTTCTGATCTTCATGCCATTTAACAAGACTATTTTCTGTTACATTGTTAATCTGACTATAAATATCTGTGATAGAGCTATCGACAGCAGCGAAAGCATCAGTTACATTATTATGTTTCGTTTTCTGAACCGTAAAAGTTGGTTTGATACCATTAAGTACATCTGTCTCCTCACCACCAAAAAAATCCACTATATTAGTAATATAACTAAATAACTGATGGCCATTTATTGCTTCTGTCGAATCGGAACTGACCTTTCCAACTGCAACGCCAGAAATAATTCGATTCTCGCCTTCAGAGTTCGCAACTTTGATTTCGATACCGTCTTTTTCAGCACCAATGGTAATGAATTTCCCATCTTCGTCCCATTTAACAAGACTATTTTCTGTTATATCAAAGATTCTATTATGAAGATTCGTGATGGAACTATTGACACCACGAAAAGCATCAGCGACATTACTGTATGACGTACTAGTAAAAATATCATCCTCATCAGGCTGCAAAATACTGAAAGTAGGATTAGTCCATGTCCCATTCTCATAGCTAGCACCACCACCAAAATACCTAGCAATGTCGCTACCCATAGCATAAAGCTGGGAACCATTTATTGCATCAGATGAATTCTCATTAACCATCCCCCATGCAACACCCTTAATAACCCGATTACGGCCTTCATTATTTTGAACACTAATTGTCAAGCCGCCTTTTTCCTTACCAATGGTGATAAGTTTCTGTCCTTCGTCCCATTTAACAAGACTATTTATTGTCGCATCGTTAATCTGATTGTAAATATCCACGATGGAATTGTTGACACCACCTAAAGCATCAGCGACATTATGGTGTTCCTTCGCAAGAATAGCACCCTTCTCGTCAGGCTGCACAACTATGAAAGTAGGATCAGTCCATGTCCCATTCTCATAGCTAGCACCACCACCAAAATACCTAGCAATGTCTCTACCCATAGCATAAAGCTGGGAACCATTTATTGCATAAGATGAATTCTCATTAACCGCCCCAGATGCAACACCCCTAATAGCCCGATCACCGCCTTTATTATTTTGAACAGTAATTGACAGGCCGCCTTTTTCCTTACCAATGGTGATAAGTTCCTGTCCTTCGTCCCATTTAACAAGACTATCTCCTGCCATTTCATTTTTGATTTCGTTCAATTGTGCAAAATTTACAGCATCGGTATCTTCAGTTCCCTTTGCCACTTTTGTAATCTTTTGATTGCCAGCACTAATACCATTAACAGTTATGCTCGGCCCAGTACCATCAGTAAACATAAAGCCATTATCACTCATAATGCTTCTGCCTGTAGTGACACTCGTCAATTTAAGATTATCATTCAAAGAAAAAGTGACTTTATTATTGGCTTTTTCAATGTTTATATTTTTGCTTCCATCCCCACTCGCAGCCGCAACAATATCTACTGTACTCCCAGCTTTAACGTCTGTAGCATTTTTACTATCAACAGAAAGTTTCCAACCGTTTTCTGCAAGTGTTTTTACATCTTGCAACTGTTTATAATTCACTGCATCGGTATCTTCTTTCCCTGCTGCTACTCCTTTAATCATTTTATCACCAGCATGAATGCCATTAACAGTTATGCTCGGCCCAGTACCATCAGTAAACCCAAAGCCAGCAGCACTCATAACGCTTTCTCCTGCTGTGACAGTCTTTACCTGAATATCATCAGCTAGGTCAAATGTGACATTGTGATCTTCGTCTTTTTCAATCTTAATATTCTTTTTGTTTTCATGGCCAGCTGCTTGGAAATTTACTGTGCCATTTGGTCCAATAGCTGTAGCATTTCCACCATTAACAGAAAGCTGCCAGCTCGTTTTGGTTGCCTTTTCTATATCTTTCAACTGTCTATAAGTCACTGCTTGGTCATCTTCAGTCGCGTCTGCTACTCCCGTAATCTGTTGCTTGCCAGCATCAATACCGTCTATAGTTATAGTTGGTCCATTATCGATCATAAAACCATCGTCACTCATAGAACTTTGTCCTGTAGTGACACTAGCCAATTTAAGAGTATCACTCAAAACAAATTGGACTTTTTGCTTATTATCTCCACTTGCCTTTTGAATCGTTAAATTGTCTTTTCCTACTTCTGTACTTTGCACTGAAAAATCGACTGTACTGCCTGGAGTAACATCTGTAGGATTTCCATTGCTAACAGAAAGTTTCCAGCCTCCTCCTGCTCCTGCCATGACGTCTCTCAAAGCTTTCAACTGTGCAACATTCACTGCATCAGTGTCTTTACTCCCCGCTGCAACATTTGTAATCTGTCGCGTTAATTCCTGCTCAGTATTACCAACACTAAAATCACCTGCAGTGCTTTTCCATGCAAGATCACTCTTTGTTGTTGTAGTATTTGTTACAGGATCATAACCCAACGCATTTCTCTCAACACGAGAGACAGATCCTCCACCCACAGCAACACCATCTATAACACGTACATGTGCGTTTATACCAATTGCAACTGAATGATCCGTCTCAGCATAAGTATGAGTACCTATGGCAATCGAATTTTTACCCTTCGCTATTACTTTTCTTTCCTCCCCGCTTTCTGCAGGTTCCCCACCACCTATTGCGATAGAACCAAGAGCCTGAGCTTCAGCCTTCGTGCCTATAGCAACCGCGTACTCGTCAGTTGCCTTTGTCTTCAACCCTAATGCAATACTATCGTAACCAGATGCAGATGCCACCTTACCAATAGCAACACTATTTATACCGCTCGCTGTTGCGTCTGAACCAAACGCAATCGCATCGTCTAACGTAGCTTGGGAACGCACACCCATAGAAATGCTATTTTTACCAGAAGCAGTCGCAAGCCCACCGATAGCAAGCGCAGAGAGCCCTGATGCCTCTGAACCAACCCCCATAGCAACACTTGCTCTTCCACTTGCAAGTGCAGAAACACCAAAGGCTTGCGCCCCTCCAGCCTTTGCTGTTGCGCCTGCACCAAAAACGGTTGAATAATTACCTGTCGCAGCAGATCCACAACCAGTTGCAAAAGAATACATACCATAAGCCTCAGGCAACGCACTAGCGATACCTGAGGTAGAAAATACCCCCATATAGCCGTTACCAGGCGTACCATTAAGCTTATTTGTTAAACCATCACCAGACCAAATCTCTTTTTCAGTGGTTGTACCATAAGGGTGACGACCATTAAGTTCTCTATCTTCGATAAATCTGTCATATTGTTCTTTTGCAGATATTCGAGAAGTATTGGGTATGCCCTGCTGTTGTTTGCCACCACGATCAACAACATTATCTACACCACAGTAATTATCATCACCAGCAAAAACAATACTGCCATGACTGCCATGTGGATATTCCACACCAGGAGCATTCGAACTCATAATTTTTTCACCTGTTATCGCGATATTCGCAGCCAAAATAGGCGAAACACTTGATAACAGTGCGGTCATTGCCGCGCTGAGCGAGACAGATTTAATTAAATTTGGTGTGGAATATTTTTTTTTCATAAGAACCTCCTCCAACAGAGTTCAACATCATTACAACGCGTGAAAACGCACATGGCAAAACCCTTAGTTTGCGCACTTCAAAAACCAATAAATCAAGACATAACCCTCACCTCGACACCGCTATTTATTACGGCATCGCCCTAAAATCTTTGCAACAACATCGAATCTAGAAAAGTCCCCAACCCTTTTAGCTAGAGGGATTCAAGCTAAAAAATAAATAAAAACACAAGACTTTGAAAATATAACTTGATCTCCATTCAAAAACACTGCGATTTATCTCTTAACAAAAATAGTTTCACTAAAGAGCAATTCTACTTTTTAGATAAAGCACCTTAGAAGAATGGCAAGAGTACAAAAAATAATTTTTTATAAATTTGTAAAAATACTTCTCAATAAATTAACTGTTCTTATAAGCACAAATTTATGATTTTTTTAACTTATAGCATAATGTAATGGATGACGATTATCATAATGACCTCACTCTTTTCTGCAAGGTGAGCTGTTTCAATATATGATATATATCTTTGAAAGAAATCTTTCTTAATATAAATGATGCACGCTCTATAAAAAGTTTCAATGTGCTCATCTCATCATCTTCATAAAAAAACAAAAGCGTGCCTATAAATATCTCTTAGCTCTTCTTTCTTATATGTCTGTGACCCTTTTATAGGAACAAAACATCGTCATTGTATTTTCACTGTTGTATAATTTTTTTTGTATTACTAACTGTAATTCTTTTTATAAGTAGTTTTATCTTTATTAGAGCAATACATTAATTTATAATGATAATTTATTCATATTGAATAAGAGACCAAAAAAGTTTTATTTTTTAAAAAGGCTGTTCGTTTGTATCTTATGAATTTTCTAGATGTGCTTTTCAGATTCGATTTTACGCTTTAAATGTAATTTTAAAAGTGGCAAAGTGGCTTCGACTTCTTCCATATCATTGAGGTTTTGAATAAGCTCTTGCAATTTTCCATAAAGCTCTGCTGCTAATTCCGCAACATCTTCAGGAGAAAGATCTATTTTTGCATCATGATAGGTCGTATAAGCTAAATATCCAAGCTTTTTCATCAGCCCAGCAGGAATCGCTTGTGGTTTAAAACCAGCTGCTTTCGCCTTTGCCATATCTGAAAACATCTCACCATTGCCCGTTACAAGCCAGTTTAAATTGACTTTTAATTTCTGTGATAAAACAGCCAAAAATTCTACATTGGGAAAGGTCGTTCCTCTTTCAGCGTGATCATAAATGGCTTTATTAATACCTAAACGGGTTGCTATTTGGTGCCTACTAAATAGCAAACTTTCTCGTATCAAACGTAATCGCTTCGCTTGTTCTGTTTTGGGTTCAATCTCTTTTTTTGCCAAATTACATAATAATACAAATATTGCATTGACTTAATTCAATATTTGTATTATACCTCTTGTTACTGCCCCTTATGTTAGGCAAAGATCTACATACATAACCCCACAAAAACAGATGTTGCAGCATCCGTATGCAGGAGCGAAATTTATGACAATCACACAAAAAATGCAATCGCCGTGGTATTTTACTGAACTGCGCCCCTGTAATATAACTTTGGAAAAACTCAAGCCTATCAGAGGCTATTTTCCAGAGTCAAAAACATTTGGACACAGCCTAATGAAAAAGCTAAATGCGCCACTGCCAACTCCATCAGTTTGCACGCCAAGCAAATTCTTGCCAACTGCTTTCTCAAAAGTCACAGTCATATTCTTTCAGAAGCAAAAAGCCCAACACAGGTTCTCTCACTCAACAGCCTAGTAAACCTGCTTAAACCTTTTTGCAAAAATCTATAAATACACTTCCCAAAGTTTTTACATTACAACATAAGGTAAAAAGTTTATCAATGTCTAAAAATCAATATAAAATAGGCAAAATAATTGGTATTCTACAAAAAATGAGATCATCACTCGTTATTAAAAAGTTAGACGTTTACAAACCATATTTGCTTATTTTATATATTAATGGTGCTAAGTTAGCTGTAATTGGCAATAGAGATTTCAGGGTGTTTGGTTTATCGTCAGAATGCTCCTCCTCTATGCATATTAAAAGCCTTTTAGCGATGTATTTTAAATGCTATAAGTTCTATAGTAAACACATTACCATCCATATTTACAATTGGGCGCTTCAAAATCTTGAAGTAATACAGTCTTTAATAGACATTGGTTTAAAAGCGCGTATTTTGCAGAAAATTGACAAAACCATGAGGTTCGTATACATGGCAATTCTAAGTGAGAATAGTGGAGTGATACTTAAAAAAGCTGCATGGAAACCGCAACGCGGAGGAATTAAGCATGACCTCTTTATGCGATAAAGAATTATCTGATACATTGGTTGGTCTTTATGACGACTATCAACGCGGTTTCGACATTGGAGAAGAGCTTAAATTGTGCGTGGATTTGGCGTTATCTCTTGAATTGGAACTCAGTATTCACCGTTTAAGTGAAACAGATGCCGTTTTAAAAAAAGAGATTGTGCAAACCTTACATCGTCGTAGAAATACCCATTCCAATGAAGATGAAATTGATACAATTTTTCATATGGATTTTGAAAAACAAAAATAATGTAACACTCTCCCCGTATGATACGATATTACCTCATCGCTTTATTTTCTACTGCGCTTAAACAAAAAAACTTTCAAGAAGATTTAAAGTGTTGCGGTTTCATCTTCTTAACAACAGTGCGATGAATTAAAGAAACCCAGAAATTCTTGTGGGTCGTTATCAAAAAATAGAGAGTATTCTCTAGCATACATCAATTTATGCTTTATTCATTAAGCACCAATTTTTACATTTTCTCACTTCCCTGTAAAAGCAAAATATGAAATATGCTGTAGCGTAAATGTTTATAAAATAGCGTGTATTACCACACTTATAAATGTAATTTATTGTTTTTCATGTCTATAAAACAGCACTATGAGTATTCCAACAAGCGCAAAAATGCTTTGAAAAAAATATATTGATTGAGGTGATATGCTACTGTTATCGCGTGCCATAATGAGATAGACTGCGAGGATCAAGCATCCAGAGATACCATTAAAACTTGCCTGCAATCTTCCTTGGTATTCAGGATCACAAGAGAGTTGTGATAAAGAAATCGAAAGAGCCCAACTTGAAAGTCCAAATCCAATCATAAAGTAAACAGGAAAAACAACAAAATTGTGTGTATTAACAGAGAGAATAGCGAGACCAATAGCCATAAAAGCTAATAAAATGGCTAATGTTTTCCGTATGGATAAAACTTTACAAAGAAGTGGTGAAAAAACCGCACCTGTCAATACGCCCATAGAATAAAGCACCTCAAATATTGCAAAGGTCCTGCTATCCGCATGCAAAACCTCTTGTATATAAGGAACGAGAATAACAGGAATGGTCATCAAAAGAGTCATAATAATCATCTGGCTTACATAAGGTACAAAAAGAGCCGGATTCTGTTTAAAATAATGAAGTGCTGCTGTATAATTTTCCCACCAGTTTTGCTGGTTTTGATTTTTAGATCTTCGGTTTTTAGGTACCTTCATTGCACAATTAAATAAACCAGCAATAATAAAGAATATACCACCTATTAGAAGAGTTCCTTTTGTTCCTGCATAGGACAGTATCAATCCACTTAAGCCCATACCTGCGATAGTGCCAAGTTCGTAAATCATATCGATAGTCGCATTTGCATTGATGAGCTGTTCCTTCAGCACAATACTTTGAATTAAAGAAATAGCTGATGGCATATAAAAAGAGATAAAAATACCCAAAAGAGCAGATAAGACCATCAATTCAATTTCTATACCAAAATGCCATAGCATTACCCAGCCAACGATTACCAAACCTCTCACAAGATTTGAAATAATAATTTGCGTTTTACGATTATATTTATCCGCCAATATGCCCAAAATAGGGGCAAAAATAATGCTAGGCGTCCAAAGAAAAAGCATCATCAACGCTACACCACGGATTGAACTCGTCTGATTGTAAGCAAGCCACGACAATGCAATATAATTTAGTCCATTCCCAAATGTAGCAAATAAGCCACTCAAAGTAAAATAGAGAAAAGTTCTATTTTCAAATAAAGCAATGCGTTCCTTCAAATTTGAAGTGAACATAAATTATCCTCTAAAATAAATACCCGTCGATATGCATGATACATCCTGTTTAAAAACATGCATTCTTACGGTTTTCATTTTAGATCATTAAATTTAAGAAAGCAAAATTCCTTTTTTGAGGCTTTTAAAATCTTTGTGCTGTGGTATTGATTAATTCTTCTATGAAAACAAAACATTTATGCACAAAAATGTGCTCGAATATACCCCTCTATGTCGTTCTTCTATCACCACACTTCGTCTCTAAAAGAATAAACATACTATTATTCTCACGATAAATATTGATAACTTTTCTACTCCCCTTCTCTAAATCTTTTAAAACAAATCCATTACAGTTAATTTTCCAATTAAAATATATAACGTGATATTTTTCCTGAGCAGTTAAATTATTGCAATCATATCTCTAAAGTTTCAGATTTAGAGTACAAATACATAAGAAGGATTTATCGTGGATAAATTGATTAATAAGTGATTTTATTCATAATCAAAAACAAACTTCATCTATATGACGTCGTATTTGATGATGAATTAAAGAAACAGAAGCAGTTCCATCAATTGTTATAAACCGCTCATCTATCTCTGATAAAACTTGGTATACTTCATAAACTTTTTCAATAAAAGAGAGTTGTTCTTCGTATTTTAAGTTTAAACCATCCCTTTTCTGCAACCGCTCCAGTATAGTAGTGGGCGGTAAATGAAGATAAAATGTAATATGAGGTCTTGGAATAGATTGATTTAATTTAACTACACTTTCAACAGAAAGCTCTCAAGCATAAAAATAAGCAAGACTAGAATAAACATATCGATCGCTAATTAATAAATTTTGCGATGACATTAAGGAAGGTTCAATAATTTCAAGCGTATGTTTGCCTCTATCTGTCGCTGATAAGAGTGCTAAAGTAACATATCAATTGCTTTTCCATTATCTAAATAATATCTAATTTCTGGATTATTTCTATACCAATAACTGGGTTGAAAAGTTTGTATTATATGTTTTTCTGTTGAATAATGGTGAGCAATTTCTTTTGTTTGTGTTGTCTTTCCACTCCCATCAAACCCGCATAAGACAATAAAAGAACCGGAAAATTTCTTTGGAGACCACATGGAATTATAAACTTTTTTATCAAGATACATTTTGTCTATATACTCTCCATAAGTTAAATTGTTTTATGTCTAAAATCTCTTAATGTTTAATAAGGTGTTTTTTTACTCGTCTCTAAACAGAAAAACACAATACTCCCGTATTTGTATAACTTATTAACTTTATGATAAATGGCGGTATATAGACTTAGTTTTAAGGTAAGATTATATTTTAGACAACTGAAAATGAGATTAAGTATTTTTGAAAAATATATTTTTTGTTCACGCTACATAACCTGCCATTTTTTAACGAATTCTAGTAGAGTTTCTGAGGATTACTCCTATAACGTCGTGTAAGCGTATAGAAATGAGTTCGATCTAAGTATATTATTGCCCCTAAGGGCTGATACTAGATTGCGCTACATAGGAATCTAACGAAATCAACTCTATCTTTTCTCAAACCACTGCCCACGCCATAAGCATTTGATATCCGATTCCGTCAAAAAGCAGCAGAACAATTCTCAGAAAACATCGCTGAGATATTGAAATATGCCTTGCAAAAGCGTTTGAATCAAATGTTTCACTATATCTTTCGGTATATTCATAAACTGAAACTAAGAATATTATAATAAGTCTTCAAACAACGACAACGTCCAAATCAGCCGTAACAAAGCCTCCTAAAACTGAACCAATAATACCTTCTCTATGAAAAAGACTACCATGTAAAGGCTTTAATACAACCGCACACCTTAGCGCTAATGCCATAAATGTTTCTGATAGATAACGAAGTTTATTGTCACAACAACATCTAACAACCGTCAATAACAAAACCTCAACCTTGAGTATAAACAAAATCAACTTGAAAGCGCAAAATATATCTCTAGGACATAGTTCCTTATTGGCAAGCCACCTGCCAAGAGATGCAGTAAAAATACCAGCCTCCATCCTACTCATTCTCCTGAAAATAAGCTATCACTAGCATAAACATCAGCGTTCAATTTTTTCTACCGAAAAAACTTGACATGCCCAGCCATGTATGTGTGTATTTATTATTCGTAAACATGTGTGCTGATTTATAATATTGCGTGTTTTAAGAGATTTCAAAATGGGGGAATGATGTGCACAAACAACTGATGTTTCGGTTTTATGGGCTTGTTGTCTTACTATATCTCTCTGATATGGTTCTATTTTTAAGTAATCTTTGGAATGCTTATCGCATAACATCCTCATCGATTTTCCTAGGCATAACCATGGCTTTGGGCACCCTTACGCCTTACCTTTAAAAAAAAAGCGGACTTGTGCGCATTAAAGCCTCACTGCGGTTAGTCGATTTATACAAAAGGCGGATCATTATCTATAGCCTTCTTTTATTGATTGCTCTTTTCCATTATGCTGATTCCCCCTTTGGTTTTATCGCTGTCTCTATCTCTATCGGCTATCTCTCTTTGATTACCTTAAGCACTCTCGAGACTTATAATACTAAACTAGCACTTGGTGGTTATATTAGCGCCCAAAAAGCTTCCCGCATTATGCAAACAGTTGTGCAAATTGGCGCTTTTTTGGGAGCAGCACTGAGTGGTTATCTCTTAGAAGCGACCAGCCCTCAAGGGGCAGCGGCTGAAATTGGCTATAATGGTTTGATTGTGGCACTTTGTGTGTTTGACATCATTATAAGCCTTATAGCCGGATATATCATCTTTTGCGATGAATATAACGCTACAGATACCACAGCACTTGCAACCGATAAGAAGCCAGTACCTACACCGCAAGCGAATGAACTCTCTTATGAGCTTAAACTTTTATGCGTCTGCATAGGACTTATTGGCTTTCATATTTGCGCTTATAATACGCTGGCAACCATTCTTTTTCAGAGTGTGAAAAATTTTGGCTCTGAATATTATGGACTTTGCAGTGCGGTTGCGGGCATGGGCGCTTTTTTGGCTGCTTTTATCAAAATCCCTCGCTTTGAATTTATTCTCCCAGCCCTTATGTTGAGCGTAGCTGATCTTATTTTTAGCACCACACAATCGCCCTATTTGGCTGTGGTCTTTTGCTTTTTTATTGGCTTTTCAATGAATACCATGCGAATTAATGCCCGCAAACATACGATTGAAGCGACTAAAACAGAGGCTCAAGCAGAGCTGGTGGGAAGCTATAGCGGCATGCTTTATACTCTCTCCCAATCGGCAGGGTTATGTTATCCTTGGTCTTCTTACAAGCTCTGCCCTTATGGGTCCTCAAGCAGCTGTTTATCTTCTCCCCCTTATAGGCTTAATAATCTTTATTTATGTTCTTTTCCTTTTATCGCAGCGGAACAAAGTATGAGAAAAACTATTCTTATTGTCGACCCTTTCTCCACGGGTGCCCTCTATGGCCCTGCTTTGCAAAAATTAGGCTATGCTTGTTATGGGGTTGTCTCTCAACCAGATCTTTTTTCACGCTATATGCTTTCTTATCAGGGAAAAGGCATGGCAGAAGCAAAACTTCATAATGTAGATGAGATAAAGACACGCTTTCCTATCGGCGCAATAGAGTCTGTGGTAGCAGGCGCCGAAGGAGGTATTTATTGTGCAGATCAATTGGCGGCTTATTATAATTGCCCTGGGAATAATCCCTCAACCACCGATTGGCGACGGAAAAAGGCAGCAATGCAAAAGCGCCTTTGTGAAAATGGTTTATCTTACATCCGATCAAAAATTCTTACAAAAGACAATTGTGCTATCGATGATTTTGAAAGCCACAGCGGCTATGTGGTAAAGCCAAATGATTCTGCTGGGAGTTGATGGTGTTTTGTTTTTCTCTAGCCGTGACGAAGTAGCAGCGTGGATTTCTGAGATTG
The DNA here is from genome assembly GCF_000518085.1 of Bartonella grahamii ATCC 700132. Taxonomy (GTDB): domain Bacteria; phylum Pseudomonadota; class Alphaproteobacteria; order Rhizobiales; family Rhizobiaceae; genus Bartonella; species Bartonella grahamii. The sequence goes on from NZ_JACX01000001.1 coordinate 20,067, forward strand.
ACTGGACGCAAAAAAATATTTTTGGCACACCTAACGAGACTTATTTGCTCCAAGAAAGATTGGAGGGAGAGGAATACATCGTAGATGCCATTGTAAAAGGAGATGCTATAAAGATATGTGCTTTATCACGATATAAAAAAGGTATTTATAATGGAAGTGCCTTTGTTTATGAATCGCTTGATGTGCTTGATGCTCAAGATCCCTCTTATGCCCCTCTTATCTCTTATGCAAAACAATGTATTCGCGCGCTGGGGATTGAATATGGACCCGCGCATATGGAAATCATGCAAACAGCTTGTGGTCCAGTGATGATCGAAGTAGGAGCCCGCCTCCACGGAGGAATTGCACCCACTTTATTCGCGCATTGCTATGAAGATGATTTACTTGAAAGCTCCGTTAACCTTATTGCAGGCGTGTTTTCGCAAACACCAAGTCGCTTTAAGAAAAAAGGGCGTATTATCTTTCTTATCAACAAGATCGACGGTCATATTATAAAAGATGTTAACGTATGGCAACAAAAGCTTCATTCTTGGGAAAATGTGGTTCATTTTAAGCTCCTTTTTAAAGAAAATGAGCCCCTACCCCTAACCATCGATTTAAATACCTGCCCTGCCATTATAGCAATTTGGGGACACAGTGATGATGAATTATCAGCTTTGGAGAGGATTATTCGTAGCAATTTCTTATAAAATACAATAATTGGAAAGAAAACATAGATTCATCAGCGTAACTAATTGAAAATATAGACAAATATTAAAAATTGATCAAGCTTAACGGATTAAACAATAAGGAAATAATTTTGTTTACAGCTTTATTGTTGAGCATTCACGAATGGATTCTGCTATTATCTCTATCTGAAACTCCCTACAAGCATGAAGCAGAAAAGTTATCAAGCATACTTAGTATACCTAATGACAACTGCTATTACCATGCGTGATGGCTCTAATGTAGGTGGATTTGAACTTTTAAATAATTTCTTAACTCTTGCATCACTCTATTTCCATACTTTTCAAATAATATTCAATAAGTTAAGTAAAATAAATATTTTTTATTTTGGGTTTTGGTGTGTTATTAATCTAAAGCATCTGAAGAGAATATATTAAAAGAACTAAAATATTTATATGTCGAGATTGAAGCAGCTCTATTTTACCCAAAAAAGAGCTATTATGACACAGGTGAATTTAGCTATTAATCTTTTGTTGCAAACAAGTGGAAAAAAATGCTGAACGTAGAAAAAGTTGCATAAGAATCTTTAACAAAAATGATTAAAATTTAGATAGAGTTACAAGGTATGAAATAAAATTGGTTCCATCAGTGCTGCAATTTTTTCTGGTTAATTTTTTCTACCGATATCGTTAAGGCTTTCTTCTAATGACATTGCCTATCATTAGAGGGAGATATATGATTGTTTTTCGAATTGTGACAGCACACAAATTTCGTGATTTATTTTGCCCATCAAAAAGATGTTAGTTAGTTGAGTAAGTTAAAAAAATACATAGCATTCCGTATAATGCCGTGTGTATGTATAAAACTTTTCAGAATGATCGTGTTAATAGCAATGTTGAAGGAGTGCCTTTTTGGGAAAGATTATACAGCAATTACGAGTATCTCTAGGAAGAAAAGCGCTGATTTTTAGAACAGAGAGAAACATTGATCATAACAGTTTATTAGGCTAAACGCAGAATATTTATCCTAATAATTGATGATCGAATTGTAACAGTATAGGTTTTTGATCATCATAAAGAAAAAAGTAGAGAGCATGTTTCTTTTAGTTAAGGAAGAGTGTTGCTCATTTTTCTTTCTAAAAGTAAGCAAATTCAAAGATAATTTTTTTGTTCTTATAGTGGTGATACAATAATTGTCGAAGTCCGTGAAGGGGAGATTCCAATACATTATTACAAAGTTTAATAAAAGCTGGAATACTTAAAAACTCTTTAGTTGCTATAATGATTTAAGAATACCAGATTAGGATACGAGCAATTCAAGAGCTCAAACCTTTGTGATAATATTGGTTTAGAATTACATCTTGTTCATTCAGACGAGATGAGCCAATTATTATATGTCATAGAACCATATGGGTGGGGAATTTAAAAAAAGCTTATCTAGAATCTGACTTAAAGGTTTTTGGAACTTTAGTAGTAAGATTGGCTTGATCTCATGTTGCCCAAAAATTAGCACCCAATCTTGTTGTGACTAGACTAAATTTAGAAGATCTGCTCACTGAAGTTTTTATAATATTATGAAATGATAAAAATATTAATATTTCTTCTTGTCCCGCACATGAAACAGATGCTATTTGTATTTGTTATCCTTTGCACCATTGTTCGAAATATATTTTAGATGGTTGTCACTTGAAATATGTCTTGGAAAATTATTGGAAAGTAATTTCCTATTATTTGTCTCAATCTATGGGCGCAACGTTATCAAGTATAGAATTCATGCTGACAGATGACTTGCAAAAAATAAGTACCTATGACGCATTTGAACTAAAATTTTATGAAAAACTGGAATTTAGTACCGAACCATCTTCGACAATGGAGAAAATCATAAAATGGCTCGAGTCTCTGTTTAAGAGTGAGAAAGCTATTGCGTAATTCTGTTTTTCTTATGATTTTGATTGGTTGTTTGACGAGTTTTTGTGCTAGTGGTGTATTATCTATTGGCCTTTCTTTGTTACAATTCCAAGATACAACTGGAAAAGCATCTGCTACTTTAAATGTTGTTAATTTAATCGCAATTGGAATTGCAGGCTTATGTTTGGGAAATGTGTTGGTGCGCTATCAAGGCTTTATAATTGGGTTTTATAGTCAAATTATTTGCGCTTGTTTATTATCGTTCTTATTATTTATGAACAATCCGGTACTTATTTTATTTGTATTTTTTTTACTTGCTCTCTTGATGGGGGCTGATAATCCAAATAACAACAGTGCCTTGAATCAGCTGGTTCCAGCTCCCAAACAAAAAGCTGGAATTTTTGCATTTTATACTAGTTGCTGTCAGTTTTTTGTTATTATATCCCCATTGCTTATATATTTTATAATTGCGCATTTGGGGCACAAAATAGCCATAGCCTTTATTGTGTTTATTTATCTTTTGAATGCCAGCCTATGGTTTCGTATAAAATCTATACAACAAATAAACAGAACAAAAGAGCTATTAAAAAAGCCATCTCAAAAAGCTTATGGAGTTGGTTTTAGATGCCTTTGGCGAATTTCTGCGTTGCGTTTTTTAACGATTAATCGTATTTTGAATAATTTTCTCTATACGGGTCCTATTGTTCTATTGCCACTTGTTCTTGCATCTATAACATCAGACAATACAAAATTTACAGCTATTCAAAATACTATTTTTGCTTTGTCAGCACTGGGTTTTGTAGTCAATGGTCTTATCTCATCCTATTATTTACGGAAATTTCCATCTTTAATTCGTTTTTTTGTATGGGGAACACCGGCTTTTGCAGTGATCGCAATCTCTTTTGTTTTATATTTAAATTTTACTCAATATTCCCTTTACATTATGGGCTTTTTATTAGGTATTGGGCAATTTTATTTTAGGGTATCGGGAATAACAATTGGACAAGCTATCACACCTAGTGAAAATTTAGCCGATGTGATTTTGGCAGGCGATGCCAGTGTACGCATCATAGCAGCTTTATTCTCTATTGTGCTTTTATATGCCGGAAATTTTTTTTCATTTTCTACATTATACGTCCTGTGTATATTTATAGGTTTTTGCGCCCCTTTATTTATTTTACACGGACTATCTATTTACATACAAAGCTTAGAAATAAAAGAAAGTGCCGCATGAATGATCTTCAATTATTATATTACGTCAGCCTTTTTTTGATTATTGTATAGATAAAGATTTTGTACAAATATTCATGACATTAATTTGAAATGAGCACATTGCGTGAGAAAAGCTGAGGTGTTCGTTAGCTCTCATGTGAATAAAATGCATTTAGCCCGTTAATCGGAATTGCAAATAGCACTATGATCACCATTAATTCTGAAACTCTATCAGAAGTTAGTGATAATGGCAAAAATCCCTTAATGATATTTGAAGAGATCGTTTATGCTAGATCAGGTTATCTAAAGATCGAGAGGAGAGTAACTTAGAAATTATAAAATTCATGGAAATTCAACTGCAATTTCTAGGTATACATAATGACAGATACAGATCGGCGCAAACTGGTCAATTGCAAACAGTAAAAAAATCCTGAGCTTTTTAAGCTATGTCATATCAAGCATATGAAAATTCGTTTTAAATTAATGGCGGAGAGAGAGGGATTCGAACCCTCGATATGGTTTCCCATATACACGCGTTCCAGGCGTGCGCCTTCAACCACTCGGCCACCTCTCCAGAAGTCTCGCACTATACCTAGAAAGAAATAACGTGCAAGCCTAAATTATACATTCAAAGTTCAAAAAACAAATTCATTTATTAAAGTAAGAGCTTATATCTGTTGAATAACAAGCACATCCTGTCTTTTTAAGAAAAAACTTTTTCCGTGGATAGGTTTGTATAATACAATAATGGGAATAAAAAGATTGTCACATCTATCTCATACGGTGTCTATGAATGGTATAAAATCTATTGAATAGCATCATCTTTCCTTAAATAAAAAGTACAAGCCAAGTACCATTACGCTATTTATCCCCTAATGTTGAAACATCCCTTGCTATTTGAGAGAATGTATAAAAGGCATTTATTCTTTCTTAAAGTGTTTTTCACACGCTACTCCTCCCTGTAACGTATAAAAGAATAATGTTTTACAGCACTAACGATCTGATTACTCTGCAAAATGAGTTAGCTCGTTCCCCTTAATGTTCTTTATCACCTTATATCCTTGCTTAGAGCACGTACAGCTCGTGCAGTTTCACATTGTAATGCTTTTTGTGCTAAAATTTTCATATCTTCAAAACTATGAGTCTGCAAACACGCCTTTACTGGAGAAATATCGCAAGATATCATAGAAAGCTCATTAATTCCCAACCCAGTCAAAATCATTGCACCAAAAGGATCTCCAGCCATACCACCACATACACTAACCCAACACTTATGTTGTGAAGCTCCCTGAATAGTCTGATAAATCATACGCAAAACTGCTGGATCAAGGCTATCAGCTTCAGACACAAGGTACGGATTTTGCCGATCAACAGCCATTGTATACTGTGTTAGGTCATTGGTTCCAATTGAGAAAAAATCAACATGGGCGCTCAACACATCTGCCATAATGGCGGCTGCTGGAACTTCGATCATAATACCAAGTTTTAATTTTGGTGCATCAATATCATTGCGGATTTCTTCTGCAATCTTTTTTATAGTGACAATCTCTGAAACAGACATTACCATCGGAAACACAATCCATAGATCTCCGCCTTCTTTTGCTGCTCGATACAAAGCACGTAATTGAGGCACCAAAAGATCACGTCGACGTAACAAAAGCCGCGTCCCTCGAACACCTAAAAAAGGATTGTCCTCTTTAGATAAATGTAAATGCGTAACCTGTTTATCCCCACCAATATCGAGTGCACGAATAATTAATGGCTTATCTCCTACAGCTGTAATCATCGCCCGATATGTATTAAATTGTAGCTCTTCATCCGGAATATGTGGATTCTCTAAAAACAAAAATTCCGTGCGCATGAGTCCAACACCTTCAGCCCCCAAATCAAGCGCAACAGGAACCTGATTTGCGTAGTTGACATTAGCCATGATACGAATTCTTTGACCATCTGTTGTTTGCGCTGGTAATCTACACGCACTTATTTCACTGACACGTTTTTGCACAACAGTATCAATATGCCTTTGAGCATCTTCAACGTCTTCAAGCGTAGGATCAAGATAAATAAACCCGTTATCGCCATCAATAATAGCCTGAATATCAGACTGTATCGCTAAAATATCATCACCTGCAGCAACAACCATTGGAATACCAAGAGTACGCGCCAAAATAGCTGTATGAGATAATGGACCTCCCCATGCTGTTGCTAATCCTTTTACCCTTGTACAATCAAGTTGTGCTACATCAGAAGGAGAAAGGTCATTTGTAACTAGAATTACACCATGTGGAATATCATTTAAAAAGAATGATCTATAGGATGGATTGATTTCACCTAAAACACGTCGACCAACATCAACTAAATTAACAGCACGTGCTGCTAACAAAGGATTATCTACCTTAAAAAACATATCTGAAAATTGACGAACCGCTCTATCCCAAGACCAAGCGACACCATGACCTTCTGCTATAAAACGACAAGCTTGAGCTATTAAATTTTCATCTTCAAGTAAAACCATTTGCGCAGAAAAAATCGCAGCAGAATCTGCTCCCATACGCACTGTAATATCAGAAATCACAGATGCCATTTTATGTTTTGTTTTTGTAAGAGCATTTTCAAGACATGCTGCACCAGCTGCAAAATCAATTGGCTGGTCTATTATAGAAATATCATTTTGCCTTAAAACAAAAATCTTACCAAATGCTAATCCTGAACTTGCTCCAACGCCAGAAATGCCTTTTTGCATAGAGCGTGGATACCAACCATGAAAAGCCTTTGTTTGAGATTCTATTGCTCTCATCAGGCATTTTTCACTAATACTCACTTTTTTTGCAATAGCAATGGCATCATTGAGAAGTTGTGCTCCTTCTGCAGCATCTGTAGAAAAAATCAGAACATCACCGTTTTTTGCTCCTAATTGCAATAAACCAACCAAATTTTTCATTTCAACGGCATATTGACCATGGCGAACTCTGATAGAATTTTGAGCCTTTTTCGCAAAATCAACCCAAAGAGAAGCTGGTCGTGCATGAAGACCACTTGGATAATCTAAAGTCCATTCCTGACACACCGAAAGGTCACCAATAAAAGTTTTTTCTATCTTCATATCTTGATCAAACAAAGTTGTAACAATTTGCTGTTTGTCCATGGTTGTTGCAAGTACTTCAAGCTGTTTTTTATCAAATAAAAGAGACGTCAATTTTTTACAAATTTCTCTATAGCGATCTGGACACGCTGCAATAGCAATAACCAAATGTGCTTTCTTGCCATCCTGCCACTCAACACCAGCAGGGACCTGTATAACAGCAACAGCGTCCTTGATAATTAAATCACGATTTTCAGCCATACCATGGGGAATGGCTATACCGTTTCCAAGCCAAGTATTGGTTGTTTCTTCACATGCGAGCATGCTTGCCAGATAACACTTATCAACCGCACCAACCTGCACAAGCAATTCAGCAGCAGCATAAATTGCATCATTTTTATGATCAAAAGCAGCTGCAAGTTGTACAGATCTTATAGACAAGATTTCACTCTCGATAAAATCTACATTCATTGCTTCTGCTTTCTCACATCTTATCATGAATTCAAATTGCCTCACATTTGAACACCAATATCTCTGATAAATTCCTTTTCAAAGCTGCATTTCCCAAAATACAAGCTATAAATACCACCACAGCTCTCTTTATATTTTACGAAATGTAGCTAAGTGAGGTGCTTAAATACCTCAATATAACCGATAATACAATTGGATATTATCATCTAGCGAGGTGCTTAAAAGCATCATAAGCAAGTCTGCCTCTTACTCTTTTACTTTACAAAGACAAAACCCCGATTTTTACAGCACCAATCACCTAAAAAACTATGTTTTAAAAACGCTCTCATTATCCCAAGTTATTCAACACAACTTTTCATTATTCTCCCTAAAAGAAAGCATCCTTCCCAATGATCTGTAACTTCAGCTAATATTTTAACTGATTCCTCAAAGTTTATTTAACCTATTATCCCTCTTTATAAATTCATTACATAATTATAAATCGCTCCATGCAACTTATCATCTTTAAAATTCCGTGCAGCTCATCCTATTATGCTAACTTATTGATATATAACATCTATGTATTTTAAGATACTCCTTTACTTCAATCAATATTGCAAACACACAATATTCTCTGTCGCATATTTGCAAAGTACGAGCATCACCCAAGCACCATCATCAACTACTAAAATCAAGAAAAACGCTATAAATAAGATAAATAAAGTAAAAAATAAAAAGCAGTTATTGCCTTAACCCCAGCTTTTATGCTTGTTTATTTTCAAAAATGTACAAGAAAATAATAGTGAAATCAGAAAAAATATTCTTGAAGAGCGCTGATTGCACATTGGTTATTTTTATATCTTTAAACAGCGTCCTCCTTAAAAATATAATTTCACTCTCGATTTACCGAAAACTCCTTAATGCACGTCACTTTCAAAGTAATTTTGACTGCCATCTTATGGATTTTTTATCCCTATATCCTTTTAAATGAATAGCCCCACCTATCCACACCACCACCTAAAAACAGTATGACAACTCATCAATACTACAATGCCAATAAAAAGATCCATCTTTATCAAAATGATTACATAAATAATGCTTTCATTAAATTTCTCATAATTTCCTGAAAACAAACTGCTTCTCTTATAAAGAAATTACTAGACACTTCTTCATGCATAAAAAGAAAGTCTCTCCTTACTATTATTATACAGAAATTTATCAACAAATTCTATCATAATATCAATACGTTCAGTACTAAATACTAACATAACACCGCACAAATCCCCCCTCATTGAGAAAAGCCATTTCCCCAATTCCACCTTTTTCGTATATCTTCTACATTTATTATAGTACCAAAACAAAAAGGGAAAGATGAAATTCTATCTTTCCCTTTTAATACTTATAAAACCACAACTACAATTCAATGGAATCTCGTTGATTGCTAGAGAGTGTTACAGATTACTCTGCGGCCTCCACTATAGGAATAACTGAAACATAGGAACGATCACCCGCTTTGCGTTGAAAAGAAACCTTTCCATTTGATAATGCAAAAAGCGTATGGTCTTTTCCAATGCCGACATTGTTGCCAGGATGCCAACGTGTACCACGCTGGCGAATAATAATATTTCCAGCAATAACGGTCTCACCACCAAATTTTTTAACGCCCAGACGTTTCGATTCTGAATCGCGACCATTACGCGAGGAACCACCAGCTTTTTTATGTGCCATAGACGCTCTCCTTTAATCTTTCTTACTCTTTGATGCTACAGACGCTTTCTTCTGCGACGCAGTCTTTTTTTCAGCAGTTTTTTTAGCCGTCTTCTCAACAGAAGCAGCATCTTTTGTTTCTTTTGGTGCAGTTGCCTCTTCTTTTATCGGCTTTGCAGCTGCTTTTTTAGGTTTTGAACCACCCATTAAAATTTCTAAAACACGAAGCTTCGTAAATTCTTGACGATGACCACGCGTGCGTTTAGAATTTTGACGGCGGCGCTTCTTAAATGCGATAACCTTGCGCCCACGTGCCTGTTCTACAATCTCGGCTGTCACCAATGCATCAGCAACGACAGGGGTACCAATAACCGCATTACCTTCTTGCCCAACCATCAATATGTCATTGAATTCAACAACATCACCCGCATTTCCACTAACTTTTTCAACTTTCACCACTTGATTAGCAACAATGCGGTATTGCTTACCACCAGTTTTAATGACTGCGAACATTTTTTATCCTTCCGTTCACTCCAGCTCTTATTTAATTTCTGCCTTGAAATAAGGGAAAATAGGCTGCTTTTTATCAGTCGTAATAGATTTTAAAGAAGGATAAAACCTTCTTCAACACAAATACGCGCAGATTTCTCCACGCTCATGTTCCGTATATATGAAGGAATTTCTATTCTCTGTCAATAAAGTCCCATAAAAAAGAAAAAAAGGTTGTACCAAAAACAATTGAAGGTTATCTACCCCTTATACACTCAAATAGTGCCAATTTTTATTTCACTTTATTATGGAGAGATGGCTGAGTGGTTGAAAGCACCGCACTCGAAATGCGGCATAGGGGCAACTCTATCGGGGGTTCAAATCCCTCTCTCTCCGCCAAAGTTTATAAAGCGATATTATTAAAATGTCTTTAATCGTAGCTTGCCGGTGGATTCTGTATATTTTTACCTAGTGTAGTTTGTCAGCAGGTTTTGTATCAATCCATTTTTCAAAAGATCTTCAAGACTTTTCAAAGCTCTTTATCGTTTGTGCGAATAAATTCTCATTATTACAATTTTTTCACTTTTTGGTTTTCTGTTACATAAATATAGTTCAGATAATAAGATAACGCATAGTAAAATCAAAGAATTATCTCATATTTCTCTCTCATTCTACTTTTGCTTAGTTAGTACAAAATCTGCTGTCAAATTATATTTATTTTGCACGTCTTTCTTGAATATGTGCTAGCAACCCTAATGTTGAACTATCGCGATTATCCGCTTGACTTTCTCCACGAAGAATTGGTAGTAACTCATTTGCTAATTCTTTACCAAGTTCAACCCCCCATTGATCAAATGAATTAATATTCATTAAAATCCCTTCAACAAAAATACGATGTTCATAAAGCGCAATAAGACGACCGAGTGAAAAAGGTGTTAATAAATCTTGAACCAACGTAATGCTGGGACGGTTTCCTTTAAAACTTCTATGAAGTGCTAAATGATCTGCTTCACCCTCATCAACTCCATTTTTTATCAAGATATGCCGAGCATCTTCAATACTACGCCCCTTCATCAATGCTTTTGATTGTGCTAAACCGTTTGCTAGCAACATCTCATACATAGAATGTAAATTTTGCTCATGCCCTTTTATAAATAAAATAAATTCTACAGGAATAATATCTGTTCCTTGATGCAGAAGCTGAAAAAAAGCATGTTGACTATTTGTTCCTGAATCCCCCCAAACAATCGGACCACTTGAAAAACTTAATGGTTTTCCATCCAGCGAGACTTGCTTACCATTTGATTCCATATCAAGCTGTTGTAAATAAGCTGGAAAATGTATTAAACGCTGTGCATAAGGAATGATAGAACGTGATGAATAACCACAAATAACACGATGCCAGAATCCTAAAAGAGCAAAACGAATAGGAATATTTTTATGCAAAGGCATAGTTTTAAAATGTTGGTCCATTTGCAATGCACCATTGAGAAATTGGCGAAAATTTCTACCACCTATTGCAAACATAACAACAAGTCCAATGGCTGACCAAATTGAATAACGTCCTCCCACCCAATTCCAAAATTTAAAAACTCTTGTGGAATCTATGCCAAATTCTGCCACTTTATCAAGCGCACTTGAAACAGCAACAAAATGCGTACCAACGGCTTCTTCTCCTAAATGTGAACAAATCCACTGACGTGCAACTTGAGCATTTACCATTGTTTCAGCCGTTGTAAAAGTTTTAGAAGCAATGACAAACAGCGTTGTTGCTGGATTCAAAATAGAGAGAGTATCAGAAATATGGGCACTGTCAGCATTAGAAACAAAATGACACTGTGGACCATCATGATAAGGTTTTAAAGCATATGTGACCATTTCAGGACCAAGATCAGAACCACCAATACCAATATTGACAATATCACTTATTCTCTCGCCGCTGTTTCCCTTATAGCTGCCATCACGTACCTTTTCAGAAAATCTTTCCATATCTTCAAGGACGTCTTGAATATCGCGAATAAGATTATGACCATCCAACATGAAAATTTCATCAGCAGGTAAACGTAACGCAATATGAAGAACTGAGCGTTTTTCAGTTGTATTAATCGCCTTACCAGAAAACATTGCATCACGCCGGCCTAACACATCTGCTGCGACAGCTAAATCATCTAGAAGTTGCAATGTTTTAAATGTCACACCACATTTTGAAAAATCAAAAAGAAGATCATCAAGTCTGAGGGAAAAATGGGAAAAACGCTGTTCATCTTCTACAAAATGTCGACGAATATCATAGACCCCATCCTTTTCGGCATGGTTTCTTAAAGCTTTTAACGTGGCTTCAAAAGCCTTTTCATTTCGAATCGAAAAGCTATCTCCCATAAGCTTATCCTATACGGTTATTGATAATGAAATCTATTGCCCAAACCATAACAAAGCAGAAAGCGTCTCCTGTATTGCTCGTATTGCTCGCTATTTTCACTGCTCACATAAAAATGAAGGAATATACAAAATAAAAGGATAAGGTCCGAAAATGATATTTTTACAAGAATAAACTTTCAAATCTTTTCTATCAGATACATCATTTAACTTGATTGAGCTCTTTTGTTAAGCGTAAATCTTCTTCTGCTTTCGGTCTTATAAACCGCCCCAAAAAAAGATAAACAACCGGTGTGACATAAAGCGTAAAAATAGTTGCTAAACCTAAGCCACCAACGATAACCCAACCTAAAGCTATACGAGCTTCTGCGCCAGCACCTTTGGCTAAAACCAAAGGAATACCTCCTAAAATGGCACAAATCATTGTCATACAAACTGGACGAAGTCGAATATTTGCTGCTTCTTCTACGGCTTCACGCACACTTCTTCCCTGATCTCGTAATTGATCTGCAAATTCAACAATGAGAATACCATTTTTTGCCATAACGCCAATTAACAAAATTAGTCCAATTTGGCTGTAAATATTAAGACTCACACCACTTAATAGCATAGCAATTACAGCACAACCAATCCCTAATGGGACCGTAGCCATGATAATGAATCCTGAAATAAAACTTTCAAACTGAGCAGCCAAAATCAATAAAATAATCAAAAAAGCAATGCCAAAAACAATCATAAAATTGGAAGATGTTTCATTAAGCGTTTCAGCTTCTCCTAAGGGAACCACGTAGATTCCTTTTGATAACAAAGGAGAAGCAATTTTCTGTACAGTTTGATAAGCTTCCCCTAAAGCGATACCTGGAGCAAGATTTGTGCTTAAAATAACAGCGCTCATGCGTTTTTCCCGCTTTAATTGGGGAGCGATAGCTTTTTCATGTAAATGCGCAATAACCGATAAAGGAACATATCGATTGTCTTTAGTCTTTAAGAAAATATTTTCTAAATCACTAGGACTCTTCATAGAATTTTTACGCGATATCAATTTAACATCGTAAGAATGATCATCCACGTTAATGGAACCAATCTTTTTACCATCCAACATTGCTTGTAATGTATCGCCCAAATTGGTGATATCAATCCCTAAATCGGAGGCTTTTTTTCGATTGATTTCAATAAAAAATTGCGGTTGTGTTGCATCAACAGTAAGACGTGGTCGAATAAAACGCGGATCATCTTGTAAAGCACTCACCAGCTTATCAGCAATGGGTTGTAGTGTTGCATAATCGTTGCCAAGAATTGCAAATTGTAATCCTTGCCCAGTTCCTCTCACACCTAGAGAATTTCCCTCCGCAGCAAACACAAAAACTGCGGGAAACTGTCTAACCTTTGCATTAACATCCTTCACAATTTCTTGCTGACTACGTAAACGTTCATCCCAAGATGAAAGCAATAAAACCAAAAAAGCAGTATTGGGTGAACCACCAATACCCGCAATAGAGTAACTGTTAGCAATCTCCCCTGCATCACGTAATGGCTGTAGACTTGCTTCAATTTGCTCTACCTGTTCGTTCAAATATTGTGTTGAAATACCTTGTGGTCCATTAATAACCAAAAAGATAAGAGCTCTGTCTTCTGCTGGGGTTAATTCCTGTTGCAGCTTCATATAGCCTCCAATACAAAGACCCGCAAAAATAAGTGAAGCAAAAACAACAGACCAAGGCTTTTCTAAACACTGATGCAAACTGTAAGTATATGCCTTATGAAGAAAAGTACCTAATTTATATAAAAAAGTAAAATGATGGGACTTTTCTTCTTTCTCCTCAATATGTTCTTTGAGAAAACGTGAAGCCAACATGGGACAAAGCGTTAAGGCAACAATTGAAGAAAGCAAAATAGAAATTGCCAAAACAAAACCAAATTCTCTAAAAAGCGCTCCAACTTGCCCAGGAAGAAAGGAAATAGGAACAAATACAGCCACTAAAGTCAATGTTGTTGCGACAACAGCAAAAAAAACTTCACGTGTTCCTAACACCGCTGCAGCTCTGGAACCTAACCCCATATTGCGCCATCGAACAATATTTTCCAGAACAACAATGGCATCATCCACAACAAGCCCTGTTGCTAAAACAAGTCCTAACAATGTGAGAATATTCAATGAAAACCCTACAAGATAAATAGCTGCAATGGTACCAATTAAGGCAACAGGAAGAGATAAAGCAGGTATCAGTGTTACACGAATGTCTCTGAGAAAAAGAAAAATGACTAAAATAACGCTCAAAATAGCAATGACCAACGCAACTTCAACCTCGTGAAGGGCACTTTTAATAAAAATTGCATCGTCATTAATAACGTCTATATGTACAGAAGAAGGAACTGTACTTTTGAGATTATCAACAACGGCTCTTACACCTTGAGAAATATTAAGCGTGTTGGATTGTGCTTTCCGCACGATACCTAATCCAATACCTGTCTTTCCATTGATACGAAGAATAACCGTTTCTATATCCGGCGATAAAGTAACATGCGCAACATCACCAAGATGCACATGAGGCTTTAAAACAACTTGTTCAAAAGATTCTGGTGTTGTTAAACGTGCAGTGGCACGGACGACTAAAGTTTGCTTAGAATTGCGTAATGATCCTACTGGCACATCCGTTGTCATATCAGCAAGAACACGTGAAATATCTGCTACAGTTAATCCATAACTTGCAAGTTTTGCTTGATCTATATCAATCTGAAAAATCTTTGTACGAGCACTAGCAACCTGTACATCACCAACACCATCAACAGCAGAAATTGCATCAACAATCTGATCGTTTACAATCGTTGTTAAATCATCAATACTCATTGTTGGTGACGTCACAACCAAATACATCATGGCAGCAGCGTTCGAATCTGCTTTAATGATCAGAGGGGTATCTGCATTTTTTGGTAAAGAATAAGCAATACGAGACAGAGCATCACGAATATCAGATGCCGCTACATTCAAATCAACACCGACATTAAAATTAATCTGCACACGAGAGCGTCCAAAAGAAGATGTTGAAGAAATCGTCTTAACACCGGAAACACGGGAAACCGCATCTTCTATAACTTTTGTTACTTCACGATCAATGGTTTCTGCAGATGCACCAGAAAACATCGTCACAACCGTTGTTACTGGAGTATCAACATCGGGTAATTCTCTTACATCAACATTCAACCATGCTGCAAATCCTGCAATGATGATCATAGCATTTAAAACAAAAGTAAAAACCGGTCTGCGAATAAATAAGGCAATGAGACCACCTTGCTCCACCTTTGACCTAGGCTGTTTTGTGCTCAATTCTTGGCTCATTGTATATCCGTTCCATAAACTGCTGATAATTGCTGTTGATGGGACTTTGGATCATCAATAGTTACTTTACTTCCTGGATAAAGCATTTGCACCCCTTGAATGACAACTTGATCACCCTTTTCTAGGGGAGCTTTCACGAAAACCTGATCCGCTTTATGCTGAATAATTGATACGGGAATAGACTCTACTTTTCCTTCTCTCACACGCCAAACGAATGACCCTTTACTATTCCATTGAACCGCAAGAGGATTAACGACAGGAAAAGAACCACCATGAAATTGCAATGCAACAGAAAAGGACATACCAGACATGAGCGTATCTTTTTCATTATTGATTTCAACCTGAGCATGAAGTGTGCGACTTTCTGGATCAACAATATTATCAATTGCATAAATATGACCAATAAAAGATTTATCTGACTGCGCAGTTAATGTTGCCGTTACCTCATCTCCTTTATGGATGCGCGACACATATCGTTCAGGGGCCCATATATCGACCAAAATACGTTCTCTATTCTCAATACGGCCTATTACAGTATTAAGGGTCACGTTATTCCCCACATCAACGGGCAAAATACCAACAACTCCAGGAATCGGTGCACGAATTGTTCGCCGATCGAGATCTAATTCAGCATTACGCAAAACTAAATTTGCGTTATCTAACTCTAAGCGTGCCGTAATTTCTTGAACTTCCGTTGCTGTATTGCTGGCGCGTAATTTAAGAATGCGCGAAAGCGTTAACGCATTATTATCACGTTGTACTTTTGCTTTTGCAGCTGCTATTTCCTCTTTTTTAGAATCAAGCTTTGCAATCACATCATCGACTTGTACTTTTGTACCAGCTGATACAAAAAGCTTATCAATAACACCTGAGGATAAAGGGGTAAGATCGACTTCTGCAAGAGCTTTTCCACTCCCAAGAACGTTAAGTTGTTCATAAAAATCTTGAACTTTTACAAGATCAACGACAACATTCGCCGGTGGTCTTCCCATTTTTTCCTTTGAAGCTTTATATGATACTCTTGTTTTATCCACCATAGAAATGGGTTGTTCTGCACTCTTTTTTCCAGCCCAATAAGTAACCGTTAAAACGACGATTAAAAATACCAACGGAAAGCTCTTTTTTAATAACGCCATACATCCACCCTTGCTGTGTCATGTTCATCTGAAATAGTTTTCAACAGTAATATCGGCGTTTTACACAAAAACCAAACAGCAGGTGTATATATCTTACCCCCCACCGCAAAAAACACATCTCATTTTTGCTTGACTATCTTTCATAGATTAAAACGTCAAGTTAACTATCGTTCATATTGCTTTGTACGGTCACAACAAAAAATGATCATATCAAAACCAACTGAAACCATAATATATTATATCCTTTTTTAAAATATCTCATAAAAAAGAGAGTTTTTTTTATTACTATCCAAGTTTCACTTGCATTTCTTTAATGAAACGATTAGGAACCCTTTGTCGTAGATAATGTAAAAAACTGAAATGTATGCACCCGTAGCTCAGCTGGATAGAGCACCAGACTACGAATCTGGGGGTCAGGAGTTCGAATCTCTTCGGGTGCGCCATCTATCAATAATATCTTCTTATAAATTCAGGCTCTTTAAATTCTTTATTTTGTGATTTATTTTTGCCTATCTTTGTTTTTTGTATTTTGTTACTTCATTGTGTTGTGAGTCGTTTCTTTAGCCATTTTGCTAGAATAAGATGTTATGAGTCCTTCAATTCAGCTCCAAGGTGCTTTTATTAGCTAATAATCATAACGATTGCATAAGCAGCGTGTGTTGTTTTCTTTTTTCGATTTATGCGCTTGTTTTTAGTCTCTTCCGGATTATACTCTTTAATCAGTTAGATAATTTTTTGCGTGCTTATTTCTAATTTTTCCATAACTAGATGTTTCTGGATATTTTATTCCTAGCAATCCCATCTTAATAGGGACTTCAGATGTGCCGCCATAAAACACTTATGGTATCCATTAATATCATTAGCATTTTGTTGCAAACCAAAGCTTCTTTTCGAGATATTTTTAATTGAATTAAACATATTTTTACTGCTTAAAAGCAAAGAAATTCTTTTTCCTAAAAAACAATGAAACTCTTCTCGTGCCTCTTTAGCATTATCTCTTGCATAGCATATCATCGACTTCTATGATATCTTAATACTTTCTGTTCTCTATGAATTCTTCTAATTAATCCATGGGGTACAGATCCCGAACACTAATAAAAGCTAAGTTTAAAGAATTTTTCCATGCCTAAAACAGATATTGAAATTGCTCGCACTGCTAAAAAGCAGCATATTATTGAAATTGCAAAAAAAATTGGTATCTCACATGAAAATCTCATTCCCTATGGCCATGATAAAGCTAAAATTTCTTCTGAATACATAAAATCGCTTGATAAAAATCCAGATGGTAAACTTATCCTCGTCACAGCTATCAATCCCACACCTGCCGGAGAAGGCAAAACAACAACAACAGTTGGACTAAGTGATGCTCTTAATCTTATTGGTAAAAAAACAATAGCTACCTTGAGAGAACCGTCTTTAGGTCCCTGTTTTGGTGTAAAAGGTGGTGCTGCTGGTGGTGGTTATGCGCAAGTCGTTCCAATGGATGACCTTAATTTACATTTTACCGGTGATTTTCATGCTATTACAGCTGCTCATAATCTTCTTGCCGCAATGATAGATAATCATCTTTATTGGGGAAATACTCTAAACATTGATCCACGTCGCATTGTTTGGAAACGCGTTCTTGATATGAATGACCGTGCATTGCGCGATATTGTTATTTCATTGGGGGGCATAACAAATGGTTTTCCACGCCAAACAGGTTTTGATATTACTGTTGCGTCAGAAATTATGGCACTTCTTTGTCTCTCTGAAAATTTAGAAAACCTTACACAAAGACTCAAAAAAATTATTGTTGCTTATCGTTATGATAAAACGCCCATCACCGTTTCTGATCTCAATGCAGAAGGTGCAATGGCAGTTCTTCTCAAAGATGCTATACAACCCAATCTCGTACAGACAATTGAAAATAACCCTGTTCTCGTTCATGGAGGACCTTTTGCCAACATTGCTCATGGTTGCAATTCAGTTATAGCAACAAAAACTGCTTTAAAACTTGCTGATTATGTTGTCACAGAAGCAGGGTTTGGAGCAGATCTTGGAGCAGAAAAGTTCTTCAATATCAAATGTAGGCAAGCAGGTATTGTACCAAATGCTACAGTGATCGTCGCAACTATTCGTGCATTAAAAATGAATGGTGGTGTGGATAAAAATAACCTGACAGAAGAAAATATCACCGCTTTAGAAAAAGGAACAGCCAATCTTTTACGACATATAAAGAATATGGAGCACTACGGTATTCCTTGTGTTGTGGCTATCAATCATTTTGAAAGCGATAGCGATGCTGAAATAAAAACATTACAAAAAATAGTTGCAACAACTGGACACAAAGCTATTATCTGTAAGCATTGGGAACAAGGTGGAAAAGGCGCTATAGAACTTGCACAAGAACTCGTTACCTTGATTGAAGAAAAACATTCTCATTTTAAAGTTTTATATCAAGATAATATTCCACTCGTTCAAAAAATTAATTGTATTATAACAAAGCTATACGGTGGGCGTGGCGCCATCATCCCAGCCCCTATTCTCAAACAACTTGAATCTTGGGAAAAAGAAGGTTTTGGTGCCTACCCTATTTGTATGGCAAAAACACCTTATTCTTTTTCTTCTGATCCCAAGCAATATGGTGCTCCTGTTGATTTTGAAATTCCCGTACGTGAAGTTCGTCTCTCCGCAGGAGCTGGCTTTATTGTTGTCATTTGTGGAGATGTTATGACCATGCCGGGACTACCCCATTATCCCACGGCTGAAAAAATTCATCTTGACGAAAATGATCAAATACAAGGACTTTCATAAATTTATAACCGTAAATTCTATCATTCATTATAAAAAGCGTTTTATTGCAAAAAGAACAGAATTTTAAAAAGCGATATAGACAAATGTCTTATTTATGTGATATAGGTGCTTGTCCTTTTGGATATGCCTTTAAAAGGACGTAGGTTTTTCCTATCATTTATGACACTGAAAAAAGCAGGATAGATAGTGCAAGTACTCGTTCGTGATAATAATGTTGACCAAGCGCTCCGTGCGTTGAAAAAAAAGATGCAGCGTGAAGGTATCTTCCGTGAAATGAAAATGCGTAGTTATTATGAGAAGCCATCTGAGAAGCGTGCTCGTGAAAAAGCTGAGGCTATTCGTCGTACACGTAAGCTTGCTCGTAAGCGTGCGCAAAGAGAAGGTTTTGTTAGTAACGGACGAACTGTTGCGGTAAAGTAATATACTTTATGTAATTGCGTAAGCAGTAGATAATAAGCTTCCAGAAAATTTTATCTTCATAGGCGATTGCAATAAATTGCTTGTGTATGGTTTTTTGTGTACAATGTTATTTAATATGTTAGTTATCTGAAAATAATAAGGTTTCTGTCATAGGGGTGGTTTTTTCATTCTTATATTTCAAAAAACAGATAACAAACTACGCTTTAGATATTTAAGCGACTTGTTCTTATGTGAATTGAGTGTAGGGTGTTTTATTATCACTTTTCGCTATAATTTTTCTCCTTCCGGATATCTCTTAAATAACTGTTTCTTTATGTACAAATTTCGTGATGATTTTCTTTTTTTGTCATTAAATATTCTACATCTTTCGAACATCCTAGATCAGATTGCAAAACAAAAGCAACTATCGTAATATGCGATTGTGTGTAAAAATATGATATCAAATGCATAATCTTCTTTCCCTTCAGTTATGTAACAAAACGATATAGTTCCATAACTTTTTATATCTCTTGACTCTGTCTCTCTAAACGATGACGAATTTCAACCACTGCACTACAGATTCTTTTTTCTTGATAAGTTTCTTCTATTCATCACTTATGTAATGACCCCTATAAGTGTATCGAATAAGCCCCTCTATTTCATTCAACTTTCTTCTATACTGAGTTAGAGAAAAAGAAAATTGACAATAAACAGAGAAAACACTGTATTTTAATATGGATAAATGAATGTGCCTTTTATTACCATTTTTGATGGAAATATTTTTACAATTTAAATAACGAGTTAAAGTTTTTAACGCATTGATTTATCGTTATAAGTAATCGTTTTTCATATTAAGTAATAATTCTGAATAACGTGAAGTTTCTCAACACCTTCTTATATTGAATAAATCAAGATTATTTTCTTGTACATCATAAGCAGGGTTAGTATGCAAATAGAATAAAAGCTATTTAAGAAAAAAATAAAAATGCTTCTTATGAACGCCATAAATAATAAGAACTGCATAACATTGAGAGCTGGTAAATGGTATGATGGATCCAGCTTATCTGCCATACGGATAAGCATTATCATGACATAAGATTATAGTATAGCAAATTTTATAAAATGGATTATCACGAAAAACTGTCCTGTTAAAATCAGCCCTTCATATATCAATCTACTCCATAATTTTGCTTATATTTTTAAGCTTAAATGTTTTATTCATCGTATTATTTTGTCCATTCAAAACTTCTTTTCAAGCCACATGATAACCCCTTTACTGAACAGCTCTTTGTTCATAATATGCATACATGTACTTTTACTTCGAGAAACAAACTCAAAAAAGAGATGCAATACTTTAGCCCTAATTTCCTGTACAAAAAATGCTATGCTCCCAGTATACTTTACTGTTTTATCACGCGTACAGCTACATAAAAGTCCAGTGTTTATTTATATTTATCCCCTCATAAACAAGATAAGCACTAAAAAATACAAACTTTTGTTTTCCTTATTTTGCTATTCTCGTAACAATTTTTTCATTGTTTAGATCTCTTTAACGAGCGATATGTCATAATTTTTATCAGTTTCTAGTCTTATCTTTCAGATTTTAAATTTCCAATATATGACGAAATAAAGGAGTTCAGTGTGCAAAATTCTCGTTGGTTTCGCGTTTCAATACTCGCATCATGTATCTTAATAGCAACAGTCATTGTATTGGGTTCACCTCATTTGTTGCACGCACAAACATTTAATCAAAATTTAGGGCCCAGCGGTTTACCACTTCCGCGATTTGCTTCGATTAAACCCACCAGCGTTAATGTACGCGTCGGACCAGGAAGCAACTATTCTATCATTTTTACCTACAAAAAGAAGGGCTTACCTATTGAAATCATTCAAGAATATGATCAATGGCGCAAAATTCGTGATGCAGAAGGCGATGAGGGGTGGGTGTATCAGTCGCTTTTATCGGGAAAGCGAACTGCTATAACTATTCCATGGCAAAAAGATAAAACAAAAAGGCTGATGTTACGAAAAAACCCCACCGATAACGCAGAACTTGTGGCGGAAGTAGAACCTAATGTCATTGGTAATATCCGCCAATGTGATGGACAATGGTGCGAACTAAACATTAATAATACGCGCGGATGGCTTCAGCAACCCCAGTTATGGGGAATCTATCCTGATGAAAAAGTAAAAGGTTGGTGAATACTCAAACTTATCAAGTTTAACTTTTATTCCTCATTGAATATCCTCACTGCCTATCACAAGATTGATTTTTTGGTTTCAATCGTACGATCAAATCAACATGTGAAATTTCCATACCTTCTGGTGGCTTAGGCAAATTTCTAATAATGGGAGCTTCTTCCAAATTGTAAGGAATATCAAGAATACGATTTTCGCCTTCTATATAAAAATGGTAGTGATCAGAGGTATTGGTATCAAACCAAGTTTTTGAGCCTTCTACGGCAATAATCCGTAACAATCCCGCTTCCGTAAATTGATGAAGCGTATTATAAACCGTTGCTAAAGATACAGGTACACCTGCCCTCCCCGCTTCCTCATAGAGCTCTTCAGCAGTAATATGACGATTTCCTTGAGAAAAAATCATATGTGCAAGCTCCAACCGCTGACGTGTTGGACGCAGACCATTCTGACGCAAACGTTTTTCTAACATAGAAATGGAATAATATTGCACAATTTTTCCACACTCTTTTGTGAACTGTTGTTCTTCATTATTCATATCTAAATCGTCTGCACTTACTGACATATTACAAACCCAAATATATTCCTGCTAAATAAGATCAAAATACAAAAAAATGGGAATAGTATGGTGTAATCTTGTATTCCATTTTTAAATAATTACCTGTGTAGAATACATAAAAAAGGGCTTTTGTCATTAAAAATGATATAAAATCATTTCCCTCTCTTTGAAATTTGCTCTAAAAGTAGGTTGGGAAAAGCGCAGAAATAAAAATATATGCAAATAAATGGAGTAACAATGGCTGAACAAAAGTCTCGCTACACTTATGAAGAGCTTCTAAGCTGCGCTCGCGGCGAAATGTTTGGTAGAGGTAATGCGCAATTGCCAGCACCGCCAATGTTGATGATTCATCGAATCACTCAAATTAGTGAAACTGATGGTAAATACGATAAAGGAATGGTTCGCGCCGAATTTGACATTACACCAGACCTGTGGTTCTTTAATTGTCACTTTATAGGCGATCCCGTCATGCCGGGATGTCTTGGACTAGATGGTATGTGGCAATTAACAGGCTTTTTTCTTGGTTGGCTAGGCGAACCAGGAAAAGGAAGAGCGATATCAACAGGTGAAGTAAAGTTATCAGGGATGGTAACTCCACAAACCAAAATTCTTGAATATGAAATAGATTTTAAGCGTATTCGACGTGGAAATTTAGTCTTAGGAATAGCTGATGGGTGGCTAAAAGCAGATGGAGAAACTATTTATAAGGCGAATGATTTACGCGTTGCTTTATTCAAAGAAGATTGAACGTTATTTCCGTCAGAAAGAACTTTTCACTATTCTGTATGGAACGAGGAGGTATGAATGCGTCGAGTTGTTGTAACCGGAATGGGAATTGTCTCCGCGATTGGAAATGGACCTGAAGCTGTTTTAACCAGTTTACGTGAAGCAAAATCCGGAATTTCTTACGCACCTCAATATGCCCAATTAGGCTTTCGTAGCAGAGTTTACGGCAAACCCGATATTAATATAGAAGAACTCGTAGATCGGCGTGCTCTACGTTTTCATGGACGTGGAACAGCATGGAATCACATCGCTATGGATCAGGCAATTGCTGATGCGGGTCTAGAACCGCATGAAGTATCGAATGAACACACGGGTATTATTATGGGTTCTGGAGGTGCTTCAACACATTCAATCGTAGAAGCTGCTGACATTACACGCCAAAAAGGTCCAAAACGCATCGGTCCTTTTGTTGTGCCTAAAGTGATGAGTTCTACGGCATCCGCAACACTTGCAACTTTTTTTAAAATTAAGGGCGTAAACTATTCAATCTCTTCCGCATGTGCTACATCCAATCATTGTATCGGCAATGCTTATGAAACAATACAATATGGAAAACAAGATCGCATTTTTGCTGGTGGTTGCGAAGATCTGGATTGGACATTATCTGTTTTATTCGATGCTATGGGTGCTATGTCCAGCAAATATAATGATGTACCAGAAAAAGCTTCGCGTGCTTATGACGCTAATCGTGATGGATTTGTTATTGCTGGTGGTGCTGGCGTTTTGGTTCTTGAAGAACTAGAAGTCGCTAAAGCACGTGGTGCAAAAATCTATGGAGAAATTGTTGGTTATGGCGCTACATCCGATGGACACGATATGGTCTCTCCATCGGGTGAGGGAGCAGAGCGGTGCATGCGCATGGCACTTGCAACCGTCAAAAATAAGATTGATTATATCAATCCCCATGCAACAGCAACACCTGTTGGTGATCCCCCTGAAATAGAAGCGATCCGCCGTATCTTCGGAGCAGGTGATCAATGCCCGCCAATTTCTGCCACAAAATCTCTGACTGGTCATTCCTTGGGTGCAGCTGGTGTTCAAGAAGCAATCTACACACTGTTAATGATGCAGCATAATTTTATTTGTGAAAGTGCCCATATTGAAGAACTTGATCCAGCTTTTGCTGATATGCCAATCGTTCGTAAACGACGTGATCATCAACAACTGAATACCGTATTGTCAAATACTTTTGGCTTTGGCGGTACCAATGCAACGCTTGTTTTCCAACGCTATGAATAAACAAAAGTTCTTAGTAATTGAAAAAAGTACGGTCTTACGGAGAATAATATGAAAGGTTTGATGGAGGGCAAACGTGGCCTTATTATGGGGATTGCGAATGACCATTCAATTGCTTGGGGCATTGCCTGTCAGCTCGCACAAGCAGGAGCTGAATTAGCATTGACTTATCAAGGGAATGCTTTTGGAAAACGTGTTCAGCCTCTAGCTGATAAACTTGGCTGCAAATTAGTGCTAGAGTGTGATGTTGAAAAAATTGAAAATATTGACTACGTCTTTGAGCAACTTGAAAAAGAATGGACAACAATTGATTTTATTGTCCATGCCATTGGTTTTTCAGACAAAACTCAGCTAAAAGGGCGTTACGTTGATGTTACAACACGTGAAAACTTTCAACGCACGATGGTTATTTCAGCTTATTCCTTTACTGAAATTGCCCAGCACGCGGGTAGGCTTATGCCCAATGGAGGAACACTTTTAACTCTTACCTATGGTGCTTCACAGCAAGTTGTGCCTAATTATAACATCATGGGTGTTGCTAAAGCAGCTCTAGAAGCTATGGTACGTTATCTAGCAGCGGACTTTGGTCCTCAAAATATCCGTGTCAATGCGATTTCCGCTGGTCCTGTTAGAACTTTAGCAGGTAATGGTATTGCAGCTGCACGTGCAATATTTTCACATCAACGCCGTAATGCCCCATTACGTCGTACCGTAAATATTCATGAAATTGGAAAATCTGCTCTTTATCTACTCTCTGACTTATCATCAGGTGTTACAGGTGAAATCCATTATGTTGATTCAGGCTATAACATCATGTCTATGCCAATACTTGAAGAACTGAAAAAAAGTGATGATACTCAAGAAGAATAAAAATTATCGCACTTAGAAAATATGACGTAAGACACGTGTGCAGGTCTTTATAAGAATAAGTATAATACAAAACCAAATGCCTTGTTTTGCAAAGTATTTTATAAAAATCCGAATATTTCTTCAATCCATGGTTGAAAAATTTTGTATTTTATGACGTTATTTACCTTACTAAAGCATACGCTTTTGCTGTTGCTTATAAATCAATCCTCAGCCCTCATGCCATCGCAGTTTGAA
The DNA here is from genome assembly GCF_000518085.1 of Bartonella grahamii ATCC 700132. Lineage (GTDB taxonomy): Bacteria > Pseudomonadota > Alphaproteobacteria > Rhizobiales > Rhizobiaceae > Bartonella > Bartonella grahamii. Next base: position 45,508 of record NZ_JACX01000001.1, read on the forward strand.
ACAGAGATTAGAGGATTATTAAAATCCTTAGCTTCAGCTTTTGTATACCAGATTGAAAAAAATATTGCCTACCGTTTTATTTATTCTTGAAACACAAAAGCAATCTAATTTAGGAAGAATATGAAGACGTAAAGAAATCAATCATTAGCCTTACTATTATTCTTTAATGAGGCTTTACAGTTTTAAAAGCATCCACATCAATATTTTTTTAATAATGGAGATTACGCTTTACCTCACACCTTTATTTTTCTCGTTCTTTCATGAAAGCATTTCTCTGATATATCAGGTAAAATAGAACGCCCAAAAACACTACGGCTGTTGCTCCTTCATGCATTTTTTTAAAAGATATCCCTCAATACACGCAATTCCATTTCACAATGGTATCTGTAGAACGTATAAAATCCCCGTGAAGTACATAAATCCTTTTTTCTCCACCATTTTAATGTTTATACAAATGACAAACCGACACTATCATTTTACTTGCCATGTTCTAATGTTGAAACACCCCTTGATACTTGAGATGATTCATTAGAAGTATTTTTAATAATTTTTATCCACATACTAACCCGCTTGTGACAAGAAAATACATATTTTTAATTAATTTAATACAAAAATAAAATGAATTATTCATACAAATCAATTTGTTATCTTTATAATCACATTATTTTTTCAGTTTAAATGACAGCCACAAACAAGTACAATAACATTTTTTCAATTTTAGATTTTCAAATTTATAATTCCAAAAGTCATTTCTTGCATATAAAAAATAGAATTGACATGTGAGAAAATAAAAGGCGTAAACATCTCTACTGAACAGCCTCAAGTGCCAAGAGCTGTCTCAACATTGGGGGCTGGTAGGATGTGTGATGATGCTCGGCTTCCTCCTTCGTAAAGGTAAAGATGGGGATGTGCACAATGGCTTTATCGTTACACTATTCACGGTCACCGTCGCGAATTGGGCTTGGGAGTTTTAAGAGAAGTCTCTTTAAAACAAGCGCGTGAATATAGAACAGCAATAGTGTTTTATTTTGGGCGTTCTATTTTACCTGACACATCAAAGTGTGAGGTAATCTCCATTATTTAAAAGATATGCTTTAGATAGCATAAAACTGAATTTAAAAATGATGGTAGAAATGGAAACTGGTTTTCATCTTTAAAATTTCATCTTCTTCCCAAATTAGATTGTCTTCTTGTTTTAAAGAATTACACAAACAGAAACACACGATATCCCTGCCCCTATCGAGATATAAACGCTATTACACGCAGCAAATAATATTGAAAATTGGATAATAGCAATGATATTTTTAGCTTATACGTTACATAAATAAGATGCTTCCACCTAATGAGTCTTGTATTATTCTGTTTGCAAATATCATTGTGAGATGAATTTAAGAGAAAATCAAAATATCTTGTTCATTACATTGCATAAATTCATTACATTACATAAACATGTGTAAGTGGAAACGATAATTTATTTTCAAAGAGATAGTTCTTAGACAAAAGCCAAAACTTTTATATTTCATCCATGTTTCATAAAGAATCGAATGATATGAATCTATAATTTGCTCGAATATGACTGTCTTATACAACCATCAATACAATCTATTTTATATGTCTTCATAGCATGTTTCTATTTTTTTACGATTGGAATCATTTAAAAAAAAGATATCATTGTATTTCATCCTTGAGAGTACGGCTTAGTAATGTGTGCGCCGCTTCAATTATGTTTTTACCACAATAGAGAATTTGATAAATTTGTTCTACAATGGGCATTTCTACCCCAATACGTTGCGCCAACGTATGTACTTCCTTGGTATTTAAGTACCCTTCCACAACCTGACCAATTTGTTTTTCTGCTTCTTTTATATCTACTCCTTTACCAAGAAGTATTCCAAAACGGCGATTACGCGACTGATTATCCGTACATGTCAAAACCAGATCACCTAAGCCTGTCATTCCCATAAATGTAGAAAGCTCAGCACCCATAGCCCCCCCTAAACGACTGATTTCAGCTAGTCCTCGTGTGATGAGAGCTATTCGTGCATTTGCCCCAAACCCCATACCGTCTGATATTCCTGCACCAATAGCAATAACATTTTTGACTGCTCCCCCTAATTGAACACCAATCATGTCTGAACTTTTATAAACTCTAAAACTTTTGTCACAATGAAAAAATTGCTGCAATTCTTTACCAAACTCAACATCAGAAGCTGCTATCGTCATTGCAGTAGGCCAACCAATAGCTAGTTCTTGAGCAAAAGTTGGTCCAGAAAAAACTGCTAAAGGAATTTTTTCACCTAAAATCTCACGAGCAACCTCTTGTAAGAAACGTCCGGTACCATGTTCTAAACCTTTTGTTGCCCAAATAACGCGTGAATGCTGATCTAAATAAGGCTGAATATTATACAAAACTTGATGAAATACATGGCTTGGAACAGCGATTAATATATTGTGACTTGCTGCTATTGCAGTTTCAAGCGAAGCTTCAAGTAATAAATTTTCAGGAAATTGAATATCGGGTAAATATACTTGATTACAACGTTGTTCCTGTAATTCTTTGATATGTTGGGGTTTATATCCCCAAAGTAAAACATTATGACCATTACGGGCAAGAGCAATCGCTAATGCAGTACCAAAAGAACCAGCACCAATAATTGTCATTGCAACGGTTTTCATTAAGTTTTCTGATTATTCTCTAAACTTTTGATTTCAAGTGCATATTATTATTACAAATAACTTTAATGCTATCTTTAATATAAATTCTGTAAATTATAAAAACGTTACCGCTTCGTAGCTTTTATTCCACACAACATAAAAACTTGTTTCTCACATTCTCTTTCTTTGTAGTAAATTGCATAGACATCACTTTTTGTATATTCTACAAATAGCTATTTGTCTCAAAAATTAAAGCTTGACTCAATACTCCGTGGACTTTCTCTTTTGAAATAAAAGTACATTCAAAATCATGATACTCATTCCACTGATATACTGATATCTTGTACCTACCCCTCTTTAATATCCTACGAATTTCTTGTAAGAGCTGATACATGCTGCATCAGCTCCACAGATATTTCTAACAATTACTCCACAGGAGACTGCGTACTTAACCCCTGCCCCATGGGCATTTCTGAACTAGGAACTTGATCTACAGGAGTTTGCGTACTTAACCCCTGCTCCATGGGCATTTCTGAGCCCTGTATCTTTTCTGGCTGTTTTCTTACGGATATATCTTTGTTTGATAACTGCTCAGATACTGAAGAATCATCTCTACTTGATATTTCCGGTTCAATAACACGTCCTGAGCCACCCATCATATTATAATTCAAATGAGAAATAGCCCACCAAGTTCCCCCAATAATAACAAAAACGCAAATAGCAGCAAACCACAACGCGCTTAAATTCCACTTGGCATCTGGACCAGAATTCAAGTGCAAAAAGAAAACAATTTGTACTATAATCTGAATAATCGCCATCCCAAGAAGATACGCAACCTTTGTACTAACTGCCCAACTTTCCATCATTCCATACATCACAGGAACAAAAGAACCCAAAGTGAAAAATACAGCCAGAATAAAACCGACTAAATATGAACCAGTACTGGGACCATGTGTTTCATTTTGCATGCTCATCACAACGCTCCTAATAGATAAACCATGGTGAAAACACCAACCCATACAATATCAAGTAAATGCCAAAAAATGGAAAGGCATGCTAAACGTGTCTTATTGTTCTGATCCAAGCCATTACGACGAAGATGAAAAAACATCACAACCATCCAAAGAAGACCAACACTTACGTGAAGTCCATGGGTGCCAACCAAAGCAAAAAATGCTGACCAATAAGCAGAGAGAATCTCCCGACCAAAAAGCTGTAAACCTGTTGCAGGATCAATACCAGCATAAGCATTTGGATCGTAATAAAAGACCTCACCCAAAAGTTCATGAAATTCGTAAAGTTCCATACCAATGAAGCAACAGCCAAATACAAAGGTAATAGCCATCCATAAACGCACACCACTGATGTTATTTTTATGTGCTTGTACCATTGTAAAACCATAAGTGACGGATGAAAACAACAAGAAAGCAGTCTCAACCAAAACAAATTTTAAATCAATAAACTCATTGCCCGCCTTACCACCACCATAAGAAGCAGAAAAAACAGCAAAACTTGAAAAAAGTGTCGAAAACAGGATCAAATCTGAAAGAATATAGACCCAAAAACCAAACGTCATTACCGAACTATTATCGTGGTGATGTTCATCCACAGCACTCACATTATTTATTGTTACTGCACTCATACTGTCACTCCTTGTTCTTTAAGAACAGCTGTAAAGGCATCTTCAGTTTTTTGTACTTCTTCAGCCGGAATATAATAACCATGATGGTCACCTGTTAATGAATGACACACAAGCGTTGCAATAAAACCAATCAAGCCGACCGCAACAAGCCACCAAATATGCCAGACAAGCGCAAAACCAACAACTAATGAGAAGAATCCCGCAATAATTCCAGCCGATGTATTGGACGGCATATGAATTTTTGTAAATCCACTGGTAGGACGTTGATAACCACTTTTCTTCATATTCCAATAAGCGTCATCAGACTGTATTTTCGGAACTATTGCAAAATTGTAAGAAGGAGGCGGTGAAGAGATAGACCATTCAAGAGTCCGTGCATCACCCCAAGAATCATTTAATGTTACAGGTAAACGTCCCTTATGTTTGATACCGTACCAAATCGCCAAAACAACTTGCAGCACAAAACAAAGGATACCAAGCAAAATAATAAAAGCACCTAGAGCAGCAATAATAAACATTGGCTGCCAGCTAGGTTCCATGTAATGCTGAAGACGACGCGTCGCCCCCATTAAACCAAGCGCATAGACTGGGAAAAAGGCAAGATAAAAACCAATGAACCAACACCAAAAAGATGCAATGCCTAGTATGCGATTTGGTTTATAACCAAAAACTTTTGGAAACCAAAAAGCAAGCCCTGCTAAATAAGCAAAAACGACACCTCCAATAATTGTATGATGGAAATGCGCTACCAAAAACAGCGAATTATGAAACTGCCAATCAGCTGGCACAATAGATAATAAAACACCGGTTAATCCACCACCAACAAATGTAAAAATCATGCCCATGCACCAAAGCATTGGAGGCTCAAAGCGAATCCGCCCCTTATACATAGTTAGCAGCCAATTAAAGACCTTCACACCCGTTGGAACGGCAATGATCATTGTCGCAATACTAAAGGAGGTATTTACAGCTTCCCCACCACCCATTGTGAAGAAATGATGTCCCCAAACAAGAAGCGAAAGAATTAAAATAACCAACATAGCCCATATCATTGAAGTATAACCAAAGAGGCGTTTTGAAGAAAAAGTTGATACCACCTCAGAAACAATTCCAAAAGCAGGAACAGCCAAAACATAAACCTCAGGATGACCAAAAACCCAAACATAGTTAATCCATACCATCGGATTTCCACCAGCAACATTGGTAAAGAAATTCATATTCAAATAACGGTCACATGACAAGAGTGCAAATGTTACAGCTAAAACGGGATAAATAACTACAATAAGAACATTGCTAACAAAAGCGCTCCAACAAAAGATAGGCATTTTCATCATTGTCATTCCAGGAGCACGCATTTTAATAATGGTTGCAATAAAATTGATTGACCCCATTGTTGTCGCAATACCAGAAAGCTGAAGTGACCATAAATAATAGTCTACCCCTGTATCTGGACTCGTTTGCAATTCTGTAAAAGGCGGATACATCAACCAGCCACCACGACCAAAATTCCCAACACCTAGGGATATGTTAATCAATATTGCCCCTGCAGCCGTAATCCAAAAACCTAGATTATTTGCAAAGGGAAAAGCAACATCACGCGCACCAATTTGAAGCGGTATAAGATAATTAAAAAGACCAAATAAAATAGGCGTGGCCATGAAAAAAATCATGATAGTGCCATGCGCCGAAAAAATTTGATCAAAATGGTCAGGGGGCAAATAACCTGCACTTTCACTCCCAAGAGCTAAAGCTTGGTGTGTTCGCATCATGAGTGCGTCCGCAAAACCGCGAACAAGCATAATAATTCCAAGAACTATATACATAATGCCTATGCGTTTATGGTCAACAGTTGTAATCCAATTTCGCCATAGAATCCCCCACCACCCAAGTGCTGTTAGAGCAACAACAGCAATTAAACCAACCACAACAATCGCAATACACGTGTATAAAACGATCGGCTCATGTGCAAGTGCATGAAAAGCACCTGCCGTAGGATCTGTAAGTCTTCCAAACATTTCTCAACCCATTTCAAATGAAATTCAAGTTTAAAAGAAACCTTATGTTAAAAGGGCTCTTTCTTTACTGACCCTTTAAATAACATCAGGATCAAATACTGAACATAGTGCACCCCATAGCGTCTGAGCAGCAGCACGTTTCATTAAATCCTCATTACATACCGTATTTTCATCGACACATCGATTAACAACACGATAGTAAAGGCGCTTCTCCACAGGTGCAAAATAACGAACTTCAGCATCTTTTTTCTTCGCAGCAATATCACCCATACGAGGCGCAATAGAAAGTTGACGATAAGATGCACGATCAAGTACTCGACCATTAGCCCGAGCTTTTACAATCCAATCCTCAAAGTCCTGCAAAGACACAGAATGCCACTTAAACCGCATACTCGAAAAACCATCACCACTGTAATTTGCTGAGGTTCCTTTGAATACTCCTTGCTCTTCAGCGACCAAATGCAACTTAGCATTCATCTGCGGCATAGCATAAAGCACTGTACCCAATTTGGGGACCCAAAAAGCATTGACAGAATTTTCTGACGTCAATTGCAATAAAACTTGACGTCCTTCAGGTGCATAAATCTCATTAATCGATGCAACTCCATATTCAGGATAAATAAAAATCCATTTCCAATCAAGAGCAACAGCATCAATCTGTAATGGCTTTCTTTCACCTACAACTTCCACTGGAAGAGGTTTTGTAGGTTCAAGCTTATAGGTATAATAAGCTGTTAATGAACCTAAAACCATTATAATTACAACTGGAATACCCCACATCACTGCTTCAATTTTATTTGAATGCGCCCAATCAGGAGAATAGTCCGCTTTCATATTCGATGCACGATATTTTATAGCTAAAAATACCACACTCACCATAACTGGGATGACAACACAAAGCATCACCACCACACAAACAACTATCAAAATGAGCTGTTGACGTGCAACATAACCTGATGGCTGTATAACATCAATTTTACAACCAGATAAAAGCAGTGCTCCCCCTAAAATCACAAGCATTTCTAATTGTCGAACAAAGCTTTTCATCTCTATTTACCCCCGTCATATGCACCAAAAATTGTCATAAATATATATACCTCGTATTGTACAGATTTGAAAATAATTATCAAGTGAATTCAATGCCTAGATTACTCTTATCAAACGCTTATTCTTTACCTATCACAATTTAATTGTTTTGCTTAATTGTTTTGCAATATATTCAAGTGCAAACCAATATCCATCACCTCCACACCCAGTTATGATAGCGTCTACACCTGCAGATGTATAAGAGTGGTGACGAAAAGCTTCACGCTGGTAAATATGAGATAAATGAACTTCTACTTTTGGCCCTGAAAACATTTTTAGGGCATCAAGAAGTGCAACAGATGTATGACTGTAAGCCGCTGGGTTAATAATCAATCCAGAACTTGCCTCTATTGCTTCTTGTATCCATGCTACCAACTGCCCTTCACAGTTACTTTGATAAAAATTTATTATGATATCATTTTTTTTTGCCCATTCTCTGCATCTTTTTTCAATATCTTCCAGAGTCTCAGTTCCATAAATTTCTGGCTCACGTTGACCTAGAAAATTTAAATTAGGACCATTTAAAATCGTTATCATCTCAGACATAGTATGCCTTTTCTTTTAGACCTATCACTTATTAAAAAAATATTTAGCATGTTTTTACGACAATAAAGCCCCATCCTTAATCTCAAAGAATTCTGCACGTCCTTTTAAGTCATCAAATAAAAGACGATCTGTTCCTGTCATAAATGTTTGTACAGCTAAATCATCAAGAATATCAAATAAAGCAGCACGTCGATGCGAATCAAGATGAGCAGCCATTTCATCAAGAAGAAGAATGGGAGCTTTTTCCGACATCATACCTGTTAGACGTGCATGACACAAAACTAAACCTGTCAGCAGCGCTTTTTGTTCACCTGTTGAACACGATGTTGCTGCTATATTTTTATCAGCATAAAAAACCTGCAAATCTGCGCGATGTGGTCCTTCTAACGTCCGACCAGCAGCACGGTCCATTGCGCGATTATGCCGCAATCGATCACAAAATTTTTCTTCAACTTCAATTGCTGATATTTCACTAAGAGCTGTTTCCAAAAAACCATCAATTTGCAAAAAAGCTCGTGGAAAAGGTATCTGTGATGGCATTTGTGTAAACATATCATTTAAAAGACGAATAACATCAACACGCGCCGCAGAAATAGCTGTCGCCAGTTCTGCCATCTGCTTTTCTAAAGCATCAAACCAAGCACAATCTTCATTTCCATCTAAAAACAAACGATTACGTGCGCGCATAGCTCTATCATAATCGGCTATGCGGCGCCTATGCAAGGGATCAATCGCCAAAACCATACGATCCAAAAAACTACGGCGCTCAAGCGAAGGACCTATAAAAAGACCATCCATGGACGGTGTTAGGACACTAATATGACAATAATCTGTTAGGCAATCACCCGACTCATTCACACCATTAATATGGACTTTTCGACTGTTATCGCTAACCTCCAAAGCTGTACCAATCTTTACTTCACCATAAAGAGCGCATTCAAGACGCGCAAATACAACAAATCCTCCACCGCCACCATCTACAAAGCTAACGTCAGAATAAGCAGCACGCCGCAAACCACGACCAGGAGAAAGAAAAGATAACGCCTCTAAAAGATTCGTCTTACCAGCACCGTTATGGCCGGTAAAAACCACATGCTGACCAGAAAAATGAATATTGAAAAAAGGATAATTGCGATAACGTAAAAGCTTCAGCTGCCTCACTGCCACTTTGTGCACATGACTGGCCATGCATTGCAAAACAATTGCCCCTAAACGCGAATAGGCATCAGTACATAGAGCACATCCGCATCATCATTATCACGAATCAGAGCTGGTGCTCCAGCCTCAGCCAACATAAAAACCATCTCGTCACTTGAAAGCTGCCCAGCAATATCCAAAAGATAACGTGAATTAAATCCTATCTCAAGCGGTTCAGATGCATAAGTTACTGATAATTGATCTTCTGCACTGCCCGAATCTGGGCTATTAACAACAAGCCTTAACTGTCTGTGCTCAATCGTTAATTTAACTGCACGCCCCCGATCACTTGAAATCGTTGAAACACGATCAACTGCAGAAGAAAAGTCCTGCCTATTAACAATTAATTCTTTATCATTTCCAAGAGGGATAACACGTTGATAATCCGGAAATGTTCCATCAATTAATTTTGATGTAAAAATCACAGAACCTACAGAAAAACGAATCTTTGTCTCTGAAAGCTCTATACATACATCGCTATCATTTTCTTCTGAAAGAAGTTTTTGCAATTCTCCTACAGCTTTACGGGGGACAATAACACCGGGCATTCCCTCAACTCCTGAAGGAGCTTCCATCTCAACTTGTGCCAAACGATGACCATCAGTTGCAACCAAACGCAATTTCAAAACACCGTCATTAATAACATGTAAATAAATACCATTAAGATAATAACGGGTTTCTTCAGTAGAAATAGCAAACTGCGTACAATCAAGTAAATGTTTTAAGCTTGATGCCGATAGAGAAAAACGATAACCAAACTGCCCAGGAAGCGACTCTGGAAAATCTGCCTTCGGAAGACATTGAAGCTGAAAATGTGCACAACCCGAAACAACGGACATTGTACCTGCCTGATTCTCATCGACGGATAATACAACTTCATTGCTATCAGGAAGTTTTCGAATGATATCATAGAGCAAATGTGCTGGAACAGTTGTTGCTCCAGCTTGTTTAACATTAACTGCAAAAGATTCCGTAACCTCTAAATCAAGGTCTGTTGCTTTTAACTGCACAGAACCATTTTCTGCATCAATCAGCACATTCGATAAAATAGGAACAGTATTACGGCGCTCTACCACACGGTGAACCCGACCAAGAGACTTGAGAAATTGACTGCGATCAACTGTAATACGCATAAAAGCCCCGTATGATTTACTAAAAACTATAAGAATTCCTTAGCATTAAAATAGATCCTCTTCAAAGAATCGCCTGCTAGACTTTATTAAACCTCTCTTAAAATGGCAAGTCACTCCTGCATAAGAAAAAATAAATCTTTTCATTAAATTCTTTAAAGTTTCTCCAAAGAAAGAAACGATAAACACTATACAGCCTGTTCTCCAATCAACCGCTTAAGCAGTTCAAGTTCCTTAGCCAAGGTCTGATCACCACAAACCAAATCTTCAATTTTACACACAGCGTGTAAAACTGTTGTATGATCACGTCCACCAAAACGACGCCCAATTTCTGGCAACGAGCGAGGAGTTAATACTTTTGCTAAATACATTGCAACTTGCCGTGGCTTCACAACCGTACGTGTTCGACGATTAGATAACAAGTCCTGTTTAGAAACATTATAATGACGTGCTACCGTACGCTGAATTTCTTCAATCCGAATGCGCTTAGGTTCACCAGGACGTGTCAAGTGACCTAATAACTCATCAATCCGCTCTAAAGATAAATCAGACTCAAAAGATTGACGAAACAAGAGCTGATTAAATGCACCTTCAATATCACGCCCCGACCCTAAAACCGTTTTCGCAATATATTCCAAGATATCATCAGAAATTGATACCATGCCATCATCTTGTTGTGCCACCTTCAACCGCTGGCGCAACATTTGCAAACGCATTTCATAATCTGGTGCTTCAATTTCAAGGGCTACCCCTCCCTGAAGACGAGAACGAACGCGAAGATCAAGCGATTCTAATTCTGCTGGCGGACGATCTGCAGCGACAACAACTTGTTTTGCACTATCAAGCAACATATTAAGCAAATGGCAAAACTCATGTTGTATCGACTTACCCTGCAAAAACTGCATATCATCAATAATCAAAAGGTCGATATCACGAAGCTGTTCTTTAAAAGAAAGAGCATCATTATCACGAATAGCTGTTGCAAAACGCCACATAAAATATTCAGCAGTTAAATAAATAACGCGCGCAGACGTTAAACGCTTCAATGCAGAAGCAGCAATCGCCTGAAGCAAATGTGTTTTTCCTAAACCAACAGATGCGTGAATAAAAAGAGGATTAAAACGCAAAGCACTTTTATGCCCCTCCGCAATTGAACGCGCAGCTGCTAAAGCAACACGATTAGAAGCCCCCTCAACAAAACTTTCAAAAGTATAGCGAGAATCAAGCGGAGACCCAAAAACTCCCGTTTGAGAATTCTTAACTGAATGCTCTGCACAACTTTCAACAAAAGATGAAGTCGCCTGCTCCTCTAGCACAACAGAAGGAACACTTCTTTTACAAACAACGTCTCTTGAAACGCGTTCCATACCACGAACAATAACTTCAACACGAAGAATTGCTGAATTCTCTTGTTTCCATAAATGAGTCAAAAGAGAACCATAGTGATTATTAATCCATGAACGTAAAAAAGCAGTAGGAACAGAAAGCTTTACAAGAGTATGGCTATATTCAGCAAGCTTCACGCGTCCAAACCAACTGGTATAAGCCTCAACACCAACCTGCACCTTTAATTGCGCCATAACACGTATAAAAGCCGCCGCACTTTCCTCCTCTGAAACAATAGAATGCCCTATAGAAGCATTTCTACAAACATCCTCATCACTCTCCGTCACCCTATTCTTTATTATGTTCTCTGCTGACAGGATATTCACCGAAACCCTTTTAAAGGAACTAGCTTTAGAGTTCAATTTATCCACCATCTTCCATCCTGATAAAAATAAAATTTTGTCCTGCCAAACAGCTAAAATAAATCTAGCGAAGGCAAAACGCCCTACCCCAAATAAGATTACTCACCCTCCCCTAGGATAGCCTCATCACAACCCCACTAACAAAGATGACCAATAAGATTTACTTGCACTCATGATATGACCCACCCTTCTAAAATGGTAAACATATCTATTCAGAAAACTAAAAAATCGTCAGAAAACCTTTCCAGCACAAAAGCTTCGAAAAGCCTAAGTCAAAACATCTTGTACTCAACAAAATATAGAACAATGTGCTGGTGTGACCCCTTCATGCTTTTTAGTCTTCATAAGAACCATACAAAACAGCAGAGGTAAAATGCAAGAGGTCAAAATAAAATCAAAAAACCCGAAAAAAATGCTTGTATCAATGAGGAATGAAAAAAATATTGATTCAATTCATTTTTTTTCTCTAAATTTACCAACAATTAAAAAATCTCTTCAGATTTAAAAAAAAAAATAAAATGCTTGACAAAAAAGACTCTGTAAAAATCCACAAAGCTTGTGGATAACCATACTCCCCCCTATAAATTTTCTCTCCTTTTTCAAGAGGAGAATCATTATCGATTCTTATTTTCGATAGAAACTTTTTGAAATAATAAACAAAAAGCCAGCATCCTCATGGATACTGGCTTGATTCTCAATAAAGGAGAAAAAGCTTAAACGCTGAGAGCCTTCAAACGTTTAGCTAAACGCGATACTTTCCTCGCAGCAGCATTTTTATGAAAAACCCCTTTAGAAACCGCACGCATAATTTCAGGCTCAAAATTCTTAAATGCAATCTCTGCAGATGCCTTATCGCCACCCGCTAAAGCATCATCAAACTTACGTATAAAGGTACGAACGCGCGAACGACGGGCCCTATTAACCTGTGTGCGTGCCGCAACCTTGCGCACCGCTTTTCGAGCAGAAGGTGTATTCGCCATAAATATAATCTCTCTTTCAACACCTTGGTAAAATGAGTCTAAAGAACAACTCTACCAATATAAATAAATTCAACCCAAGCAAAACTATAAAGCTGCCTATAACTGTGTGGCTTATAGCGCAATCCCAAAGCTAACGTCAATTAGATTTTCAAAGATAGTCATAAAAAAACGAAGCCAAACTGTTTGATCCGCAACTTTATAGCTTAATAATAGATATTCCTTAACAAACAAAAGAATTTAAACGGCTAACTTACGCAAGACATATTGCAAAATTCCCCCATGATGCAAATAATCTAGCTCATCTTCAGTATCGATACGGCATAATAACGGAGCGGTTTTTATCGTACCATCAGAAAAAGTAATTTTCGCTACTGTCTTTTGACGAGGTTTCAAGTTATGAATTCCTTCAATTGTCACCTTTTCATCTCCCTTTAAGCCTAAAGATTTCCAACTTACACCCTCCTCAAAGACAAAGGGAACAATGCCCATACCAACAAGATTAGAGCGATGAATCCTTTCAAAAGACTGTACAATCACTGCTTTTATACCAAGAAGATTGGTACCTTTGGCTGCCCAATCACGCGATGATCCATTGCCATATTCAATACCAGCAAAAACAACGAGTGGAGTACCTTCTTGCTTATACGCCATTGCTGCGTCGTAAATGGCTTGTTCTACCGCTGACGGATAATGAACCGTATAACCTCCTTCTCGACCATTTTCCCCCAACATGAAATTACGAATGCGAATATTGGCAAAGGTCCCACGCACCATAACTTCATGATTCCCACGACGCGTTCCATACTGATTAAAATCAGCCACTTTAACGCCATGATCCATTAAATATTTTCCGGCAGGAGAAGCTGCTTTAATAGAACCAGCAGGAGAAATATGATCCGTCGTGATTTTATCACCAAATAAACCTAAAATCCGTGCATCTTTAATATCTGGTAAGATATCAGGTGTTTTCTGCATATCATCGAAATAAGGTGGATTGCGTACATAAGTGGATTGCTCATCCCAAGAATAGGTAGAACCCGTAGGGATCTGAACTTTTTGCCAATTTTCATCCCCCTTAAAAACATCTGCATACTTTTCAGCAAAAACCTTACGCGTGACATTTTTTTCGATGAATTCCTGTATTTCTTGAGAGGTTGGCCAAATATCTCTCAAATAAATGGGTTGGCCATTTGAATCTTCACCAAGAGGTTCCTTGATTAAATCTTTACACACCGTCCCGATGAGCGCATGTGCAACAACTAACGGTGGTGAAGCTAAATAATTCGCTTGCACATCAGGGGAAACACGCCCTTCAAAATTACGATTTCCCGAAAGAACTGCAGATGCAATTATACCATTGTCATTAATCGTTTTGGAAATAGCTGGATGCAAAGGACCAGAATTCCCAATACATGTTGTGCACCCAAATCCTACTAAGTTAAATCCTAATGCATCTAAATCTTTTTGCAGACCCGAATTTTGAAGGTAAGCTTCAACGACTTGTGAACCTGGTGCAAGAGAAGTTTTTACCCATGGTTTGCTCTTGAGACCTTTTGCCACAGCATTTCTTGCCAAAAGACCCGCTGCAATAAGAACACTTGGATTCGATGTATTCGTACACGACGTAATCGCAGCGATCACCACATCACCGTGACCAAGCGTATATTCTTCACCCTCAACCTGATAACGCTTATCTTGTTCAGAAGTCTTCTTATAGTCTTCGACCAATGCCTTCTCAAAACCCTGCCCAACGTTTTCCAATGCAATACGTCCTTCAGGACGTTTAGGACCAGCCATAGAAGGAACAACAGTTCCCATATCCAATTCAATTGTATCACTAAAAATGGGATGAGCCACCATTTCGTCATGCCACATCCCTTGTGCTTTGGTGTAAGCTTCTACTAAGGCAATCCGATCTTCATCACGCCCTGTCATATTGAGATAACGCACTGTCTCCTTATCAATTGGGAAAAAACCACATGTTGCTCCATATTCAGGTGCCATATTTCCAATCGTTGCCCGATCAGCAAGCGTCATCTGCTCCAAACCAGGACCAAAAAACTCAACAAATTTACCGACAACACCCTTCCGGCGTAGCATTTGAGTCACAGTCAATACGAGATCGGTGGCTGTTACACCTTCTTTAAGTTTACCTGTTAGACGAAAACCAATCACTTCAGGTAACAACATAGAAACAGGTTGGCCTAACATTGCTGCTTCTGCTTCAATACCACCAACACCCCAACCTAAAACCCCTAAACCATTAACCATAGTCGTATGCGAATCAGTTCCCACACAGGTGTCAGGATAAATCGTCTCACAGCCCTCTTCATTCTTCATCCATACACATTGTGCTAAATATTCTAGGTTAACCTGATGACAAATCCCTGTTCCTGGAGGAACAACGCGAAAATTTTGAAAGGCTTGCTGCCCCCATTTAAGGAAACGATAGCGTTCACCATTGCGTTCATATTCATGCTCAACGTTTTCCTTAAAAGCCATGGAATTGCCAAAAGCATCAACAATAACTGAGTGATCAATGATGAGATCAACGGGAATGAGAGGATTGATTTTTTCAGCGTTACCGCCAAGTTTAACCATAGCATCACGCATTGCAGAAAGATCAACAACTGCTGGAACACCTGTAAAATCCTGCATCAGAACACGTGCAGGACGGTAAGCAATTTCTGCCCCAGCGCTCCCTTTGTCGTTTAACCACTTAGCAACATTGAGGATATCCTCTTTTTTAACTGTGCGACCATCTTCAAATCGCAACAAATTTTCGAGAATAACTTTCATCGAAAACGGTAAACGAGAAACACCTTCAAGACCATTCTTCTCCGCTTCGATCAAGCTATAATAAGTATATTCTTTGCCACCAACATTTAATACTCTGCGACAATTAAAGCTATCAATTTGAGTCATGACTGTCCACCCTCATACTATAACCACCCAATTTCCAGGAATGAACAACACAAACTACGAGTCAAGGTCGCAGCTTGAGCGCAGACGCAATCACCTCCGCTATCCATTTCCCCCTCCACCCTCTCATAGGCAAATGCGGAAATCAGCGCCAGAAACCATTTTACACCAGATATTGATGTATGGCATCCCTTATAGAACTATTTCTAGAACTATTCTAGGTACAATTGCACAAAAAATGTGTTTTTTATTCTATAATGCAATAAAGAATATGAAAATAAAAACAAAATAGGTAATCACATGGTGTTATCAGGCAAAGATTTAGCCGCTTACAGAAACGAGGAAATTCTGTTTAAAGGTCTTTCTTTTTGTTTATTTTCACAGCAACTGATGACAATCACTGGTCCTAATGGTATCGGAAAGTCTACATTACTCCGAATCATTGTCGGTCTTCTTGAAGCTGCTGAAGGTCATATAATACTTAAAGACCATGATCAAATATACCCTGTTGCAACTGCGTGTCATTATCTTGGTCCTCAAAATGCTATGAAACCTCTCTTATCTGTCATGGACAATTTGCAATTTTGGGCAGATTTTTATGGTCAACATTTACGCTTTGTGCATGAGGTTCTTGCTGATATTGGTCTTTCTAACCTTGAACATTTACCCTTTAAAGCTCTGTCAACTGGACAACAAAGACGCGTAGCTATTGCTCGCCTTTTGCTCTCCTATCGTCCTCTTTGGATTTTAGATGAACCAATATCTGGGCTTGATAACCATGCTCAAAAACTCCTTGCTCGTATTTTCCAGCGTCATCTCAGTCAAGGTGGTATGATTATCGCTGCAACTCATAATTCCCTAGGTATTCCAGAAAACCATAAAATCGCTCTGGAAAAATTTTTACCTCTCTAGGAGAGAATAAAATGAAAGCACTATTCTGGCGTGATCTTAAACTATTATTAGCGCCACAAGCCTCTTCACTAACAGGACTATTGTTTTTTATCGCTGTTGTTGTCATAACCCCCTTTGCCATTGGACCAAATCCCAAAATTCTTGCACAAATAGGGCCTGGTATATTGTGGTTTGGAGCCCTTCTTGCAGGACTCCTCAATCTGAACAAACTTTTCCAAATCGATCGCGATGATGGTAATCTCGACCAATTTATCCTTTCAGGAAAAAGACAAAGTTTTACACTAATTGTTTTTACCAAATGTCTTGCCCATTGGGTAGGAACAATGCTTCCTCTTATTTTTGCTACACCTATTTTAGCCCTCATGCTCCATTTAGATGCAACAATAACTTTTACAACAATACTTACCCTTTTATGCGGAACACCAGCCATTATTTTTATTGGCGCCATAGGCGCTGCACTCGCAACCTCATTGTTGCACAGTACTCTGCTTATTTTTATCATTATCTTGCCGTGGATCATTCCAATTATGATTTTTGGTGTTTCGGCTGCTACAGCCCCAATAAATCCAAATATTTCTTTTCTCACGTCCTTAGCTCTTCTCAGCGCTTTTTCACTTATTTTGAGTCTCTTTGGCTCTTTTGTTGCTGCAATAACGCTTAAACTTTTATCAGAATAATAAAAGATGATTGCCGCATAGAAAAACTCTGCCTATTATGAATTTCATGAATGAACTATCTCGTCCATATAAAATCAGGTCACTCCCTGCAAGTTTCACCCTTTTCATGAAAATAAGCAGTATCGTCTTACCTTGGTTGGCCGGCATAACATTGTGTTTCCTTATTTTAGGACTTATTCTGGTGATGTATTCCCCTGATGACTATCAACAAGGCATTACTGTTAAGATTATGTACCTTCATGTACCCTTTGCGTGGTTGTCTACATTCTGTTATGTAACGATGAGTGCAGCAGCATTAGGAAATCTGATTTGGAAATATCATCTTGCTGATGTGGCACTTAAATGTGGAGCGCCTATTGGAGCGATTTTTACCGCATTGGCTCTCATGACAGGAGCACTTTGGGGGCGACCTACATGGGGAACATGGTGGGTCTGGGATGCACGGTTAACATCAGTTTTAATTCTGCTTTTTATCTATCTTTCCATTATCCTGCTTGGACGTGCTTTTGACAACCAAGTAAAAGCCGCTCGCGCTACTGCAATTCTTACACTTGTTGGATTTGTTAATATTCCTGTTATTAAATTTTCCGTTAATTGGTGGAATACATTGCATCAACCAGCATCATTGTTACGTGCTGGAGGATCAACAATCGACAATGCTATGTTATGGCCCCTTATAACAATGCTATTTTGTTTTATCTTTATGTTTATTGCACTCTATTTGATGGCTATGCGAAATGAAATCAATAGTCATTATATCCGAATACTTCAGATTAAAAAATCCCGTCGTGCACAACAACAGGACTCTTCATCATGCTCGACCTAAATGGCACCCAGGGCGGACTTTTAGGAAATCTATCTCAGAAAATTGATTTTTTCCTTAGCACCCTTAAACACGAGCAAATTGTTATTTTAAGCTATGTGCTTTCTGCAATATCCCTCTTATGTCTTATTGGATATATTCTTTGCAAAGCTCTATACCAAAAAAAAATTCTCCAACAGCTAAACAAAAAAGAGTTGTCACAAAAAGAAAAGTATAATGAAAAACATCACTCCAAAACTTAAAAAAAATATATCTTTGCCTGTTCTGCTTGTTTTTTTTGGACCATTTGTGCTTTTTCTTCTTCTCATGGTGCTTTTTTTCAACTTTATGGATAAAAAATACCTTCAAGATTCTTCCCTTCTCCCAAACGCATTAGCTGAAAAATCTGCTCCTAATATTCATCTTCCTCTTCTTGATAAAGAAAGTTATCTCAATTCAAAACAGTTTAAAGGACGTGTCACATTGGTCAATTTTTGGGGCTCTTGGTGTTTGCCCTGTCGCGAAGAGCATCCTATTCTTATGAAAATTGCACAAGATAAACGTTTTGATCTGATTGGTATTAATTATAAAGATAACAAAACAAACGCCCTGCGCTTTTTAAACAGTTTTGGTAATCCTTTTAAATTTATTGGCTTTGATGTTTCAGGATATACAGCCATTGATTGGGGAATATATGGACCCCCAGAAACCTTTCTCTTGAATAAAGAGAGCACCATTATTGCTAAACATGTTGGTCCCTTAACATGGCAAATTTATCAAAAAAAAATTCTACCAAAAATTGAACAAGCGCTCATGACAGAAGAAAAATAAAATATCAACATATTGATTTATAAATAATAGTTTACCATTTTTATCTATTAAATGAAAATACCGTATACTATGAGATTTTTTAAAATTTCTATATGTTGAATCAAAAAAACATTTAAGATAAAGACTAAAAATACCTTTTATGAATTGTCTAAACGTGAAAATAATTGGCAATATTTTAAGTTGAAAAATATAATAATGCAGGTTTGTAAAAACATAACGTTTTATCATGCTATGTATGCTATTTTATTTATACGGATCCTCATTCTTCTTAGGAAAATTTGACAAGAGCATTACCATTGTTGATTCAAAAACATGTGCAAAGAAATATCTGTAGAGCAAACCTCCCAAATATAACAAAAATTTAAGTAGTTTTCATTTTTTTAGCGATTAAATATCTGTTTTGGAACTTTATTTTTGATTATTTGGACAAAACAATATTGCTATAGAAACATCGTTAGATTAGTGAAAGCAACTAACTATTATTTTCAAAATCATATAGTGTTCTGTCTCCGCTTTTTTATCTGAAATGCACATTGTTATGAGGGGACTTCACCACTATTTTCATCTTTATAAAATAACAAATCCATTCCTTCGCAGCGTTATTGGTATATTTATTCCCATTACACTATCTGTTCGTAATAGACTCCATAAAGCCCATATTGAGTCTATACATTCTTATTCTTTCGATAATTTATCTTATGATTACAACTAATAAGCTTTTTTGACTTTTAATAAGATAAATTCGAGTAAGAAAATATGACTACAATCAAAAAATCTCATTTAACAGAGAAGATAAGTTATAAGTACATGATCAATCTATCAATGAATATTATAAAAGAATTCATTGTAAGAAATAAGCTTTTGAG
Source organism: Bartonella grahamii ATCC 700132 (assembly GCF_000518085.1). Lineage (GTDB taxonomy): Bacteria > Pseudomonadota > Alphaproteobacteria > Rhizobiales > Rhizobiaceae > Bartonella > Bartonella grahamii. Next base: position 65,517 of record NZ_JACX01000001.1, read on the forward strand.
ATGAAAAAAATAAACAAGAAGCTTTTTCGAGAGGAGAAAATATATTTTACAGAGAACTCTTTTTTAAGCACTCGGTGACGTGATTACTGATTTCAACAGAAAGATCACTCGTATACATTAAAAAACTCTAAGACAAGAAATATTCTAGAAGTTCATATGAGCTTATAGGTAAACTTTTATGACGCAAATAAAATAGGCTTTTGTTGCAATCATCATTTTTTTATGAAAAATATTTGATTATGTTTTTTCTTCTAAAATTCTTGTGGTGTAAAACAATACGTTTTTGAGCAAAATTCACATGTGACTGAAATATATTTATTTTTAACCATTTTATTGCGTTCATCAATCGAAAATCCTTCTAGGATTCCTTTAATTTTTTCGTGTGAACAAGAACATTGATCGAGAAGAGAAAAAGGATTAAAAACTCTAACACCTTGTTCATGAAAAAGACGGAACAAGAGCTGTTTACTACCAACTTGGGGATCTGTTAATTCTGAACTTTCAATCGTTGCCATGAGTATTTTAGCTTCCTGCCATTGGTTATCCAATTGGCTATGGGTTTTCGTTTTTTCTCGCGTTTGATGAGGGGTATCTATTTTATGATGAGACAATTCTTGGGGTAAAAGTTGGATCAAAATACCTCCAGCTCGCCAGCTTTTCTGCGTTTTTCCTTGTTGGTCACGATTAATTAATATAGCAACAGCCAAACGGATATCGGTAGGAATTTGTTCTGATTGATCAAAATAAATACGAGAAGTTTCTTGTAAATTTGATCCATCTAATGCAACTATCCCTTGATAGGGCTGCATATGGGGACCTTGATCAATTGTGAAGGCTAAAGTGCCTTTCCCTAAAAGGGTTTCTGAAGAGATTTGATTATTGTCCATGGCTTGTTTAAGCTGTTCTTTATCAAAACGAGCATATCCACGTAAACTGGAAGGAGGCGAAAAATCGCATACCAACATATTAACCGGTCCATCTGAATGAGTTTGTAAAATAAATTTTCCCGTAAGCTTTAGAGAAGTTCCAAGCAAAACAGTTAAAAGTAAAGCTTCTGCTAGAAGATAAGAAACCGGTTCAGGGTATTGATGTCTGTTAAGAATAGAATTTAAAGTTTCTCCAAGTTGTACGGCACGTCCACGAATATCAAGTTCTTCGACTTGAAAGGGAATAACAGTATCATCTTCATGCAAGAAGTTGTTATTGAGAGAGGCTTCATCTTTAGCTTGTTTACTCATAGCTTTGCCTTTTTTATATAATTTGTTGTAGAGGAGCTATTGTGGAGAGAAAAACGCATCTTGTAAACACCAAGAAAGAATTGCCTTTTGAACATGAAGACGATTTTCAGCCTCATCGAAAACAACGGAGTGCAGTCCATCAATAATAGAATCAACCACTTCTTCACCACGATGAGCAGGAAGACAATGCATAAAAAGAGCATCAGATTTTGCTAATTTCATGAGAGCTTCATTGACTTGATAAGGCAGAAAAATAGAATGACTGCGAGCACGAAATTCTTGTCCCATGGAGACCCATGTATCGGTCATAATACAATCAGCATCTTGAGCTGCTTTTTGGGGACTATGAGTTAGTGTAAGGTGCGCTCCTCGTTCACGTGCCCAATGTATAAATTTTTCTTGTGGTTCACTGCCCTTTGGAGTAGCAATACGCAAATGAAAATCAAAAAGAGCTGCGGCCTCAATTAAGGAATGGAGCACATTATTACCATCCCCCATCCACGCGAATATTTTGCCAGCAATTGGCCCCCGATGCTCTTCATACGTTAATATATCTGCTAAAATTTGGCAAGGATGTGTATCATCTGTAAGGGCATTAATGACAGGAATTTGTGCATATTGTGCCAATTCGAGCATACGTTGATGTTTTGTTGTTCGTAATATCACGATATCCACAAAACGGGATAAAACACGAGCCGTGTCAGCTATAGTTTCACTATGACCAAGCTGCATCTCTGATCCCGTGAGCATGATTGTATCTCCCCCAAGCTGGCGCATACTGATATCGAATGAAATACGGGTTCGTGTGGATGGTTTTTCAAAAATCATCGCAAGTGTTTTACCTATAAAAGGTTTTGAACCTTTCCCTGCTTTAAAAGATGCTTTAAGGATTTTTGCATAATCGATCAGTGCGCGTGCTATTGCTGGCGTTAAAATGGATAAATCCGTGAAATGACGAAGAGCATTTGTCATGTGTGTAATATTTGTCTTTCTTTGTTTACTTGCGAAAGATACGCTATTGCTTTTTCAATACGATGCAAACTTTCATCTATTTCTTCTTCCCTAATGATAAGAGGAGGCAATAAGCGCACAACATTGTTGTTGGCAGCAACACTTAAGAGATATTCATTTTCTAAAGCATTAACGACAAGATTAGAAGACACAACACACTGAATACCCACCATTAGGCCCATCCCCTGAACTGCGCAGATAATATCAGGATAGATATTGAGAATGTGCAAAAGTCCACTTCTTAGTTTATTTCCCATACGCTGAACATGGTTGAGAAAATTTGGCTCTAACAAAATATCAAGAACACTATTTCCTACAGCCATTCCAAGAAGATTTCCTCCAAAGGTTGAACCATGGGTCCCAAGTGTCATGCTTTTTGCAACTTTATCCGTTGCAAGGCAAGCACCTAATGGAAATCCTCCTCCTAATCCTTTTGCGAGGGTAAGAATATCAGGCGAAACATCACTCCATTCATAAGCAAAAAGCTTCCCTGTTCGTCCTATACCCGTTTGGACTTCATCCAAAATCAATAACAGACCATTATCATCGCATATTTTGCGCAAAAATCTTAAATATTCATGAGAAACCGTTCGTATTCCTCCTTCTCCTTGAATAGGTTCAATAAGTATAGCGGCGGTATTTTTATTAATAGCGTTACGCAAAGCGATTTCATCACAAAAAGGTACTTGAATAAATCCACCAGCTTTAGGTCCAAAGCCTTCAAGATATTTTTCATGCCCAGTCGCAGCAAGTGCTGCAAGTGTACGTCCATGAAATGCCCCTTCAAAAGTAATTATTTCAATGCGTTCTGAATGACCAGCAGCATAGTAATAATGACGTGCCGTTTTGAATGCGCACTCCAATGCTTCAGTGCCTGAATTGCAGAAAAAAACCTTATCCGCAAAACTATTTGCACAAAGCCGCGTGGCAAGAGCTGCTTGTTCAGGGGATTGAAAAATATTAGAAACATGCCAAAGTTTTTCAGCTTGCATTTTGAGCGTATCAACCAATTTTGGATGTGAATACCCTAATGCATTAACAGCAATGCCAGATGTGAAATCAAGATAATGTTCTCCCTTATCGGAAATAAGCCATACACCATGCCCCTGTTCAAAATGCAAATCTCGTCGTGCGAAGCATTCATAAAGTGGTTGTATAGAGACGGCATCCATCATAATTTCCTTTATATTTTAACCTTTTCAATATATATACAAAGCAACACTACAAATAAAACAACATGGTACATTTTGTTACGGTGCTTTCAACATTTCATTACGATTAATGATTACACCTATGGAATAGATCATTACACCAATTGAAAAAAAGTCAATGAAGGTTCTATAAATAAGCATTTTGGGAAAAAGCCTTAAACAAAAGTGAAAGTTTAACCTATGATTGATTTGCAAGTTGGGGAAAACATTCTAAATAAACTCTTCAAGAGGTAAAGACTCTTGTCATAGAGTGAGTGCATATTGTAATTTATAATATAATAAGCAAGATGATGTGTTTTAGTTTGTAAGTCCACAGGTTGGATGATTTTCTTATGCTCGCTTAGAGTGTAAAATTCTTTCATTCAGCGTAGTGAAAATATTATTAAAACATTTGAAGATGCAAAGGGGAGAGCATCTTAGTGACGTAATCGGAATGGAGTGCTGGTATGGGTTGGACATGTGAACGCGTTGAGCTTCTTAAAAAGCTTTGGAGTGAAGGGTTAAGTGCAAGTCAAATTGCTGCTCAATTAGGTGGGGTCAGCAGAAACGCAGTCATCGGCAAAGTACACCGATTAAAGTTACCAGGACGCGGTAAGACAGCACAAGGAAGCGCGCGTACGCAAAAACCCCCCGTGGGAAGCAGCCCATCATCTCCACGTGTGCGTCGCAACACATCCACGGTATCGCCAATGAACACATCATCTGTAAGTATTGAAGAAACAGCTTTAAAGACAGAATTTGTAGCGGAAGATATAAAAAAAGTTGATATGTCCACAAAATCCAATGTAGTTGTGCCTATATCACGTCAACTTAATCTTTTACAATTGAGTGAAAATACATGTAGATGGCCGGTTGGCGATCCATTATCAGCAGATTTTCATTTTTGTGGTGCAGATTCTGATGAAAATAGCCCCTATTGTGCCTTTCACGCTAAGCTAGCATTTCAACCAATATCTGAAAGACGTCGGATAAGAGTGTAATATCCTCGATTGAATCTCATATTCTACACCTTCTGCGCTTCGTTATGAAATTTTAATTATCGAATTATTATGAGAAAGAAATTTAATAAAGCTTTTAATGAGTGAAAAAATTTCTTCATGAAACTATTCAACGAAATTGTATCTTTTGTGCTATTGCACAATTATGTGTTGTAAAGTTATATTCCTGTTTATTTCCAAGATCCTCTTTAATTTAGTTGTACTACTTTTAACACTATCCATAGCAATATCTTTTGAATAAGACAATTTCTCATGTTTTTATTCTTCGTGTATTTAATAGAGTAATGCTGTGGTTTATAAAAACAATTTATCGCGTTGCAACCTAAATGAGATCGATCAATATCTCTTTCATTTCAAGCCCTCTTATATTGAATCAATCAAAATCTTTCGTTTGGGCGTCACGAATGAGATGAGAACTGGGGAGAGTAAAAACACTTAAAGAAAAGCATGCCTTCTACAAATGCTTTCAAGTGCCAAGGGCTTCAAGAGTTGTTGCAACATTGGGAGCTAGCAAAGTGTGTGATGATGCCAGCTTGCTCTTTTATTAAGCATAAAGATAAGAGTCTTAATGGATTTATCGTTATACCCTTCACGGATGCCGTCGCAAAATAGGCTTGGATGCGTTGAGAAATGTTTCTTTAAAACAAGCCTGTGCATATATGCAATCCAATGTCATTCTGTTTTGCGTGAGGGATGTGCCACATCAAAGAATGCGATAAATAAAATCGTGAAGCAATACGTAGAATGTAAAATGATATATTTATAATTTTTTATAAAAAATTATAAATAAGGGGATATTGTATTCAAGGCTCTTACGAAATATACGAAAACTATAAATTATTACGTATAAATAAATATTAAACCTAGAACGACCACAATAACATCACTTTCCTTTTCCCGACACGAAACGGCGCAACCAAACATAAAGTGCACCTTCTCCGCCATGCTGACGCGCTGCTTGCTCAAACGCATGGACATAATATCGAAAAGCTGGTGTTGATAACCAATACGGAACAAATCTATACAAAGCTCCATCGCTCCCAACAGATCGTCCTTTTCCTGTAATCACAAGGACATAACGCAATCCTCTCTGCTGAGAGGATTGTAGAAAATTTTTTAAGAAAAAATAAGCTTCTTCCTGCATATAACCGTGGAGATCAAGGCGCGCCTCAAGAGGATAACGACCTTGGGAAATTTTACGATGTGCAACATGATCAAAGAAATGAATCTTTTGTACTTGTGTAACTGCCCTCTTTTCTTTTTTAATAAATGTCGAGGATTGTTGATTTTCCTGAGACAATGAGGAGATTTGAGTTACAGGCTGTTTTTTATCATTAATATTTGCAATAGTTTCTGAAGCAGAAGAGAGCATCTTACCGTGAAGCGGTGTTATCGTACGACAAACCATCTCCCATAAAAGGCGATCCTGTGAAGCCAATAAATCTCTTTTTTGTCTCCATTTACTTGAGGACATTTTAATTTCTCATAAATCATTGAATACTTATGGAAGAAAAACAAAAAGTATTTTAATTTTCATTTTCTGTAGCAAAAAGCTTCCAGTTTGGATCTGACGATAAACTATTGCGAACGAAAGTCCAAATATCCCTGATTTCTACAATAGCATCAGGATCACCGTCTATACGCTCACCCTGTTCATTATAAGTAACAGAAATCATCTCACTGACAATACGTATCGTTAAAAGTTCATCCTTTTCTTGTATTGCCGCCGCAACAAATTCGATCTTATTAATTCCAACAAAAGTGAACTCTATTCTCTCTTTATTTTTTTCTCGTTGCTCAATAGCCGTACAAAAGCTCTCAAAAACATCCTGACAAAGCAAGCTTTTAAGTTGATTGCGATCACCTTTGGCAAAAGCTGTTACAATCATTTCATAAGCAATTTGTGCACCTTTTATAAAAAATTGAGGAGAAAATTGAGGATCAATTTTATGCAATTCCCGCAAATTTTTATTCAAAATACTCCCCTCCGGTGAAATTTTATCAATTTCACTAAAGTCGTCTTTTTGTGAATTTTTCTGATGAGGGAACGAAACAATATTATCAGCCGTTTCTGCTTCAACCTGTTTTTTAGAACGACGCGAATAAGGATCAAAGGGGGGCTTTTCAAACCCAATTCGTTTCCCTAATACATTACGGAGTTGCACAAAAATAACAACCATAACAACAAGAGCTATGACAAGTATAACGTCAAATTCCATGGGCGCTGTCAATCTCCAAAGCTTAAATCTCTAATAAACATTGCAGTCAATACCATTTATCAATAAATATGTAAAATAAGGAATCCTACCATTCAAATATTTTTATAGATTTTATATTAAATGGAGTGCTCTTAAGAATTTCTCCCCACCTCATCCAGAAGGAAACTTGCATGTGATAAAACTTTATTCTATAAGTCCTCGTTTTTTTGTTGTTATCTTTCTTTGCATTCTTTTAATCGAGATCGCTGGTTTTATCTTTGTTGGTCAAGAAATTGGTATTTTGGCAACTTTGAGTTTGGTTATTCTCACAACCATAGTTGGGGTTGTTTTATTGCGAGTTCAAGGGTTTAGCCTTTTAAGAAACATACAAACTGAACTTATCCAAGGACGCACATTAGAGAATAATATTATTAATGATGCTTTCATCATGTTTAGTGCAATTTTACTTATTCTTCCCGGCTTTGTAAGTGATCTCTTGGGAATATTACTTCTTATTAAACCAATTCGCTCTGTTGTTTGGCATTTCTTTACATCATTAAAAAACAAAATAAATCCCAATACTAAAAGAAAAAATGACTCTGAAAAAATAATTGATCTTAACGCAGAAGATTACACAATTCATGATACGACAGAATCTCCATGGCGCAAAAATGATGATAACCATTGAAATGCCTAAAAAATCTGTAACAAACTAAAAAAATATTCAAGATAAAGAGCGCATTTCTTGCAACCTTTTGCAAGGCGTGATAACCAATTTTGTCTTTAGATCTAAAATAAATATACATATTATAATGAGAGAGGTTCGTCGTATGGCCGAAGATGAAATGAATAACAGTGGTGGAGAGCCGGTTTTTGCTGTATTAACTCAGTATTTAAAAGATTTATCATTCGAAAACCCAGGTGCTCCTCGTTCATTGCGTACACGTGAAAAATCACCACAAATTGATATCAATATTAACGTCAATGCTAACCCAATTGGTGATGACAATTATGATGTCGTTTTGTCTCTCTCCGTCAAAGCCAATGATAATACTGAAATCTTATTTCATGTAGAACTGATTTACGGTGGTGTTTTCCACCTTGAAAACATTCCACAAGAACATGTTATGCCATTGGTCTTTATTGAATGTCCCCGTCTTTTATTCCCATTTGCTCGCCAAATTATATCTGATGCTACTCAAAATGGTGGTTTTCCACCTTTATGGATTGATCCTATTGATTTTGCAGCCCTCTTCCAAAAGCGTCTCGCCGAAGAACAAAAAGACAATCAAATACAGCCCTCTTAAAAAATTTATTCTTTTGCTATCATAAAGCCCCTTGATATATTATTGGTATATTAGGGGCTTTTTTCCTTTAGACGGCTTTTGCGGCATGATAAGCCGCGAGCATTGCAATATTGACCACATCTGTATCGTTTCCACTAAACGGTACAATTTGGACAGATTTTTCCAATCCAATTAAAATAGGACCAATGATGGTTGCTCCACCAAGTTCTTGTAACATTTTGCTTGCAATGGAAGACGCGTGATATCCAGGCATAACCAAAATGTTAGCGGGCTCTGTTAATCCCATAAATGGATATTGCTGCATCAATTTGGAATTGAGTGCTACATCAGCACTTATTTCTCCATCAAACTCAAAATCAACCTTGCGTTCATGCAAAATATTAATCGCATCCTGAATTTGCTGTGTGATTTGCCCTTTCATATAACCAAACGTAGAAAATGCTAAAAATGCTACCCGTGGTTGATATCCAAATCCACGTACAAACGAAGCGGTTTGTTCCGCTATATCCGCAAGTTCTTCAGCATTAGGATTTTCATAAACAGCTGTATCCGTAATAAACACAGTTCGTCCTCGGCAAATGGCCATTGAGATACCAATCAATCGTTCTTTTGGTTTTTCATCAATTGCACGACGTATATCGATCAGCGCTGTTTCATAATTGCGTGTCACCCCTGTAACCATTGCATCAGCATCTCCTAGTGCCACCATACACGCAGCAAAATAATTGCGATCATTATTGATACGACGATGACAATCACGCAACAGCCAGCCTTGACGCTGCATCTTTTTATAAAGATAATTCGCATAATCATCTGTACGGCAAGAAAGCTTAGCATTCATAATAGAAATACCTTCACGCTCCAGATCAATTCCAGCGATAACAGCTGTTTCTCTTACTTGCTCTTCACGACCGACCAAAATCGCTTGTCCTAATTTTTGATGAACATAGGAAACGGCTGCCCGCATAACTTGCTCTTCTTCACCTTCTGCAAAGACAATTTGTTTTGGCGCTTGACGAACATGGTTATAAACCCCACGCATCATCGAAGAAGTAGGATCACGTCTCGCATTCAAATCGCGCTCATAGGCCTCTAAATCATCTATGTTCTTTTGCGCAACACCGCTTTCCATTGCTGCTTTTGCTACCGCTATTGAAACAACCGTCAATAAACGTGGATCAAAAGGAACAGGGATGATATAATTAGGACCAAATTTTAATCGCTTTCCACGATAAGCTTCTGCAACGCTGTCAGGCACTTCTTCATGCGCTAAATTGGCAAGAGCCTTTGCCGCAGCAATTTTCATTTCTTCATTAATAACTCTTGCACGCACATCAAGTGCACCACGAAATATATAAGGAAAGCAGAGAACATTATTAATCTGATTTGGATAATCGGAACGCCCTGTTGCGACAATGGCATCATGACGCACTTGCATAACCTCTTCCGGCGTAATTTCTGGATCAGGATTAGCCATAGCAAAAATGATCGGCTGTAGTGCCATAGATCTTACCATTTCAGGAGTAAGAGCACCTTTAGCAGAAACCCCAAAAAATATATCTGCACCTTCCATTGCTTCCATAAGCGTACGTTTATCTGTTGGAATAGCATGCGCAGATTTCCACTGATTCATTCCCTCTTTGCGGCCTTCATAGACCACACCCTTTGTATCACATAATATGATATTTTCAGAACGAAAGCCCATCGCTTTAATCAGTTCAATACAAGCAATTCCTGCAGAACCAGCACCATTACAGACTAACCGCGTATTTTGCATATCACGCCCTGTTAAAGTCAAAGCATTGAGAACACCGGCAGCAACAATAATTGCTGTACCATGTTGATCGTCGTGAAAAACAGGTATATTCATCACCTCGCGTAGGCGGCTTTCAATCATAAAGCACTCTGGCGCCTTAATGTCTTCAAGATTAATTCCACCAAAAGAAGGTTCTAAATGACGCACCAAATTGATAAAACTTTCTGTATCGTTTATATCAATTTCTAAATCAATGGAATCAATATCCGCAAAACGCTTAAACAGCGCTGCTTTGCCTTCCATGACCGGCTTAGAGGCAAGAGCTCCTAAGTTACCTAACCCTAAGATAGCTGTACCATTTGAAATAACAGCAACAAGATTGCCTTTTGCTGTATAATCATAAGCTAACGCTGGATTTTGAGCAATTGCCTTAACTGGAACTGCAACACCTGGTGAATAAGCAAGTGCTAAATCATGCTGTGTTGCCATAGACTTTGTTGCAATAATCTCAAGCTTTCCTGGTCGACCACGACTATGAAAATCTAGAGCTTCTCGTTCGCTCGCACTGTAAACAGTTTGAGACATTTTCTGATCCTGCTCGCTCTCTTTCATCTCACTTTATTTTCTCCAAAAACAGTGTAAATTTTGCTTGATAATGCGTATAGTCATTAAATTTGATTCATATATTAGAAATCGCTATTCTTGCCTTAGCAAATCTGATGATGCGTTGCAATTTAGAGATAAATAGATATTGAAGTAAACAAAAAAGAGTAAAAACTTCACTTAAAGGAAACAGGCCTCGTACAAATGGATAAAAAAGACAACCATAAAAATAATTTAACTCCACAGCCTGCCTCCTCATCTGCTTCCTCTCAAGAACGTCTGACACCTATGATGGAGCAGTACATAGAAATCAAAGCCGTCCATCATGATTCTCTTCTCTTTTACCGAATGGGGGATTTTTATGAATTATTTTTTAATGATGCGATTGAAGCTGCTCAGGCTTTAGGAATCACACTCACAGCACGCGGAAAACATTTAGGACAAGATATTCCTATGTGCGGTGTTCCCGTTCATGCTGCTGATGATTATTTACAAAAACTGATTGCTTGTGGTTACCGAGTTGCTGTTTGTGAGCAAATAGAAGATCCTGCTGAAGCAAAAAAACGTGGCTCAAAATCTGTTGTTCGGCGTGATGTTGTTCGTCTTGTAACACCTGGAACGATAACAGAAGAAAAACTCCTTGATCCAACACGCGCAAATTATTTGATGACACTTTCTCGTATAAAAACTAGCGATGGAGAGGAATTTGCTCTTTCTTGGATTGATATCTCAACAGGCATATTTCGTGTAACAGAAAGCCGCCAAGAAAAACTTTTAGCAGATATTATGCGTGTGGATCCACAAGAAATCATTGTTGCTGATTCATTCTTTCATGATAAATCTCACAAATCACTTTTTAATGTTCTTGATCGTATCATTTCACCTCAACCTGCTTGTCTCTTTGATGCACTAACCGCTGAACGCGATATTTGCAATTATTTTAAACTCTCAACTCTTGAAGGTGTTGCCGATTATTCACGTTCCGAACTCTCTGCAATTGTAGCTGCTATTCGTTATATCGAAAAAACACAAATAACGCATCGTCCTCCCCTCATGCAGCCTGAGCGCCAAAATGAAAGTGCGACTCTTTTTATTGATGCCGCAACCAGATTAAGCCTTGAACTTATTCGTACGACATCAGGTCAACGGGATGGAAGTTTATTAAAAGCTATTGATCGCACTGTAACAGGAGGAGGATCACGCCTTCTCATCGATCGCCTTATTGCTCCCCTCACCACTCCTTCAGCTATTGATATGCGTTTGGATTCTATCGATTTTTTTCTACGTAATCCTTCTCTTGCAGAAGCGATAAAGCTTATTTTAAAAGGGGGACCAGATATGCCTCGCGCCGTTTCACGTTTGGCTCTTGGACGAGGAGGTCCCCGTGATATGGCAACAATTCAGCGCGGCTTTGAAATCATTCGTGAATTGCATCAACTTCTTAATAATGAGCTTCTGCCTCAAGAAATAAGTGATGTACAACAGGTGTTCTCAAACTTACCCACAGCGTTATACTTTCATTTAGAACAAACATTAGCTGATGATCTCCCACTCCTTAAACGTGATGGTGGTTTTATTCGTTCAAATTATCATAAAGAGCTCGATAAAATGCGTGCGTTACGTGATGAATCGCGCCGTGTCATTGCTGAACTTCAAGCGCAATATGCCCAAGAAACAGATATTAAGACGCTTAAAATAAAGCATAATAATATTCTAGGTTATTTCATTGAAGTAACCAGTACACAAGCATCTGCTCTTACAAATAATCCACAAGCTAAAGCACGTTTTATTCATCGGCAAACAATGGCAAACGCTATGCGTTTTACGACAACAGAGCTTGCTGACCTTGAAAGCCGTATTGCCCATGCTGCCAATCACGCATTGACACTTGAACTAGAGATTTTTGATATTCTCGTTCAGGAAATTACCGAACAAGTTGATTTTATTCGTAAAGCCTCTGAAGCACTTGCTATTTTAGATGTCTCTGTCGCCTTAGCATATCTTGCTGAAGAACAAGGCTATTGCCGACCTAAAATTGATCTTTCACTTACCTTTCATATCACAGCAGGACGCCATCCTGTCGTCGAGCAAGCACTCCGCAAACAAGCAGCAGAACCTTTTATTGCCAATAATTGTGATCTCTCTGTGCAAAAAAATCAGCAATATGCAGCAATCTGGCTGTTGACAGGGCCTAATATGGGAGGAAAATCAACTTTTTTGCGGCAAAATGCTCTCATTGCTATTATGGCGCAAATGGGGTCCTTCGTTCCAGCGACTTCAGCACATATTGGTGTCGTTGATCGCCTGTTTAGTCGTGTCGGGGCTTCCGATGATCTTGCACGGGGGCGCTCAACCTTTATGATGGAAATGGTTGAAACAGCAACGATTCTCAATCATGCTAGCCACCATTCCCTTGTTATTCTTGATGAAATAGGGCGTGGGACATCAACTTTTGATGGACTTTCTATTGCTTGGGCTGCCGTTGAATATCTCCATGAAGTTAACCATTGTCGTGCTATTCTCGCTACCCATTTTCATGAAATGACCGCACTTACCGAAAAACTTGACAGACTGCATAATGTAACCATGAAAGTCAAAAATTGGGATGGTGATGTAGTTTTTCTTCATGAGGTCACACCAGGAGCTGCTGACCGTTCCTATGGTGTACAAGTCGCAAAGCTTGCTGGACTTCCCCCAGCCGTTATTACACGAGCAACAGATGTACTCCATCAATTAGAACAAGGTGAAATGGCTGGAAAAGGACATAAACTCATTGATGATTTACCACTCTTTTCTCTTAAAGCAACATCTCCCGTCAATGAAGCAAGAAACAAACATTGTGTACTTCACGAAGCTTTAAAAAATATCCATCCCGATGAACTCTCCCCTAAACAAGCTTTAGAAGCAATTTACCACCTCAAACAACTTGAAAAGAGTAACCCTTTATAGAAAACGGATGTTATTTTTTATTAAAAAGCTTTCTTAATAGGAGATAAAGTATCCCTTTTTAGTATGCCACAGCACAAACTGTTGTTTACAGTATCTCCATCGCTTTTCTACACAATATATTTTGATAAGTGTAATGCATATAGAGGCAAAATCCTATGCATTATATTTCATATTTCCTTAGATCAACATTGGCCCGTATACAAAAAAATTGGTCAATATCGACTACTTTTACAAGATAGTCGTTTTTTGCAAAGATTGTCATGAAATCTCCTCCACCTTGCAAATACGCAACATTTAATGAATTATGCTTTTTTACAATCAATATTATTGTTATCATAGCAACAGTTTTAGTTTAAAGCTGTCGGTGTTGGGATGCCACCCCATTTTGCATAATAACTTCATAGATAATGGGTCTCGCGTTTTCTTCACATTTTAAGTTATAAAAAGCTCTTTTACTGTTTTCATATGAACCATATAATCAGATATATCACAGCAGCATTTTATTTTCCTAAACATCCTTTGAACTCCTTCCCACACCTCAAAGGATAAAGATTTTCATTCACATCAAGTCTGCAAAAAGTCCAGATTCTAAGGGATTTACCTTGACTTCCTAGTCATGTGATTCACTTAAACTCAAAGTTTGATAAACAAGTCTAAGAATATTCACCACACACTAAAAAAACACTAAATATATTAAGTAGGATGCCGTATATCACAGCTCTAAATGACAGTGTTTTTACGGTACAAAAAGATAATGCCACCAGTACAATAAATATCTTTCATAAATATAAGAACAGGAAATCGTAATTTCGTATAAAATTGAAATATGATATGAAGCGTAATCATACCATATCTATCTTTATCTGTCTTACATAGCTGCTAAAATAAGCAATCCGCAGCAGCTTTTAATTGTATTGATAGCTTTTTAATCATACTGATCATGACTCGAAATATTCTGATAAGCTCATAAACTCATAAAATAATTAGCTTAGAATATCATGCAAAAGATGCAAAAAATCAGAATACTATCTCTCTTTTATAAGACGCGTCATTCATCTCATCAAATATTACGTACTGCACCCTTTGCAGCAGATGTGGTCATCGCTGCATAGGCTTTGAGAGCCTTTGAAACTTTACGCTGACGCTTCTCAATCGGTTGCCAAGCACCTTTTCCTTTTGCTTCCATCTTAGCACGGCGCTGCTTCATCTCAACGTCATCCACCAACATATGAATTCTACGATTTGGAATATCAATTTCTATGATATCCCCCTCCTCCACCAACGCAATTTCTCCTCCTTCAGCAGCTTCTGGTGAAATATGTCCTATCGAGAGCCCTGAACTTCCCCCTGAAAAACGTCCATCCGTAACAAGTGCACAAACCTTGCCCAATCCTTTAGATTTGAGATAACTTGTTGGATAAAGCATTTCTTGCATTCCAGGTCCACCACGTGGACCTTCATAACGGATTAAAACAATTTCACCTATTTTAATCTTATCAGTTAATATAGCTGAAACAGCTGAATCTTGGCTTTCAAAAATTCTTGCCGGACCTTTAAAAGTTAAAATTGATTGATCAACGCCTGCTGTTTTTACAATGCAGCCATCTTTTGCAAGATTTCCATAAAGAACTGCCAATCCTCCATCTTGTGAATATGCATGTTCCCTATCGCGAATCACACCTTTTTCACGATCAAGATCAAGGCTCTCATAGCGACAAGATTGGCTAAAAGCTGTCTGTGTTGGAATACCACCAGGAGCAGCACGATAAAATGTACGAACTGTTGGTTCATTAGTTTGTTTCACATCCCAACGGTAAAGAGCTTCTTTCATTGTTTTTGCGTGAACCGTATAAGTTGACGTATCAATGAGTCCTGCCGCATCCAATTCACCTAAAAGCCCCATAATACCACCAGCGCGATGAACATCTTCCATATGTACATTCGCGACAGCAGGAGCAACTTTACATAAAACAGGAACACGACGTGAAAGATGATCAATATCCGTCATGGTAAAATCCACCTCACCTTCTTGCGCCGCGGCTAAAAGATGCAGTACTGTATTGGTTGATCCCCCCATAGCAATATCAACGGTCATTGCATTTTCAAAAGCCTTGCGTGAAGCAATAGAGCGCGGTAAGACTGTTTCATCATCTTTTTCATAATAACGTTTAACCAATGCAACAATCTGTTTTCCAGCTTCTTCAAAAAGCATCCGTCGATCTGCATGTGTTGCTAACATTGATCCATTTCCGGGAAGCGAAAGCCCCAATGCTTCCGTTAAGCAATTCATGGAGTTGGCTGTAAACATTCCTGAACAAGAACCACATGTAGGACAAGCAGCACGCTCCATTTCAGCAACTTCTTCTTCTGAATTCTGTTCTGAAGCTGCTGCAACCATGGCATCGACCAAATCAACCCTTAGATCTTGATCCTTCCATTTAATCTTACCTGCTTCCATAGGACCGCCGGAAACAAAGATTGTCGGAATATTCAACCGTAAAGCAGCCATTAACATACCAGGCGTAATTTTGTCACAATTAGAAATACAGACAAGTGCATCCGCACAATGTGCATTAACCATGTACTCTACAGAATCAGCAATGATTTCACGTGAGGGCAAAGAATAGAGCATTCCATCGTGCCCCATCGCAATTCCATCATCTACAGCAATGGTGTTAAATTCTTTCGCAACACCACCGGCAACTGCTATCTGTTGTGCGACTAATTGCCCAAGATCTTTTAAATGGACATGCCCTGGTACAAATTGTGTAAAAGAATTCGCAATCGCAATAATGGGTTTACCAAAATCAGTATCTTTCATCCCTGTTGCACGCCAAAGCCCGCGGGCTCCTGCCATATTACGCCCGTGGGTCGATATTCTTGAACGGTAAGAAGGCATTATTTTTTTCCCCTCAAATAATTCCATTTTGCTTGTTGTGCTGTAACTTCATTATAAAAACAAGAGCTTTAATATTCAAAAGAGAAAAATACCTTGTACTGAGGCAGTTGAAGCACAAAATTAAAAGCTCTGCATAAACTTTTTCGTAAAGCCTTTGTTTTTCTTATTACCTGTTAATCAACATCTAATCCCTGTGCAAGTCCACGTTTGAGACAAATATCAAAACGCTTCAGAGTAGCACGAACTGTTCCAGATTTTTGTATGCAAGATTTGTCCAGATTTGGTAAGTATATTGTATCTATCTGTTTGCGTAATTTCTGGAACAAGAAGACAGCCTAATTTGGAAAGAATATAAAGGCATCATGTAAAAATCTACCATCTCCTTACAATTCAGCTTTACATCTTTCAATGCACACTCGAACCTATTTCACGATAGCGCCTATGAATGGTATAAAAATCCCCGTGAATAATATAAATCTATAGAGAACATCTTCACACTTATGAAGAAGAAAACTGATACCATCATACATTTTTCTCATCCCCAATATTGCGAACATCCTTGGTAATTAAGACAATTAACAAGAGATATTTTTATTCCTTCTTTCAAGCGTTTTTATCTAAACGGCTTTCCCTGCGTGTGACATACAAGCAAGTGACTTTAATTGTTTTAATACAAGAAGATCTAAAATGAGAGAACCTTATGATATTCGGGACTCTCATTCCAGTTGTAAAAAATTAATTATGCATATAAACCAATACTTATCTCATTATAACTCACATTACACCCTTTACGAAAAAACAGATAGAATTTATAAAGAGTACAGCGTTTTCTCGTAAGGTAATCTAGTGCAGAGTTACAATTTGTAGTTCATGCTCATTGGCTCCAGCAAGGGCGATAGAACGCTCATCGGATAAAATGATAGGATAACCTGTTTCACCAAAGAGAGCCCATATCGTAATTCCTGGGGTCATTGGTGGAAGATCTGGGAAATTTTTAGCCAGATCATCTGTACAAACTTTTTTTAAATAGGCAATCTGTCCCGCATCAGAGTAGGATGTGTTCTGAAACGACAAGTTTTGTTTATGTTCTCCCATTTCACTGTTCCTTTACGCCTTAACTTTTATGACTCACCACTACTGACTTTAATTGGAATCTGTTTTATTTCTTTTTTTAACTTTGGTTGATACAGATTAATTGATAAAAGACCATTTTTCAACTCTGCATTTGTAACATGCATCCCTTCCGCGAGAACAAAGGTTCGCTGGAATTGTCGCGCAGCTATACCGCGATATAAATATTGATGATTTTGGTTATCTGTTTGTTTACCATGAATAACCAATTGATTATCATCGAGCAAAATATTAAGATGGTTAATCTTAAATCCAGCAACAGCCAAAGTTATGCGGATATGATTTGCATCATCATTTTTATGCAAACGTTCAATGTTATAGGCTGGGTAAGCCTCATCAGCTTTACCGATACGTTGCAATATTTTTTCTACGGTTTCAAACCCTAAAAGGAAGGGATTGGAGAAAGGTGTCACATGTGTCATTCATGAGTATCCTCTTTAAAACGGCTTTACTTGACCAAACTCTATAAAAGTGTTCGCTGCATTCCTCTCATATGGCGAGCGTGAATGATAACTTCAAGAGAGAAGATTTAAGAGAGTTCAATGCCTCAAAGTACCATAAAATTGTCAAACGTGCGAAGTTTATCTGGTATATTATATAATGAAAATGAAATTGCAGAAATATTTCGCCGTTTTTCTGTGCAACGCCCAGCGCCTAAGAGTGATCTTATCTATACAAATATTTTTACGCTTTTGGTTGCCGTTGTGCTTTCGGCTCAAGCGACAGATGTAAGCGTTAATAAAGCGACAAAAGAATTATTTCGCCTTGCTGATCAACCGGAAAAAATGGTTGCATTAGGAGAAGAAGAAATAGCACATCATATCCGTTCAATTGGCCTTTGGCGAGCAAAAGCACGCAATGTTTATGCACTTTGCAACTGTTTAATTGATTGTTATGGCGGTCAAGTACCTGATACGCGTGAAGCACTTATGTCCCTTCCTGGAGTGGGGCGCAAAACGGCTAATGTTGTTTTGAATGTTGCTTTTGGTCAGCCTACATTGGCAGTAGATACACATATTTTTCGCTTAAGCAATCGTCTTGGTTTAGCGCCTGGCAAAACACCAGAGATTGTTGAGAAGAAATTATTAAAGATTATACCAATCCATTATCTTCGTCATGCACATCATTGGCTGATTTTACATGGACGCTATGTTTGCCAAGCACGTAAAGCACAATGTAGGCAATGCATTATTGCTGATCTATGTAAAGCAGCTATCAAAACAAATGCTATTCCGGCACCTTTAGTTGAGCTTCAAGGCAATGGAGCTCCGATTTTTTTGTAATACGGTCTTGCTATTTTGTGTATAGTGGCTTATGGAAACACTATTAGAACCGCCCGGCAGGGCATGCCGTGGCTGTTTAAGTGCTTGTTCAAGCGTTGGTCCGCTTGAGTGAATAAAATATTTGATTGAATAAATTAATGTACGGAGTAGCAAAATGCCCAAGATGAAGACCAAATCATCCGCTAAAAAGCGGTTTAAAATCACTGCGTCAGGAAAAATTAAAGTAGCAGCTGCCGGTAAGCGCCACGGTATGATTAAGCGTTCGAATAAATTTATTCGCGATGCACGTGGAACAATGGTTTTGTGTGAACAAGATGCTAAAAAAGTCGTTCAGCATTATTTGCCGAATGGTGTTTAAACCTTACGCTTTTGATTTTGAGGAGATTATAATATGGCACGTGTGAAAAGAGGTGTGACAGCACACGCTAAACACAAAAAAGTTCTTAAACAGGCTGAAGGTTTTTACGGTCGTCGTAAAAATACCATTCGTGCAGCTAAAGCAGCAGTTGATCGTTCAAAGCAATACGCTTATCGTGATCGCAAAAATAGGAAACGTACTTTCCGTGCTTTGTGGATTCAGAGAATTAATGCAGCTGTTCGCGCAGAAGGTTTAACTTATGGACGTTTTATTGATGGCTTATCAAAAGCCGGTATTGAGGTTGATCGTAAGGTTCTTTCAGATATAGCAATCCACGAAGCAGAAGCATTTTCTGCTTTAGTAGCTTCGGCAAAAAAGGCTTTGGAATATTTAAAAGATACGACACCTAATGCTTTTGAAGGCGCTGTCAAGTAAGCCAGTCGTGTTCTCTTAAAGCATTTATTTATTCGAGGTCCCGTGCTGGCTGTTGCGAGTGCGGGTTTTTTTTATTAAAAAAATAGGCAAAAATATGAACGATATTGAGCGTCTGGAACAAGAAATTTGTTTAGCCTTAGAGGCAGCGGGTGATGAACAGGCACTTGAAGCAGTGCGTATTGCAGCATTGGGTAAAAAAGGTAGCATCTCTGAAAAATTAAAAGCATTAGGGAAGATGGATGCTAGCGAGCGCCATAAAGTTGGACCAGTTCTTAATGGGTTAAAAAATCGTATTTTAGAATTATGGGCGCAAAAGCGTGATCTTCTGAAAAGACAGGCAATGGATGCCCGTCTTTCTCGTGAAACGGTTGATGTTACCTTGCCTGTTCGCTCTTCACCTATAGAACGAGGACGCATTCATCCTATTTCACAGGTGATTGAGGAAATTATTGCCATTTATACGAAGTTGGGTTTTTCTCTTGCAGAGGGACCTGATATTGAAACGGATTATTATAATTTTACGGCATTGAATTTTCCTGAAGGGCATCCAGCACGCGAAATGCATGATACCTTCTTTTTTGGTGTCGATAAAATGGGAGAACGAAAATTATTGCGGACCCATACATCACCCGTACAAATTCGCACACTAGAAAAACAAAAAGCACCGATACGGATCATTATTCCTGGAAAAACTTACCGCATGGATTCGGATGCGACGCATTCGCCCATGTTCCATCAGGTAGAAGGTCTTGTCATTGATAAAACCTCCACCATTGCCCATATGATGTGGCTACATGAAACCTTTTGTAAAGAATTTTTTGAAGTTCCCTCTGTAAAAATGCGTTTTCGTCCCTCTTTTTTCCCTTTTACCGAACCATCTATGGAAGTGGATATTCAATGTGATCGTTCTGGTTCAGAAGTAAAGTTCGGAGAAGGACAGGATTGGTTGGAAATTTTAGGATGCGGAATGGTGCATCCTCATGTGTTGAAAAATGTTGGTTTAGATCCCGATGAATATCAAGGCTTTGCATGGGGAATGGGCATTGATCGTGTTGCCATGTTGAAATACGGTATGCCTGATTTACGAGCTTTTTTTGATGCTGATCTGCGTTGGTTAGACCATTATGGCTTTCGTTGCTTTGATATGCCTGCTTTTTTTCCTAATAGAAATATGTGATCTTAGTCATCGCTTTCATGTGAGGTTTTAAAATGAAATTTACATTGTCGTGGTTAAAAGATCACTTAGAGACAAGTGCATCTTTGGATGAAATTTGTGAGAAACTAACAGCTATAGGTCTTGAGGTTGATTACGTTGATGATCGATCTTCTTTAAAAGGTTTTGTGATTGCAAAAGTTTTAACAGCAATAAAGCATCCTGATGCAGATAAACTCCAGATTCTGTCCGTCGATACAGGGACTTCTACACCTGTTCAAGTTGTCTGTGGAGCACCAAATGCGCGTGCAGGTCTTGTTGGTGTTCTGGCACTACCAGGCACTTATATTTCAGGACTCGATGTGACATTATCTGTAGGAAAAATCCGCGGTGTTGAAAGTTTTGGGATGATGTGTTCGCAAGCGGAGCTTGAATTATCAAATGAACATGACGGGATTATCGAACTTCCAGAAGATGCACCTATTGGAGATTCATTTGCAACTTATGCTGGTTTAGATGATCCGATCATTGATATTGGTTTGACCCCCAATCGCTCTGATTGTACAGGTGTTCGTGGTATTGCCCGTGATCTTGCTGCCGCTGGAATGGGAAAATTAAAAGAATTATCCTTGTCAAAATTTGAGCCTTCCTTTAAAACACCTCTCGATGTTTCATTAGATTTTTCACAAGATTCATCATTATGTTTAGGTTTTGCTTGGCGTGAAGTGCGCAATGTTCAAAATGGTGCATCACCTCAGTGGATGCAACAGCGTTTGAATGCAATTGGTTTGAGACCGATTAATGCGCTTGTTGATATGACCAATTACATAAGTTTTGACCTTGGTCGTCCACTCCATGTTTTTGATGCAGATAAAATTAAAGGTAATTTGTGTGTACGTTGTGCTCGTGAGGGAGAACAGCTTCAAGCACTGAATGGAAAAATCTATCATTTGGGCGCTAAGAATTGTGTCATTGCAGATGAAGAGGGGATTGTTTCGATTGCCGGTATCATGGGCGGTGAAAGAACGAGTTGTGATGAAACAACACATCGCGTTATTATTGAATCAGCGCTTTGGGATGCGCAAAGCATTGCACAAACAGGAAGAGCATTAGGTCTTATCAGTGATGCACGTTATCGATTTGAACGAGGTGTTGATCCAGCTTTTATAGAAACAGGGCTTGAGATTGCAACAGAATTGGTCTTACGTCTTTGTGGTGGTGAAGTATCTAAGAAGAGGATCGTTGGCTATCAGCAACAAGAAATCAAACAGATCGCTTTTCCTTTTTCTGAAATTAAACGTTTAACAAATTTGGAAATAGATCCTGAAAAAGTCATCTCTATTTTAACAAAACTTGGATTTTTCGTTGAAGGAAAAGGAGATGTCGTTACAGTAAAAGTACCATCATGGCGCCCTGATATTATGGGGAAAGCCGATTTGGTGGAAGAAGTTATGAGGATTTATGGGCTAGATAAAATTAAACCTATTCCTTTGGAAAACTTCGCAGAAGAAAAAGATCAAATTTTAACATGCGCACAAATTCGTTCACGTACTACACGTTTGGCTTTAGTGCAACGTGGTATGAAAGAAGCGGTAACATGGTCTTTTATTTCTGAAAATCAAGCTCTTGCTTTTGGAGGAGGTCAAGAAGAGCTTAAATTAGTTAACCCTATTGCTGCTGATATGTCAATGATGCGTCCTTCCCTTTTACCTGGTTTGATTATGGCGGCACAGAGAAATGCTGATCGTGGTTTTTCAGATCTTGCGTTGTTTGAAGTTTCCAATATTTATGAAGGCGATACCCCTGATAAACAACACCGTGTTGTTAGTGGGATTCGTCGCGGAACAGAGCAATTTAAAGGGGCTGGTCGTTTTTGGAATGGAAATGCAACCGTCGTTGATGTTTTTGATGCCAAAGCAGATGCTTTAGCTATTTTAGAAGCATGCGATATGGATGTTGGGAAAGTGCAGATTGAAGTTGGAGCGCCCGATTGGTATCATCCTGGTCGTTCAGGTGCCATAAAACTTGGATCAAAGATTATTCTTGGTTTTTTTGGTGTTTTTCATCCTGCTACATTAGAAAAGTTAGATGTCAGTGGCCCTTTATGCGGCTTTGAAATTTTTCTAGACAGAATTCCAGAATCAAAGAAAAAAACGACCAAAAGCCGTCCTCCTTTGAAACTCTCACCTTTTCAAATGGTACGGCGTGATTTTGCCTTTATAGCGGATAAAACTGT
The DNA here is from genome assembly GCF_000518085.1 of Bartonella grahamii ATCC 700132. GTDB lineage: Bacteria > Pseudomonadota > Alphaproteobacteria > Rhizobiales > Rhizobiaceae > Bartonella > Bartonella grahamii. The sequence continues at coordinate 88,283 of NZ_JACX01000001.1, forward strand.
TGCCTCTTCTCTTATTATTCGTGCGGCAAGTGGAGCCGATAAAAAACTTATTCATTCAGTGCAGGTTTTTGATATTTTTGAAGATTTAAGCTTTGGTGAAGATAAAAAATCTGTCGCGATTGAAGTCACTATCCAGCCCATAGAGCGGACTCTAACAGATGAAGATTTAGAAAAGCTTGCCTTAAAGATCGTGGATAATGTTACCAAAATGACAGGTGCATATTTGCGCTACTGAGTATTCTCATTTTTTATGAGATATTTTACATGAAGTGAGAGCATTTTTAAGTGCTCGCTTTTTGTTTGGCATTCAAGAGCTATAAAGCTTCTTGAAAGCGGATCTCCTTACCAAAACAAGCTGCTTAAATCATCAATTTTTTCAATATGAAAAAAGCTGTTTTTAAACATCTTGAAAAGTTATTTTTTCTCTTAATCCTTCATTGCAAATGTAAAAGATAACTGCTATTGCTAAATGATAATGCAAATTATTTGCAATAAAAAGAAGGCATATAAAGGAAAGAGAGAATCAATGAACGTAAGAACGTTTTTCAGCATAGTTTTTGGAAGTGTTATTTTTTTTACACCCAATTTTGCTTTGTGTGCTGGTAAATTTAAAGCTGTTACGACATTCACTATCATTGCTGATATGGCACGCAATGTAGCAGGTGATGCCGCTGAGGTTGAATCCATTACAAAACCAGGTGCGGAAATTCATGAATATCAACCAACCCCGCGCGATCTTATGCGTGCTCAGGGAGCTAACCTTGTATTGTGGAATGGATTAGAGTTAGAGCTTTGGTTTGAAAAGTTTTTTCAAAATATCAAGGATGTTCCAAGTGTTGTTGTTTCAAAAGGTATTGTACCCATTAAAATTGGTGAGGGCCCTTTTAGCGGTAAACCCAATCCTCATGCGTGGATGTCACCAACCTCTGCTTTGATTTACGTTGATAATATTCGCGATGCTTTTGTAAAATATGATCCTGAACATGCTGCTATTTATAAAGAGAATGCTGAAATTTATAAACAGAAAATTCGTGCAACGATTGATCCAATTAAGGCTGAATTAGAAGCCGTACCGCAAGATAAGCGTTGGCTTGTGACCAGTGAGGGAGCATTTAGCTATTTGGCGCGTGATTTTAATCTAAAAGAGCTTTATTTATGGCCCATCAATGCTGACCAGCAAGGAACACCACAGCAGGTCAAGCATGTTATTGATATGGTTCGCAAATACAACATTCATGCAGTTTTTTCTGAAAGCACTATTTCCCCTGCGCCTGCTAAGCAGGTTGCCAAAGAAACAGGGGCTAAATACGGTGGCGTTCTTTATGTTGATTCTTTAAGTGAGAAAAATGGTGAGGTACCCACTTATATTGATTTATTACGTGTCACGAGTGGGCGTATTAGCAATGCTTTATTAGAGGGAGTAAAAAGCCAATGACGGAATCTGGAATATTTGCCCAAGGAGTAACGGTAACTTATCGTAATGGACATACGGCTTTACGCGAAGTGAATTTTGAAAGTCCAAAGGGTTCTATTACGGCATTAGTTGGTGTTAATGGATCCGGTAAGTCAACGTTATTTAAAGCGATTATGGGGTTTGTACGCCCCTCAAAGGGAAAAATTCGCATGTTTGATTTGCCCGTTGATATAGCTTTGAAAAAAAACCTTATTGCTTATGTTCCTCAAAGTGAAGATGTTGATTGGAATTTTCCTGTCTTGGTCGAAGATGTTGTATTGATGGGGCGGTACGGTCATATGAATTTCTTTCGCTATGCCCGTACACAAGATTATGAAGCCGTTCGTATTGCCTTAGAACGCGTTGATATGTTGGCTTTTGCCAAGCGCCAGATTGGAGAACTTTCTGGTGGACAGAAAAAGCGCGTTTTCCTAGCGCGCGCTCTTGCACAGAAAGCAAAAGCTATTTTATTAGATGAGCCATTTACAGGGGTTGACGTTACAACAGAAGATAAAATCATTGCTTTGTTACAAGATCTTCGTAAAGAAGGAGCAGTGATCTTGGTTTCAACTCACAATTTGGGTTCTGTTCGCGAATTTTGTGATCATACAGTTTTAATAAAAGGAACCGTTTTAGCTTCTGGGTTAACAGAAAAAATCTTTACAAAAGAAAATCTGGAGAAAACCTTTGGAGGGTCTTTGCACCACCATATTTTTGATCTTCAAAGCACAAAAAAAAATGATGTTTTCATAGGAAGAAAGCAGTCTGCAGTTTGTGAAGACATTGAAAGAGTGGAGCACGTTGCATGATTTCTTGGTTGCTTGAGCCACTGAGCTATCAATATATGGTGAATGCAATGTGGGTTTCTGGATTAGTTGGGTGTGTTTGTGCCTTTCTTTCAGCTTTTTTGATGTTAAAAGGTTGGTCATTAATTGGTGATGCTCTTTCCCATTCAATTGTTCCTGGTGTAGCAGGAGCTTATCTTTTAGGATTACCTTTTTCACTCGGTGCTTTTTTTTCTGGTGGTCTTGCAGCAGCAGCAATGCTCTTTTTTAACCACCGGACAAAGCTGAAAGAAGATACCATTATTGGGCTCATTTTTTCTTCCTTTTTTGCCTTTGGGTTGTTTCTCAAATCATTAAAACCAATGGCTGTTAATATTGATACGATTGTTTTGGGAAATATTTTAGCCGTTAGTTCATCAGATATTCTACAATTGGCTTTTATCGGCTTTTTTTCGTTGCTTATATTGCTTTTGAAATGGAAAGATCTTCTTGTTTCGTTATTTGATGAAACGCATGCGCATGCCATTGGATTAAATGTAAAGTTTTTAAAGATTCTCTTTTTCACATTGCTTGCCGCTTGTACTGTTGCTGCTATGCAAACCGTTGGAGCGTTCTTAGTCATTTGTCTTGTTGTGACACCTGGGGCAACAGCCTATCTTTTAAGTGATCGTTTCGTGAATATCTTGGTTATTGCAGTTGTAATTGGAACATTCACAAGTGTCTTGGGTGTTTATGTGAGTTATTTTTTAAATGCACAAACGGGGGGGGTTGTTGTGCTTTTTCAAGCATCTTTATTTGTTTTGGCTTTTATTTTTGCTCCTAAACATGGGTATATTGCTGCGCGCTTACGCATAAATGCGGCAAAAAAGGGTGTAATATTATCATGATTGATCAATTACTACTTCCGTTTCAGTTTTCTTTTATGCTTAAGGGTATGCTTATTGTCATGATTCTTTCTATTCCCATGGCGATGCTTTCCTGTTTTCTTATTTTGAAAGGATGGGCGCTGTTAGGCGATGCCATTTCTCATGCAGTTTTTCCAGGTGTTGTTGTTGGTTATATGACAACACCATGGGTAATCGCATTTTTGACTTCTTTGCCATTTGCTTGGTTTCAACATATGCGTCCAGAGAATATTACAATGACTCTGATTACTTGCGGTGCTTTTGTTGCAGGAATGGTGTGTGCACTATTAACGGGTTTTTTAGGAAGCAATAGCCGTATCAAACAGGACACGGTGATGGGTGTGGTCTTTTCTTCGATGTTTGGTTTGGGGCTTGTTTTAGCCACGTCTATTTATAGTAGCTTAGATTTGAATCATATTCTATTTGGTAATCTTTTAGGTGTTAACTGGCTTGATATAACACAAACGGCGATCATTTCTGCTGTTGTCACTTTCATTTTAGCAGCAAAATGGCGCGACTTTATGTTGTATATTTTTGATACAGTTCAAGGACATGCAATGGGGTTACCAATATCCCTACTTCACTATACCCTTCTAACGATGATTTCTCTTACAATTGTTGCGGCTTTGAAAGCTGTAGGTATCGTGCTCGTTATTTCTTTACTGATAGCACCAGGAGCAATTGCCTATCTTGTTACAAAGCGGTTTTCTTTTATGTTAATGATCGCGATACTTGTTGCAGCTTTTTCTGGTTTTTTAGGGATTTATCTCAGCTTATTTATCGGCTCTGATTCTGCTTCCACAATTGTGTTGATCTTGACGTTGATTTTTATGGCTATTTTCATGATGATTTTTTTTCGTCAAAACACAGTTCAAGAAACTTAAAAGTGTTAAAATTCATGCATATCAGCCATGCATTTTTATATATTGTTTCTCATTTCTATTTTAATTAGAGTTCGAGGTGCTAGGTTATTTTTCCTCCTAATGTCTAGCAAGTGAATGCGGTACATTTTCTCCCCCCAACGCTGCATTCTTAATTAAGAGGCTGCATTGATTTATTCTGCAGCCTTTTTATTTTTTTTTGATTTTCTAAAATCTCTTCTCTTTTCTTGAAATCAGTTAAAATGATTATCATATTGCGTGAGCTATTTGGTATTTTCAAGGAACTTATAACAGCAAAGACGCTTACGCATGAAGGAGTAGAAAGTAATTGTGCACTCAGACATGTAAACAGAAAAAAACAGATATAATGTTTTTGTAGAGGGTTTTGCGTAGAGGAAAAAAATACAAGAAAATGAAAAAAGATTTGAAGATATCTCACCCTTTGCGTATCTGCTATTATATAGCAGGGTGGACAATGGTTATATTAGGTATTATCGGTGTAGTATTACCTATTATGCCAACTGTGCCTTTTTTGTTAGTTGCCTCATGGTGTTTTACGCGTTCTTCTCCACGTTTTCATCAATGGTTGAATAATCATCGTATTTTTGGTCCCCCTATTAAGCGATGGGAAGAAAAAAAAGCAATCTCTCCATTCATTAAAGTTTTTGCAATAATGAGTATGACAGGAGGATTTTTATCCTTTTTCGTAATGGTACACCCTCCTTTATGGATTTCCTTACTTGTTGCGGTTATATTACTGCTGATTGCCATTTATATTGTAACACGTCCATCTTCATAATGATAGAAAAGGCTTTATGAGATATTCTTTTTAGCTTCGACTTATTTGTAAAAACTATGAGGACTTTTAAGTTTTGAATATAAGCTCTCCATATCCAAAATGCATATGAAGTAGTAAGCTTTTTGAAAGCAATTAATTAATAATATGTTTGTGAAATGATTTTTATGAACAAAGAAGACTGTTTACGCACACTCAAAATGTTCTCACTTGGATAAACCACATTCATGGAAGAGAGTCATTATTTTTATAAGACATGTTTGTATGAATCTCTATATATACGTCATTGAAAAGTCATTGATATGATAGCCTTTTCTTTCTAAAAAGACGTTCCGTTTGTTTTCATATCTCTTAATGAGGATATAATACAAAGCAAACATCATCATCCTTGCCTTACAAAATGCACACCGATAGTCACCGTGCTATTTGTCATCCTCCAATATTGCCTTAGCAATTCCTAATGTTACAACTGTAGCTTTTCATTGGGTTTTGTATATTTTTACACTAGATTTTGTACCAGTTTATTTTTTTTCAAAGAGTTTTAAAGATGTTCTCAAAGGAGGGCAACGCCTTTTCTCATTTTTACTATGGAAACGCGCATTTAATGGTCAAAATTGTACATAAAAACAACAAATTACCACGTATTCCTACTTAATCCTATCTCTTCCCACTTAGTACAAACCTACTGTCGAGCTACAACAATAACCCTTAAAACTTGAAAACCTTCATACATGTAAGGAGATGAGTGTGCTTGATTTAAAATGGTTGAAATGAAAAAAATTTATGATATTCACGCACGCTCTTTCAACATGCAAAACAACAGTATCTTGTTGTGCCGTATAACACCGTTATTTATGACAATGATATAAGGAAGCCTCCTTGGCTAAACTTCACTAGCAAGTTAAGTATTTTTTTAATGCGTAGTGAATATTTTTAAGTCTGATCTGTCGAATCCTTATGTAAGTGAAGCGTATGCGTGGTAGGCCAAGTAGAATCTGCTCAAAAAACAACCGAACTATTTACAGACCAGCAAAGGTTAAGAACCCTCATCCTTAGGGCAGGACAAAAATCAATCTTATAAACAATATGATGAGTCAATATACTCGTTTAAAGAACCGGAAACTACGTCTTTATAGGTCTAGCAATTCGCTTTTTATTACCAAAAAAATTGAGATAACGTTGTACTTCTTTTGAATCACCGATCGTTTTTTCAGGATTATCTGAAAGCTTTACGGCTGGTCGACCATTGACATAGGTCACCTTACAAACAAGGGAAAGAGCATCAAGAGTTTCGATTTCCTGAGGTGCACAGCCTGTAAAGTCATTGGTAAGATCCGTGCCCCATCCAAAACTCATGCGCACTCTGCCATGGAAATGATGATAGGTTTTTTCAATTGTATTGACATCAAGAGCATCAGAAAAAATTAAAAGTTTTTCGCGTGGATCTTTTCCTTTTTCTTTCCACCATTGAATAATACGTTCGCCACCTTCAATAGGGGGCGCACTATCGGGTCTGAAACCTGTCCAATCAGCGACCCAATCTGGTGCATTGCGTAAAAATGCTTCTGTTCCAAAGGTATCAGGTAAAACAATGAGAAGATTTCCACCATAATAACGGTTCCAATCTTGCAAGACTTGATATGGAGCTCTGCGTAATTCATCATCGTTGTTGCTGAGAGCCGCAATAACCATGGGCAATTCGTGTGCATTGGTTCCAAGAGCTTCTAAATCCGTATCCATGGCAAGAAGAACATTAGAAGTTCCAGTAAAAGAATTACCAATGCCTTCTTTTAATGCTTCCACACACCAGCGCTGCCATAAAAAAGAATGGCGACGCCTTGTCCCAAAGTCAGATATTTTAATATCAGGCAATTTTTTGAGACGTTCAACTTTACTCCACATTTTTGCTTTAGCACGCGCATAAAGTACATCAAGAGCAAAACGATCTAGTTTTTTGAGAGCTGCACGTGAACGTAATTCACTGATAATAGCAAGGGCTGGAATTTCCCACATAGAGCTATAAGCCCACGAACCATAAAAATGAAGCATATATTGGCCATCTTTGCGGGTTAGTTCATATTCTGGGAGTTGAAAATTCTCAAGCCACTGAAGAAAATCCGGTTCAAAAATTTGTTTGCGTCCATAAAATGTATTACCAGCAAGCCAGATCATTTCTTTTTTTGTAAAGCGCAAACTAAGAGCATGATCAAGTTGAGCACGTAATTCACTCTCATCAATATCATCGGCAAGACGTATTGTTTTAGAGCGATTTATGAGGGAAAAAGTAACATTAACATTAGGATACAACCCCCAAATCATCTGTACCATAAGAAGCTTATAAAAATCCGTATCGAGAAGTGAACGAATAATGGGATCAAGTTTCCAAGTATGATTGTAAACACGTCTAGCAATATCCGGATGATTCATAACCTTTTTCTTTCAGTTTCATAAAATCTAAAATATTATGCACCAACACGGACAATATAGGCGGTGCAATATAACAACTCTACAGTTTTGGGCAAGAATAAAAAAGTCTGCTCTCTTTTTCATCTTTCATCTCTAAGATTTAACAATACGTATAATTTCATGCTGACCTGTTTTGTGTAACTTTATCCCCGCATGAACTTCGGTATATTTTTTGCCATTAACATGGAGCATATTTTTAGGTCCCCATTTTACTTTAATGGTATAAACGGCATCATAAAACTTCATTGTTGCTTCATATTTTGGCCAAATAGAGGGTAAATGTGGCTGTAAAAATAACAGATCTCCCTGACGCTGTATTCCAAGAATAGCTTGTGTTGCAGCGCGATAAAACCAACCGGCTGAGCCTGTATACCATGTCCAACCGCCTTGACCACATCGTGGTTCAACAGAATAAATATCTGCGGCCATCACATAAGGTTCAACACGATAAGTTTCAGGATCTTGTCCATGGGTAATCGGGTTAATCATAGAAAATAAAGCGTAAGCTTTATCGTTTTGTTCCATTTCAGCCAATGCTAAAATACTCCAAATGGCACCATGCGTATATTGACCACCATTTTCTCGGATTCCTGGAGGATAACCTTTTATATAACCGGGCTCAAGTGTGCTTTTATCAAAAGGTGGCCAAAAAAGGCGAATGAGTCCGCCTTTTTTATCATAGAGATGTTCCAACATTGATGTCATTGCTTGCTTTTGATGTTCAGGCGACGCCATTTGAGAAATGACAGCCCAAGATTGAGCAATGGTATCAATTTGGCATTCATCATTAATTTTAGAACCAAGAGGTGTTCCATCATCAAAATAACCACGTCGATACCAAGCACCATCCCAACCGTTTTCCTCTAGGGATTTTGTTAAGCGTTCAAGGTATGTACTCCATATTTGCATATGGCTGTTATCACCACGTTTTTTGGCCAAAGGAATAAATGCTTTTAATGTGTACCCAAGAAACCATCCTAACCAAGTGCTTTCACCTTTTTCTTCCACACCTACCAAATTCATGCCATCATTCCAATCCCCACCTAAAATAAGAGGGATACCATGGGGTCCACAACGTTTAATGGCAAGGTCTAAAGCTAAAACACAATGTTCATAAACTGTTGCAACCTTTGAGGATTGGGTGGGTTGAAAATAAGCATCCTGTTGCCCACTTTTGAGAACATCGCCTTCAATAAAAGGAATGAGTGTATCAAGAAAGGCATCATCGCCAGTGGTAGTGACATAAAGAGCTGTTGCATATGCAAGCCAAACGATATCATCAGAAATGCGCATACGAACACCAGCATTTGTATCGAGTAACCACCAATGTTGCACATCCCCTTCAAGAAATTGGTGCGCGGCGGCGTTTAACAATTGTTCACGTGCCAGTTGTGGTTCCAGCAATAATAAAGATAAGCTATCTTGTAACTGGTCACGGAAGCCAAATGCACCACTAGCTTGGTAAAATCCTGCGCGTGCCATGATGCGGCATGCGTAGGTCTGATAAGGAAGCCAATGATTGACCATAATATCAAAAGAGGGATCCGGTGTTTTAACTTGAAAAGGAGAAACAAAATCGCTCCATTGCTGTTTTTGTTTTGTGAGCAGAATTTCAAAATCACTTGCACGTACGTGATTAAGTAATTTTTCAGCTTCTTGTCTATTTTCAGCACTGCCAAGATAAAAGATGATTTCTTTTGTTTGCCCTGCTTGAAGATCAATATCATAGGCAAATGCTGAACAAGGATCACATCCTGCTTCAATGGTATTCGAAAGAGCACCAGCTTTACGGATCGCAGTTGGATGCGTTACGGTTCCCGTTGCACCAATAAATTCAGCACGATTGGTTGTGGTGCTGGTTGGCATTTCAGATGCCGATAAGAATGTGACTTGTTGAGATTTTTCAATGTGATAAGGATTTTGAATAAAATGTACACCCCTTTTGTCCTCATAAGAGGAAATAATGAAGGGGGCATATTTTGTACGGGTATTTCCCAAAACCCATTCAACATAATTATAAAGGCGTAAACTGCGTGGTTTTGTCCCTTCATTCGTGAGGGTAAGACGTGAAAAGCGAACTGGTTTTTCCGGATCGAGTGTATGAGTCAGTTCTAATGCAATTTCTGAATGTGTCGATTTAAAAGTTGAAAATCCAAAACCATGACAAGCCTCATAGACAATATTTTCATCACATTCTACAGCAGAAACGGGTGAAAAACGTTTTAAAGACTGGCGATCAACCAGATAAAGTGCTTCTCCTGGCCGGTTAGATGTTGGATCATTTGCCCAAGGAGTTAATTTATAATCACGGCTATTGTTAACCCAAGTAAAAATTGCACCTTCAGCAGAGACATGAACACCAAATTTGTGATTAGCGATGACGTTAATCCACGGGTGCGGTGTAGTTGTACGTCCATGAAGACGTATTACATAATGGTTATACTGGTTAAAACCACCGTAACCATTCCAATATTTTAGATCTTCTCCATTTATGGGAAAAGAGGATGGTTTTCGTTGGCTAATAAGACCAATGGAAGCAAAAAAATTTTGTTCAGTTTGTGTTGTAACTTGCCTTCCTTCGTTATATTTTGGGTAATCTAATTGATCATGCAATTCATGATAATTTTTATGAACTGTAAGATCAAAATCACTCTCATCAAGTCGTTTAAGCTGTTCAGATAAAGAGCCATTTTGGGCATCAAGAACGATGCGCGCTGATGCAAGAAGCATTTTAAAACTTTGTTCATTTATTTTGTCACGCTGAAGCATGAAAATGTGTTGGCGTTCATCTGCTTCTTGTGCGTGGTGCCGATAAGATTCACAGACCCATTCAAGAGCCCGTTGTGTATGTTGTATATAGGAAAATGCTTGTTCATTGAGAATCACCAAATCAACGATGAGTCCGCGCATACGCCAATATTCGTGTGCTTTAAGGAGCTCACGCAGTACAGAGATATTTCCCTCGTTATTTAATCTAAGGAGACATAGTGGATTGTCTCCTGAAATGGACATAGGCCAAAGATCAGACTGTTTTCCAAGCGTTTTTGCTAATATTTCAGGAGAAAGACGCCATGTTCGATCAAGGTAGATAAGCGATGTGGCATATTTTTGATAGACAATAGCTTCTTTAGGCTGGGTTCCGCTCTGATACAGTGCGACTTGTGAGCGCGTCCATGCCCTTGAAAGTTCTTTTTGAAACATATCGGGTTGTCGATAATGTTTAATATGATTATGCAGCGCTTCTTTTGTATGAGCAGCAAAAGTCCAAAAAATAAGTTCTGCTTTTCCATATGCTGAAATTTTGATACGACATCGCAATGACATAATAGGATCAAGAACACAACCTTGACTGTTACTGAAACGAGCATTTTGGTCAAATGCAGCGGGCCGATGAATAGATCGACCCCGCCCAATAAACAGAGAGCGATCCGTTTCAGCTTCTGTCTCTTGGAGAATATCTGTTGTACTAGAGACAAAATGGGCAACATAGATTTCAGGATCGCTAGGTGAGCGTTTGCGCCTTTTGGCAAAAATTGTTTTACCTTCCTCAGCAATTTCTGTCTCTATAAACATACGGGAAAAAACAGGATGAGCTTCGTCTGTATCCATTGTGGCAAGCGCTAATTCACCATAAGAAGTCACTTCAATGAGGCGCTCTTTATTTGTCGTATTCATCAGTTGAATACGTCTACCTTCGCCACATCCTTCAGATGTAATAAGACATTCAAGTGTTGATTTTATACCATCAACCATTTTTGTATATTCAGCCTTTTCATCTGTAAAAATGCTGACAGCTTCTTCTTCAATAACACGTGTTGGCTCACTAGTAACAGACCACCACCGTCCACTATGCGTATCGCGTAAGAAGAATAAAGTACCTTGTTGATCTTCTGTTGCATCAGGAATAAAGCGCGTAATCGCATAATCGTGCCACCGACTGTAGCCAGAACCATTCGCTGTTAGCATGGTAAAATAAAAGCCATTAGACAAAAGTAACGTTTCTCGTGGTTTAAGCAACGGGTTTGTAATAATGCGCAAAGGAGCGGCGTCAAGTGCTTGAGACTTATTGCGCATACGATTAACAGCTTTGGTATGAATAATAGGAATGAGATGAGGCGCTCTTTCCTGTAACAGCAATTGCGTTGCTTCAATAATGGGATCACGGTGAAAACGGTCACGCATTCGCCCTTGAAAAATAACATTGTTAAGAGCAAGGATAGACATGCCATGATGGTGCGCATAATAATTGCGTACAACAGCGTATTTTTCCCCTGTTTTCACGCGTGAAGGGGTAAAGTCGACAGAGTCATAATAACCATATGTTCCTAAAGCTCCAAGATCACGAAGTCGTTTTAAATTAGCGACAGCGCAAGCAGGAGCATATTGTGCCGCTAGAAGGCTGGCATAGGGAGCAATGACAGCATTGCGTGAAAGACCACGTTGGAGTCCGAGGTTTGGAACACCAAAATGAGCGTATTGGTAATTCATTAAATGATCGCGAGCGTTAAATGCGGCCTCTGAAATACCCCATGGCAATTCCCGTTTATGAGCATATTGTATTTGACAACGAATAATCAATCGATTTGTTTGATCTAGGAGAGATCCTAAAGGTTCATGCATTACGAGAGATGGCATAAGATATTCGAACATCGATCCAGACCATGATAGGAGCGCACCTTTCCAACCTATGGGTACGAGGAGTCGACCAAGACGAAACCAATGTTTAAGTTTTATGTCTCCTTTTGCGATAGCAAAAAAACTTGCAAGACGTGCTTCTGAAGCAAGTAGATCATAACAATTTTCATCGAGTTTGTTTTCTTGAACACGATATCCAATGGATAAGAGATGCCGTTTAGGCTGTTCTAAAAAGTCAAATTTCATATCAAAGGCTATTTGCCGTGCCACTATAGCCAACCTGTTTAGTTTTTTACGTAATTTTTCAGTATCACAATGAGCAGTCGCATCATGATGATAAGCGTTACAGGTATCGATAAGGCATTTAGCCCAAGAAAGCGCACGAGCAGATTCTATCGTTTGAATTTTGTGGTCAAGTTCACTGACTAAGTGCACAATATCGTGGGCTGCATGTGAAAGGTCTATGATGTGAGAAGGAATCGTATTTTCTTGTTTTACAAAAGTGAAGACAGAGTCATGAAAACGAGTGATGTTTTCTTCGATTTTTTGACGTAACGAGCGTAAATTTGGTTGATGATATGGAATTTCTTTGACAGTTTCTTCAAGAATAGCAAGAACATCCGATAAGCCTTCTCGATCACTTTGAAAAAAAAGAAGCGGTTTTTCAGCCCATTCACTTAAGGCAGAAGAGAGTGTTATCAAATAACCGGCAAGATTTCCTGAATCAACGGTTGATACATAAGTAGGTAAAAGAGGCCTGAGTGTATCCGTTTCATACCAATTATAGAGATGACCACGGAACTTTTCCATTTTTGTAAGAGAGCGTAATGTACATTCAATACGGGTAATGGTCTCTTCAAAACCAATCCAGCCAAAATCACGTGCAGCAATAACAGAAAGGAGATAAACGCCAATATTCGTAGGAGATGTACGTTGAGCAACAAGAGGTTCAGGATCTTCTTGAAAATTATCGGGAGGCAAATAGTTGTTTTGTGCATTGACAAAGGTTGTATAATAAAGCCATGTACGCCGTGCAATAGAGCGAAGTTTTTTTTCATCTTTTGAAGAAAGATCAAGGCTATCTTGAAAGGTTGAAGGTTGACTCACAATCCAAGCAATGAAGGGTGAAAAAAACCATGCTATCCCAAAAGGAAAAGCAATCAAGCTTGCAAAACTATCAGAAAAAAGAGAAAGTGCTACAGTAAGGACACCAATAAGCGATGCTGGTGCCATTGTAAAAACATAGAAACGCAAACTATTGGGCATAGATTTTGTTGCGGCAGAAGTTTTCCATTCAAGAAGATGCTGTTTTGAAATCGTCATACGATAGAGTGTACGAATAATCGCATCGGTCATAAAATACGCCGAATGAGCAAGAAACGTCGTTTTAAGAAATATATCAGCGCTTGTAAGAGCAGTTTTGTTCCAAATTAATTGAAAATGTCCACGCAAAGAATGATCTATATTGGACGAGACTAGCGTTTTTAATACACATAGAATGGGAGAAATGAAGGAGCTAAACAACAAGAATATTTGCCAGACAATTGCACTCTTGAAAGACAAAAAAGTCCATCCTGCAAATGCTGCGATTAACCACATAAGTGGAGTAAGAGAACGACGTAAATTATCCTGCATTTTCCAACGCGTCACGGAACTTATTTGACGATGGAAAAAAAGATAAGGCAAAAGCTGCCAATCACCGCGAATCCAGCGATGATAACGCATAACATCAATATTATAAGCGGTTGGATAGTCTTCAATGACTTCTATGCTACTTACCAGAGCAGTACGAGCATAACCTCCTTCTAAGAGATCATGACTAAGAATAGTATTTTCTTTAATTTTGCCATCAAGCGCTTGTTCAAATGCATCAATATTATAAAGACCTTTACCGATAAAGGTACCTTCTCCTAAAAGATCTTGATAAGTATCAGAAACGGCAAAAACATAAGGATCAATGCCACGGTTGATAGAAAAAATCCGTTGGAGAATTGATGTTTTTTTTCCTGTTGTAAGAGAAGGAATAATGCGTGGTTGTAAAACGCTATAGCCTTTTACAACCTTTCCACTTTGCGGATCAAAAATGGGATGATTGAGTGGATGGTTAAGCTTTCCAACAAGTTTCGCGACGCTCTCTGGAGTAAGACGTGTATCACAATCCAGCGTCATAACAAAACGGCAATCCATAGGAAGGTGTGGATTGGGAGGATAAAAGCTTGTGTTTTTATCGCCTCTTAAGAGCCGATTGAGTTCATGAAGTTTTCCTCGCTTTCGTTCCCATCCCATCCAACATTTTTCGCTTGTATTATAAAGGCGTCGGCGATGTAAAAGGAAAAAAAGAGGAAGTTCATCACAATGATAACGACTATTGAGTTTATCAATACTCTTTTGCGCATAGTGCAATAAATCAAGATCATCTTGCGTTTCTCTCAATGGAGCATCCACCCAATCCGTAATGAGTGCAAAATGAATGGCACCTTTAGGATTGGAAAGATAGTGCACTTCAAGATTGCGCACTTGTTCATCAATATCATCGCGTGATGTCATCAAAGTAGGTACAACAACCATTGTCCGTGCATGTTTTGGAATACCTTCTTTATATTCATAGCCAATGAGTTGTCTTGATGGGACAAACCATGAAACAACAGTGCTAAATAAAGCAAAAGCAGCATCGATAGCAGGAAAAAGCGCTAATACAGTAAAGCAAAAAGACATCCATGATGTCATGCCAGATATTTGTAAAAGGGCGTAAATTACAAGCAAAAGAGCGAGCGTCAGAAAAGAGACAGGAATGGCGATGACTCTCAATTTTGAGCAACAGGAAGCTCGTGTCCATTTTATGAGAAAGGGCGGGATATATCCACAAGCCTTTTCAAATATGCCACGACCATCATCAACAAGGTACCACCCCACACAAGAATGATGAGGCATATCTTTAGAAGTGGAATTTGCCATTTCTACAACTTTATGTGCAATTTCCAGCTCACTAAGAGGCGAAAAGCGTGCAACTTTTTCAATGACTTGTCGATAAATATTGCGTGAGTGAGAATCAATTTCAGAAAAATCACTATTTTTACGCAAAATAGAATCGACACAACTCACTGTTTCAAACCATTCTGTCCAATCAACATCATCTATAGCTTTAAGAGCACGGATAATATTTCCCATGGTCACACCATCTGCTGCTTGTCGGGTATGTTCATCAGCTGTTGCAATCTCTAAGCTACTGCCTTGGCTTTTCAATTGCTTTTCAAGCCAAGTTAATGCTACGGTTGAATCGACAGATGCACTACGCAGGCGATAGAATAAATGTGCTGAAAACGTTGGATCAACAGTAAATGGTTTATACTGCGTAAAGAGAGAGTGTAGATTTTTTTTATTTTCTACAAGAGAAATTTTATCAGCCACTTGGCTAGCAAGATGGCGCATATGTCGCGCTTTTTCGATACGTACTGAAAGACGACGGACATTTTCAATGAGCAGCATTTGCATAACAGAAGGAAGAGCCCACAATTCACCAATTGTGAGCGCACAAACTTCTTGAAATCCATTGGTCATAGCAGTGAGTGTTTCTTGTGAAAAGCTGCTATCAGTATGCGCAATATAAAGCCAAGTTAAAGCAAAAATTCGTGGTATTTCCGCTTTGTGTGTAGAAAGAGGAAGTTGCTTTATGAAGGACTTGGGTAGATTACGACGTAGCTTTTGTATAGTTTTATCAATGGTGTAATGATTATCAATGAGCCATTGAGCAGACGGTGCGATAGTCTCATCATTTCGGGCTGCAAAATCACTGGTATGAAAGGCATTAAGAATAAGTTTCGCATTTTCATTCAATCTCTTGCGAAAATCTTCTACTCCTTCATATTCAGGGAGTAAAATTTCTTTACCAGAAGCTATATCATGCCCTAAGTTATAAAGATCTTCCCGTACCTTATAAATTGCACGAAGAGGAAAATCCGTATTAATAAAATGGTTTTTTTTCTCTTTTTGAGAAAAAAAGCACTTTATGAAAGGTATTATGCACGTCATAATGTCCCATTGTTATTCAATTACATCGTTGTTTATTTAAATTGTAAGCATTTTATCTGAATAGTGAACCGTTGATAGACAAAAAAACAAACTTTTTGTTTTTAGTTGCAAGCAGTTATAATTTTTTACGCAATAATTAGAAAATAAGCAGACAATTTTTTTAGAAAATAAAAAGGTCACCCTAAAATGAGTGACCTTAATAACACCGTAAGCTTTAATGATTGATGATTAATCTTGTTCTTGTTTTTTTAAAGCAGCACCAAGAATATCACCAAGAGAAGCACCCGAGTCTGTAGAACCATATTGTGCAACAGCTTCTTTTTCCTCTGCAATTTCTAAAGCTTTAATCGATACTGAAATTTTACGTGTTTTTTTATCAAATGCTGTGATGCGAGCATCAACCTTTTGTCCAATTGCGAAACGCTCAGGACGTTGCTCATCACGATCACGCGCGAGATCAGCACGCCGAATGGTTGTCTCAAGGTTGTGGTCAATCAATTTCACACCAATGTCATTGTCGTTAACAGCAATCACTTCGCATGTTACAACAGCACCTTTTCGCAATTCGCCAGAAGCAGCTGCTTCTCCAACTTTATCGCTGGAAAGCTGCTTAATTCCAAGAGAAATGCGCTCTTTTTCAATGTCAACATCAAGGACCACAGCTTTAACGATATCGCCTTTATTGTAAGTATCAATGACTTGTTCACCAGGACGGTTCCAATCAAGATCAGACAAATGGACCATACCATCAACATCGCCTTCAAGCCCAATAAACAGACCAAATTCTGTTTTATTTTTAACCTCTCCTTCAATTTGCGAATTGACAGGAAATTTATTGGCAAAAGCTTCCCATGGATTTTCAAATGTTTGCTTTAAGCCAAGAGAAATACGCCGTTTAGAAGGATCAATCTCAAGAACAACTACTTCTACTTCTTGTGATGTAGACAGAATTTTTCCAGGATGAACATTTTTCTTCGTCCAGCTCATTTCAGAAACATGGATCAGCCCTTCGATTCCTGGCTCAATTTCAACAAAACCACCGTAATCAGTAATGTTGGTGACAGCACCTGTAATTTTTTTACCAATCGGATACCGAACACTGATGCTTTCCCAAGGATCACTTTCAAGCTGTTTCATTCCAAGAGAAATACGGTGCGTATCCTGATTGATGCGAATAATTTGAACTTTAATCGTTTGACCAATTGTGAGAACTTCAGATGGGTGGTTAACACGCCGCCATGCCATATCTGTAACGTGCAAGAGACCATCAATCCCACCAAGATCAACAAAGGCACCATAATCTGTGATATTTTTCACCACACCTTCAACGATTTGGTTTTCTTCAAGATTTTGTACAATTTCTGAACGTTGCTCAGCGCGACTTTCTTCTAAAACAGTGCGACGTGAGACCACAATATTGCCACGACGACGATCCATCTTCAAAATTTCAAAGGACTGAGAATTGTGCATGAGAGGTGAAACATCACGAATGGGACGAATATCAACTTGGCTGCGCGGCAAGAAAGCAACAGCACCATCAAGATCGACTGTAAAACCACCTTTTACTTGGCTAAAGATCACTCCATCAACGCGTGCACCAGCATTGAATTTTTCCTCCAAACGGACCCAACTTTCTTCGCGCCGTGCCTTTTCACGTGATAAAACAGCTTCACCCATCGCATTTTCAATGCGTTCAATGTAAACCTCAACTTCATCGCCCACTTGCAAAGAACCGTCTTTTGCTTTAGCTCCAAATTCTTTGAGAGGAATACGTCCTTCGACTTTAAGACCAGCATCAATAATGGCCATGTCTTTTTCGATTGCAATAACACGACCTTTAACAACAGATCCTTCATTAAGATCATTGGTTTGAAAAGATTCTGTTAAAAGGGCTTCAAAATCCGCTGTTGTGGGATTGTATTGTGACATAAGAACTCCTAATATGTACCTTGTGTTATAAGGTATGAGCGCTAGGTTAGTGTTAACATAAGCAACTCCCTGCCTTTTTCCTTGAATAAAGGAAAAAAGTTAGCGCTAGGCTGGAAGTCACCTTAACGAATTTATCCAATTATATGCATTTTTATGATTGGATCAATAAAACTACATGCAATTTCAAATGTTGCTTCTATACTCAATTTTGACGTATCAAGCAAGTGGGCGTTTTTTGCTGGTTTTAGTGGACTTTGTTTGCGGGTTATATCGCGACCGTCGCGCTGTTCAAGTTGAGTTAGGATTTCATGATAATTTGCTTGAACACCCTTTTTTAAAATCTCCTGGTAGCGACGTTTGGCGCGTGTTTGAACATTGGCTAGAACATAAAACTTGATATCGGCATCAGGACAAACAATAGTTCCGATATCACGTCCATCAAGCACACAGCCAGGCAAAACTTTAGCAAAGTTGCGTTGTTTTTCGACAAGAATTTTGCGTACAGCAGGATTAATCGCTATTTTTGAAGCCGCTTCACCAAGTTCATGAGAAGAAAGAAGAGCAGGATTTAAGGTATTAAAATCAAGTTCTTTAGCATAAATAATAGCATTTTTTTCATCATTAAGAGCTAAATTTTGTTGTAAAAGCGTATGAGCAACACTACGATAAGTAAGACCAGTATCGAGATGGCGAAGACGATAATGTGCAGCAATTTTGCGTGCTAAGGTTCCTTTGCCTGAGGCTGCAGGTCCATCAATGGCAATAACAAAAGGCTTCAAGCGATTTTCCCCCCAAGTTGTTTTATAAAAGGAATAAATTCTGGAAAGCTCGTAGCGATCATTCGTTTATCATCAATGGTAACAGGTTTTTCTGATACAAGCCCAAAAACGAGAAAACACATAGCAATTCGATGATCAAGATGTGTGGAGACATGTCCACCACCCAAACCTTTGGCAGAACCCTTCCCATAAACAATAAGAAAATCTTGTCCTTCTTCACAGTCTACGCAATTAATTTCGAGTCCTTGAGCAACAGCAGACAGTCGGTCTGATTCTTTTACACGCAATTCTTCGATTCCTAACATCACTGTTTTACCTTCTGCAAAGGCTGCTGCTACTGCCAAAGCAGGATATTCATCAATCATCGATGGAGCACGTTCTTTGGGCACCGTAACGCCTCTAAGAACCGATGATTTTATCCGTAGATCAGCAACATCCTCTCCACCTGTTTGACGTCGGTTCAAAAATTCAATTTGAGCACCCATTTCCCACAATGTTTCGATAAGCCCTATTCGAGAGTTATTTATCAAAACATTTTCAATGGTGATATCAGAGTCTTCTACAAGAAGGGCTGCGATAATTAGAAAAGCAGCAGAAGAAGGATCACCCGGAATATGAATCGTTTGCCCAGTAAGATGGGGTTGACCGTTAAGATGAATCAAACGCGCACCTTCATTATCTTTTTCTATTTCAAGTTGTGCACCGAATGCTTTTAACATTTTTTCCGTATGATCTCGTGTTAGAACTGGTTCAATAACAGTTGTAATGCCGGCGGTATTGAGTCCAGCAAGCAAGACTGCTGATTTAATTTGGGAGGAAGCTATTGGAACACGGTAACGAATCGGATTAGCCATTTTCGGACCATAAAGCGTTAAAGGAAGATGATCGTTGTGCGTTGCTTCAATTTCAACCCCCATGAGACGCAGCGGATCAAGAATACGTCCCATTGGACGTTTAGAGAGAGAAGCATCACCAATAAAGGTTGTTTTCATATGATATGGACCAACCATTCCCATAACCAAACGAGCACCCGTTCCAGCGTTTCCAAAGTCTAAAGGTTTTTGTGCAGCTAAAAGGCAACCATTCCCTGTTCCTCGTATAGTCCAGAAGTCATCTTTTTTAATAATACAGGCACCCATAGCTTGCATAGCAGCAGCTGTATTGAGTACATCAGCGCTTTCAAGTAATCCATAAATATGTGTCTCACCACTTGCTAATCCTCCCAATATAAGAGAGCGATGAGAGATTGATTTATCTCCTGGTATTTTAATTTTTCCAGAGAGACTACTCGATTTATAGGTGGTTATAGGGATTGCTTTTTGCATGGAAATTCTATTTAATTCTATCTAACTTTTATGAAATTGTGCATCCTTTAGCACATGCTTTAAAAGACGTCATGAAAAAATCACTGTGGAACAGTGTATTTATCTTTGACAAAGGCATTATTTTTCGATTAAGCACCATAAAATTTATCTTTTAATGGAATAATAGTTAATCAAAGAGGCACGGTTTATGGCAAAACAAGAACTTGGAACTAAACGTGTTGATCCAGAAACAGGAAAAAAATTTTACGATCTAAATCGCGATCCTATTGTGTCGCCCTATACAGGAATTTCTTATCCGCGTTCTTACTTTGAAGTTGCAGCAGCTGAAGCAAACAATGAGGAAGACGTTGATGCTGAAGAGCTTGATACAGCACTTGAAAAATCTGCTTTTATGCTTCTTGAAGAGGATGACGAGGATTCTAAAGATGACGATCTTCCTGATTTAGAAGATAGTGATGTAGATCTTGGTGATGACGATGATACATTTTTATCTCATGATGATGACGATGAAGATGATGACGTTACTGATATTCTCGGAGGCGGTGTTTCTAATGATGACGATGCTTAAGAGAAGTAAAAGAGGACATCTTTTCCATTGAATGTAAATTCTTCTTGATCTTCAATTTTGATCGTTCTAGAAAAGCTGAAATTGTATACTTTCCTTTTGGGAAAAATTGTTTTTATAGGGGCTATAGCTCAGCTGGGAGAGCGCTTGCATGGCATGCAAGAGGTCAGCGGTTCGATCCCGCTTAGCTCCACCAAAAGGACCTGCTATTCTATCAAGGGGATTAATTATAATATCAATTATAATAGGGAATGTGTGCATCAATTTAAAAGTTTTATGTGTTATTTAATCATCATTCCAGTAGCGCCTGTTCCTTGCATTTTTATGATGTTATAACACATTTTTAATCATTTGTTGGATTATAAAATTTTACTGTCGTAACCGTGAAAGTAGATAATTTTTATGCTTTGCACAGAAACAGAAAATGAGCTGTTTAACTTACGCCTTGTTTTAAAGAACAAAATTTGAATTCTCTTTATCACAATATTTCCACGAAATCATAATATGTCGGTTATCGATATCTTTTTAAAAGGTACGAAGTATCTAAACGAAGATGAGAGAATAAAATATTGAAATATACTTCTCAATTATTGCGAATCAGAACTTTTTTCGAGTATTTTTAGCCTGATCAGATGTCTTGCCAATTAAAAAATTGTCCACCTTGAGTAGCATCTACCTGCTCAATACTAAGGTATATTCACGCTTAAATAACATATTGAATCAATTAATTTTGTTTCCTTGCACGTCACAAGCAAGGTTGAGTTGTGAAAGCAAAGTGGCGCCATCATTATATGTGCTAATTCCCAATGTTGCCGATAATTCTTACTTTTGAGAATGTTCATAAGAAACATTTTTAGTCTTTTCTTTCACAGTTTTTATCCACATGCCAATTACGCTTGTTATGTGCAAGCCAATTGTTTTTATTGATTTAACCTCAAGAGATCTGAAATGATAAAACCCTACGCCATTCGAGATTCTTACTTTAATATGATGCTCGAATTGCATTTTTTTGATTGCTATTTTATACGCTAAAAAAGAAAATATTCATGTAATAATCAGCCAGTAATACGCATAATGAAAATAAAAAATGATATTAAATTTTAAAATTTTTCTTTAATAATCTCTGATACTTAGACCTGTGCGAAATGCATGAGCCAAATAGAATATAGTTTCCATTGTAAATTTTTAAACAAAGAAGGTAAAAATATCGAGAGTGCACTCAAATATATTGAGCATTGCAAAAGCTTTCTGTCTCTTGGGTTTATTCTAAAAAATAACAATTTATTTCATTTGAAAATCGGAAAAATGATACAACCTTATCGTGCCATAAGAAATTTGGCTCTCAAATAATTTTACCGCAACAATTCCCTAATTGAGATTTTCAAAAATCTTCCCTAACGCCATCCACATCTCTTTAATTGCTGTTCATAGAGCCTCGATATCCTTGCCATGCGCTGTGCTGCCTGTGAAAGTGCAGCAGTGACACGCCCGCCACGCGCATAAGCACCATGTCCCATATGATAATTTAAATAAAGGCTATATGCATCATCAAATCTCACCCCATTGCGTTGAACACTTTGGCGATGATACCAAGCAATAAAATCAGCAGAATCTGCAAAATTCGTACGCCATGCAAAAGATCTGCCCGTAGAGCGTAGATACATTGCCCATGTACTGTCAAGCGCTTGAGAATAACCATAGGCTGTCGATTGACGCTTCCATGGAATAAAACCAAGTAGTTTTTTACGTGGAGGACGTGCATTGTGACGAAAGCTCGATTCCATATTAATGGTTGCAAGAATAATAGGCATAGGAATCCCATAGCGCATTTCTGCACGTTTAGAAGCCTTACCCCAATTGTCAAAAAAACCATTTTTTTGTGCCAAAATAGCACAAGCATTGTTTGTGTGTGTGGGAGTGGTCGTTGCACACCCATCTAGCAGAAACACCAGTGCCCCTAAAAACAAAAGGTGTCGCATATTCCTATTCCTCTCGTTTAAGAAATAAAACAAGATAGAGATACTAAAAAAGTATTACCAATCAATAAAGAACGTGATCTGACTTGTGATATTTAAGAAGCTTGCTTTGCTTTATTCCTCGTCAGCAAAACGCAATGTTTGCGACTGAGCCAATGTTGTCATTTTTGTTGGTTCAGAATGATTCTCTTTTAATTCGACAGTTTCAATGCGATTTGCCCGTTTCATGATTTTGGAAGACGATATCAAAATTCCCTCTATATCTTCACCTGCTTTGTGAAAATGCTTCTGTAACGCACGAACGCGTATATCCATTCGTCCAAAATCTTCCATCAATTTTGCTACTTCTGATTGAATTAAATGCGCTTGTTCACGCATCCGTGCATCTTTCATAATGGTTTGTACCACTTGGACAGAGAGCATCAACAAAGATGGTGAAACAATAATCACATGAGCTCTATTGGATTTTTGTACCAATGCCTCAAAGTCCTCATAAATTGTTGCAAAAATCGATTCAGATGGCACAAAAAGGAAAGCAGTGTCATGGGTTTCTCCAGGAATCAAATATTTTTGTGCAATATCACGAATATGGACTTCCATATCGGTACGAAATTGGCGTTCTGCCTCTTGACGCTCTTGCGCTGATTCTGCCTTACGCATAGCATTCCAAGCCTCCAGAGGGAATTTAGCATCAACAACAAGAGAAGGGGCTTTATTGGGCATATGAATGAGACAATCTGGGCGCTTTCCATTGGAAAGAACAGCCTGAAAAGCATAAGCATTTGTTGGTAAGGCATCAGCAATAATTGCTTCCATCCGCCCCTGACCGAAAGTACCACGTGTCTGCTTATTGCTTAAAATGGACTGCAACTGAACAACTTGTCCCGTAAGAGATTGAATATTATTTTGTGCCGCATCAATCACTGCTAAACGCTCTTGCAAACGATTCAAATTTTCATAAGTGGATTTGGTCTGTACCTGAAGTGTTTGGCCTAAGCTTGTTGTCATCCCATTGAGTTGCTCACTGAGTGATTTATTCAATTCAGCCTGCCGTTGACCAAAAATTTCCGCCATCGTTTGCATTCTCCCTTGCATTTCAGCTTGTGTTTTCAGCAAGGTAGCCATCTGCATTTGTGCCTCACGTGCGCGTTCAGCAATTTCATTTTCCAAAAATGCTTTTTTTCGATGAGAATGTATCAACATAAAAAATGCCAAACAGACAAATATAAATAAAAGCAAAAGCATTAGTTTAGAAAAAAACTCTCCAGCGAGTATGGAAAAAAACGAATCAAACATAAATGGTAATATAACGCTCTTATTGTAAAAAAACGCAAGAATCCGTTATTCAATATTGACCAATAACAAACCATTGATTAATCTCTACTTATGCCAATGAGATCTTTAGTTACTTTACCTGATCCGATTTTACGGGAAGTGTCCAAACCCGTTGATCAGGTCGATTC
This sequence comes from Bartonella grahamii ATCC 700132, assembly GCF_000518085.1. Classification (GTDB taxonomy): domain Bacteria; phylum Pseudomonadota; class Alphaproteobacteria; order Rhizobiales; family Rhizobiaceae; genus Bartonella; species Bartonella grahamii. The sequence goes on from NZ_JACX01000001.1 coordinate 112,270, forward strand.
AGCTCTCCAAAAACTTGCGGATGATATGTTGGAAACCATGTATAATGCTAAGGGCATTGGTCTTGCTGCTATTCAAATTGGTATACCGCTACGTATGTTGGTTATAGATGTCTCTGGAAATTCTGAAGATGAGCGGAAAAAACCATTTGTTATTATCAACCCTGAAATTTTATGGCTTTCAGATGAGCGTAATATTTATAAAGAGGGTTGTCTTTCTATTCCTGACTATTTTGCAGAGGTTGAACGTCCTAAACGCCTTTGTGTTCGCTATCAGAACCGTGAAGGAAAACAAACAGAAATTGAAGCAGACGATCTCTTGGCAACTTGCTTGCAGCATGAAATTGATCATTTAGATGGGCGCCTTTTTATTGATTACATTTCAAAGATCAAACGCGATATGGTGATACGAAAATTTAAAAAACGCGCAAAAGAAAAAAACATGCAGGAAGCAGTTTTGTAATGGCTTTACGATTAAGTTTTATGGGGACACCAGATTTTTCTGTTCCTATTTTGCGTGCTTTATTGGATGCAGGTCATGATGTTGTTGCTGTTTATAGTCAACCCCCTCGCCCAGCAGGACGTCGAGGACTTAAATTAATCCCCTCACCTGTTCACAATGTAGCAAAAGAGGAATCTATTCCCATCTTTACGCCACAAACACTCAAAACAATCGAACAACAGGAGCAATTTGCAGCACTTTCTGTTGATGTTGCTATTGTGGTAGCTTACGGACTCCTTTTACCCAAAGCTATTCTCGAAACGCCGCGTTTTGGTTGTTTTAATGCCCACGCTTCACTCTTACCACGTTGGCGTGGTGCTGCGCCTATTCAACGAGCAATTATGGCTGGTGATAAAGAAACAGGTATTATGATCATGAAAATGGATGAAGGACTTGATACGGGACCTATCGCTCTTTCTCGCTCCATCCCCATTACTGATAACACCACCACTGCTGAGCTTTTAAACAAACTTTCACATATTGGCGCAGAACTTATGGTAGAAACCTTATCAACTCTTGAAAAAGGCCAACTTAAACTGACCCCACAATCAGAGGAAGGCATCACCTATGCTGCCAAAATCAAAAAGGAAGAGACCCGCATTGATTGGACAAAACCTGCAGAGTTTATTCATAAGCATATCCGTGCGCTCTCTTCTTCTCCTGGTTGCTGGTGCAATATGAATATTGGGGGACGAGAAGAACGTGTAAAAATTCTTGATAGTCGCTTAACAACAGGTCCTTCTCTTGAAATTGGACGAATAGAACCAGATTCTTTGATTGTCCATTGTGGACAAGGGCGAATAGAAATAACCTCTCTCCAAAGATCGGGTGGTAAAGTCCTTGATAGCGCAACCTTTTTGCGAGGTGCTCATATTTCTGCTGTTTTTTAAGATGCCACGTTTTAAACTCACTCTTGAATATGATGGTTCAAATTATGCTGGTTGGCAGCGTCAAGCAAAACTTCACACTGTACAAGGAGCTCTTGAACAGGCAATCTTTTCCTTTAGTGGACAACAATTGACCATAACAACAGCAGGAAGAACCGATGCGGGCGTACACGCTACGGGACAAGTTGCGCATGTTGATTTCATAAAAAACTGGCATCCCCATACTGTACGTGATGCGCTCAATGCTCTTTTACGTAAACAGGGAGAAGCTATTTCAATCTTAAACGTACAAAATGTCCCTGATGACTTTGATGCACGATTTTCCGCTGTAAAACGCCATTATATTTTTAAAATTCTTAATCGTCGCTCTCCACCAGCCTTAAATGCCAAACGCGTGTGGTGGTTGCCAAAGCCTCTTAATGCTGAAGCCATGCATGAAGCTGCTCAAAAGCTTGTAGGAGAACATGATTTTACCACTTTCCGTTCAGCACATTGCCAAGCCAAAAGCCCTATTCGCACCCTTGACCGTTTGGATATTCAAAGAGAAGGTGAAGAAATTTTCCTTTATGCGCAAGCCCGTTCTTTTCTTCATCATCAAATCCGTTCATTCGCAGGAAGCCTCATGGAAGTAGGTATTGGACGTTGGACAGCTCAAGATCTCGAAGCAGCTCTTCACGCTAAAGATCGTAAACATTGTGGTGTTGTTGCTCCTCCTTCAGGACTTTATTTAACCAAAGTAGAGTATTAATTATCCTTCAAGAGTGAACGTCTTAAAAGTCGTCAAGGCAGTTCATAAAAAGAACGAATTTCTTCAAAAGCTTCTGCTGCTGTATTGACAAATTTCACAAAATTAACATCAGTAGGAGAAATTGTACCTTGTTCAGACAGATACTCAAAATTGATAGTATTGCTCCAAAATTCTTTGCCAAACAATAAAATTGGTACCTGTTTCATACGCCCCGTCTGCACTAAAGTTAACGTCTCAAACAATTCATCCAGAGTCCCAAATCCTCCAGGGAAGATAGCTAATGCTTTCGCTCGTACTAAAAAATGCATTTTGCGCATCCCCAAATAATGAAAATTGAAACACAAATGCGGCGACACATACGAATTAGGTTCCTGCTCATGTGGTAAAATAATATTCAAACCAATCGTTGGGGCACCAACATCACAAGCACCACGATTTCCCGCCTCCATAATTCCTGGTCCGCCCCCCGTAACAACCACAAATTCACGATATTCTGTCGTAGCAGAATAAAGTGAGCACAAACGCGCAAATTCTCTCGCTTCATCGTAATAATGTGACATAGCACGCAAATTTTTCTTTTGTATTTCATTTTTTGCAGCCCACGCTGCTTGCCCAGATTCAGGGATACGCGCACCACCAAACAAAACAACTGTTGATTGAATATCATATTCTTTAAGGGTTATTTCCGGCTTTAAAAATTCAAGACCAATACGTTGTGAGCGCAACTCTGGACGCATCATAAAATCTTGATCGATATAGGCTAAGCGATAAGTAGACGAACGAATTTGTGCTGAATTAGAGATTTTATGTATTTGTTGTAGAGCATCCTTCGTATGGAGAAGTGGTGTCCAATTTTCTTGCTCTCCTTTTATTTTTTCTTTACAGCCTTTTTTCATGCACCTGTCCTACTTCCTCATCGTTTTATTGACTGAACACATTTCTTCGCGTAGTTCATAGAGAATAAATCTTGAAGCTTTCAACTTGTTTAACGGAACTCTCGTCATGACCCATCTCACACAACTTGAAATGATTATTCAACAAGCTTTTGACGATCGCGATTCTATCGATACTACCACAAAAGGCGAAATCCGTGAGAGTATCGAACATACATTGAACCTTCTTGATAAAGGTGAAATCCGTGTTGCAGAAAGACAAAAAAATGGACAATGGCATGTTCATCAATGGTTGAAAAAAGCGGTTTTGCTCTCTTTTCGGCTTAATCCTATGCAAATCATCACTGGTGGAATCAATGGAACACATTGGTGGGATAAAGTTCCTTCAAAATTCTCTGGTTGGCAAGAGGCAGATTTTAAAAGTGCTGATTTCCGTTCCGTTCCTGGAGCCATTGTACGTCACTCTGCTTACATTGCACCCAACGTTATATTGATGCCATCCTTTGTTAATCTTGGTGCTTTTATCGATGAGGGTACAATGGTTGATACATGGACTACCGTTGGTTCTTGTGCACAAATTGGTAAACATGTCCATCTTTCTGGCGGTGTTGGTATTGGAGGTGTTTTGGAACCACTGCAAGCAAATCCAACAATCATTGAAGATCATTGCTTTATCGGTGCTCGCTCTGAAATTGTTGAAGGCTGTATTATCCGTGAAGGTACTGTTTTGGGTATGGGAGTCTTTATTGGAAAATCTACAAAGATTATTGATCGTACAACAGGTGAAATTTTTATCGGTGAGGTACCAGCCTATTCAGTGGTTGTGCCTGGTTCTTTCCCTGGAAAACCTTTACCAAATGGTGAAGCAGGACCAAGCCTTTATTGTGCCGTTATTGTAAAACGCGTTGATCAAAAAACACGAGAAAAAACATCCATTAATGATCTTTTACGTTCTTAGACACAAGATAATTCATAATAATATTTCATCGTTTTTTTACTTGAATAATAACCTCAAATACAAGAATTCTCTCATTTCAAATCCTTTCATAGTGAATCAATCACTATCATTTCCTTGATCGTTCCAAACGCAGTTGGCGCGTGGGTAAGAGACACTTTAAGAAAAGAGTAAAAATATTTTTAATGAAAATTCTCTCAAGTGATAAGGACTGTCATAATATTTTGAGCTGAAAAAGAGAATGATAGGTGCGCTTTGCATCTTTATGACGCGTAAAGACGGTAATGCCAAATGGATTTTATATCATTCACAGTGTATGTTACTTTATATTTTTCACATCCCCTATTGTGAAATGGAATTTGATGCATTGAGTGATGATTCACTAAAACAAGCACAGCGCAATTCTATTTAAAAGTGTTCTTTAAGCACCTGAACCAATCAACAAAAGCAAAAGCGCAATCAATGAGAGACAATACTCCTTTTTTCATTATTTGTTCATTTTGAGCGCTTGAATAAATGCCGATTGTGGAATTTCTACTTTTCCAAATTGGCGCATCCGCTTTTTGCCTTCTTTTTGCTTTTCCAAAAGTTTGCGCTTACGCGTGACATCACCCCCGTAACATTTTGCTGTTACATCTTTACGCAAAGCACGAATTGTTTCGCGCGCTATAACTTTACCACCAATAGCTGCTTGAACTGGAATCTGAAACATATGCTGGGGAATAAGATCTTTCAGTTTTTCACACATGGAACGCCCGCGCTTTTCTGCAATCGTGCGGTGCACAAGCATAGACAATGCATCTATAGACTCTCCATTTACCAAAATAGACATTTTAACTAAATCCCCTTCTGCATAATCTGCCATCTGATAATCAAAAGAAGCATAACCCTTTGAGATTGATTTTAGCCGATCATAAAAATCAAAAACAACTTCATTCAGTGGTAAATCATACGTTACCATAGCACGGGTTCCAACATAGGATAAACCAGCTTGTATCCCCCGCCGCTCTTGGCATAGTTCTAAAATTGATCCAAGATAATTATCAGGAGTCATGATTGTCGCCCGAATCCATGGTTCTTCGATTGAAGAAATTTTAACCACATCAGGCATATCCGCTGGATTGTGCAACTCTTTAACAGAACCATCATTCATATTCATGCGATAAACAACCGAAGGTGCTGTCGCGATTAAATCCAAATTAAACTCACGCTCTAATCGCTCTTGAATAATTTCAAGATGAAGAAGTCCCAAAAAGCCACAGCGAAAACCAAATCCTAAAGCCGCGGATGTTTCCATTTCAAAAGAAAAACTCGCATCATTTAAGCGTAATTTGCCCATGGCTGCACGCAAATCATCAAAATCGGCAGCATCAATTGGAAAAAGACCACAAAATACAACTGGTTGCGCCGGCTTAAAACCAGGCAAAGCATTTTCACAAGGACGGCGCTCTTCAGTAATCGTATCCCCAACCCGTGTATCTGCTACTTCTTTGATAGAGGCAGTGATAAAACCAATCTCGCCTGGTCCTAACTCATCAACCTGTACCATTTTAGGTGTAAACACCCCAACGCGCTCAACTGGATATTTTGCTCCCGTACCCATCATACGAATGGTTTGGCCTTTTTTTAAAATACCATCTATCACTCGTACCAAAACAATGACACCAAGATATGCATCATACCAGCTATCAACCAACATTGCTTTCAAGGGATTTGCAACATCGCCTGTATGTGGAGGTGGTAATTGTGTTACAATTGCCTCCAAAACATCAGGAACACCCAAACCTGTTTTTGCTGATATTTCTACTGCTTGAGATGTATCAATGCCTATCACATCTTCAATTTGTTCTTTAACACGCTCAGGTTCTGCTGCTGGAAGATCAACTTTATTGAGTACAACAACCAACTCATGGGAATTATCAATGGCTTGATAAACATTTGCTAACGTCTGCGCCTCTACACCTTGGCTTGCATCCACCACCAACAGAGAACCTTCACAAGCTGCCAATGAACGCGAAACCTCATAAGCAAAATCCACATGACCAGGTGTATCCATAAGATTTAAAATATAGGTTTCACCATTCTTTGCTTTATAGTGTAAACGTACCGTTTGTGCTTTAATAGTAATTCCACGTTCACGCTCAATATCCATGGAATCGAGTACTTGTTCTTTCATCTCACGTGTATCAAGCCCACCTGTTATTTGAATCAAACGATCAGCTAAAGTGGATTTGCCGTGATCAATATGCGCCACGATGGAAAAATTACGAATATAATTACGATCTATTGTCATATAAGGCGATTTAGCAAAGAATAATACAAAACGCAAAGACCAATTATGCTCCGGCTTCTATCAAAAAAATATAAATCTAAAAAGCTTCTCAAAACACAACTTTTCATAACCTAAAAAATGAGGCTTTTATTTGCTAAATTAAATCCAACGGTGCTAAAATGATACTTTCGCATCTTATTTTATGACTTATATGCTGGATAAACCGATACCATCATACATTTTGCCAGTCTCCAATGTTGCAACAATCCTTTACACTTGAAAAAGTTTATAAGAGATATGCCTTTCTTGTACAGTTTTTACCCACATGGACTACCTGCTTGTAACGTGTCAGCAAGTAGACTTGGATTGATTTAATATGAAAACGATTTGAAGTGAGGAAGTTTTACGGTATTCAGGGTTCTAATTCAATGTGAATAATTCTATATTATAATTATAAATCAATGTGTTATAATATTTATATGATGGGCGTGTATATCACTTAAGCTTGCAATAAAATTCGCAAGAAATGCTTTTTTATTTATACGCAATAACCTGCTTTTTTAGCAATCTTATATAAAATAACATGAATATCGCGAGCCTTTCTCATTTTAAATCTTTTCATAGTGAATCAATCAAATTTTTTGCTTCCCCATTATAAAACAGAGCTAGTATATGGATAAAAACGTTTAAGAAATGAGTAAACATGCCTCTCTCTCTTTCAAATGCGAAAGGCTGTCGTAATATTGAGAACTGACAAAGAAAATGCTAGTGCCTTTTATTTAAGTAAAACGATGATGCTCTGTGGTTTTTCTATACTTCACGCGGATCGTCAATGAATATGATGTATATTAAGAAAATTGTCTTTTAAAAAAACGCGTTAATATACAACATTATGGGAGGCTGCTTTAGGCGTTCTATTTTACGTGAAAAGCGTGATCCCATGAAATAACAAAAGGAATAACGTGCAACGGTGCGTAATTTTTATTATTCAAAAAAATTACCATGGATGTTTTTGAAAATTGTAAAGCTAAATTTAACAATAACAGTAAAGATGAGAGTTGTTTTTTGTCTTTACCACTTCATGCTTTGACTCAATGAAGGTTGACTTCCCGTTTCAGAAGTTAAGAAGACAGATAAATATTATTGCTCCAATTTACTATACAAAAGCTGGAATAGCTTATAAAGCCTCCTTTATCTCCATATTAAAAAAAGCCTCAAAAATGAAAACTTTGCAAGCAAAAATCTCATGTAATAAAATCATAATAGAAAAGGTGCATAGCTAATCAATTTTTTCAATTGCTTTGTTTTTTTTACGCCATTGTGAAGGTTGTAATTCAGCCACAATGATCCCAATCAGAATAAGCAAGCCACCTAATAATGCTAACGGGGATAAATGCTCTCCAGCCAAACGCCCAACAATACCAGCCCATACCGGTTCACCTGCGTAAATGAGTGTTGCACGTGTAGGAGAAATAGACTTTTGTGCCCAATTCATAGCCAATTGAATGATGGCACTCATTAATGCCAATCCGATGCCAATACTAAACCATACCCACGAAAATTCAGGAATGCTTTCACCCATCAAAGGCATACAAGAAAATGAAAAAAAACCACTAAAAAATAACTGGATAATGGTCACACGCCGACTATCAACCTTATTGGCAAAAATTCCGATGAGTATGACTTCTCCAGCAATCGCTAAAGCGCCTAACAAAGTCAAAATTTCGCCTTTTGAAAAATCAAAATTCCCCGGCTTTTGTCCTGAAACAAGAACAAGCCCTATAAAAGCGAAAACAATACCAACCCAACAAGCAAAACGGGGAGGTTTTTTAAAAACAATCCATTGCAAGATTGGAACCATCGGTACATAAAGCGCTGTAATAAAAGCCGACTGACTACTAATAATCGTTTGAAGTCCAGCTGCTTGAAAAGCATAACCTAAAAACATGGCTAAACCAATCGCCATTCCAGCGAAAACTTCATAAACCGTTATACCTTTTATAGAGCGCCAAAAAATTGCTCCACATATAAGAGATGCAATAATAAAACGAAATCCAACAAAAAACAGGGGACCACTATAGCGTACCGCAATATGAATGACTAAAAATGTAATACCCCACAATATTGTTGCAGCAAATATTGCCAATTCTGGCTTACTTAATAAAGGATATTTAAGCTGTTTTATATTTGTCATGAAAGGCTTTCTCCTCCAATTTTCCGCACAATTTATGAAACAATAAGCGTTCCAACTCCCTGTTCGGTAAACAGTTCTAGTAAAACAGAATGAGGAGTTTTACCATTTAAAATGACAACACCTTCCACACCATTTTGAAGGGCTTTTATACAAGTCTCTACTTTTGGAATCATGCCTCCTGAAATTGTTCCATTTTTGATAAGTTTCTCTGCTTCAGAAACTGTCAATTCTTTTAAAAGCTGGCCCTGTTTATCCAAAACACCAGGAACATCAGTGAGAAATAAAAGGCGTTTAGCTTCTAATGCACCAGCAATAGCCCCAGCAAAAATATCAGCATTAATATTATAGGTTTTTCCATCGCGTCCTGGAGCCACAGGAGCAAGAACTGGTATCATTTCAGAACATGCTAAAAGATCCAGCAATGTGCGATCAACTTCAATAGGCTCACCAACAAATCCCAAATCTAAAACACGTTCAATATTCGAATCAGGATCAATGACAGTTTTATAAGCCTTTTCGGCAAAAACCATATTGCCGTCCTTACCACATAATCCTATTGCCCATTCACCCTCTGCATTGATGAGAGCGACAATTTCTTTGTTTATGGAACCGGCCAAAACCATTTCAACGACTTCAACGATCCGCTCGTCGGTTACCCGTAAACCGTTTTCAAATCGTGATTCAATCCCCATTTTCATCAAAATTTCAGCAATTTGAGGTCCTCCACCATGAACAACAACAGGGTTAATCCCCGATTGCTTTAATAGAGCAATATCACGCGCAAATGCTCGCCCCAAGGCAGGATCACCCATAGCATGACCGCCATATTTTACCACAACCGTTTCATTTTCGTATTTTTGCATATATGGTAAAGCAGACGATAGAAATGCTGCTTGTTTTTCTAAAACATCTACAGCACCGTTTTTAGCATCATCCATTAATAGAGCCTCCTCATCACTTTTTACCATCTCTTAGTGGAATTTAGGAAAAGTAATAACGAAATGAAACAAGAAAACAACTTCCTCAAAAAACTGACAGCGAAAAATTAAACAAAACAGGCGTACAAAACGTTATTATTTTATGATTTTATGTATAAAATTGAAAAGCAAAGTTCTGAAAAAATTTTAAAGCTATGCCGTACATTCGACTCGTTAGTTTACGCTTATGGATACTTAACAATGAATAAGAATATATACAACCATTGATTTTGTAAGATAAAAACAAAATTTTCTTATAATAATAAAATTAACAGATCACCAAGATAAGAAGTAGATTGACTTAGCACTGTAACCTTATCCAAGCAATTTTTAAGACTATCAAAAATGCCAAAAATAAAATTGGTTATGAGGAATTGATATTTTATTTGAAAAAGATGGATTGTCTAACAGCTTATTTAGCTACTTCTTGATAGGCTACTACCTATTTGACAGTTTTAGTATAGGGCTTTTAAAAAGGCATTTTGAGTAAAACAATAAATACGAAAAATGCTGAATGCATAAAGGCAGTTATCATTACACTGGAAATTAGTCACTCAATTGCGTTCTTCTTGTATGGATAAGCCCTTTTTAAAATATCATAGATACTCAAAAATAAGACTTATCCATAAAACTCGTGAAATGTAAAAAACTATCAGCGGCAGGCACTTACCCTAAATTAATCGTTTCTCTCTTTTCTTTTCAAGAAAAAAATGCTTTTCACAGATGATAAGACTATAGAAAGCTTAATTAAAATAACCTTCCAAAAGTTTTTTCTAATCTATTCTGAGAACATTCACATATTTAACCAGAAATATTTTCAAAAAATTCTTTCATACGTGAAAAAAAGCCATGTGATTGCGGTGAATTCTCATGATTTGAAAGTTTTTCAAATTTTTGCAATAGTTCACGTTGTTCTTGCGTTAATTTTTGTGGTGTCTCAATCGTGATATGGATGTAAAGGTCACCCCTTGCTTGCTGCCGACGCAACATAGGCATACCCTTACCCTTAAGGCGGAATTGACGTCCATTTTGTGTCCCTTCTGGGATTTTAACACGCGCTTTAACACCATCAAGATCGGAAACTTCAAACTCTCCTCCTAAAGCAGCTGTTACCATTGAAATAGGAACGCGACAGTGAAGATCTGCTCCTTCTCGCTGAAAAAACTCATGCGGTTTAACGGAAAGGAAAATATAAAGATCACCATTGGGGCCACCACGAATACCAGCATCACCCTCACCAGAAAGGCGAATACGCGTTCCATCTTCAATACCAGCTGGAACATTCACGCTCAATGAACGTTTTTTCTCTATGCGTCGTGTCCCCTGACATTTTGGGCATGGATCCGTAATAGTTTCACCACGTCCATGACATGAAGGACATGTTCGCTCAATAGAAAAGAAACCTTGTGCAGCACGCACACGACCAGATCCATGACATGTTCCACAAACTTGCGGCTTAGAACCCTTTCTCGCTCCTGATCCTTCACAAACATCGCACGTAACGGAACTGGGAATAGTAATTTCTGCAGTTTTTCCTGAAAATACCTCTTCTAAGGTTATTTCCATATTATAACTCAGATCTGCACCACGTTCGCGACCATCACCACGCTTACGGTGCGCACCTCCCATAATTTCGCCAAAAAAATCTTCAAAAATATCAGCAAATCCACCACCAGCAGCAAAACCTCCAAAGGGATTTGCTCCTCCTTGACTACCGCTATTTTCAAAAGCCGCATGACCAAATCGATCATAAGCAGCACGCTTTTGGGGATCTTTGAGGACTTCGTAGGCTTCGCCAATTTCTTTGAATTTTCGCTCTGCCTCTTTATCCCCGGCGTTGCGATCAGGATGATATTGCATTGCCAACTTACGAAAAGCAGATTTCAACTTTTTATCATCACATTCACGAGTCACGCCAAGAATTTCATAATAGTCAACCTTCATCATGTATTCCTGATAATTTCTCTGTCATCCATCTTATGGATAAGATTGCTTTTAATTTATATTTTTAGCAACAAAGTTGCAACTCACTCAAATAATAAAGCCCAGCCTTATATTTCAAAGGCCGGGTTTATAAATTAATCAACACACATGCTGACACTATTTCTTCTTATCATTAACTTCTTCAAAATCAGCATCAACAACATCATCATTCTTTGCTTCTGTTTCAGTGTCAGCGCCCGCTGCTTGTGAAGCTTCATACATAGCCTGTCCAAGCTTCATACTGACTTCAGCTAATTTTTGCATCTTTGTTGTTACTTCTTCAGTATCACTGCCTTCAAGCGCAGATTTCAAATCAGATATTGCTGTTTCAATCTGTCCTTTTTCTTCAGCTGATACTTTATCGCCATATTCATTGAGTGACTTTTCAGTTGAATGAATAAGAGCTTCCGCTTGATTTCTAGCTTCAACACCTTCACGGCGTTTTTTATCCTCAGCTGCATGCTCTTCCGCATCCTGTACCATTTTTTCAATATCAGCATCACTTAAACCACCTGATGCCTGAATACGAATTTGATGCTCTTTACCAGTTCCCTTATCTTTGGCCGAAACATTAACAATACCATTCGCATCAATATCAAAAGTAACTTCAATTTGAGGTATACCACGTGGTGCTGGAGGAATACCAACAAGATCAAATTGAGCCAATAACTTATTATCGCTCGCCATTTCCCGTTCACCTTGGAAAACACGAATAGTCACAGCACTCTGGTTATCATCAGCTGTTGAAAAAACTTGAGATTTTTTTGTTGGGATAGTGGTATTACGCTCAATGAGACGTGTGAAAACACCACCCAAGGTTTCGATCCCCAAGGATAAAGGTGTTACATCTAGAAGCAAAACGTCTTTGACATCGCCTTGCAATACACCTCCTTGAATGGCAGCACCCATTGCAACAACTTCATCAGGATTAACGCCTTTGTGTGGATCCTTACCAAAGAAGCTTTGCACGACTTGCTGAATCTTGGGCATACGTGTCATACCACCCACTAAAACAACTTCGTCAATCTCACCGGCCTTTAATCCAGCATCTTTTAACGCAGCTTTACAAGGCTCGATGGTGCGCTGCACTAAATCGTCAACCAGAGATTCAAATTTTGCCCGAGTCAATTTCATTGTTAAGTGCTTGGGACCTGATTGATCTGCCGTGATAAATGGTAAATTGATTTCTGTTTGCTGTGACGAAGAAAGCTCAATTTTTGCTTTTTCTGCCGCTTCTTTTAAGCGCTGTAAAGCTAATTTATCATTTTTCAGATCAATTCCTTGCTCTTTCTTAAACTCATCGGCAAAATAACCGACCAAGCGCATATCAAAGTCTTCACCCCCTAAAAACGTATCTCCATTGGTTGATTTAACTTCAAAAACGCCATCTCCAATTTCAAGTACTGAAATATCAAATGTACCACCACCAAGGTCGTAAACAGCAATTGTTTTTCCGTCTTTTTTGTCCAAACCATAAGCTAAAGCAGCAGCAGTGGGCTCATTAATAATCCGTAAAACTTCAAGTCCAGCAATTTTACCCGCATCTTTAGTCGCTTGACGTTGCGCATCATTAAAATAAGCAGGAACAGTAATAACCGCTTGTTCAACTTTTTCACCCAGATAAGATTCTGCTGTTTCCTTCATCTTTTGCAAAATCATAGCTGAAATTTGCGATGGAGAATATTTCTTACCCGCTTCTTCAACCCATGCATCACCATTGTCACCTTTAACAATTTTATAAGGCACAAGTGCTTTATCTTTTTCAACCATAGGATCATCAAAACGACGCCCTATCAAACGTTTAACTGCAAAAACTGTCCCTTCGGGATTTGTTACCGCCTGCCGTTTAGCAGGCTGTCCAACAAGCCGCTCTCCCCCATCAGTAAAGGCAACAACGGAAGGTGTTGTTCGTGCTCCTTCTGAGTTCTCGATAACCTTTGCGTTTTTGCCATCCATAACAGCCACACAAGAGTTCGTTGTCCCCAAATCAATACCAATTACTTTTGCCATATTATAATCTCCATTCAGCAAGCTACCTCAACCTTCATAAAGCATCTTTTTAAGACAGCTCCTCATAACACTCAAAGCCCATACATTGCTTCAAGCAACATAAAATAATAAAAAATTGCAAGTCGCAATAAGCCTTGCTGCCTCGTATATAAGAACAGGCTTTTATTGCTACAAGAGAATAATGAGAGAAACATCTCCAAAATAAAAAATTTATTTTAAAATAGGCGCTTTAATGACCCATAAATACCATATTTATGAGAAACTTGAGATCATAATATATTTTTCTTGCAATTCTCAGTAAATACATCTTTCTATAAAAATTAAAAAAACAAAAGAGTGCTTGCACTCTCGCTCTTGATCTTCTCATCATTAATAAAATTATACTCACGTAAAAACTTTTTAAAAGGCGAATAATTTATATCACGAATATTATAAATTTTCCTTGGACTAAAATAGTCATCATATCTAATACTCATATCAGTAGAGGTATTATCTATCGATCTCCTTTCAAAAATTCTCCTTTTAACGGTCTCATTGTTTACTGCTATTTGAAAGATGTGTTTTAAACTCACCTAAAGCGTTTTTTCTTAACTGTATAATTTTGAACTTGAAAATATATAAAAATGCCTCTGTATAAATGCTTTAAAATACCAAGAGCTGTCGTAATATTAAAAATTGGTAAAGTAGTTGATGATTTCTCTGTGTTATATCTTTATTAAGTAAAATAGTAGTGCATCATAGATTTTATACCATTTACAAACACTATTATGAGATGAACACGGAAGCGTTAAGAGGTGTGTTGTCATTGTAAACCTTATTGTCTTCCTTTAAAATCAAAGAATTCTATGATTTTTATTCTCATATTCAAATCAATTTCATTTTAGCATTTCTTTCTTTTATTTTAAATAAAAGCTCTGCTAAAATAAAAAGTTATTCAAAGTGTGAATCTTATGAAGGAGGGTAAATCAATGATGACATCTATTATTAAGAAAATAACAAATCTTATCTTTAAGAATATAATAAATACACAATATCCATACAAAAAGGTTATCATAAATATCGTGTGTGCTCTTCTCTTTGCTGGTATAACCCTGCCTGCAGGTGCTCAGCAATATCAACTTGGCGACATAGAAATTCTCAATCCTTGGACACGCGAAACACCTAGAGGTATAAGAGTTGGTAGCGGTTATCTCTACATTATTAATCACAGTAATACCCCAGACCGTTTGGTTTCTATTTCCACAAACGGAGTAAAAAAAACAGAGATACACTCCATGGCTGTCGTTAATGATATTATGAAAATGGAAAAAATGCACAATGGCATTGAAATTCCGGGAAATGGCGAAATCACGCTTAAGCCTGGCGGTGATCATATTATGTTTATGGGGCTTTCACAACCATTCAAGTTAGGTGATAAAATTAGCGCAAAATTGACATTTGAGAAAGCAGGAACGATTGATGTTGATTTCTCTGTAAACGCTATGAAAGCACCATCACCTTCTAAATCCTCTCCTAGCCACTAAGCTCCTTTTTTATAATACACACTCTTAAAATGAAGAAGCGTGAAATTTTTGTACGCTTCTTTATTTTTTGTTTAATGCCATCAGTAAAAAATTCTCCCCTTTGATGAATTAACTATGGTCAATTTCAGGAATACGTAAAACTTGTCCAGGATAAATTTTATCGGGAGATTTTAGCATTGGCTTATTGGCTTCAAAAATAAACGTGTTTTTATTACCTTGCCCTTTTCCATAAACCTCTTCAGCAATTTTCCAAAGATTATCACCAGATTTAACCTCATAAAAGCGAGAAGGTTTTCTGGGCGTTGTATCTATAACCTTTAATTGATCAACATCTACAGAAGAGATACCTTGTGAATTGCCAACAACCAGCAGTGCTTTTTCAAGTGTTTCCCTGTCTGGAACTTCACCACTTAAAATAGCTTTACCGTCTTCAACTTGAATATTTACTTTTTCTGTACCGAGTTGAAAATGATCAAATGCTGTCTTAAAATCTTTTTCTTTTGGTTCATGGTCCCCAATACCTAACTTTTCCCCTACAGTTTTAATAAAATTAAAAAATCCCATTACAACCTCCTTTCGTGTAGCAGAAACAAATTTTTGTGCATATATTGCCACATTCTTTTCTTTGCTCTTAAAACACATAGGCAGATTTTCTAAACTTCAACAATCAAAACTATACCTGTTCAATTATGGGACAAATACAATAATCAACTTGGTAATAAACCTTGATAAAAAAAGCCTTTATGAAAATTTTCTCTCAAACGAAGGGATCTTAATAGACGTAGAAACATTATAAATTATGAAAGCAAAACAAGATTTTACAGTAATGACAAAAGGTTTTTTACTTTGCTACAATTTGTATCATATTTGTTTTGCAAAAAAAATATGAACTCCCATATAAATAAGTGTGGGTAATTTGCTACCACAGCAATAGAAAGGTCTAAGAAACCATGAAAGATACACCAACAATCACACAAACGATTGTACTTGTTGATGATGATCGCAATATTTTGACGTCTTTATCTTTTGCGCTTGAGACAGAAGGCTATCGAGTTGAAAGCTATACAGATGGAGCATCTGCACTCAAGGGTCTCACTCTTCACCCTCCACACTTAGCTATTTTTGATATTAAAATGCCCCGAATGGATGGGATGGAACTCTTGCGTCGTTTACGTCAAAAATCTGATCTTCCAGTTATTTTTCTTACCTCTAAAGATGATGAAATTGATGAATTATTTGGTCTCAAAATGGGAGCTGATGATTTTATTACTAAACCTTTCTCCCAACGTCTTCTCATTGAACGCGTGCAAGCTATTTTGCGCCGTTCTAATGCACGTAACCAACCACTTTCTACAGGAACTTCTTCCACCTCTTCTCTCAAACGTGGAGATCTTGTGATGGATCAAGAACGCCACACCTGTACATGGAAAGATAAACCTGTTATTTTAACCGTTACGGAGTTTTTGATTCTGCAAACCTTAGCACAAAGACCAGGAGTTGTAAAAAGTCGTGATGCTTTAATGGATGCTGCCTATAGTGATCAAGTCTACGTAGATGATCGCACCATTGATAGTCACATTAAACGTCTGCGTAAAAAGTTTAAACAAGTGGATGATGATTTTGCAATGATTGAAACACTTTATGGTGTAGGTTATCGTTTCCACGAGGTATAAAACTACTTTGTCGCAAAAATTTGAACGGCAATCAAATCGATGACAGACAATTCTCAACTGGAAACTTTACAAAAAACAACCGTTAATGGTACATCCTCAACGCCATTTCTTATGTTTGCCCGTTTGCATCTCCGAACACAACGTCTCTTTAGACAATTGCTTTTTTCCAGCCTCACACGTCGCATTGTTATATTAAACATTGCTGCCCTTGCCATTTTAGTTACAGGCATTTTATACCTTAACCAATTTCGCGATGGTTTAATTGAAGCAAAAATTAAAAGTTTATGTACCCAAGGAAAAATTATTGCTGGGGCTATTGCTGCTTCCGCAACAGTAGATACAAATTCTATCCTCATTGATCCCCAAAAACTCTTAGAGTTACAGACTGGTGAAAGCGTTACACCCGCCCCTCAATCAACCGATTCTTGGGATTTCCCTATTAACCCTGAGCAAGTTGCCCCTCTTTTACGGCGTCTCATCACACCTAAAACGACAAGAGCACGTATCTATGATCGTGATGCTACTCTCCTTCTTGATTCGCGCGTTCTTTATTCTAGTGGAGAAGTTTTTAGTTATGATTTACCCCCACTTAAAACAGAACAAAGCATGTGGGATCGCCTTACTTCATGGTATTCAAGCACATTTTATGGCAAAGGTATTGCTCTTGACAGAGAACAAACAAAAACCAGTGGTATTGCTTATCCAGAAGTGTACCGCGCATTAAACGGATCTCTTGCTACGGCTAAAAGACGCAACAGACAAGGTCAATTAATTGTTTCTGTTGCCGTTCCTGTGCAACGCTATCGCGCAGTGGTTGGAGCTCTTCTTCTTTCAACCACTGGTTCTGATATTGATAACATTGTAAAAGGTGAAAGACTGGTTATCTTTAAAGTTTTTGCCGTTGTAGGCAGCGTACTTTTGGTTCTTTCTCTCTTTTTGGCCCATACGATTGCCCATCCATTAAGTAAATTATCTGCCTCGGCTAATCGAGTGCGTAATGGCAATAATCAGCGTGTAGAAATTCCTGATTTTTCAATGCGTGAAGATGAAATTGGTCACCTTTCAACCTCTATTCGTGATATGACTAATGCCCTTTATATGCGTATTGAAACCATTGAACGCTTTGCTGCTGATGTAAGCCACGAATTAAAAAATCCTCTCACCTCTCTACGCAGTGCTGTTGAAACGCTCCCTCTGGCTAAAAATGAAGAAGCACAAGAGAAATTGCTTGAAATTATTCAACATGATGTGCGCCGTCTTGATCGGTTGATTACAGATATTTCTGATGCATCGCGGCTCGATGCAGAGCTTGCACGAGAAACCGCAGAGATTGTTGATATGACACCGCTTTTGGAAAGTCTTGTTCATGCTGTTCAGGAAGTGTATCGTAATACGCAAACCATTGATATAAGCCTTAATATTGTCCCACGTCCTCATGGAAAAGCCTATCTTGTATTGGGACATGAACTCCGTTTAGGGCAAGTGATTTCAAATCTTCTTGAAAATGCACGTTCTTTTATTCCTCGTAATCGTGGCAAAATTTGCATTACTATGAAAAGTCATGCTTCAACCCTTATTTTAACCATTGAAGATAATGGCCCAGGTATTCGTTCAGAAAATATTGAACGCATTTTTGAGCGTTTTTATACAGATCGACCAAACGAAGATGCTTTTGGACAAAACTCTGGACTTGGACTTTCTATTAGTCGGCAAATCATCGAAGCTCATAATGGGACAATTACAGCCGAAAATATTATTGATTCTACACTTGGGAAGTGTAAAACTGGTGCACGTTTTATTATTATGCTTCCCCTCGCTAAATAAATCTTTTATCCAAAGTAAAAGGCATGAAAACAAAATGTGAAATACTCCACGCAAATTGCCTTCAATTGGGCGGCAAGGGCCTGTTAATTATAGGCCCATCGGGATCAGGAAAATCAACCATTACCCTTTCTTTGCTCGACCGTGCTGAGTGGTCAAAACGTGAAGCGAAGCTTATTAGTGATGATTATACAATGTTGCGTGCGGAAAATGGAAAGCTTCACGGATACACTCCTGATAATTTAGAGGGCGGTATCGAGATTCGTGGCGTTGGTCTTTATATGATAGAATTTGAAAAGCACACAACTATCGATTGTGTTATTTTTCTCGGTCCGGAATATGAACGTTTTTCCACAAATAAAACTTTCCAATTTGAAGATTTGCACATTCCTCTTTTAAAACTTCCCTCTCTTCGTGAAGCCGATTGTACAGCCATTTGTCAAGCTATTGAAGCATTTTTGTTTAGAAAAATATGGCAAAAATCTGTCTAATTTTTTTCTAAAGATAAAAAATCACAATTTTTGCCTTTTTTTTGCAAATTTTTCTTGGCAGCAAGACAAAGCCTTGTAAAATGTGTTTCCCACCAATATGGTCGGATCTTATTAGTTAACAGGAGTTTGCGTAAATGATTGGACTCGTGCTTGTAACGCACGGTGAGCTGGCTGTCGAATTTTTACATGCCGTGGAACATGTTGTTGGAGTACAAGAAAAGTTCGCAACAATATGCGTTTATCCCGATGACGATATAGATCAGCGCCGAGGTGATGTTATAGCCGCAGTAACCGATACAAATACGGATCATGGCGTCATCATATTAACAGATGTGTTCGGTGGAACACCATCGAATATAGCTATTCCTGCTATTGAAAAAGGACGCGTTGAAATGATTGCGGGTGTTAATTTGCCCATGCTTATTAAACTGATTTCTATTCGCAAATGTCCTGATATTTCATTATCAGACGCGTTAAGAATAGCACAAGAAGCAGGGCGTAAATATATTAATGTACCAAGTATGATTTTATAGCGGATAATAAAATACCAATGTTTTCCAAAGATACCCTCCCATGTATAAGTCGTCATTTCAATATCTGTAATAAACGTGGCTTGCATGCACGTGCTTCTGCAAAATTTGTACAAACCGTTGACAATTTTAATGTTACTGTTGAAGTTGAAAAGGATGGAAAAATCGTTGGTGGATCATCAATTATGGGACTTATGATGTTAGCGGCTTCATCCGGTTGTAACCTCACCATTCGTGTTTCAGGACCAGAAGCAACAGATGCTCTTAATGCTCTTGAAAAGCTTATCAATAACAACTTTGGAGAAGAAAACTAGCGCTTTCTCACCATAAATAAGGATGATGATTCTTAGAAAATAGGAACTTTCCATCATTATTTTGAATTTTAATTTCTCTTCCCACTTTTATACCAATATTCATATCCATTATGGATTGGCATAATTATCATAAATGTAAAAGCTTATAGTAATTTTATTATACTGGAGTTTTTCCTTCCTTTCCTAACATTATTTGATCAATTTGAATAGTTTTGCGTATTACGGCTATTACCCGACTTAATCGTATAATTAAATCTTTACAGAAAAAGAGAACTCTTCACCTTGTATTAGAATATGCTTTATTTTAAGCTAAAGATAGATGTCAAAATAATTTAGCACATCAAAAATCTATCAACTTTTCTTATTTTCTGCTAAATTTGTAGTCTTTATAATACACAAGGAATCTTCCATTGCACATCATTGTGATACAGCTCATGAAAACGCAATTCTTATCGATATCATAGCCATTTTTTTAAACGAATAAGCTTTGTACGCTCATAATTATAGTAAGCATTTTTTAGACATTCTTTTTCAATACTATTGCCTTATTTTCTATGGTACATGCCTCGCCTTTATTATCTATATTGTGTTTGGAATAGCATCTTTCATTATAAGGAGATAATATTATGGGTCGTCTATTTAGTGCCCTTCAGATTCCTCAACAAACAACACAACAACTTGTATCGTTGCAAAATGGCTTACCAAAAGCGCAATGGATCAACCCGCAAAATTTTCACGTCACCTTATCTTTTTTCGGTGAAGTTGAAAGTGCTACCGCAGATGCACTTATGCACGCCTTTGATACAATAAAGCTCTCTCCTTTTATGCTACAAATAGATGGTTTTGAAGTTTTTGGTTCAGAAAATGCTCCCCATTCTCTTGTGGTTCGCATTGAACCTTGTGAAAAGCTTAATCTTTTACATGAAAAGATGCAATATATCCGGAATAAATTAGAGTTAAAGCCTGATGAAAGACAATTTATTCCGCATATTACTCTTGCACGAATATTTGATATCAATCTTGAAGATCTTTCTTCTTATCTATCTTTTCAAGATGATTTTTTTATCCCTCCTTTTGAGGTCGATCACTTTGTTTTATTTTCATCGTCATCTCCCTCAAGTGAGTCCGTGTATCTTATAAAAGGAAGTTGGTCACTTCAAAGATAAAAGGGTGTTTATAACACCCTTTAAAAACTCTTTGAGAAAAGACCTCATATATGTGTAATTGCAGGGAATACTGCATTTTATGTTGGAGATTTATTATTGATGTGTTTTAAGCAGAATCAGCTTCAACAGAAGCTTCTTTTGCTCCTCCTTTGGCTACACCCACTATAGCTGGACGTAACACCCTTTCCCCGATAATATAACCTGCCTGAACAACTTGTTGAACAGTGTTATCTGGAACATCGGCATTAGGAATTTCAAACATCGCTTGATGAAAGTGAGGATCAAATTTTTGCCCTTCTGGATGAATTTTTTGCACCCCATGACGTTCTAATGCTGCCATCATGGCACGTTCGGTCATTTCAACGCCTTCTGCCAATGATTTCAAACCAGCATCACTTTCCCGCGCCCCTTCTGGAATAGCTTCCAAAGCACGATTGAGATTGTCAGAAACCGATAACATATCCCGTGCAAAATTAGCAATGGAATAAGCCTTTGCATCCGCCACATCTCGCATAGTACGGCGTCGAAGATTTTCCATATCTGCAACAAGACGTAAAAGCTGATCTTTCAGTTCTTTATTTTCATCCTGCAAAGACGCTAAAAGATCACTAACCTCATTGCTTTCTTTTTCAACGTCTTCGTGTTCCTCTGTTTTATGTGTTTTTAAAAATTCATCGGCTGCCTGTTTAAGTGTATTACGATCAGCTGGATTTTTTAAATCACAATTTTCAAATGAAGCGTCAGTAAATTTGTTTTTTTCATCAGACATAAAAATTTTATTCCTTCATAAGATTCGTTATTCTCGATATCGAAATTCTACAGACAAAAATCAAGGGGTATCGATGTATATAATACAATGAGCTTCTATAGTACAAATACTTACCTGCATCGTTTTAACGCAATAACTGTGACACAAGTTGAGCTGTATAATCAACCATGGGTACAATCCTTGCATAATTAAGCCTTGTAGGACCAATAACGCCCAAAGCACCAATGACTCTTTGTTGTGAATCACGATAAGGTGCTACAACTAAAGAAGAACCAGAAAGTGAAAATAACTTATTTTCTGAACCAATAAAAATTCGAACTCCAGAACCTTCATCCGTTAAATCGAGAAGCTGTGCCATACTCTCACGCGTTTCAAGATCATCAAACAAATGGCGTAACCGTTCTAAATCTTCTTCTGCTTTCACATCTTCAAGTAAATTGCTGCGCCCGCGAACAATGAGGTGTATTTTATGATCAGCGCCTTCTCCTCCCCAAAGAGCTAATCCCGTTTCAACAAGATGATGCGATAAATCATCAAGTGCAGCCTGTGTTTCTGCGCATAAGCGGGCAATTTCCCCTTTAGCTTCACTCAATGTACGCCCTTGGATATGGGCATTGAGAAAATTCGTTGCTTCCGTCAATTGTGCATGGGTAACCCCCTCTGGCAAATGAACAATACGATTTTCAACTTCACCTTGTTGAGTCACCAAAACGGCAAGAGCGTGCTCCCTATCAAGGCGCACAAATTCAATATGTTTCAATGTTCCTTCTTGTTTTGTTGCTAAAACAAGCCCTGCCCCACGTGAAAGATCTGAAAGAACTCGGCTTGCTTGAACAAGAAAATGTTCAACCGATTGTGCATGACCAGCCTCTTTGACTTGCATTTCAATATTTTCTCGCTCTTCGTTTGGCAAATCACCCGCTTCCATAAATGCATCTACAAAAAAGCGTAAACCTGATTGTGTCGGCATTCGACCCGCAGAAACATGTGGTGCATAAATCAAACCGAGATGTTCAAGATCACTCATCACATTGCGAATCGTCGCAGGTGATAATGTCTGTCGTAAAAGCCGCGAAAGATTGCGTGACCCTACAGGCTCACCATCATTAAGATAAGCCTCAACAATATGGCGAAAAATATCACGCGAACGTTCATCAAGATATTTTAGTTCATTATCAATAGTTTTGTGCTTCATCACAATTGTTTCACTACTTTTAAAATCCTCATCTCTTATATAAGTTTTGCCAAGGTTTGGTCAAATAGTCTAAAGTAGTATAAGAACATATTATCCTATTGAACCGTAAAATTCTAGCTTTCAGAGTGATGATTGATAAATTACGCAGGAGGTATTTTTTGTTAGAGTATGTGAAAAATATTTAAGATTAAGAGTTGATCTATAAAGTGGTCTACTGTAGAGACTTTCCAAGAGAATCTGGATTGTTTAAAAACCGCTGTAAATAAAAAATTTCACCCTTTAGAGCAAGCCGGAAATTGGAAATTTACCATAAAAATGCTATTATAAAAAAGACATGTCCTTCATATCTTTGCAAGGTTATCTTTATACAAGATAAAAAATTTTATTGGAATAAAATATCATAAAACGTGTAAAATAATCATATCATGTAAAATTAAGCAGAATGTGTGTATATGAGTATTTAAGCTGGTTTTTAGCACAAAAATAGTTCCCCTTTCATTTTTGGAGAAATCTATATGAGAAGCATAGCAGATAAAAAACTTGTCATTGCTACACATAACACCGGCAAATTGCATGAAATCACTACTTTAATTACGCCTTTCGGTTTAATAATACAATCGGCAAAAGAACTGGGCTTGCCAGAACCAAAAGAAACGGGAAAAACATTTGAAGAAAATGCTTATATTAAGGCTTTTTCAGCAGCAAAAAAGACAGGACTTCCTGCCCTTTCTGATGATTCAGGCTTAGAGGTAGATGCATTGGAGGGTGCGCCAGGCGTTTATACCGCTGATTGGGCAATTCAAGCCGATGGCACACGTAATTTTCCAAAAGCTATGAAAAAAATAGAAAATGAACTCCAAAAAGTCGGAGCGCGAGAAAAAAGCCAACGAAAATGCCGTTTTATATCCATCATTTGCATTGCATGGCCTGATGCTCATGCAGATTACTTCCGCGGATGCGTTGAAGGAACATTCATTTGGCCTCCACGGGGAGACAAAGGCTTTGGTTTTGATCCTATTTTTTTACCAGATGGATATGAAAATACCTTTGGAGAAATGTCAACAGAGCAAAAACACAACTGGAAATGTAATGATATTCCCCCTCTTTCACATCGCGCACGTGCTTTCAAACTTTTGGCAGAAAACCTTTTAGCATTCTCATGAATGAACCTTTTGGCATTTACATTCATTGGCCCTTTTGTGCAGCTAAATGTCCTTATTGTGACTTTAATTCGCATGTTCGCATCCATGGTGTTGATCAACCACGTTTTGTCACCGCCTTTAAGCGCGAAATAGAAACGCAATACCACAAAATAGGCCCACGCCATATTACAAGTATTTTTATTGGTGGAGGAACTCCTTCTCTTATGGAGCCGCAAACTGTCGATGCCCTATTGCAAGCACTTGCAAAAAAATGGGTAGTTAATGATAACGTTGAAATTACATTAGAAGCTAATCCATCCAGTGTGGAGGCAGAGCGCTTTCGTGGATACCGTGCAGCAGGTGTTAACCGCTTATCTCTAGGGATACAAGCGCTCAATGATAAAGCATTGCGCAAACTTGGTCGACTCCATAATGTGGAACAAGCTCTTTGTGCCATTGATTTAGCACGGCAAATTTTTCCACGTTTATCCTTTGATCTCATTTATGCCCGCCCCGAACAAACCCTTGAACAATGGAAATCTGAACTCGTACAAGCAATTGATTTGGCAGCGGACCATCTTTCTCTTTATCAATTGACAATCGAAGAAGGAACTGCCTTTAAACGGCTTCATGATGCAGGAAGACTTATTCTTCCCCCATCAGAGCTAGCAGCAGATCTGTATAATCTTACCCAAGAAATAACAGCACTGCATGGACTTCCTGCCTATGAAATCTCAAACCACGCAATACCCGGTGCTGAATCAGCACACAATCTTCTTTACTGGCGTTATCACCAATATGCAGGCTTTGGTCCAGGAGCACATGGACGTTTCATTGAGCACGCACCGAATCATTCCTCTGCCTGTTCAAAAACATTGTCATCACACCTTGAAAACCGCGAACGTTATGTCACAATAAATGAAAAGCATCCCGAACAGTGGCTTAAT
Organism: Bartonella grahamii ATCC 700132; assembly: GCF_000518085.1. Lineage (GTDB taxonomy): Bacteria > Pseudomonadota > Alphaproteobacteria > Rhizobiales > Rhizobiaceae > Bartonella > Bartonella grahamii. Next base: position 137,259 of record NZ_JACX01000001.1, read on the forward strand.
TTGGTAGAAAAAACAGGACATGGCTGTATTGAAACGGAACATTTAACCACTGAACAACAGGCAAATGAAATGCTCCTTATGGGATTACGCCTTAGCGAAGGCTTAGAACTTATACGCTATGAAACCTTAAGCCCTAAACGCATCCCAATGGAAAAACTGATCGATTTACAACACCAAGAATTGATAGAAATGGTGGATAACCAACGCTTAAAAGCGACAACCAAAGGACGTATTGTTCTTGATCACATCATCAGCCAACTCGCAAACTAAAGTTTTTATAACAACATACTTATTTTAATCATAATCATCATTTTTCATAGAAAAGGCGAGATTAGAGTATCGTGAGATACTCTAATCTCAAAACTATTTATAGTAAATTAGTTACCACCATTTGCTTACACCTTAAAAGTAGAGAAGTGTATGGATAAAAGCTATAAAAAAGAAGTAAAAAGAACTCTTATGAACACTCTTAAGTGCTAAAAGCTATCGCAATATTTTGAGCTAGAAAGTGTGTGGTGGTCTAACTTTTTTTTCATAAACGTAAAGATGGTGAGGCACTGTAGACTTTATACACTTCACGGAAAATTTTATATTACACTATTCATAAGCACCGTAGTGGCACGAATGTGACAAACATTGAGAAAATTTCTTTAAAACAAGTATGTGAATACATAATACGATAATATATTGTTCTTTATGAAATCGTGGCACCATTTAAAGAACCAGAGAAATGAGCATGAAACCATGTATCAATCTCTAATTATTTAAAAAGATATTACTCTAGATAAGTTTGAAAACCGTAAAACCGAATAAAAAAGGAGAGTAAAAAAGCACACTGATTTTCACCTTTATACCTTTATATTTTCCCTCAATCAAGTTGTGGTTGTATGTCTGTTTCAGAGATTACAAAAAATAGATATATACCATACTTTTATCCTATTCTGGCATATAAAAGCTGTTGTCGTAAAAAATACTGAACCAATATTTATTTGAGATACGCGGCTGTATGATCGGTATTGATTTATAGATCACAGCAAAATCATGAGCTTTATTAAACAAATAATGCACTCAAATGGCAAATATACCAGATATGAATCGGAATTGCTTTGTTAGCGAGCGAAACGATATTAATCCCATATGATCTTACTTGCATACATACTTATGAGTGTCTGTACGCGTCCTTTAAAGTTATTTTATTAAAAAATTGAGAATAATACTAGGACAATCCTTGGCTGAAGAAGTCAACGTGCTGCTACAAAAGAATTTCTGTGTATCTTTATCATAACCAATATTAAAGCTGATTAAATAAGCTCACTTTCTATCTCGTAATGATTTTTCAATGGAAGTTTTTAGGGAAAAAAAGAAGGGGAAAATATATGAAATAAAACAAACTTAAAGCGCATTTCTATGGGCTTTACTCTAAGAGAGGCTAATTGAAACAAGAAGTATCTTTTATGAGAGTGCAGAAACCATATTAAGGCATGAGCTGTGAATGAGCATATTTATGTTGTGCGAATTTTGTACAATAGCAGCATGTTTTTGTGTGTCTTTATGGCTTCAACCTATCATCACACAATGATGATATAATATTCATTATTTTCCATATATGATTGCGTATTGACTTCCTTTCTACACTTAAAGAACGAATATTTTTAACCTAATATGGTCTGTAAACAGTTCTGCTTCTTAAAGCAGGTCCCGCTTGGCTTTCCAGTTATGTAATTCACTTAACGAAAGACTCTACAGGCAAAAATCACAACTTAAGAATATTCATCACTTATTCTAAACCCACTTAATATATTAAGTCTTACGTGCCTCATATTACCACACCTCAAATGGCAATATCTTATGGCACAACAAGATAAAGGTATTTTTGAACCAGCAATCATTTCTTCATGCAAAAAAATCAACAATAAAACGCTCATAAATAGTAGTAAGCGTTTCCACTGCATCAAGGGCTACACACTCATCTACCATATGCATCGTTTGCCCTGGTAAGCCAAATTCAACCACTGGGCAATAATCCTTAATAAATCGCGCATCTGAAGTACCACCAGAAGTGGAACATTCTGGTATATTCCCTGTCACACTTTTAATAGCATTGGATAAAGTTTGAATGAGTTTATCATTTTTGGTCAAAAAAACATCCCCTAAACTTGGAATCCATTCAAGCTGATAAGAGGGATATTGGTCACCATTGTTTTTTGATTGCACCAAAGCAAGACGCTTTTTAATTTCCTCCATCAGTGTTTCTTTTGTCCAAAGATCATTGTAGCGTATATTAAAATGAACTGTTGTCTGCGCTGGGGTAACATTGACCGCTAAATTACCGGTATCGATGCTTGTTAGCTCTAAATTACTGGGTTGAAAATCCTCTGTCCCTTTATCTAAAGCAGTTTGTGTCAATGCTTGAATAAGCTTACTTGCTAAAGGCAAGGGATTAGCAGCCCGCTCTGGAAAAGCAACATGACCTTGGCGACCTCTCACGGTAATGATACCAGAAATCGATCCGCGGCGACCAATTTTGATGACATCCCCAACAGTTTTTACACTTGTTGGTTCCCCTACAAGAGCCGCAGTCCATTTTTCGCCTTTTTTTTCTGCCCATTTGAGAAGTTTGACGGTACCATTAACAGCAGGTCCCTCTTCATCACCGGTAATCAAAAAACTTACCATTCCTTTAATGGACCGTTTCTCAAGAACTCGCGCTAGCGCCGCAATAAAACAAGCGATACCGCCCTTCATATCAACAGCACCCCGCCCATATAATTTCCCCTGATCTATGACAGCTTCAAAAGGTGAATAGGTCCATTCATCCAATGCGCCTGGTGGTACGACATCTGTATGACCTGCAAACATAAGATGGGGTCCTTCATTTCCCATTTTTGCATAAAGATTTTCAACATTATCTGTATTTTTATCCGTAAAAATAGGGCGCTCAACATGAAATCCCATTTTTTTCAAAAATTGTTCCAAAGTTGATAAAGCCCCTGCTTCATGAGGTGTAACAGAAGGACAACGGATAAGTCTCTGTAATAGCTGAAGTGGATCTGTAAGAACAGGCATAAGCTCCCCTTCCCATTTTTTATAAGTTATCGAAACTTAAAGTTATTACGCTGAATTACAAAAAAGATAAAGCAAAAACATTGAAGACACTCAGCAAACCAAGCAGGGGAGAACAATCGTGCTGAGAGCTTCAATGACTTCCTCATTATGCATGAGCAAGTACACACACAACAAAACACTCAACAAAAAGTTCCGTTAAATATTGCCTTCATTGGAAAGTTTTTTACGCCTTTAAATTATATGAATCAAAATTAATTGCTTGCAATCTATGAGCATTTTCCTTCAACCAAGCACGATACGTTTTACTATCAGGACATAGTTCTTCACAAAGAGCCCAAAATCTTGGACCGTGATTCATTTCAACAAGATGAGCAACCTCATGAGCAACAACATATTCCACAACTTCTTTTGGTGCCATAACAAGGCGCCAAGAAAAAGAAAGACGCTTATCTATTGAACAAGACCCCCAACGACTTCTCGTATCTTTATAACAAATTGATTTGACTTTACGCTCTACTTTATGGGCATAATGTGCCACCAAAGGTGTTATAATACGTGCTGCTTGTTTTTTCAAAACGTCAGCAACACGCCTTGGCAAATATTCTAATTGACCATAAACGATAATTTGAGGTTCTTGTTCTGCATCTCCTGCAATAATTTCCGTCACCCCACGTCCTTCTCTATGCTTTATGGAATGGCAAACACCCAATAAAGGAATCGTTGCCCCCTCTTTGAGATAAGCATTTTCATGAGAGATTTGTACACGAGCAAGACGTGCCTCAATCCAAGACCGATGCTTTTCAATAAAACTTTGAACCGTACAGAGACTTATCGCTGGTGGTGTTGTTACACAAATCCTCTGTCCGCTCGCATCAATACGTAAGGTAAGACGGCGCGCGCACTTATTTTCCCGCACCCGTACAGGTACAGAGCGATCAGAAAAAATAAAATGCTGTTTAGAAATGCTCATATATTTTTATCTTCATCAATAAATGTACCCCTTATTGTGCATTAATCTGATTAATAAAAGATCTCAATACTGTCTCAAGACAATCTAAATCTTGCGGACGAGAAAAGCGATGATCTGCATCACGAACAAGTGTCAATGTTACATCATGGAGAGGTAAATGATCAAGTAAAGTCAATGTATGCTGATAGGGAATATCTTCATCTTCCATCCCTTGTAGAATATGGACTGGACACCCAACATCAATGCATCCTTTCATAACACAATTTTCGCGTCCATCTTCAATCAATGTTTTTGTAAAGGGCATTGGCTCTGTATCATCAACTGCAGGTCGTTCAATATAGCCTTTTTCCTCCAAAATCTTCCATTCTTCTGGGCCTAATTTTGGTTCCACCAATGTTTGTGTAAAATCAGGTGCTGGCGCAATCAAGACCATGCCAGCAAGCTTCTTATTTTTCTGTGCTAGCATCATAGCAAGCTTTAGCGCAATCCACCCGCCCATAGAGGTGCCAATCAAAATTTGTGGCCCCTCACAATAATTTTCAAAAACCGCTAAACTTTCTTTAACCCAGCGTGAAATCGTTCCTTGAAAAAAATCACCTTCAGATTCTCCATGTCCAGAGTAATCAAAACGTAAGCAGGACAAATCATTCTTCTGAGCAAAACTATCAACCAACATCGCCTTATCCCCTGACATATCGGACAGATAGCCATGAAGCCAAACTAAACCTGGAGAATGGCTGCCTTTGCGATAACGTACTGCAAGTGCGGTGTTCTCAAACGAAAAAAACTGACAAGGAATATTTTGATCCATGATTCTTTATCCTCCATAAAACAATTCCTTTAAATTAAGAGAAAAACTTTTATAATCTAAATCATTCCAAAAAGTAATAAATCAAATAATGAAAAAGACACGAATTATAGTTGTTTTTAGGTGCATAATTGTATATTAAATTAACTGTAGTTGAATCAAAATTAAGGAGCATAAACCATTCGTAAACCGTTTAAAATAACACCTACCCAAAAAGACGGACCACGTTCAAATCAGGATATCCGAGTACCTCATGTTCAGCTTATCAATGATGAGGGACAACATCAGGGGGTTGTTGCGATACAAGAAGCTCTTGCTATGGCTGCAGATGCGGGGCTTGATTTGGTTGAAATTGTACCAAATGCGGAGCCACCCGTATGTAAAATCATCGATTTGGGCAAATTAAAGTATCAAACCCAAAAAAAAGCTGCTGAAACACGTAAGAAGCAAAAAGTTATCGAAATCAAAGAGATTAAGATGCGCCCAAATGTTGATGTCCATGATTATGGAGTCAAACTCAAGGCTGTTCATCGCTTTATTGATCACGGTGATAAAGTAAAAATTACTTTGCGTTTTCGTGGTCGTGAGATGGCTCACCAAGATCTTGGATTAAAGCTTCTTCAGCGTGTGAAAGAAGATACAAGTGAAATTGCCAAAATCGAATTGGAGCCAAAGCTTGAAGGCCGGCAAATGATGATGGTGATAGCACCTAAATAGTTTTGCATTGGAATAATATTTGCATGCAACTCATCAAAATGATGCGTATAGTATTATTTAGAAGCACCACATGGAGTTTTTGTGGTGCTTTTAAGGTTTTATAAATGTGTATAAATCCTTTTAAGAGTTTAATAATGCTTTATCGATTTATAAGAAGAATTCGTTATTTTGCATATTAAATGAGAAAGCTCAAACATCATAAGGTCTTCTTATTTCAAGCTCTCTTATCATGCAATGCGGCAAAATTGTTTGCTTACACATCACAAACGGAGATGATACATAAAAATTATTAAAAAAGCAGAAATGTTTTTTGTGAGCTATTTCAAGTGCCAAAGGCTATCACAATATGGAAATTGGTAAATACGATGGTGAAACTCGCCGTTGCCTTTTATTGAAAATCAAAAATAATGATGAACAACGAATTTTCGTTATACCTTTCACAGAAACTTTGCACTACATTTTTCACTCTCGCCGTCGTGAAATTGATATGATGAACCTTGAAAGAAAAGGCTATTTTTGTAAAAAAGATTAAGAGGCTTTTTAATTAAGAATGTTTCAATCTTGCATAAAATAATGAGAGAATATGGAAGCACTTCATGGCTAAAAAACAAATTTCCTCTTTTGATAAACATCTTATTATCCGCCTTTTGCGAGAAAATTTTCGTAAACATATGCGTTGGTACAGTGCAGCTATTTTCTCAATGATCATCATTTCTTGTACCACGGCAACCAGTGCATGGATTATGCGTGATGTTGTTAATCAGATTATTGATGCACAAAATTTTCCTATGATTGTTTTGATTTCTAGCTTCATTGCTTTTATCTTTATTCTCAAAGGAGTCGCAACTTTTTCCCAAACTTATTTTCTGAACAAAGCAGGCAATAGTATCATTGCTGAACAACAGCGTAAAATTTTTGCACGACTTATGGAACAAGGAGTTTCTTTTTATCATAATAACACTTCATCTGATCTTCTTGTTCGTGTAACTCATAATGCGACAGCTGTACGTAATATAATTGATACTATTATCACAACTTTTGTACGTGATTTGCTTTCCGTTAGTGGTCTGTTGCTTGTCATGTTCATTCAAAACTTTGTGTTAATCTCCATTACTTTAATCGTAGGACCACTAGCTTTTTTAGGCGTTCGAATGGCTTTAAAACGCGTTCGCCGCCTAATGGAAAAAGAGCTCCTTTCACTTGGTGAAATTATCAAAATCGTACAGGAAACGGCTGTTGGTATTCGAATCATAAAGGCCTTTTCACTAGAAGAAGTCATGAAAAAACGAATGGACAAAGCCATTTGTGATGTTGAAAAACAAACAAACAATATTGCAACACTCGAAGCTATTACCAATCCGATTATGGAAACACTCACGGGTGTTGCCATTGCAGGTATTATTTGTTTTTCCGGTTATCTTGCAACCCAACGCGCAGGTGTTCAAGGTGAATTTATGTCCTTTATTGTTGCTTTACTTTTAGCGTATGAACCCGCAAAAAGGCTAGCAAATGTACGTGTCAAAATTGAATCTGGCTTGGTCAATATCCGTACGATGTTTGAAATACTCGATTGTCCCCTTACAGTTATAGAACATAAAGAAGCTAAAGATCTGAGTAAAACGCAGGGAACTATTCGTTTCGAACATGTTTCTTTTGCATACACTAATAACAAAATGATATTGAAAGATATCAACCTAGAAATAGAAGCCGGAAAAATGACAGCATTGGTGGGACCATCCGGTTCGGGAAAGTCAACCCTTATCAACCTTATTATGCGCCTCTATGACCCCACAAAAGGACGCATATTGATTAATGATCAAGATATTCGCTACACAACATTTCGCTCTCTGAGAAACCTGATGGCCTATGTAGGACAGGATACTTTTCTCTTTCAAGGAACTGTTAAATATAATATCGGACTTGGAAAAGAAGGGGCTAGTGATGACGAAATTATCGAAGCAGCAAAAGCAGCAAATGCTCATGACTTTATTATGAGTTTGCCAAATGGTTATGATACACAGATAGGTGATAATGGCTGTAACCTTTCAGGGGGGCAAAAACAACGGCTCGCTATCGCTAGAGCAATGATTCACGATAGCGAAATTCTGATTCTTGATGAAGCAACGAGTGCGCTAGATTCACACACCGAAGCACAAATTAATGAAGCCATTCAACACCTTACCAAAGGACGCACAACGATCATTATTGCTCATCGCCTTTCAACGATTGCTCGTGCTCATAAAATTGTGGTCATACAAAATGGACAACTGATTGAACAAGGTACTCAGAAAGAATTGCTAGCAAAAGAACATGGGTTTTATAAAAAACTTCATAATATCCAGTTTAAAAATATACCTCCTAATTTCTAGATCCTTAAATAAGATTTGAAATAAAAATGGATAGAAGGTAATGCTCCATTTATAAAAAAGGTTTGTTACCAGAAAAAGTATTACTGCAATCAAGAATTGGCAAAGAATTTATGGTTTATTGGAAATAAGCTTCTTGGATTTAGATGAAAACTTTACTCGCTATTTTGTTGAATACAATTGACTTTAACAATGAAACTTCAAAAACCCCTTCCCTTCCTCAAATAAGTATTGAAACATTCATAAATGTTGCGAATCCTAAAAGAGAGAGCATCAAAGTTTGAAAAAATTGCCCCAGATTATGATGATGAATCTGGATTAATACAACCTTTATCCGTGTTTATCCCTGCACTGACAATTTTTTTCTCCACACATCTTAAAGAACAAAGATTCTACCCAATCGGATCTGTAAACAATCCAGATTTTTATTGAGTTCGTTCCACTTGATAACAACTTATGTGATTCACTTATACAAGGCTTACCTTAAATATTCACCACGTGCTTTCAAAATACTTTGTCAAAAAGACTTACATGCCTTACATTACCGCACCTCAAATGTCGGTCTTTTATGATACAACAGGCTAGGCTGACAATTATAATTATGCTGCAAATTATAGATACACTCAGCATAAAAGAAAAACATTGAAAAAATAAGAGAAGATTTATTATCAAACTTTTTTACTGTTGTAGATTGCTTTAAAGCAAGCTTTGCTGTTTTTTCTACATCCGAAACTAAAGTGATATTCCTCCAATACCTTAACTTCTTGAAGAGTTTATAAATGCACAACGTTAGTGCTTATATAAGGCTATGATTTCAATATGCAAAAAAACAGATGAAAAGTAAAATGACATTCCTCTTTCTTTTAACCGCCTAAATAGAAAAATATGACATATAACTCTGATAAACATTTTTACAAAAAATATCTTTTGACCTGCATTTTAATACTTTGATTTATAATCATAATTTATTACTTTACATCTTAAATAAAAGATAAGATGTAATTTACTTATTGCAAATTTTCTTTATATTTATGATGAATTAATCAAAAGCACTTGTTATACGTCATAAGAGATATTGGTGTATGCATAAAAACTCTTAAGATAAGCAATAAAAATACCTCTACATTTTCAAGTGAAAAGATTGTCGGCAACATGAGAAGCTGGAAAATAGAATGATAATGCCGGCTTATATCTTTAATAAATACTTATACCTTTATTAACAATGGTAGTATGGATTTTATACCATTCATAAGGGGTACTTTATATCATTTCACAAGCAATCGTATGAAATAGGCTCAAGCGCACACTGAGAAATGTTTCTTTAAAACAAGCACATGAATTTGCAACACAATAGTGTTATATTTTGGAGTGTTCTGTTTGGGGGGCTGTTCGTTATAAGAAAAGTGATCTCATTCAAAAACACAATAAACAAAAATCTAAAATAATAGATAATTTTTATTATTAAAAAATATTGCTTTAAATGCGTTTGAAAATAAAATCGATATTTTATAAATTCTACGCTTATCTCACGCTTTTGTTTATCGCGTTCTTTAATGGAATCACGCCCTTCACGTAAAAACAGAATGCCATTGTATTGCAAATTCAGGTGCTTGTTTTAAAGAGACCTCTCTCAAAGTCCTCCCCAAGTCCATTTCGCGATAACGTTCGTGAATTGTATAACGATAAATCCATTAAGCCCCTCATCTTTACGCTTATGGAGTAACAAGCCGGCACCATTTACACTATAGTGCCAGCCCCTAATGTTGCGACAGCTCTTAGCTCTCAAGATAATTCATAAGAGGCATTTTTAATCATTTCTCAATAGTTTTATCCACACAGGATTCTCCGCTTGTAACATACAAGGCGAATGGTTTTGAGAACAAGGTAAAGTATTTCTATAAAATAAATATATAACAGCAAATAACATACTGTCTTTCGTGAAGATTTTATCCCTTTAGAGGATAGTATAAACAAAAATTGAGTATTTTAGATATGTTTCTTCATGCCTCAACAAAAAGCTTCTTTTTTTATAGGACTTTTAGCCTATGTCTTCTTCCTCAGATTTAGAAATGAGAGACAAAAAACGAAGAATTTGTTTTTTAAATTCAATCTTTAATAATCTCTTTCATAAAAGAGACCAATACTAGAATTTTGTTCATTTCCTATGGCACCTTTAGCTTTGAGATGACGCGAAATATCTAAATTAATTGTCCCTTTCGTCGTTCCATCGGACCCTGCTTCAAAACCCAAATAAATATTATTGTGTATGTAGCGTCCAATACGTAAGCCTGTATTACCTTTCTCATTAACGATAACATCAAGATCATCAAGCCCAATTTTAGTTCGTAAAGTATTCAACAAAGATGTATTAGAAGCACCTGCAAGATCAGCCGCTGCTGCTGCAAGTTGAGCAATCTGAAATGGTGATAATTCATTAAGAGAGCGATTAAAAATCAAACGCGCCAAAATCTCATCCTGAGGCAAGTTCGGTTGTGAAGAAAAATTAATATCAAGATTATCAATCGTCCCACTTACAGTTACAGTGACTTGAATATCACCACTGTTATTGTTGGTTACAAAATAAACCGTAGGATTAAGATTACCGCTAAAACTCGCTTGTCCTTGATCAAAGTTAAGACGTTGCGAAAGAATATCAAAACGTCCACGAATCATTCTAAATTCACCAACTGGATGCACATCATTCAATGGACCTGCTAGATTAATGCGTCCTCCCAGTTCAGCATCTAACCCTTTTCCGCGTACAAAAAATTGATTGCGTGCTGTAATACGCATATTTGATAGCACGACAGATGAAGACTTTTGTGTAACTATACGGCTTTTGCTTTTGTCCGTGTTCTTAACATCAGCACGTTCAAGTGTTGTTTGAATCGATTTAGTTAAATTCTTATTTCTAACATCAAGAAACTTGGCACTTTTAAAATTATCAGGAACAAAAACTTCAGCTTTTTCAACGATGATATCACCACCAAGAACAAGATCATTTAAAAAATGACCTGTCATTGTCATCTCACCTGATAATGTTGCCAGAATCATAGAACCATCATTATAATTGGCATTATCAAGATGAAATATCAAATCTGTCTCTAGATCATTAGAGATACGACCTGAAGCAGAAATTCTCCCCCCCTCAAACGAAGAAGCTGAAGCTTTCTCTATAAGGATATGATCACCGTTCAATTTGCCTTCAAGCGTTATATTATTCAACCCTACATTTGTTTGTGAATCAAAAAAGCTACCGTCGCCTATAGAAATATTTCCTACCAATTGTGGCTTTGATAACGCCCCATTAAGAACTGTATCAATTCTTGCTGTACCCGTTATATGTGCACCACGCTTGGCTAATAAGAGATTAACAAAATCAAGAGGCATTATTCCTTTAACGTTTAATTTTGCCTCTGAACCATTAAGAGATACAGGCCCATGGATGGAAAGATCTAATCCTTTATCTCCAGTAGCTATCATATTTTCAATATGAAAAGTCGATTTTTTATAAGAACCATGAGCATTTATATTGATTGACATTGGTCCTTTATGCGTCATAGCGGTTAAATTTTGACTAGAAAGCTCAAAATGAGCAGATGGATCCTTCATTGTTCCACCAATATCAACTTTGCCTATCATTGTCCCATCAAGCGCTTGTCCTGCAATAAAACCATTTGCCAAACGTGCAGATAAATTTTGCAAATTAATATGAAGATCAAGCTTATTTTTCTCTAGAGATACATGCCCCTGAGCTTGTGCTTGTACTCCTTCTCCTGTTAAATTTGCATTTAAAGTAAGATTTTGATCTAAGGTTTTCCCCGTAGCAGAAAGAGAAAAAGGCATAATTTTTTTATCTTGAAAAGCAACGGTTGTCAGTCCTTCACCTTTTATATCGTAAGTTATATCAGGTTTTTTTAAATGACCACGAATCATAACATGCCCTGTTACACTCCCTGCTGCTCCAAGATCGGCTTTCCACAGATTGACTAAAGTAGCAGGAAGCGCATTCATTGTAAGTTGCAAATTCAGGGTATCTTGAATATTCCCTGCTAAGATGATGTTGCCTCCATTTATTGCAATTCCTAATTCATTGATTGTCATTCCATCTTTATCAAAAGCAATTATGGATGGTTTCAGCAATGTTGCATGAAAAGAGTGTTGTTTTAGATCCACAGTTTCAATTTGCACTTCTCGTTTTATACTTTCTGGAAGTTCCTCAACCATTAAACGACCAGAAAGCTGTGCATTGAGAGTATCATGCAACATCGCTTGGACAGTAAAAACCGTTTGTCCATTATTTCTATCGGCGTGAGCATTTAAACGATTGACCATTATCAAAGGTGTTTGAATATGTTCTGCATTGATAACTCCTTTAAACTGTGTCATGCCAAAAGGATCGAATATGTCAGCATCTATTGCTAATTTTTTTATTTTATTCTTGGAAAAATTCAAATGGCTAACATGCGCCTTCACATTGGTTTTTTGTCTGCCATTTTGTTCATCAAAAATAAAATCTCCTTTTACTTTTCCACTACCATCCTGCAAAAATAACGCTGAAAGTACGGAAATATCATCGGCATCAATATGCAACGCTCCTTTCAAAAAACCCCCAAGTTGTTGAGAAAGAGAACCCGTTATTTTTGCACTTCCCCCTCTAATATCGATATTTTCAAGTTTTCGAATTTTATGAGAATCTTTAAAAGAGGCCGATAAATGCAAAGGTTTCTTAGCAAAAATTCCTTCACCTCTTACCCCCCCCGTTAAAGCAGTAACTGGTGCTGTATTATCTACAAGTACATCTATGTTAAATGTTGTGTTTTGAAGTTTCTTCCCTACGATTAATGCTTCAGCAATATGGGCACGTGTATTTAGTTTTATATGGCTATTGCGCCCTCTCGCCGTACTTTCAATCGTAAGCGCACCGCTTATCTTTGGATCTAATTTGGACAAATCAGATATTTCAGCAGATAGATCCATTTTAGCGCTTTCATCTGAAAAATAACCATTAGCCTTTATGTTTGTATATTGATTTTTCAAATTAAAATGACGAAAAATGAAACCCTTCGTATTTCGAGTAGCACCACCTGAAAGAGTGATGTTTCCTTTGAATAAACGATCAAAAGACTGCACGCCTATTTTCATATCGTCAGCCATTCCTGATAATTGGAGATCAAAAATGCCACTCAATAAATTGATCGTTCCTTTGGCTTTAATATCTGCACTACCAGAAAGTGATTGTTTACTGAACACTTCCAAAGGAGTTAGTGTTTGAGCTTTTAAACCGAGATCGCCTTTAAAAACAAAACCCTCCATTGTCCCTTTTAACCAAGAAGAAAAACCCTGAGCCGTAACACTCAGATCATGAATCAAAATTGGTTTATTCGAAACAATATCCGTATCTAAATGCACATGAACCGCTTGGCTTAAATTTTCTACTAACGCTCCCTTAATTTTTTTAACCCCTTGAAGCGTCCCTTTAACCTGAACACCAACATGACGAGAAGCTGCATTATCAAGATTTTCGCTTACTCCTCCCATATCAAAAATTGCATCGCGAATATAAATATTTTTATTGCTTAAATGGCCTACAACCAACCGCCCATTCCAAGATTGTTGCCCTTCGCGACCATAGTCAATGTTCAAAGCAAGAGTATTGGCAGGTTTTGGCACTTCTGATACAGGTAAATGAACAGACTCCTGTTCGTTATCAAGAGCCATTTTGCCATCAACAAAAAGCCGCCGCAAAAATCCATCGGCAGTTATTTCAGCATTGGCTATAACATTCATTGCTTTGCTCTGAATAACCATCTGATCAAGGTGTGTCACACCTTCTTTTGTTCTTCTTGCCTTTGCTTTTAATGTTATATCAGATTCGAAGAGACTACGATATTGAGAAGGTATTAAAGGGCTCAGTGTTCCCTCTAGTTTCGTAGAAAAACTGTGTCCTTCTGGAACACTTGCAAGAATAACATTACCTTCTAAAATAGAATGATGATCGGACTCTAAAGAAAGTTTGATAACCAAATCATCAAAAGTACCATCACCTTTCACGACGAGATTTAGTGCTGGACGTTGTTCAATGTTAAAAATATTCGCCAAAATACCATTTTGTGGTTCGTTAGCAGAAATATCAATTTGAGCTGTACGATTACTATCAGATATCTTGGTGAGAACAGAAAAAGAACCCGGTGCATCTAAACGATGCGCCGCTATATCGACATCAAAATTACCACTAGCTAAAGTGAAATTACCTTTTAAGGACATATCAGCAGAAAAACCAAAAAGATTCTGTTCAAATGTCACATGTTGAGCTGTGAGCGTATTAATAGAAAGAGCAAGCGGCAATTTTGGTAAAGAGAACTTACCCGTCTCTAGGGAAGAAACAAAAGAAGAATTGCCTTGCGGCTTGCGTAAAAATGTAACCTGTTCTGCCGAAAGCTGGTTAATATCCATCCGCCCTCTCAGCAACGCTAGACGATTCCAATTCATTTTAGCATTGGTAATTTTAAGCCAAACCCCTTTTTTATCACTGACCGTAATAGCATCAATTGATGTTTGAGAAGACAGTGTCCCTTGCATATTGTGTAAACGAACTTGACGATTGGGCGCTGAAAGCTTTCGTTCAATTAAAGAAACAAACCATGAGCGATCATCTGTTTTCATTTCGCTAGAGGGAAGAGTATCTCCTCTTTGCGCAAAAACAAAACCACCCACCCCAAAAAACAAAAATACAAAGAAGAAAGCTGATAAATGTACACCTTTTTTCATTAAAATGCTTGCCCTATACCCACATAAAAACCAATGCGAGGATCACCCTTCTCTCTCTTTAAAGGAAAGGCTAAATCAACGCGTAAAGGACCAAGACCCGTCATATAACGACCTCCTATACCGGCTCCCCATTTAATTTTTTGAGAAAAATCAAAATTCGCCTTTTCCCCTACTAAACCTCCATCAAGAAAACCGACAAACCCTATTTTGTCATTTAAAGAAACACGCAATTCTGCCGATCCCTCAACAACTGCCCGTCCACCAACAACCGCATCATTTTCTGTTTTGATACCAATATTACGGTAAGCATAACCACGAACAGAGCCCCCACCACCAGCAAAAAAAAGCGTATTCGCGGGGATTTGTGCTGTATCATTCCCAAGAATTGTACCAAGCTTTGCCCGCGTAGCAAAAACAAAACGATTCCCTTCATCCAACGCCCAGTAAGAACGACCTTCTGCTGTTACTTTTGCAACAAAGTTGCTAAAACGCATCTCATAAAAAGGCTCAATGAAAACTTCACCATATAAACCTTTTGTTGCATTAAGCTTATTATTACGACTATCGTAAATCAAACCGCTAGGGAAACCTATTGTTGTAAAATTACGGCTCCCAAAATAAATATCACGTGAATAACCATTTGAAACTTCTACAGCAGCCTGTCCCGATAGATTACCATTGAAAATATGCGTAATCCCTAATCTTCCTTTGATGGCTTTTGTCGTATAATTTTCTAGAACATCTTGTTGTATTTTTAATTCTGACCTGAGATCTGTATCTGGCGTGAGTACACCAGGCTTTATAAACGTGCCACCGAAAAGATAATCAAAATTTTTAAAATTATACGATTGCTTTTTATTGCCACCAACACCACTTATCTTTGTTTCAATTTTAAGAACCTCTGCATGACCAAAAAGATTGTTATGCATCCAATAAGCTTCAAAACCAGCACCATCTAATGTTGAATAGCTACCGCCTACACCAAAACGACGCGGTTTACGTTCTTGTACAACAAGTGAAAGCGGTAAACTGCCATCTGGATTAATGGTATCAGCCTCACGTATATTGATAGCGCGAAAAACACCAAGGCGCGCAAGACGTTCATTTGCCTTCGCTAACGCATCGGAATCGTACTTCTGACCTTGCTTCAATCCGGTCATCCATGCGATATAAGCTGAATCTACACGTGGTTTATTACTTATATTACGCACACTTAAAGGACCATAATGAGCCTTTTGTCCAAGATCAACAACAATCCGTCCTTCAACACGCAACGCAGCATGATCAGCCACGACCTCACTTTTCATAATTTTAGCTTTAGCATAACCTTGTTGACGCCATCCTTCTATCGCCCATTTTTCTGCTTTCAAAATGGTTTCAGATTTAGCAATAGCCCCAACTTTATAGCCCAATTCTTCAATTGTGGGCATTTTATGCGCTTTACGTTTTTCAAATGGAGCTACTTTATCAATATCTGCAATACTAAAAACATATTGTGGACCGGCATTAATTGTAATAACAATATTGGATTGTGCTGGAAGTTGAGTTACCGGACTTAAATCAGCGACTTCTAAGCCATTAATTTTAATACTAATAACACCACCGTAGCGTCCATCAGCATAAAGAGCAGAAAGAATTGCTCGATAATCTGAACGCGCCTTGGCTAGCAAACCAGAAGAACTGGCGGATGCTTTCTCTTTATCAGCAACAAGAGAAGAAACAGATTTAACTATTTTTATACCTTCTAATGGCGCGCCTGGCGGTGCAACAACATCAACTTTATAAAATCTCTCTGTACTTTTGGCATAATTTGAAGGAGAATTTGTTTTCTTTTGACCAAAAAAAGGTATGCCGAAAAAATCAAATGCAGCAAGTGGCTGTGGAAAAGCAAAAGCGAAACACAAGCCTATAAATACACAGCGCACAGTCCCTGATTTTAACAAAATTCTTGCCTGGTATACCATAAAATCAGATACCTTATAATACACTTTGCATCTACTATACTTTAAATAATATAAAAATAAGAAAGGTAAATGTGATTACTTTGCACATTTTACACGTTTTATCACATCAAATAACACTCTGCGATACACAACGTCACCCTCCCCTTATATTTTCATAAAATTTTGCACCGTTGTATAACACGAACAGCCTCATTCTTTTTTCTTAACATATTTATTTAGCTTATTATAAATGTTTTATTGCGTCCCATACTATCATGGTTAAATTTGTACAAATGACTTTCCATGAGAACGCTAAAAAACTGCCTATGTATGTAGATCTCTCTATAAAAAAAACCATAGAGATGCTTCTTGATTTTTATGCATAGATATGATTGTCTCTACAAAGTCTGAAGGGGGGGAAAATAAATAAATGATCGCACATGTTACAACTGTTGCTTTTCGCGGTCTAGAAGCAGTCCCTGTCGATGTACAGGTTATGATTTCGTCTGGTAAAATAGGAATGGCTATTGTTGGATTAGCTGATAAGGCAGTTGCAGAAAGCCGTGAACGTGTGCAAGCAGCCCTTCACGCTTGTGGACTTTCTATGCCTACTAAACGGATTACGATTAATCTTGCACCAGCTGATTTGCCTAAAGAGGGCTCGCATTATGATTTGCCAATCGCTGTAGGCTTAATGCTTGCTATGGGAATCCTCCCTCCTGAAGTAGCACAAGACTATATCATTTTGGGAGAATTATCACTGGATGGTTCACTTACCGCTGTTAATGGTGTTTTACCAGCTGCCATGACAGCTTTATCACTCGATAAAGGACTGATTTGTCCCTTCCAATGTGGACCTGAAGCTGCTTGGGCAAATGCAGAAATAAATATTCTTGCCCCAGAGACTCTGCTCACTATAGTCAACCATTTCAAAGGAACCCAAATTCAAAAACGTCCACAACCACGCCAATATACTATCGAAACTGAACTCCCAGATCTTTGCGAAATCAAAGGACAGAAAACAGCTAAACGTGCCTTAGAAGTTTGTGCTGCTGGACGCCATAACCTTTTGTTTGTAGGACCTCCTGGTGCTGGGAAATCTATGTTAGCGCAACGCTTACCTTCCATTTTGCCACCTCTTGATAGCCGTGAGCTTTTAGATGTCTCTCTGATTGCTTCTATTACAGGAGAAACGGTTCATAATACCATTTCACTTCATTGCCCCTTTCGTTCCCCACATCATTCTGCTTCCATGGCCGCAATGATTGGTGGGGGACTTAAAGGACGACCGGGAGAGGTCTCCCTTGCCCATAATGGTGTGTTATTCCTTGATGAATTGCCTGAATTTTCTCCGCAGGTTCTTGATTCTCTTCGTCAACCCTTAGAAAGTGGGGAATCGGTTATCGCCCGCGCTAATCACCATATTAGCTATCCTGCTCGCTTCCAACTCATTGCCGCAATGAATCCTTGCCGTTGTGGTATGGCAGGCGAAAAAGACCATGTTTGCGCTAAAGGAATACGCTGCCAAATCGATTATCAGTCCCGTATTTCTGGTCCTCTGCTTGACCGAATTGATTTACGGATTGATGTCCCTGCTTTGACAGCTATGGACCTTATGCAACCAGAACAATCAGAAAAAAGCTGCGATGTTGCCAAACGCGTCGCACGATGCCGTACCATTCAAGCTAAACGTTTTGCAACAATGGGGTTTGATCATATTCGCACCAATGGCGACTGCCCTGCCAAAATTATAGAACAGATTGCCATTCCTGATAAAAGTGCGACCATACTCTTACGAGATGTGAGTGAAAAAATGCGCCTCTCTGCACGCGCTTATCATCGCATTCTCAAAGTTGCACGCACAATTGCTGATCTTGACGGATCAGATAATCTTTCACGCTATCATCTCGCAGAAGCTATTTCCTATCGATTAGGCGCAGAAAGATTAACAGCTCTTAACTAAAAAACTATTCATCAATAAAAACTTATTGGAAAATAACGCAAATAAAGTTCTGTAAGTTTACCATCCTCTTCTAGAGATTTCAGCGCATAATTGAGTATATCAACCAATTTTTCATTCTTTTTTGCAACAGCAAGCTGCATTCCTTGTCCTAATAACTGTGGCGCCATATATGCCCCCCCAACAAAATGGCAGCAATCAACAGATTTTTGTTTTTTGAACCATAACGATAAAGCAAATCCATCATCAAAAATAAGGTCAATTTTACGCTCCTGTAATGCTTTATAGAGCTCTTCTCTCTTTTTAAATCCTTGCCATTTTGCTTTAGGAAAATAATGATGAAAGAGCTTTTCGTGAATACTTTTAGACAAAACACCACTGGTTAAATGTACCAATTGATCGCTTATTGGCTCATCGAGATTTAAAAGTCGAGAAGCAACAAATCGCGCTGGAAAGCGCAAATATGACTTTGTAAAAACAAGATCTTGCTGGGTTTTACTTGTTTCTTTTAAACCCGCAATAATGACTTCTGCACCACCATTTTTAACATGTTCTATAAGCTCTTTCCAAGGAATTACTTCTACTTCACAAAGCTTTTCTAATTTTAATTTTGAGCAAATAGCGCGCAATAAATCGATGTTATAACCTGCAAGATGCCCCGTTTGATCAAGGAAATTAAAAGGAAGAAAATCAAAAGTTGTTACAAAACGCAAACGAAGGATATCCGTTGTATCTGGTTGTACCAAATGTTCATGCGAATCAAAAAAAGAAGGTAACCTTTCAGCTCCCGCGTAAGAGGAAAATAGAATCCCCCCTGTTACAAATAAAGTACGAATAAAAATATTGTATGGATTATTGAATAAAAAGTACCGTAAACACAATTGAAGATGTTTTACATATATAGATTTTTTTATTTTCAAAATCTCTCCCCCATTTTTCAAAACTAAGATGCAACTCTTCTCGATTATTATCTAATGCTCTTCACCAAAATATCTGGCGTTTAATAAATAAAATTCTTGCTATTTTTAAAAACCATTGAAAATGCCTAAGCTTTTGGTGTTAATTTTCCCAAATGAATATATAAAAATGTAATTTTAGAGAAAGGCGATTTGATTTTTTAAATATAAGAAATAAGCTGTACATACTTTAGTGGCACACTCTATTTTATCAAAATATCCCGCGTATCTTAAAATATTAAGATACTGATTTATAATGATAATTTATTATTTATATGTTGAATAAAAAACGTTATTTCAAATCTATTTATATTGAAAACATCAAAACCATTTTCTTGCGTATCACAACCAGAGGGAGCATATAGATACTATTAAAGAAAAGAGTAAAAATACCCTTCAAATGCCGAGGGTTTTCTCAACATTAAGGTTGCATCAACATTTAAGAACCGGAAAATAAAATGATGATGCTGGTTTGCGCCTTATTGTCAATATGGGCAAAATGAGGGACATGAATCTTGTAGTATTCACAGGGTATTTTGCGTTATACTATTCAAACATCGTTGTAAAATGAGTTAGGAACATTGAGAGATCTTTCTTAAAGAAGCGCGTGAATAACAGCGCAATGGTGTTTTGTTTTAAATGAGGGACGTAACCTCCATTATAGGAATGAGAAAAACAAAAGCGTAAGACAATGCGTCATCACCCTCATTATTTAAAAACATCGCCGTAGACGTTTTTAAAAGTTGTAAAACTGAATATAAAGAACGATAGTGGAAACGTGCTTTTACATTTACGCCTTTATATTTTCCACATTTTAAAGATGACACAAACTAATATACACAGTATTTTCTCCTCAATCTAACATACAAAAGTTTGAGCTGCTTAGAGTGCTCGTAACCTTTGTTTTAAATATACGGCAGCATTAGAATTGAAAATTGATTTATGGATAAAACAAGTAAGACCTTTGTTAGTCTAACACAAAAATGCATAACTAATTTTGGAACATTACGCATATGCAAAAATAAACAAAATAAATAGCATCATTATTGTAAAAGCTTAATTGACCTTATCCCCCCCCTCAAAGGAAAAGGATTCCTATTAGCGTTGACGTCTAGACAATCCTGCTTCTCTCGACTAATTCCTCGAGGCTATCCACTCATGCGCTTCATTTAACTAAAGATTATACAAATCAACCCTGCTCCGAATATTCACCACGCACTTTAAAAATACCTAATGTATCAAGGTAGTGCTTACTTTCCTTATATCACCATATCACCGCCCTAAATGACGGAGTTTTACGACATAACAGTACAATCTCATTTCATCATTCTCTTCATTATATATCGACAGATATTGAATCTAGTTCTGATATACGGTAAATGTTTAATGTGGTTATTCCATAAATAACTGATCAGAACATTAAGCTTTAAAAAAGCAGATAGAATATTGTAAATTGAACACAGGAATGGACTAACTTATGAGTGATGAAATAACCTCAGCGGCACAAAGTGATGATTATGGCGCTTCTTCTATCAAAGTCCTCAAAGGTCTTGATGCTGTACGCAAACGTCCTGGTATGTATATTGGTGATACTGATGATGGATCGGGTTTACACCATATGGTCTATGAAGTTGTAGACAATGCTATCGATGAAGCTTTAGCCGGTCATGCTACTCTTGTAAACGTCACACTCCATGCTGATGGTTCTTGTTCTGTTCGTGATAATGGACGTGGAATTCCAACAGATATCCACCCAACAGAAGGTGTTTCTGCAGCTGAA
This sequence comes from Bartonella grahamii ATCC 700132, assembly GCF_000518085.1. Classification (GTDB taxonomy): domain Bacteria; phylum Pseudomonadota; class Alphaproteobacteria; order Rhizobiales; family Rhizobiaceae; genus Bartonella; species Bartonella grahamii. Next base: position 158,596 of record NZ_JACX01000001.1, read on the forward strand.
GTTATTATGACACAGCTTCATGCCGGCGGAAAGTTTGATCAAAACTCTTATAAAGTTTCAGGTGGATTACACGGTGTTGGCGTCTCTGTTGTGAATGCATTATCCGTTTGGCTTAAATTGCAAATCAGACGGAATGGTAAAATTCATGAAATATCATTTACCCATGGAGTGGCTGATGCTCCATTAAAAGTTATTGGCGATTGCGATAAAGAAAGTGGAACAGAAATCAGATTTTTACCAAGTTCTGAAACTTTTACTATGGTTGAGTTTGATTTTGAAACTTTGGAGCGCCGTTTACGGGAATTAGCCTTTCTAAATTCTGGCGTTTATATTCTCCTTGTTGACGAGCGTCATGCTGATACTAAATCAGTTGAATTACATTATGAAGGTGGATTAACGGAGTTTGTCAAATATATTGATCAATCAAAAAAAGCCCTGCTTGATAATCCTATTTACATTGCAAGTGAAAAGGATGGTATGAGCGTTGATGTTGCCCTATGGTGGAATGATTCTTATCATGAGAAAGTCTTGTGTTTTACCAATAATATTCCTCAGCGTGACGGTGGAACTCATTTGATAGGTTTTAGAAGTGCCCTTACGCGCCAAATTAATGGCTATGCTGAATCTTCAGGTATTGCTAAAAAAGAAAAAGTAAACTTAACCGGTGATGACTGCCGTGAAGGATTAACAGCTATTCTTTCTGTCAAAGTTCCTGATCCAAAATTTTCTTCACAAACAAAGGATAAGTTAGTCTCTTCTGAAGTGCGCCCTATTGTTGAAAATTTGGTCAATGAAGGTCTTTCAGTGTGGCTGGAAGAACATCCTCATGAAGCAAAACTTCTCATTAGTAAAGTGGTAGAAGCTGCAACAGCACGTGAAGCAGCACGCAAAGCACGTGAACTCACAAGACGAAAAGGGGCGCTTGATATCACTTCTTTGCCAGGAAAACTTGCCGATTGCCAAGAACGTGATCCTGCAAAATCAGAAATCTTTATTGTCGAGGGGGATTCGGCTGGCGGTTCAGCAAAAAGTGGGCGCTCACGTCAAAATCAAGCAATTTTACCCCTTCGTGGTAAAATCCTCAATGTTGAACGAGCACGTTTCGACCGCATGCTTTCATCTGATATGATTGGAACACTTATTACAGCTCTTGGGACGTCTATCGGTAAAGATGAATTTTCACCGGATAAATTACGTTATCATAAGATTATTATCATGACAGATGCGGACGTTGATGGAGCCCATATTCGTACTCTACTGCTCACTTTCTTTTTTAGACAAATGCCCGAGTTGATTGAACGTGGACATCTTTATATTGCTCAGCCTCCTCTTTATAAAGTATCGCGTGGAAAATCTTCCCAATATATTAAAAATGAAGCAGCATTTGAAGAATTCTTGATCGATACTGGATTAGAAGAAACAACGCTTGAGCTTTCAACGGGAGAAGTTCGTGCAGGGGCTGATTTGTATCAACTCGCTAAAGATGCTCGTATATTACGTCAACTTTTAGATGGTCTTCATACCCGTTATGATCGTAATATCGTTGAACAAGCAGCAATTGTTGGCGCTTTTAATCTTGAAGTCTTTGCAACACAAGAAAAAGCGCAAAAAATAGCAGATACTATAGCACACCGCCTTAATCTGATTGCTGATGATATGGAACAAGGTTGGAGTGGACAATATACAGCAGATGGAAACTTATGTTTTGAGCGTATTTTGCGTGGTGTTAAAGATGTTGTTACGCTTGATGTGGGACTTATAAATTCAACTGACGCACGCCAAATTGATCGCATTTCCCAAAATTTTATCGACATATATCATCCTCCTGTTCTTTTACGTCGCAAAGATAAAACAGAGCGTATTTTTGGTCCTATGAGCCTTTTAGAAAGCATTTTTACAAATGGTAAAAAAGGTATTACTCTTCAACGTTATAAAGGCCTTGGGGAAATGAATGCTGAACAGCTTTGGGAAACAACGCTTGATCCTAATGCACGTTCTCTTTTACAAGTAAAAATTAATGATGCAACCGATGCAGATTCACTCTTTTCTCGTCTCATGGGTGATGAAGTTGAACCTAGACGTATTTTTATTCAAGACAATGCCTTAAGCGTTGCCAATCTTGATATCTAAAGGTACTCTTCTGTTTTTAGCTGTGTAAATGTCGCAGTTTTATACGTTGTTTTTTCGTATTTGAACATTCTCTCTCTATTTCATTTACGATAAAAGAAAAATAAGGAAGGTCATACACATGGCAGTTGAAACAGAACGTGTAGGAGCCAAGGGTGGCATGGAGCACTCTTTTGGTTTTACAAGAGTAGATGAAACACAAAAACAATCCATGGTGGATGGTGTGTTTCATTCTGTTGCTGAAAATTATGACAAGATGAATGATATCTTATCCTTAGGGCTACACCGTGTGTGGAAAAATTCCATGATTGCTTGGCTTTCCCCACCAGCACTTTCTCATTGGAAAGTTCTTGATGTCGCTGGTGGTACAGGTGATATTGCTTTTCGTATTCTTAATGCTTCACGCCAAAAAGCCCATGCTACAGTGCTTGATATTAATGGCTCAATGCTCAGCGTTGGCAAAAAACGCGCACAAAAAAATGGTCTTGCTCCTCTGATTGATTTTGTTGAAGCCAATGCAGAAAATCTACCTTTTGAAGATCAAAGCTTTGACGCTTACACTATTGCTTTTGGAATTCGCAATGTTCCTCATATTGATCAAGCTCTTAGAGAAGCTTTTCGTGTTTTAAAGCCCGGTGGACGTTTTTTATGTTTAGAATTTTCAAATGTCGAGATGCCTTGGCTCGATAAAATTTATGATCTTTGGTCTTTCCATGCTATCCCTAAGCTTGGTCAATTTATTGCAAATGATGGTGATGCTTATCGTTATTTGGTTGAATCTATCCGCAAATTTCCTAAGCAAGATGATTTTGCCCATATGATCAAGCATGCAGGATTTTCGCGGGTATCGTACCGCAATCTCACCGGTGCGATTGCAGCGCTGCATTCAGGTTGGAAAATTTAAAAATGGTGCAAATTTCCCCTTACTTTCAATTGATGCGTGCAGGATGGGTTTTAACACGTGAAGGTGTTTTTAGTGCTCTTCCTCATGATGATCTTCAAGGATTTCCAGCGCTATGTCATCGTATAGCGAGTGCATTAGCACGACGCAAAACGAAAAAAAAACAGCGATCTGAAAATATTTCGTATGCCATTAATAAGCTTGGCCCCTCTTACATAAAACTTGGTCAATTTCTTGCCACAAGACCTGATATTGTTGGGCGTGATATTGCGGAAGATTTGTCACAACTACAAGATCGTGTCCAAACATTTTCTTGCACTGCCGCTGTTGCTCAAATTGAAAGTTCTCTTGGTCGCTCTATCGATGATTTATTCATAAATTTTTATCCCCCCATTGCTGCCGCTTCTATTGCTCAAGTTCACCCAGCTGAATACAGTGATGAAACTGGTCATAAGAAAAAATGTGCTGTAAAAGTTATTCGTCCTAATATCAGAGCACGTTTTTCTAAAGATCTTAGAGGATTCTATCTCATTGCTCACTTACAAGAGCGCTATATCCCTGCCTCTCGAAGGCTTCGTCCTGTTCGTGTGGTAGATACTTTAGCACAAACAACACGCCTTGAAATGGATTTACGGTTAGAAGCAGCAGCTATATCTGAAATGGCTGAAAATATTCAACATGATACAGGCTTTCGGGTTCCGCGTATTGACTGGGAACGGACAGGACGTAATGTTCTCACAATGGAATGGATTGATGGTATCAGAATATCCGAAATTTCCAAACTCAAAAAAGCAGGATTTGATTTGCAGGCGCTTGCCATTACACTTATTCAATCTTTTCTTCGTCATACATTGCGTGATGGTTTTTTTCACGCCGATATGCATCCTGGTAATTTATTTGTAGATGCAAAAGGATGTATTGTTGCTGTTGATCTGGGCATTACAGGAAGACTTGGCAAAAAAGAAAAGCATTTCCTTGCTGAAATTCTTTACGGCTTTATTACCCGCGATTACCATCGGGTTGCACGCGCCCATTTTGAAGCAGGTTATGTTCCTTCATACCATAATATTGAAAGCTTTGCGCAAGCCAACCGCGCTATTGGCGAACCAATACACGGACAATCAGCACAAAGCATTTCCATGGCTAAATTGCTTACTTTATTGTTTGAAGTCACTGAATTATTTGACATGCAAACGCGACCTGAACTTTTATTGCTGCAAAAAACGATGGTTGTTGTGGAAGGTGTTGCCCGCACATTAGACCCCACTTTTAATATGTGGAAAGCTTCTGAACCTGTTGTCAAAGAATGGATTAGTAAAAATTTAGGGCCCGTAGGCGTTGCAAAAGACTTTAGTGAAGGAGCGCAAGCTCTCCTTTCGCTGGCACGCAAAACACCACAATTGGTTCAAAATTTCCAACGGATAGAAGAAGATTTCGATCAAATGAGAAAAACAGGTTTTAATCTTTCTCCTGCCACCCTCAAACAACTTGCTGTCGAACAAAGTCGTAGAAACCGTTATGGTCGTTATAGCCTTTTCATCATTGCGCTTTGTTGCGTTTGTCTCACTTTTTACTTTTTTCATCTTTTCTAATTTCCTTAATATGCTAAAAATATCAACAATGAAATCATTGCAATCATTTTATTTCTTGGAGGTATTTTATGGCCAGTATTACTATTCGTAACCTGTCTCCTGAAACCAAAGAAGCTTTGCGCATACGCGCCGCGCAAAATGGTATTTCTATGGAAGAAGAAGTCCGACGCCTTTTAAGCAATCCCACTCCTTTCACCACACAACCCTCTCATACTAGTGCTGTTGAAGTGCAATCATTGAAATCAAAATCTCTCCTTCTTATTATTGGGGGAAGTATTGCATCCTATAAAGCACTTGATTTGATTCGCCGTTTACAAGAACGTGGAGCACACTTAAAAGTTGTTATGACAAAAGCAGCGCAAAAATTTATTACGCCTTTAGCCGCTGAAGCTTTAAGCGGTGGTACTGTATATACTGATTTATTTTCACGTGAAGAAGAACACGATATTGGACATATCCGATTAGCACGTAATGCTGACCTTATTATTTTAGCCCCTGCTACAGCCAATCGCATTGCAAAAATAGCCAATGGCATAGGAGATGATCTGGCTGATTGCATCCTTTTAGCGGCACGCTGTCCACTCTTAATTGCACCCGCTATGAATCCGTCCATGTGGGCGCATTCAGCCACTATTCGCAATGTTGCACAACTGCGCGCAGATGGCGTTCATATCATTGGACCAGAAATCGGAAATATGGCTGAACGTGACGAGATAGGATATGGGCGCATGAGCGAACCTTTAACGATTGTCGCTACCATAGAGGCTCTTTTGAATGTGCATGAAAAACCTCTCTCTGACCGCCATTTCATCGTTACCTCTGGCCCTACCCATGAACCAATTGATCCGGTGCGTTATCTTGCTAATCGGTCTTCAGGCAAACAAGGTCATGCCATCGCAACCGCTCTTGCGCATTTGGGTGCAAAAGTAACACTTATTTGTGGACCTGTTAATCTTGCAGACCCACAAGAAGTAAAAACCATTCATGTTGAAACAGCACAACAGATGTTACAAGCCGTTCAAACCGCATTGCCTGCTGATGGTGCCATTTTTGTCGCCGCTGTTTGTGATTGGCGCAGTCAAACGCAGTCTTTACACAAAATTAAAAAGAATGCTCATAAAATACCACCATCCCTTCATATGGTCGAAAATCCTGATATTTTAGCAACGATTGGACACGCTCCAAATCGCCCCTCATTGGTCATTGGTTTTGCTGCTGAAACATGTGATATCATTGCCAATGCGCAAAAAAAATGTGTTGAAAAAGGAGCTGATTTCATTCTTGCTAATGATATTTCTCTTCAACTAGATGGCACAAGTGTCATGGGTGCTGATACAAATCAAGTTTATCTCGTGAGTAAGGAAAAAGTTGAACAATGGCCCCATATGAGTAAACAACACGTAGCGCAAAAATTAGCAAACATGATTGTATCATTTTTTGCCCCCCAGACACCTACTCCTCATGAGGAAAATATACCCCATTTCAAATAATAACTCTTCAAATGCATTCATATTAAAACACCTTATAAAATAGAACTAACAATAGGTGTCTATCTATCTCGATTAGTATACAATATTTTGATTTATAGTGATAATCTAGCGTTGTTCATATTAAATTAGAATCCCGAATATCGTAAGATTCTCTCATTTCAAATCTCTCTCATGTTGAATCAATAAAAACCATTTTCTTGCACGTTGCAAAGAAGGATAGCCGTATGAATACAAAACGTTTAAGAAAGAACTAAAAACGCTTATAATGGACCGTCTCAAGAACAGAGCTGTCGAGCAATACTGAGAGAATGATGGTGCCCGCCGTGCTCTTTTATTAAGTGTAAAGATAGTGGTGCCCTATAAGTTTTATATTATTCACGAGAGCTTTACCCTTATACCATTCACAAGCACTGTTGGGAAATGGGTGTGACGAGCGTTGGGAAATGTTTCTTTAAAAAATTCTATTTCACCCATAGCCATCATAAAAAGTAGGATCTATTGCACCTCTGTTTCCCCAGCTTATAAAAAACAAGCTATTATTTACTTTGCCTACCATCAATTTTGAGAAAGCTCTTGCACTGGATAAAATTTATAAAAGCATTTTCTTTCTTCAATGTTTTTATCCCCATATTGGTCCTATTTATGATGTGCAAATAAATGATTTTGATTGTTTCATGATGAGAGCGGCTAATAAAAAAATATGACAACTTTACTTGGGGCTCTTATTCACTATGAAAAATAATGTATAAATCAATGTATTATAACATCTCAATGCAATTTGAAGCATATCTCACACTGACGCTCATAAAGAATGTAGACAAAATTCATTGCACCACTGTCTATAAGTTTATGAAACTGACGCCTTTATTATTTTCCTCAGTGATCGGTCTTTAAAATTAAATGTGTGTGTCCTCTCTCTAGCATACCAAGACCACAAAGACTAGAATTTGATCCATGATATCCTCACATTGTGATGTTTCATGAGAAGCATTTTTAGTCCTTTATCGAAAGCTTTGTATCCATACATTGGTCTCGCCTATAATGTGCAAGTAAATAATTTTTTGATGTTGAATAAAGGCTTTGAAATTAAAGAATATTTCTATATTTTGGATTCTTATTCAAGTTGAAAATGATCAATTCTCTTCATAAATTAGTGGTGTTATTATCTAAAAATTATTTGATACAGTGCACCACTTGTATGAAAAGTGCTTCAATGAATTCTTACCTCATTGCACTTATAGCTTTTAAAATTCAAAATCTCATCATTTTTAATCATCAGTGGTGTCTCCCACTCTTTGCTTCTTCTCAAGAAATTACCCTTCCATGGGATATGGACGGTCAATCGCCTAAGCTTATTTTCCACTTCTATCATATTAATCATTCTGTTGCCCAAATCAGAATATCTACAAGCTACTACGTTACTCCGATTCCATTGAACTCAATATGTTTTGAATAAAAGCGAGAGGCAAAAGCATGCCGCCAAATAGTATAAAAGTACAGAACATTAGGAATTGTGCAAAACAATTAAGCACGTAGATAGACGAAGTTAGACAACTCTACTGAATAAATAGAAGTCAACAACTTTCCTCCCAAATAGTTCTTATTCCTTAATTTTTCACATATATCATATAAACGCAATAAACTACACTCTGTACAAAAATATTAAAAATTTATTCTACAACAGCTGCTTTTTAAATTCTTCTTGATTTTTAAAAATCAAAATTTCTATTTATTCAAACTTTATTTTAAACAAAGAAGCCTTAGCCGTTTTTTATAATGTTCTTGAAAAGAAATCTTGTAATTCAAAAAAGAAAAAATTACACCGTACATTCTTTAAATATATTTCTTGTTTTTTTTGCTTCTTTTCTTAGTTTATTAATTTATGATTTTTACTGCTGCCTATCGTGCTTTACAACGTCTTCTGACCTCGCAATATAGTATTATGATACTGAAAGCATTGGGGATTACTTTTTTCATTCTCGCCATTTTATGGTTATGTGTGCACCAACTTTTTGTGTCTTACTTTTGGCCCTGGATTGCCCAGTTTCTTCCTGGACTCCCTAGTTGGGCGGGATGGATTGGTTTTAGCATGCTTATCATTTTTAATCTTGGTTTGGCTCTTTTGTTGGCTTTTTTGATTGCACCAATCGCAGCTATGATTGGTGGTTTTTTCATTGACTCTGTTGCTGAAATCATTGAAAAAGAGGATTACCCAAACGAGCCTATTGGACAAGCTTTGCCGTTTCAGCGTTCTCTTATCATTTCCTTTAAATTTGTTATTCTAAGCCTTCTTGGTAATGGAATTGCTTTTATTTTATTCTTCATACCAGGTATTAATTTAATCGCTTTTTATGTTATTAATGGTTATTTGCTTGGTCATGAATATTTCTTGTTTGCTGCTTATCGTTTTCGAACAGAGCAAGACGCACGTGCTTTTTTACATACTCATTATACAACGGTTTTTGGTGCAGGATTATTGATAGCGCTTTTTGTTTCGATTCCAATTCTTAATTTAGCAACACCGCTTTTTGCAGCCGCCTTTATGACATATTTACACAAAATGCTTTCCCAAAAGACCATGGCACGCATTACACAAAAATAATGTTACTTGACTTTAAGGCTAATAAAACTTGCCAGCCAAAGAAAGCATAATATAAAATTTTATGCTTTATCTTTATATTAAAGTAATGTATTGATTTATAATGATAATTTATCGTTTCACAACATGAGTGAAAAACTTAAATATCATGAGGCTTTCTCTTTTTAATCCTATTCATATTGGATCAATTGAAATCGTTTGTTAATATGTCATAAACGGAGGTGGTGTGTGGATAAAGGTACTTTCAAAAAGGCGTGAAATGTCTTTTATGAATCCTCTCAATGCAAACATTATCGTCACATTAAAACTGGAAAAAAGTATGATAGTATCGATTTGTACCTTCTATTTCAGTAAAAATGAAGAGCATAATGTATTTTATACCATTCATGGAGAGTATATGCTCTTCTGAGAACCGTCATAAGAGAGTTTTGGAGATTATTGAAAAATGTCTTTGTAAAACAAGCACATGAATGAGTTATATAATAGCATTTTTGAGGGTATTCTATTTTAAGGGTATTCTATTTTAATTGTGAAAAGCGCGCGCTTTAAAGAAACCTTTTGAAAAAAATCTTGCTCTGATGTTAGCGTTTCGCTAATATAGCGTTATCATATCGATTATCTTTAATGGGTTATTTTAGCCTTATTCACGTCTTATATTAGAAGGTTCCTTTTCTTCAAAACTGTTGATATGAATGATTAATTGGATATTCATTTTTATTAAAAAATAAGGGGTTTGTTAACCATCGCAAGAAGTGAATTTTAATACCAAAATAAAAAATAAAAACATGTAAGTTCTTAAACTTACGACAAATTTGTTATAGGATATACTCTTCATAGATATGATTGTTATGATATTGGAAAATTAAAAATTAAAAAAACAAGCTATACGTACACTGATAAAAGTATTAAATAGACTCCTTTGTTCCACCGGTAAAGCAAATGTGACTGCTTGGGTTCATATTCTTTCAAATCATGCGAAAGATGTGTAATATTTAAAGGAAGGTTATAAAGATGAACTGGATTACAAATTATGTTCGTCCTAAAATTAACTCTATATTGGGGCGCCGTGAAATTCCAGAAAATCTATGGATTAAAGATCCTACCAGTGGTGAAATGATCTTCCATAAAGATCTGGAAGCTAATCAATTTGTAGCTCCCAATTCTGGCCATCATATGCGTATCAGCGCTAAAAATCGTCTCATGCATTTTTTTGATGATGGTGTTTATACAGCTCTTGAAAATCCAAAAGTTGTAACAGATCCTTTAAAATTTCGTGACGAAAAACGCTATATTGACCGGTTAAAAGATTATCGTTCTAAACTTGGTGTTGATGATAATATTTTAAGTGCACGTGGTACGATTGAAGGCTTACCCATCATTGCAACCGTTCAAGATTTCGCCTTTATGGGTGGATCGCTCGGTATGGCTTCAGGAGAAGCTATTATTAAAGCTTTTGATACTGCCATTGCCGAAAGGCGCCCGTTAGTTCTTTTTTCTGCTTCTGGTGGCGCACGCATGCAAGAAGGAACACTCTCGTTGATGCAAATGCCTCGTACAACCGTAGCGATTGAAATGTTGAAAGAAGCAAAACTTCCCTATATTGTTGTGCTGACTAATCCAACCACCGGTGGTGTTACTGCTTCTTACGCCATGCTTGGTGATATTCACATTGCTGAACCTGGCGCTATGATTGGTTTTGCTGGTCCACGTGTGATTCAACAAACTATACGCGAAACCCTACCAGAAGGTTTTCAAAGTAGTGAATATCTGCTCGAACATGGTATGATTGATATGGTTGTATCACGTTTAGAAATGAAAACAACAATTGCGCGTCTTTTACGTTTGATGATGAAACGCCCTGCTGTTTTTAACCCTTCCGATCCATCCCCAACAGACTCTCAAACATCGCTTTCTACAACAAAAGCAGCTTAAATTTATGCAACAAAACCAGATACAAAGGGTGGTGGATGATTTACTAAAAAATTATCCGAAAAAATTTGATCTTTCTTTAGAGCGTATTATTCACCTTTTAGAGCGTCTTGGTAATCCACATTTAAAACTTGCCCCTATTATTCACATCGCTGGAACAAATGGCAAAGGATCTGCCTCAGCGATTTGCCGTGCTCTTTTAGAAAGTGCAGGATACTGCGTTCATGTCTATAGCTCACCTCATCTCGTCAACTGGAATGAACGCTGCCGGTTAGCTCAAAAAGGAGGTGGTCAACTTGTTACAGAAAACCAATTGGCTGAGACAATCCGTGAAATTATAAAAGTAAATCGCCAAGAGCCGATTACTATTTTTGAAATTTTTACAGCCGCTGCCTTTATGCTGTTTAGTACACATCCAGCTGATGTTGTCATTTTAGAAGTTGGGTTGGGAGGGCGTTTTGATGCTACCAATGTCATTAACAAACCAGCTGTATCGCTTATTATGCCTATTGATTATGATCATGAGAACTTTCTTGGAAACACAATTGCTCAAATCGCTTTTCAAAAAGGGGGAATTATCAAACCAAATGTTCCAGTGGTCATCGGGAAGCAAAATTATGAAGAAACTCTTGCTACTTTAATACCCCTTGCCGATAAAAATAAAGCACCTTATTCTCTATTTGATCAAGATTATCAAAGTTATAAAGAACATGGACGTATGGTTTTTCAAAACAATCAAGGTCTCATGGATCTTTCACTTCCTAACCTTATTGGAGACCACCAAGTTGCCAATGCTGGCGCATCTCTTGAAGCAGTTTGTCAAGCAGGTTTTCAACTTTCAGAACAAACCATAAATGACGCTTTGAAAAATATCTATTGGCCCGCACGGATGCAACATCTTATCCAAGGACATTTGGTTGATCAACTGTCTCCTAATATTGATTTATGGTTAGACGGTGGTCACAATCCTGCTGCTGGAAAAGTTATTGCGGCAGAACTTACACAATGGAGAAAAAAAACAGATCGTCCCATTATTATGATTGCTGGCATGCTCAATACCAAAGATGCTGTCGGTTATTTTCGTTCCTTAGCGAACCTTGTCGATAAAATATATACGATACCGCTGATTAACAATAATGCCAGTATCTCTCCAATAAAATTAGCTGAATCAGCGCAAAAAGCAGGAATCTTTGCTACTCCACAAGCACATCTACAAGATGCTTTGCATAAGATTAGAGCCGAATATAAAGAGGCAATTGTCCTTATTAGTGGTTCCCTTTATCTTGCGGGCGATATTTTACGTGACAATAAAACACCTCCATGCTAGAAATTGATTATTTTAAAGCTTTGAAAGATAGACTTTTTAATCATGCAACTTGATTGTGCACTTTATCAACATCCTAAACTTATTACTGTTTTTGGCGGATCTGGTTTTGTAGGACGACATGTCGTTGAAACTTTGACTAAGCGGGGATATCGCGTTCGTATCGCTGTTCGTTATCCACAAAAAGCTTATTACATGCTCCAAATAGGAGAAGTAGGACAAACCCAAATGCTTAAAACGGATATCAAGCATCGTGCCTCTGTTGCACGCGCGTTGCTTGGAGCTGATGCGGCAGTGTTTTTACCTGGTAGCTTAAAACAAGCAAATCAATCGAATTTTAAAAACACACAAATTGATGGTGCTTACAATGTTGCTGAATTAACAGCACAAGCTGCTATTCCACTCATCTATATGTCAGCACTTGTGGCTAACGAGAATGCTTCATGTCTTTATGCACGTGTTAAGTTTATGGGTGAACAAATCGTTCATAACAAGCATCCTCAAGCAATTATTATCCGTCCATCCGTTATCTTTGGACCAGAGGATTGTTTCTTTAACACCTTAGCAGATTTGTCACGTTTTTTACCAATTATGCCTCTTTTTGGGGGTGGGCAAAGCAAATTGCAACCCGTGTATGTTGGTGACGTTGCTGAGTTTATCGCGCGCGCTTTAGATGGACAGGTTGCTTGGGGAAAAAATTATGATCTTGGTGGTCCCCAGATTATCACCTTTCAAAATACTCTTGAAAATATACTCAAAATTATTCACCGTAAAAAAACAATCCTATCCATGCCCCTTTCTGCTGGTCTATTGATTGGAGGAATTTTGGGAACTATCGGTAAATTACCTTTTGTACCAACACTTGTAACAGCCAATCAGATACGTTTTTTGCAAATGGATAACATTGTTTCTAAAGAGGCTATAGAGAATGGATATACTCTAGAAGGTGTGGGAATTACCCCCAGAGCAATGGCTGCATTCTTGCCAAGTTATCTTTGGCGATTTCGTCCACATGGTCAATTTTCCCAAAACTTACTCGTCTAGAATAAATTTTTCCAAAACTGAGTTAATTATTTGATTTATAATTCATAGCTCGTTGTTAGCGGTTCTAAAATCAGAATGCTCAATAGAATAATGTTTTTGCATTTTAAATGCTCTATTCAGTATCACAAAAAATGTTTAATCGTATATCTATAGTATTTTGATAAAAATCGTTGAAAACAGGAGAAAAGCACTTCTTATAAGCTGTCTTTATCCAAGAGCAGATGCAACATTGGAATCCTAAAAAACCGATTCTGAATTGCCTATTCATAAATATGATAACCTATGGCTTTGCATTATATTATTTTGGTAGAAAGCTTAATAATGAGATTAAAGTAAGATAATACTTCCTTTTTCAACAACCGCATAAGCGAGTAGAATACAAGTATACTACTTTCGATATTATCCCATAAAAAATCGATATAAAAACTGTGAAGCAATGCACAATTTTTATTATTTAAAAGGTATTCTCTCTGGAGATTTTTAAAAGCTTTAAAGTTACGTGAAAAGGATAGAGTTTTGTTTATATAATAAGACTTATCATGAAGATCTCTTATTCTGTCATTAACATCATTAGTCAGATTCATAAATGCATATTTGTTGCACAAATTTATGGAGATTTTAAAAGAGCTTTTTCACATAAAGAAGTCCTCTTCTTGTCTTGCATTTTTTTTTAATTTCTCCTACCGTCTTGGAAAAACTTATTTTAAAGGAATAAAGAATGGCAGCTCAAGATTTTGTTGTCAAAGATATTGCACTTGCCGCTTATGGTCGTAAAGAACTTGATATTGCTGAAACTGAGATGCCTGGTTTGATGGCTTGTCGTAAGGAGTTTTCCTCTAATCAACCTTTGCGCGGAGCGCGTATTTCTGGCTCATTGCACATGACAATTCAAACAGCTGTTTTAATTGAAACATTAAAAGCGATTGGCGCCGATATACGGTGGAGCTCTAGCAATATTTTTTCTACGCAAGACCATGCAGCAGCAGCTATCGCCGCAACTGGTATTCCTGTATTCGCCGTTAAGGGTGAAACATTGGAAGAATATTGGACTTATATAGATGCAATTTTCCAATGGCCAAATGGTAATCCTTCCAATCTCATTTTAGATGATGGCGCTGACGCCACAAACTATATTTTAATGGGAAGTCGTGCAGAACAAAATAAAGATATCCTATCGCATCCCAAAACAGAAGAAGAAGAAATTTTTTTCAAACAAATACAAAAGCGTATGGATGCAACGCCAGGATTTTTTACACGACAGCGCGCAGCAATTAAAGGTGTAAGCGAAGAAACCACAACAGGTGTAAACCGTCTTTATCAGTTACAAAAAGAAGGGCTTTTGCCTTTTCCTGCTATTAATGTCAATGATAGCGTCACTAAATCAAAGTTTGATAATAAATATGGATGTAAAGAATCATTGGTCGATGGTATTCGACGTGGAACAGACGTGATGATCGCTGGTAAAACTGCCATTGTCTGTGGTTATGGTGACGTAGGAAAAGGTTCAGCAGCATCTCTTTCTGGTGCTGGGGCTCGTGTTAAAGTAACAGAAATTGATCCTATTTGCGCTCTTCAAGCAGCTATGGATGGCTATGAAGTTGTTAATTTGGATGATGCTGCTTCCAGTGCTGATATTATCATCACGACAACAGGCAATAAAGATGTTGTCCGTTTAGACCATATGCGACAAGTAAAGGATATGTGTATTCTTGGAAATATTGGTCATTTTGATAACGAAATCCAAGTCGCAGCCCTTAGAAATTTGCCATGGACAAATATTAAACCACAAGTTGATATGATCACCTTTCCCGATGGAAAACGCATCATTTTGCTCTCTGAAGGGCGTTTGTTAAACCTCGGGAATGCGACTGGGCATCCCTCTTTTGTCATGTCAGCCTCGTTTACTAATCAAGTTTTAGCGCAAATTGAACTTTTTACCCGTGCAGAACACTATACAAATGAAGTCACTGTTTTGCCTAAACATCTTGATGAAAAAGTTGCACGTCTACATCTTGATCGGTTAGGAATAAAATTAAGTGTTTTATCAGAAGAACAAGCCGCTTATATTGGAGTCACACCGCAAGGACCTTATAAACCAAACCATTACCGTTACTAAACATTTCCTTGGATTAAAAAAGGGAAAGATGTCGTGTGCAGCTTTGGTGACTATAACCCCAAAGAAAAAGCTCAAAAAATGATTCGAATCTATGCGTATATATTTTGCCTTTTTTTCTTTTTTTCTCCAACATGCGCTGTTGCTCAGTCATTGGAAGGTTATCTACCATTTTTCTTCACTTTACTAGATGGTCCATGGCTGCTTTTAGCGCTGTGTGGAGGAATTTCTTGTGCTTCACTTCTCACGTGCCTAGCTGTTATTATGCGTGCAAAAAAAACTGCACAGAAGCCTTTGAAGATAATTCAGGCAAATTTTTCTGAAAAACTTAAATATTATGAATGGCTTCTGGAAGAAACCGAGCAATTCCTTCTTATTTGGGAAAATCCAACAACCTTACCCCGTGTCGTTGGTGCCCTTTCTGCATTGCAAAAAATAGGAATCGACCAGAAAGATTTTCAGCGTTTTGAGCTCTGGGTTGAAGAAAATTCTCTGCGAGAACTTGATTATGTATTGACTCAACTACGTTGTAAATGTCATCCTTTTGATCTTTCTATCACCACCACAAACAATGTACTGCTGCAAGTTACAGGAGTTATCGCAGGAACAGTCGCTATTGCTCGTTTTCAAGATATCTCAAAACAACAGAGTGAAAATGCTCGTTTACAGAAAGATATCGCCCGCCTTCTTACTGAACTCAGAATGCAGCGTAATCTTCTTGATCTGATTCAAGAGCCCGTATGGATAAAAGATTGTGAAGGAAAAGTTTGTTTTATAAATCGCGCCTTTAGAGAAATGACAGACTTTCGTGAAGACAGTGATGAAGTGGGGGATCTTTTCAATGAAAATACACAACGCAAAACAGATGAAACAGAAACAATTTTTCAAGAACATGTTCACACAGTTATTGATGGAGAACGACATCGTTTTCATCTCACACGTATTACAACAGCCGAAGGGATGGCAGCTTTTGCGCGTGATGACAGCGCATATGAAAATCTTGCTCATGAATTAAGTTATGTTCTTCAAAGCCATTGTGAAACACTTGACCAAATTTCAACAGCTGTAGCTATTTTTGATACAAACCAAAAATTAAAATTCTGTAATCATGCTTTTAAAATTTTATGGCCGTTGGAGACTTCCTTTTTAGAAAGTGAACCAAGCCATACATTATTTCTTGAACGTCTACGTGAAAAAGGGCTCATTGCTGAACACCCCGATTGGCGCGCGTGGAAAGAAGAACTTTTTAAAGCCTATCGACAAACAGAATCGAACCAACAAATTTGGAATCTTCCAGATGGGCGTACGGTGCGTGTTATCTCGAACCCTCATCCACAAGGAGGTGTCACTTGGCTTTACGAAAACCTTACAGAAAAAATTGATCTTGAACGCCGTTATAATACACTTATTAAAATACAAGGTGAAACACTTGATAAACTTTCCGAAGGCGTGGTTGTTTTTGGTACTGATGGACGCCTTCGTTTATCGAATCCTGCCTTGTCGAAATTGTGGTCTCTTCCTTATAATTTACTGGTAGAAGGGACCCATATTACACAGTTACAAAGCCATTGTTCAGCCTTAACCTTAGGACAAGAATGGGATCAATTTACCAAATTCATTACCGGTTTTGCTGAAAAACGTGAAACATATTCAGGTCGTATAGATCTTAAAAATGATATGATTATTGACTATACTCTGGTTCCTCTTCCCGATGGACAAACAATGCTTACTTTTGTGAATGTTACAGATACTGTCCATGTTGCACGTGCTCTTCAAGAAAGAAATGAAGCATTAGAAAGTGCTGATCGTTTGCGTAATGAATTTGTCCAACATGTTTCCTATGAATTGCGTACACCTCTCACCAATATTATTGGATTTTCGGATATTTTACGTGATCAAATTTTCGGCTCTATCAATAAACGTCAACAAGAATATCTTGGGCATATTCATTCAGAATCAGGAACTCTTTTAAATATTGTTAACGATATTCTTGATCTTGCTACCCTTGATGCAGGCATTATGGAGTTGGACATAAAATCGGTTAATATTGCAGATGCTATGATACAAGCAGTAGCACGTATAGAAGATCGCCTTAATGGACGCCATATTACGCTTTTACAACAAATTTCTCCTTCCTTAAATTCCATTTCTGCTGACGAAAAACGCTTGCATCAAATTTTTGTGAATGTGCTGAGTAATGCTATTAATTTTGCAACGGAGGCGAGCACTATTGAATTTTGCGTCGATGAACAAGATGATAATATTGTCTTTAGCGTTCACAATGAAGGCTCTGATATTCCAGAAGACGTCCTTGATCGTATTTTTAAACGTTTTTCTTCTCATTCACACCATGGGGGACGTGCAGGAGCGGGTCTTGGCCTTTCCCTTGTGAAAAGTTTCGTTGAACTACACGGCGGGCATGTTGAAATTCTTACCGGTTCTGGAAAAGGAACAACAGTTAAATGTTTTTTCCCACTTCCCAAAGGAGATAAGATTTTTTAATTTCAATCTTTATCGTAACAAAAATTTTTCATCCATTTCATGGAACTCTTAATGAATTTTAGTTTTTTTCTTGAAAATGAAGAGGCAACAAAGCTTTTTGCACAACATTTAACCCTTTCTTTAAAGCCGGGGGATCTTGTAACGCTGCAAGGAGATCTTGGAACTGGAAAATCAACTATTGCACGTACAATCATCCAAACACTTACGAATGATAACACTATGGATGTTCCAAGCCCTACTTTTACTCTTGTGCAAAGCTATCAACTTCCACAGTTTGAAATTATTCATGCTGATCTTTACCGCCTTTCTATGGCAGAAGAAATTGATGAATTAGGGCTTCATGAAGCTCGTGAGAAAAATATTTTACTTGTTGAATGGCCAGAAAGAAATACAGCTCTTTTAGAGCTCGCCACTTTTGCACTCACCTTACACTATAAAGAACATGGGCGTCATGTAACACTCAGATCAGCACAACATGCCATTGAACGTTTGCAACAGTCTTTTGCAATTCGTACATTTTAAAAAAAACATCGACATGAGCATGAACATCATCATTTTTTAATTGATAATACCTCAATACATACCGAAATTTGAGATGATGAACAACATAAAGAAGTCCCTCATGGATGTATCAACTATGAAGATGAGATGAAATACTGGCTCTTTTATATAACAATGACATAAATTGCAAAGGACATCTGTTAATTTATAGGAATTTATCAATTTATTTTAGAGAATGTTTTTTGCCTTTCATACTTTTAGTAAAGGCTTCAAAAAAAGTCTTTTGATTCTAGAGAATAGTGTAAGAGAATTTTAAATTGAAGTGGTAACCCTTTAGAAGAGCATTATATAACCTGTAGTGAATTGCTTGCTTCTTTCTGCTTAAAAATTGTGAACTTCAGAAAAGTAATTTGCAAAGTTTTTTCTTAAAATCTCCTTTCATGATTGCTAAGAACTCCAAACAAAAATCTCCTTATTTCTAGATTGATATTGCCTTTTTATGTGTTGAAAGCACTATCTATCTCTATAGTCTTATTCAAGAAGAAAATACCTTTATGAAATTATCATTCACCCAATATTTTTAACGCGCATATAAGGAAAGAATTGCCTATATTCTTCATACAGGACAATTTTTTATAAAAAATAGTCAATTGAATCATGCATAAAAGTACGAATTCTTAAATTCATTTAATATTTTGATTTTATTATCTTTTTATTATAATATAATGCAAAAAAGAATGTTAAAAAAATCAAAAGGAGAGACAAAGCTTCTCTCCTTTATAGTGATTATATGTGGAATTAACTAAGCCCATCTTTTATCCATTCAGAAAGACGTCCTTTAGAGGTAGCGCCAACCATATTCGATGAAATATTTCCATTTTTAAACATTAATAATGTAGGGATAGAACGTACTCCGTATTGGGTAGCCAGTTCCGGATTTTCATCAATATTTACCTTAGCAATTTTAACTTGATTTTGCATTTCCATTGAAATTTCATCCAAAATTGGAGCAATCATTTTGCAAGGGCCACACCATTCTGCCCAAAAATCAACCACAACAGGGGTGGAAGAGGTTAGAACTTCACTTTCGAAATTGTCCTTATCAACTTTTATACACGTCATTGATTTATCCTTTATATTCACTCTTTATAGATTGGTATGATAACAATTCATATCAAGTTATTGCAAAGATAAATTATTAAAGGACTTTTTTACACCAGAGATTGTGCATTGTGTTTGTTTGGGCGATTTTATGAAAGTAAAAAAGTGTAAGGATACTTTGAAGGAAAGGAGTAACTTATAAGGCAACTTCACCAAGAAATGCCTCGAGTTTTTCTGGAGAAAGTTTAAAAATTTTGGCTTCTTTACTGTAGATAAGCAGAGCTTGGATATCTTTATCGGGATGAATAGCTTGCAACAATTTTCGGTAAAGAGCCATTTGCAACCAGTGATGGGAAGCAATAGCAGCTTCATTTTCTGGCGGGGTTCCTGTTTTAAAATCAGCAAAGATAATGCTGTTTTGCGTGATGTAGAGACGGTCAATTTGACCAGAAATTGCGTGTTCTTTTCCATGAATTTTTACAATACCCATTAAGGAAACCTCAGCACGTGAATGCTCAGAGAAAAGGGGCTTGAGGTAAACGTGATCTAATATTTTCCAAACATGGCGAAGAGCATCTTCTCTTTGGCTCTCATACCAGTGAGAGGCTTTGATATTGAGATAGTTTCGAGCATAGTCTCGACGTTTTTGTAGGGGATAATCGGGTAAATATTGTAACAATCGGTGAACGATATTACCATATTCAATGGAAAAAGCTCTGTTCGTATTTGTTGCTCCTAAAACAGGGGAGATGGTAAGCTGTTTTGGACTTGAGGACAGTTCTGTATCAGCTTCAATGGAAAGGCTCGCAACTGAGGGTTTTAACGGTTTTGGCAGCACTGGTTCTTCTGGTACTTTATGGGAGAAAAAAGCAGGCAAAGGTGGTAAGGTTTGGCATTCAGCGCAAGGGACTTTTGGGTTTATAGAAACAGAGGAAGGAGGTGTAATGCAAAAACGCCAAGCTGCAATATCTTCCACAGAATCTTTTATAGCAAGAGCATGCGGTTCGAGGGCTTTTTTTACCAGTTGTAACCATGTATGAGATTGCGTTTTCTGGCCTTTATATCCACAAATAAACAAGCGATCTTCAGCGCGTGTCATTCCTACATAAAGAAGGCGCCTATATTCTTCTTCTGCACGCTCTTTTAAGTGTGAAATTGCTTGTTTAGAGAGTTTTGTATCAAACTTTTCATTAGGGCGCCAAATAAAGGCTTGTTTTCCGTTCCATTTTGCATTGTTTAAAGGAACTTTAAGCAAATGAGGCGCATGCTGAGGATGCCAAATCGCACTACCAGGATCGACTAAAAACACAATAGCAGCCTCTAGTCCTTTTGCAGCATGAACAGTCATGATGCGGATTTCTTCATTATTTTGTTCAAATTCACGTTTAATTTCTGGTTCGCTTGCACTTAATGTTTCTAAAAAAGCTTGTAATCCTGGTAATCCTGTTTTTTGAATAGTAAGCGTATAATCCATAAAAGCATCGAGCACATCATTTGCTTCAGATCCTAAACGAGACAGAATTTTTTGTCTTCCCTTATCATTATTCAAAATATGGTTATAAAACTCGAAAACCGGTATTTTATCCACTAAAGCGCGATAATGGTTTAGCTTTTCAAAAGCATCTTTAAAAGATGCCTGCGATGATGCGTGCGTAAATAAGCTTTGCCAAAGAGAGCCGGTGCGGTGTGCAGCAAGCTGATAGAGTTCCTCTTCACTAAGAGCAAAAAGGGGGCTTTTTAAAACACAAGCAAGAGAAAGATCATCTTGTGGCTGCAAAACAAAACGCGCAAGCGCCATTAAATCACGGATACTAATATGTTTGGTAAGCTGTAAACGATCAGCCCCTGCTACGGGAATATTGCGGTGTTTAAAAGCACGAGAAAGAGCTGAGACAAATTGATCACGTTTACGAACCAAGATCATAATATCACTTGCACGTATTAAGCGTCCTTTTGCTGGAAGCATTTCACCTTTTTGTAACCAGTTGGCAATAGTTTCAGCAATTTTTTCTGCTAAACGAACTTCAGGGGTATCTAAATGATCAACGCTTAAATGCCAATCATGAGGAAATTCACTCGTCTCTTGGGAAATAGCATCCCATATAACAACTTCACCGGGACTATGAACACGAATAGCTTCATGCACCGTTTTTGTATTTTCTGCCGAAAGTCCTTTGTAGTTTTCTGGTGTTTCAAAAACAATATCAACGCTTTTAAGAACATCCGCTGTAGAGCGAAAAGAGTAATGCAGTTGTATTTTTTCAAATTGCTGATTTGTTTGCTGCACTTTTTTTTGAATGATTCGTCCATTTTCAGCAAAATTTTCTGGAGCTGCGCCTTGAAAAGAATAAATAGATTGCTTTTCATCTCCAACAGCAAAAAGAGTCCGTATATTTGTTCGTTGGCTATAACCTGAGAAAAACTCTTGTGCCAACAGTTGAATAATTTGCCATTGCTCAGGATTAGTATCTTGTGCTTCATCAAGTAGAATGTGATCAAGACCACGATCAAGTTTATAATGCACCCATTGGCTTGCACCTTTACGCTGTAATAAATGAAGTGTACGCTCAATAAGATCGTCAAAGTCTAAGAAGCCATTAGCCTTTTTTAGATTCGTGTAGATTTTGAGATAAACAGCACATAACTGAAAAGCAGCCATATTGAGAGTAGCAACTTTTGCACATTGATATTTCTCTAAAAGAATAGAAAGCTTGTTTTGTTTATCTTCAAGCATTTGTTGAATAAAAGGCCAAATTTGGTCTGACTTTTTACGAGATAAATGTGAAAACTTACGTGGCTCACCTTTTATTGTAAAATAAATATCAGAAATAATATTGAGAATATTTGTCTCATCATGCACCTTTTCTAATTGGGAAAGTTTTTCCACCATATCCTTGCAGCTTTGACTACCATTGGTTTCACAATGGTTAAGAGCATAAAGAGGAAGGCGCGCTGTCTGTTTAATTTGTTCCAATAGACATTGGTTTGTTTCATCTGGCGCTAAGTTAAAAAGTGCACGCAATTTTTCTTCTCCATTTTCAGATAGAAGAGAAGATAAAAAATCAGATAATTTATGTTGCTTTTCCGTTGCTTCATAGAGCAATTGATTAAAAGTATGTTCGCTAATAACTTTAAATAACTGTTGTAAAGCAGGCTGTACATCACGACGAGCTAAAAGTTGGCGACGAGATTCTTGTAGTAATTTTTTTCGACTGATTTCATCGGGAAGTTCAAAATGCCCTGCAATATTGGCTTCTAACATGAATTGATGCAAGAGAGATTCACAAAAAGCATGAATCGTTTGGATTTTTAAGCCACCAGGCGTTTCGAGAGCACGCGCGAAGAGTTGTCGTGCATAAGTTAGTTTTTGCGCATTAACAGTTTTTTTTTCAAACCGTGTTAAGGTTTCTTGCAGCTGTGCGTCATCGAGTTCATTCCAACTGGAAAGCGTGCGAAAAATTCGTGATTGCATAACAGCAGCAGCAGCTCTTGTATAAGTAAGGCATAAAATACGTGCTGGAGGCGTACCGTTTAAAAGCAAACGGATAACACGTTCACTTAAAACATGGGTTTTTCCAGATCCAGCATTTGCAGAAACCCACACGTTTTTTTGGGGATGTGTTGCCGTTGCTTGTGCATCAAGAGCGGCTTCAGGAATAGAAAAAATCGTCATGATTACTCTTCTTTATGAAAACCACTTGACCATTCCCACAACCGAGCCAAATGGTCGTAGTCGCCTTCATATCGTTTTGACATGGGGACAGCATGTGAGAGATAGCCTTGTTGTGGATTTTGATAATAAGTTATGAGTGCGATAAGATTTTCCCATGCATTTTCACCAAGATTAACAGCACTTAGGTGAGTTTTTCCGTCTTTTTTCTTTAAAAGAATTGATTGGGATTTAATTTCACCTTTTTTGTTAAGGGGAATGTAAAATAAATTTGAGGGAGTAAAATCTTGAAAATCTGGGAATCCCCCTTGTATGAGTAAAGCTGTTTCTAAAGCCAATTGCGGAAATAATAATTCACGAACTTGTTTTGATGAAGGAGGGGTACCGGTTTTGAAATCTAGAATTTCAACTGTTTTATCTGGCAAAACATCAAGACGATCAGCACGTCCTGAAAGGGTTACCCCTGTTGTTCCTATAGGGATTTTTTGTGATACCACTTCCGAATATCGCTCTCGCAGTCCTAAACTTTGTTCCCATTGAATAAGGCGTGGAGCAAGATTTTCAAAACTATTCCACCAAATTACTTCAATGTCGGGTGGAAAATTGAATTTATCAAACTCTTTACGTCCAATAGAAAGCAGCACATTGAGTGCATTTGCAGCATTTGGATTTTTTATTTGTGTGCAAAAAGCTGCAAGAATAGCGTGATAAAGTGTTCCACGTTCTGAAGCGCTAGGATCATGAATAAGTTCTTTAAGTGGTTTGAGCCGTAAGATTTTTTTAGCATAAATAGCATAAGGATCATACCGCAATGTTTCTATTTCAGTGACTGAAAAATGACGCGGACGTATATCAAGAGGTGGAGCAGGGCAAGGACGTTCCACCTCAGAAGTTATGCTTGTATGATCAAGCATCTTTGCCCAATGGCGTAGTATTTCACCTCGTTCACGGATTTTTTTCCAAACCTGTTTCCCTACAGCTGTTTCCATGCGTTGTAGCCAGCGTGAAGGAATGGAGGGTGTATGATTAACGCGCAATGCACGACTCATCACCACTTTATCCATTCCCATCGCCCATTGAAAATCATGCGCGGAAAGACCAATACGCTGCTCTGGTGGCTCCAGAGTTAACATCATTTTCATCGGTCGCGATAAAAAAGCATCATTTCGGGTTGATATCGGCCATGACCCTTCATTAAGACCGCCAATGACCACTGTATCAACTGTTTGCAAACGTGATTCCAAAGTACCCCAGATGAATAAACGTGGATGTCCTCCAGGCGAAGGTGTGACGGAACGAGTTGCTATTATGGCAGAAAACATAGCGGGCCATTCGCAAAGATGAAATGTTAATCCTGATTGATCACTGACCAATTCACGTAAAAATTTTGATAGGGCTTGTCCTGCTTCGTGTTGATAAAGATGTGCAAGAGAATTATCTTCATTGCGACCAAAATTTTCAAAAACCTCAACAGTTGCTATCGCAGCTTCGGTGATGGTGCATTCTTTCTCTTTTTTCATAAGAGATGTTAAAGGTTCAACAGCTTTCCTCAAAAGATGACAAAGGAAACGTGCTTCTTCACATTTCTGCTGATCAAGAGCGTTGATTTCAGAACTATTATGAAAGTGCGTTTCAATCCATTTTTCAAGAAATTGATCACATTCGCAAAGATTGATGCGCCCTGTATTCCCTCGAAGAATAAAAAGTTCAAAATTTTCTGCCATTTCGCGTAAACGATGACGGTTTTGTTGGAGTGTTGTCAGAGGATGTTTAAGAAGAGAAAGAAAAGCAATGGGATCATCGGGTTGCAACACATTTTCTAAAATAAGCCGTAAGAGAGTTACAGGCAATGTTTGTGCAAGTGGTATTCCGCTTGAATCATTTGCTTCAATTCCAAATCTCTGTAATTCCACAGCAACACGGCGTGCTAAATTACGGTCATTTGTAATAAGGGCCGCAGTTTTTTGGGGTTCTTCAATAGCTTTGCGTAAGGTAACAGCTATAGCGAGAGCTTCTTCACGTTCATTTATAGCTTCAATAAATAACCAATCTGCACAAAGATTTTCATAATCATCACGGACAATTTGTATCCATTTATCTGTTGTAGAAGCTGGTCGGAGTGCTTCTGATAAAATAGCCATTCGTCTTTTCTTTGTTATACTTTGTTGGCCAATTTCGCAAACATGATGACGCTGACACTCCATGAGAGTTAGAAGTTTTTTTAAATGATATTGAGGATGGCTAAAAACATTTTCTGCAGGATCAAAAAAATCACAAGCTGTTTTTTCTTTATGGCTTGTGCTTAGTGCATTCCATTGTTCTTCATCCATATGAAGATCAAGGCCAGGAAGAACAACAGCCCCTTTTGGCAGAGAAGCTATAACCTTTAAAAGATGAGAAACTGCGGGCATAGAACCTGACACACCAGCTGCAATGACCGGTTTATCAGGCGGCATACGTCGTAAAGTCTCTGCGTGCATTGTGAGTGCTTGATTACGCCATTCAGCGGGATTACTTCGTTGTCTTTCTGTCAAGATTTTTGGCCAATTTTGCGTAACAATAGTCAAGAAATCGAGCGTTATTTGCCACCATTCAGCGACCATATCAGGTGCAATATTTTTAAGTTTTGACCAGTCTGCTCCTTCTGTTTCAATTTCGTCCATCAAGTGTGCTAAATCTTGCGCAAGCCAAATCGCATCAGCACTATGAGCCGGAATAAGCACATCTTCTGTGCCAAACATGGCACGCAGATGCGCAGGTAAATTTTCACGCCATGGACGAATAAGGCGTGCTAAAAGTAAAAGACGTTCGCTTTCTCCAATAGGCGGATCGAGAGTGCTGGTATGATTTTCAACAAAAAGGAAACTGTCTTCATCTACATCTCCTAGAGCACGAATGGTTGGCAAGAATGTTGATTGTGTATCACTTCTTTCAACAAAGGCTAAACGCAAAGCGCGAGCAGCACGACGTGTCGGAACATAAATAAGGCTATCGGCAAGGGCAGTTTGAATATCTCCACTGGAAGCGAAATTATCAATAAGGCTACCAGAGAGTAGTGCATCAACAAAGTGAGGCAAAAAAGCAGTTCCCGGAGAAATAGAAAAGACACGCGGTTTATAGGTCATATGATCTCATATTTGGGATAACAAATTTCAGCTTATTGATTATTTGTATTATTTTGACTGTATACAATATTTATACAAGGAAAAACTGAAAAGCTATGTTTATACAGCAGATTTTTTATTTTAGATTTAAAAAAGCAGTTTCATAAATAATATTTTCCCATAAAAAGCTTGGGAAAAAAAATAATATTTCCACCCTTCACAGCGAAAATAGATTACTTTGATGGAGAGAGTTTTGCAAAAGTTTATCGTGCAAGCCTCTATTTTGCTAGGATTACATCCCTTATGCAAAATAGAATGCCCAAAAATAATATTATGTTGCAATTTTATATGTTTGTTTTTAAAGAGACATCTTTCATTGTACTTGAGCTTACCTCGTAATGTCGTCCCGTAAATAATATAAATGAATAGTATAACTTAAACTTCCGTGAATGGGATAAGATACACCACACACCACCATCGTTACATCATAACGCTACAAACCACCATCATCACTTTTTTACCCTCACCCAATATTTTGAAAGCTCTTGGCTATGGAGAAGATTTATAAGAGGCTTTGTATTTCTTGCTTCCAGTGTTTTACGCACACATCAATCCTACTTATGACATGCAAACAAACGATTTTGATTGTTTCAATATAAGAAACTTATAATATTCAGATTTTTAACCCAATATAAAAAATGATAAATTATCATTATAAATCAAATTATTGTAGAAAATATTTTTCTTTATTTTAAGAGCGTACTTGGTAATCTTTAAAAGCAGAAAATTTTATTTTAGGAGCTCTTTCTGCCTCATAATTCAATGAAAAATGATTCTCCGCTAAAAAGACTGGATCACCTTCTAAATCATACGCAATAGCAGAGCGGTGATTGCTGAGAAACTTTTGCAACTCATCTTTGCTCTGCGCTGAAATCCAACGACATAAATTAAAACGCGCAGACTCAAAATTCACTGGCAAAGAATACTCTATTTTTAATCGTTCTTTTAAAACATCAATTTGCAAAGCACCAATAACACCAATGAGAGAAGGCGACCCATCATCAGGAATAAACAATTGTACAACCCCTTCTTCAGCCATTTGTTGCAAAGCTTCTTTGAGCTTTTTTGCTTTCATTGGATCGCCCAAACAAACACGACGCAAAATCTCTGGTGCAAAATTTGGTACTCCCTTAAAGAGGATATCTTCTCCTTCAGTCAAAGTATCGCCAATACGCAATGTTCCATGATTAGGAATCCCTACGATATCACCGGCATAGGCTTGATCAGCAATTTGGCGTGAACGCGCAAAGAAAAATTGTGGAGCCGAAAGTGTCATTGGTTTTCCTGTTCGAACCAACTTTGTCTTCATACCACGTTCAAGTGTTCCCGAACATACCCGAAAAAATGCAATACGATCACGATGATTAGGATCCATATTTGCTTGAATTTTAAAAACAAATCCCGTCATTTTAGGTTCCATGGCTATGACATTGCGCTGATCTGCACTTTGGTCACGAGGACTTTGACCAAAATCAATAAGCGCATTGATCAAATCACGAACACCAAAATTTCGCAAAGCTGAACCAAAATAAACCGGAGTCATATGACCTTCATGGAAAGCTTGAAGATCAAAATTCTTGCAAACACTTTGAGCCAGTTCTACCCCTTCAATAAAAGTTGAATGTTGATATTCAGGAAGTAAATGGACAACCTCTCTGGGATTTGAAACTATCTGCTGTGTTATCTCATCATCTTTTTGACGAAAACGATTATGATAAAGGTCATAGGTACCAACAAAATCTTTACCCGTACCAATTGGCCATGTTATAGGCGCAGTATCAAGAGCAAGCTTTTCTTCAATTTCATCTAAAAGCTCTATAGGATCACGTGCCTCACGATCCATTTTATTGATAAACGTAACAATAGGAATATCCCGCATCCGACACACTTCAAACAATTTTAATGTTCTAGGCTCAATTCCCCGTGCCGCATCCAAAACCATGACAGCACTATCAACAGCTGTGAGTGTGCGATAGGTATCGTCCGCAAAGTCCTCATGTCCTGGAGTATCTAGGAGATTAAAAATATGATTTTCATATTCAAACGTCATCACCGAAGTCACAACAGAAATACCACGATCACGCTCAATATTCATCCAATCAGAACGGGTTTGAATACGATCTTTTTTGGCTTTTACTTCTCCTGCAAGTTGAATAGCACCACCAAACAATAAAAGCTTTTCTGTCAATGTTGTTTTCCCAGCATCTGGGTGAGCAATAATTGCAAATGTACGGCGTCGCTTTACTTCCTGCACTCTCTTTTCCATTATTCCTCCGTCGGCCGTGCAAGCGCTTCAGCAATCAGTGCACGCATTTCATTAATCCCATAAAGCGCTATAAATGATCCCCATCGTGGACCTCGCTCTTGTCCCAGAAGGACTTCATACAACATTTGAAAAAAAACATTGGAAACACCAGGCCCACCTTCAGGGCTTTTTTTGCTATGGTCTTGATAGCGTTCCGTTAACCGTGCAACGTCAAGAAGCATATTTTGTAGCATGTTGCCATCAACAGTTTCAGGTAAATTAGCTAATTTTTCATCAATTTGTGCTAATGTTGTGCGTTCACTTTCATCAGGGAGCCGGAATTTTTTGTTTGGTTTAACAAAAACATCAAAATATCTAATGGCAAACTTCACTAATTGATCAAGTTCTGGATAAGTTTGTGCATTTGCTCCTTTAGCGTAACGAGAAATAAAACCCCAAAGAACTTCTGCATTCTCCGCATTTGAAGCACTTACCAAATTTAAAAGCATCGCAAAGGAAACAGGCAAATCAACCTGCGGAGGACAACCATTATGAATATGCCATACAGGATTATTCAACCGCTCTTTCCATTCTTGGCGACCATAGGCTGAAAGATGCGCATAGTATTCATCAACCGCTTTAGGAATGACATCAAAATAAAGCCTTTTTGCTGTTTTAGGCTTTGAAAACATATAAAGCCCTAAACTCTCTGTTGGGGCATAAGTAAGCCATTCATCAATGGTTAAGCCATTTCCCTTGGATTTGGAAATTTTCTGCCCTTTCTCATCTAAAAATAGCTCATAGTTGAATCCTTCTGGGGACTTCCCACCTAATACTTTACAAATTTTAGAAGAAAGATTTGTGGAATCGATAAGGTCTTTTCCTGCCATTTCATAATCAATGCCAAGTGCTGTCCAACGCATTGCCCAATCCACCTTCCACTGACATTTAACCTTGCCCCCCGTAACCTCTGTTTCTATGGTTTCTCCTGTTTCTGGTTCGATATAAGTAACTGTACCTTTTTCAACATTACGCTCAATCATCGGTACCTGTAATACTTTTCCAGAAAAGGGAGAAATTGGTAAAAAGAGCGAATAGGTCGCTTGCCGCTCTGCACCCAATGTTGGTAAAATAATTGCCATAACCTTGTCATAACAGGCAAGGATTTTCAAAAGTGTTTCATCAAAACGACCAGAATGGTAATAATCCGTAGCACTTGCAAATTCATAATCAAAACCAAAACGATCAAGGAAAGCCCGTAGCCGCGCATTATTTGCTGCCCCAAAAGAAGGATAGTCATCTCCAAAAGGGTCTGGTACACGGCTCAACGGTTGACCAAGATAATGTTCCATCCTCTCGCGATCAGGCACATTCTCAGGAACCTTGCGCAAACCATCCATATCATCAGAAAAACAAAGTAATTTTGTTTTTACTTTATTCTCCGTAAGAATATGAAATGCATGACGCACCATGGTTGTACGTGCAACTTCCCCAAAAGTACCAATATGCGGTAAACCAGAAGGTCCATAACCTGTTTCAAATATCACACTGTCTGGATAACCCGTCTTTTCATACCGTTTGATAATCTTACGTGCTTCTTCAAATGGCCAAGTTCTCGATTGAGAAGCCGCATCTTTTAATTCAGGCGTAAGGTTAAGGGTATCACACTGATCACGCATCATTATTTGTCCTAAAAATTACACTCTTTCAAAATAGGGTGTATGGTTCTTGAATTTATTCGTCAATAATAGCAAGCAAAAAGATGAAAATTTCTTTATACTCTTAAGTCACAATAAAAAAACCGCCCTCGCTATAAACATATTTTGTTCTGATAAAAATCAAAAACATTCAATATTATAAAGCAAAATTGACTTGTTTTGATTATCAGAGCCTTCATTGCTATTATTATCATGAATTTTGCTTATTATACTGATTTAGTACAAAAGCGAAGCCTCTAACATTGAATGAAAGGACTGCAAAAACCAACAGATAAAAATGCTTAAGTTAGGCATTCCATACAAAAGTACTTCCCCTACTTTACACTTGTCACTGTAATTTTCTATTTCTTTTTTTGTCACCTTGATGACGCATTGCTAATGTACGCAAACGTAAAGCATTTAATTTAATAAAACCAGTTGCATCTCTTTGATCATAAGTACCTTGATCATCCTCGAAAGTTACCAACTCACTCGAATAAAGTGATTTTTTACTTTGGCGCCCTTCAACAATCACGTTTCCTTTATAGAGTTTTAACGTGACTTCACCTTCAACATGTTCTTGAGATAAATCAATAGCTGCCTGCAGCATCTTACGTTCCGGCGAAAACCAAAATCCATAATAAATGAGTTCTGCATAACGTGGCATCAATTCATCTTTCAAATGAGCTGCACCACGATCTAGCGTTAAAGATTCTATAGCTCTGTGAGCCGTTAAAAGAATGGTCCCCCCTGGTGTTTCATAAATACCCCGCGATTTCATACCCACAAAGCGATTTTCTACCAAATCTAACCGACCAATACCATTATCGCGCCCATAATGATTTAATTCTGCAAGTAAAGTTGCAGGAGATAAATTTTTTCCATTGATTGAAACAGCATCACCTTTTTTAAAGCCAAGAGTGATTCTGGTTGCTTGATCTGGAGCATCTTCCACCGAAAGAGTACGCATATGGACATATTCAGGAGCAGGAAGTGCTGGATCTTCTAAAATCTTTCCTTCTGATGAAGAATGCAATAAATTTGCATCCACTGAAAAAGGTGCTTCGCCTTGCTTATCCTTTTCTACAGGAATTTGATGTATACGAGCAAATTCAAACAGATCTGTCCGACTCTTAAAATCCCAATCACGCCATGGAGCAATAATCTTTATATCAGGGTTAAGAGCATAAGCGGAAAGCTCAAAGCGTACCTGATCATTGCCTTTGCCCGTTGCCCCATGAGCAATTGCATCTGCTTCTGTTTCCTTAGCAATTTCAATAAGGCGTTTTGAAATAAGTGGGCGTGCAATTGATGTTCCTAAAAGATAAGTTCCCTCATAAACGGTATTGGCTCGAAACATCGGAAAAACAAAATCACGCACAAATTCTTCGCGCAAATCTTCAATATAGATTTCTTTAACACCTAACATTTCAGCTTTACGACGAGCAAATTCTAGCTCTTCCCCCTGCCCCAAATCCGCTGTAAAAGTTACAACTTCAACGCCTAGCGTACTTTGCAACCATTTGAGAATAATTGACGTATCCAATCCCCCTGAATAAGCCAAAACAACTTTTCTAATATTTTGCCACTTCTTCATTTCAAAGTTCTATATGAGCTGCTCTTTTATCTCTACCTAGAAATCAAAACAATGCAACAAATATAAAAATAAATTCTCTTTAAGAAACATTAAAAAGACGCAAAAAACGTAAATAAAAACGCTTTAGAGTGTAAATAATGAATACTGCTTAAAAATAAAAGGAGATTTACGTGTCATTTCTACCGGAGTGGTCTATTGTTGTACAATTTGCTTTAGCATCGTTGATTTTAGCACTTATTCCAGGACCTGATATGATGCTTTCTGTAGGACGAACCATTACACAAAGCAAAAAAGCTGGAATTATGTGCGCCTTGGGTAGTGCAACAGGGTTTGCCATTCAAGTTACCGCTGTAGCACTTGGCTTATCAGCGCTTATTTTTGCTGCGCCACACACTTTTATTCTTCTAAAAATTGCTGGCGCCTTTTATCTTTTATGGTTTTCTTTTCAAGCGTTACGGAGAAATCCAACTTTTTCCTTCGAACAGACATCTTCTAAATCTCAAAGCGCTAAACGTAACTATCTTGCTGGTATTGGAATCAATCTTTTAAATCCTAAAGTTATACTCTTTAACGCGACATTCTTACCACAATTTATCAATGCGGATGATCCTATGGCAACACAAAAGCTACTCTTTTTAGGACTCTCTTATATTCCTATTTCTTTTCCCATTACAATTTCTATCGTTTTTACAGCGCATAAACTTGCAAAAATTCTCAAGAAAAATCCTCTTTATATTCGCTTTCTCGACTGGCTTATTGCTGGTACTTTTACTATCTTTGCCCTCCATCTCCTTATAGTTACAAAAATTGATTTATAAATGTAATTTATCGTTTTTAATTTAAATGAGAACCAAAATATTGTAGGATTCTCTCATTTCAAACCTGTTTATTTTGAATCAAACAATATCTTTCCCTTGTACGTTATAAGCGAATCGGGAGTTTTCGTGTGTGAGGCGAAATCTTTTTAAAGAACGTAATAAACAAAAGAGTGAGGCAATACACAATCTCCACTTTTTAAAAGATATTACCGTAGATGCTTTTAAAAGTCATAAAATAGAATTAAAATGTATGATAATAATATGGAAATTAGTTAAGACCCTTAAGACTTCATATTGCCTCTAAATGAGGTTTCCTCCTTATTTTAGAAATTACGCAAACAGACTGCTATATACAATATTTCTCCCCATTGAGCATATAAAAGCTGAAACTGTTCGTCTAACACTTATCCATCTTAATCTCTGTCTCACACATGCTATTATATGCTGATTTACTGAAAAAAAGCATAGGCTTTAATATCGCAGAAAGTTGCATTAACTAATGACCAATGGCATTTTCAAGTCGCAAACGTTCAGATTTCCGTAAACGCTCTGAAGCTGATTTAAGTTGTCCACATGCCGCTAAAATATCGCGTCCACGCGGTATCCGAATAGGAGAAGCATAGCCCGCTTGATTAACGACATCAGCAAAACGCTCGATTTGCTCCCAATCAGAACACTGATAATTGCTCCCTGGCCACGGATTAAAAGGGATTAAATTGATCTTAGCAGGAATCCCTTTCAATAACTTAATCAATCGCTTAGCATCATCTAAACTATCATTGATATCTTTCAGCATAACATATTCAAAAGTGATTCGTTTTGCATTGGAAAGACCAGGATAATTACGGCAAGCCTCCATTAGTAAAGCAAGCGGATATTTTTTATTAATGGGAACAAGCATATCCCTTAATGTATCGTGTACTGCATGGAGTGAAATCGCCAACATAACACCAATTTCTTCTCCGGTTCGGATAATTCCAGGAACAACCCCACTGGTTGAAAGCGTAATCCGACGTTTTGATAAAGAAAGCCCGTCGCCATCAGAAGCAATCAATAAAGCTTTTTTAACAGCTTCAAAATTATAAAGAGGTTCTCCCATCCCCATCATAACAATATTGGTAATTTTGCGACCTTCAATGGGAACTATTGCCCCATCAGGGGTATTTTTATCAGGAAAATCACCCAAACAATCACGTGCAACCAATAATTGTGCCAAAATTTCTTCCGCAGTCAGATTGCGAACAAGCATCTGCGTTCCCGTATGGCAAAAAGAGCAAGTTAACGTACACCCTACTTGCGATGAAAGACATAAAGTACCACGTCCTTCTTCAGGGATATAAACCGTTTCAATTTCAACAGGCCTTCCAGCTCCACGTGCAGGAAAACGTAAGAGCCATTTACGCGTACCATCTTTTGATATTTGTTCTCCAACAATTTCTGGGCGCGCAATGGAGAAATGACACTTAAGTGTTTCTTGCATTGCTTTAGAAATATTCAGCATCTCATCAAAATTTGAAACGCCACGCACATAAAGCCAATGCCAAAGCTGACGCACACGCATACGCGTTTGATGCTCTGGTACACCAACTGTCTTTAAAGCCTGCACCATCTCATCTTGCGACAAACCAATTAAAGAGAGCTTAGAACTCTCCTTCACGACCACATTATCTGTTTCTCGCGCAAAACATGAACCAACTGGTCTAAGGTCATAGGAAATGGCCATTGCTTTCCAATTCACATCACTATTTTAGAAATTATCGAAACCTTAATGGCACTTTTGAGCTGCATTTAATGCAGCAGTGACCCCTTTTAAGGAATAAGTATAAGTGGTATGCGTTCCTCGTTTTGATATCGCTTTCACTGTCATATTGCTTCCTGCACGCATAGCAGAAACAAGCTGCTTTTCTAGCTCTGATGAAGCCAACCAAGCTGAGGAATCTTTCGTGAAAAAATCAAAGTCCTTACCTCCAATGGTCACTGTCACTCTCGACCCTTCTTGAAGGGTATAACCAGCCATAAACTGCGGTTCAAACGAAATAGGTGAATGAGAACGCTTGGTAACCAAGAAAAAGTTATCACCATGATTAACTGTCGTTGGAAGAGCCTTCAAAGGTACCGATAACACATAGCAAATCGTATTTTTGGGCGATTTATAAGAATAGGCTCCCCACGCTTCAAATTGATTTAAACGGCTTGGCGTTTGTGCATATGCCACGCCCGCTGTAACAAAAACCATTACAGATGCAGCAATAACAGTCTTTTCAAACATCTTCATTTAGCTCACTTCTTTAGTCTCTAACAAGATTCTCTTCATTGGAAAAATTCAACAAAAACTCCTCGATATTCATGTGTTATTGTCTTAATTCCTTCAATAAGCGAAATATTTTCACACTAACCAGAATAGATTTCCACGTTCCATTGTGACCTTTTAATCGTTACCAAAACATAAACTTCTTATTCAATAACCACATTAAAAAATAACATCTTCATTTTATGCTACTCATTTCGTTTTTGTATAAAAAACGGTTTCTTTAAGCTATAGAACTTCAAAACGAGATGAAAATATACCATCACTCTGTTAAGAAATAAACCATACTCTTTATGTCACATTATGTCACAAGCAATCTGATGCAAAATTTTGAAAATACACCCCGTACTCCCCGCAAAAAAGCTTAATCGCCTTACGGATATCACTTCTCGACTTTATGCATTCAATACATTTATGTTCGCAAAATACTCCATCTTTCACCCATTATAGTGCATTCATACTTCGTATTCAATATCGTCCCGATAACACTTTTTCTCAATCTTCAAAATATCTTGTAAAAATAATAAAATATTATCAAGATATTAATAATAAAACATAAAGAATTCAGATTCTATCTCAATAATCACATACCACTTTGTTTCTTTTGATCTTATTTCCCTATATATTTTATCTCCAATTATTAATTTCTAAAATGATTTTAGTAGCTTATAATAGCTTAATCATATTATTTTAATACGTTAGACGACATTTTCCTTTCTGTTATAAAAAACTTCCTAAGAATTCTTTTGAAAAGTTTCCTTCTCTTATTTCTAAGTAATTTATCAACAAAAATATAAAATCTTTTTCTACAGCAATTTTAACCTTATCGTTTTTTAACAACATTTTAATCAATTAAAGTGGATCTGAATAAATCTTCCCATGCACAAAGCTGTTTCACCCAACCTAAAGCTATAACTTTCATTTTTACCGTACAAAATTGTTTTTTAGCATGGGCTCTATAAAACAGCTGACATCTAAATCATATCTATAAAATAGTTGACCTCCCCACTTGTGAAGAAGCAAACCGGCACCATAACACTATTTTCCAGCTCCCAATGTTTTGCTACAACCCTCGATACTTGAGACGATTCATAGGAAGCATTTTTACCCTTTCTTGTACAGTTTTTATCCACACGCTAATTCCATTTACAACATGCAAAATAGTGAATTATATTTATAAATCAATATCTTGCTATACTGAGGATACACTCTTATTTCTTCTTGAGCATTAAAATATTATCCCTAAACACTCAAACTCAATTTACGAAAAAATTCGATGCACAAATAAATTTTTCTGTTGATTTCTTTCCCGCTTTCAAAGGACAAAGATTCTTAATCCAATCTGGACTGAAAAAGTCTGGATTCTTGTCGAGCGGTCTCCTCTTGTCTTCCCACTTATGTGATTTACCTAACCAAAAGCTCTACAAACAAGTCCTGCTTAAGAATATTTACCACACATTCTAAATGCATTTAATGTATTAAGAAGACTTACATGCCTTATCTCTCCACACCTCAAATGATGGCTTTTTACAGTACAACAGGATAAATGAACCCACGAAGCATAATGATTAGATGCTTTAATATACAAGAGCAAGTAACAAAAACAAGTACTTCGTTTTTGTTACTTGCTCTTTAAAAAGAAGGTTCGCTTAGAAACGATTTCTCAAAATTGCATGACATAACCTTTTGTTATCAGTCTTTTAAGATAAAAATTATATTATTTTCTACGTTCCGTGGTGTATACCTTGCAACTTATACACTCATAATATCTTCTAAGCTGCATTTGATTCTGAAGTTTGAATCAGTAAAGCATAAAGCGCATTAGCATTATGCGTATTGCGCAATTTTTGCACAACATCAGTGTGACGCAAAACACGTGCGATCTGTGATAAAGCCTTTAAGTGATCTGCACCAGCATTTTCAGGTGCTAAAAGGAGAAAAACGAGATCTATAGGTTCGTCATCAAGAGCTTCAAAATCAACAGGACTTTCAAGACGTGCAAATATACCAATGATCCGATTAATATCAGGTAATTTTCCATGAGGAATCGCAATACCTCCACCCAACCCCGTTGAACCAAGCTTCTCGCGTTGTAAAACAACATCAAAAATCACATGCTCACTAAGACCTGTTAGCTTGGAAGCTTTTTCGGCTAAAATTTGCAGAACCTGTTTTTTCGAATTAGCCTTAAGAGCCGGAATGATCGCTTCCGGTGCTATTAACTCACTCAAATTCATACTTTAATTTTCCTCTTACACGCTAAAATGCTCATCAATAAACCTATAAACGGTATAGATACTTAACGTTCTTTCACTTTTCGCAACATCGCATGTGTTTTTACTTTTCAATTTATAATGGGTGATGGCTCAATACATCTCATATCACTTCTAACACAACAATAAATAGTATTCGGATCATCATTAACGGCATGAGAAACCAAAGAAATGAAGTTGTTCATAAAGTTAATTTCCTCACGACTCTAGAAAAGGTCATTATTCATAAATTTATTAAACTTGTCATAAGAGTTGATGTATAATTCGCCATCAGAGTTTTTCTTTCTTTAAAAATGAGCCCTTAAATTAAGATGAAAAGCATACTGAGCAAAATGGACCTTTACTTTGAAAATTACTGTATAGCTTGAACATCGCCTTATAACAAGAATATAAAGGTTTTTAGAGATTTAATGATTATTTTGAAAGGTTTATAGATTTATCCTGATATCTTTAGCCGAGCTCCTATTTTCAAATAGGCCATATAAACCAATAAAATACAACAACTCCTATTGAATAACCGCAATATATAACCGGTGCTCTCATCAAAATACCTAAAACAGCATCATCGATATATTATTTGATTCGACAGAGAAAAATATGATAAATATCTCTTACCTTTCAATAACACACGCATTTATTGAGAGCTTCGTTTATCACTCATTATCAAGTTAATCTAGTGATATCTTTTCTATGATACAATCATGAGCAAGCTAAACTTATAAAACAACAAACTAACCCTCTAATGATGAAGTCTTTTTCACCACTCAATAACAGCATTAAGGTTATAGTCATAAAAGAAGTTTTGGCATAAATAAGGAGATTTTCAGTAATAATGTTTGGTTAAACTTAAATGGAAACTCGTGAAAGCTGTAAAATCAAAGAGAAAACTGATTTCCCAAATAAATTCTGCGTACATCAACGTTGTTGATAATATCATTAGGACAACCGTGAACTAACACCCGCCCTGTATGAATAATATAAGCGCGATCGACAAGCCCTAATGTCTCACGCACATTATGATCCGTTATTAGAACACCAATGCCACGCCTAGTTAAATGACGAATAAGTTGTTGAATATCGAAAATAGCGATAGGATCAATTCCTGCAAATGGTTCATCAAGTAACATAAAATGGGGACGAGAAGCTAAAGCGCGCGCAATTTCAAGTCGCCGACGTTCACCTCCAGATAACGAAAGTGCAGACATTTTACGTAAATGATCAATTTTAAATTCATGTAAAAGGCTATCTAACTCTTCACGTTGTTTAAGGCGATCTTTTTCAACGACCTCTAAAACAGCTTTAATGTTATTTTCTACTGAAAGACCACGAAAAATAGAAGCTTCCTGTGGAAGATATCCAATACCTAAACGCGCACGTCGATACATCGGAAGATGCGTAATATCAAATCCATCAATTTTAATGGATCCTCCATCAGATTTTATGAGCCCCGTAACCATATAAAAACAAGTTGTTTTACCTGCCCCATTGGGCCCCAAAATGCCAACGGCTTCTCCCGTACGAATGCCAAAAGAAACACCATTAACAGTTCGTCTTCCTCGATAAACTTTAATCAAGTTACTGGCAATCAAGGTCCCTTTTAAGGGATTTTTTGAAGCTTCACTTTCAAGATTATACCTATCGGTCTGCTTTTTTCTTTTGATTCCAAACATGAAATCTTAACGGCCATTCTTTTGATTTTGTTTTAAAATAATAGAAACACGACCTTTTTTTTTAGGCGTCTCACAACCTTCTAAAAAAGCCTTTCCGCTTTCCATATTTGCCGTTAGTTTGCACCCCGTGGCCACATTGTCACCATCAGTTAATACAACATGACTCCCTGTCAAACTCATCATTTTTGACTTTCCATCAAAAACGCCTTTGTCACCCGTAGCAATTTGCGTAGCAATTTTTATATAAACTTTTCCTAAAGCTTCCATTTTTTGTATACCCGACGAACCAAATAAAGAAACAGATGATGCCTTTGTATCTTCCTTGTTTTTATCAATTTCTTTATATGCTTTATCGTAGTAAACAACTAATTTTGCCGTTCTTAAAAGACGTTCACCTTGCACCACTGAAACATCACCTTTAAAAAGCGCTATCCCTTCTTTATCACGTATTTCCAAAGAATCTGCATGAAGTTCTACCGGTTCTTTGTCGCTTGATAAACTTATTCCAAAATGGGCCACTTCAGCATATCCTAAAACTGCTCCTCCTCCTAACATTCCCATGCTAAAAGCCAAGGTCACACCTATCCATCTTTTGTACGATTTCATTATTTCAATTCTTCTGTTTGTATATACACATACTTCTCTTTATAAATATCCTTTGAAGATTCGTATTGATCTTGCGTCATTGCTTTTGAAGCACTAAATGCACACCACCATGGAAATACATGTTTTTTCCTTTTTCTCGAATTTGTAAGGCATTTGCGGCAAGATGCAAACCCGCTTGCTGAATATTAACACGTTGATCTGTTTTTAACTGTCCCTCGGATAAGTTAATACTCGCTGACATAAATTGTACCATGATCCCATCATTCGTCGTAATGGTGAATGGCTTGTCCAACTGTAAAAAACCATTAATGTTATCGTAAACCCCCCCTTGTGCTGCGAGAAAAACCTGTTTTTGTTGGCCCATAAATGCTTTAGCTGTAATGTTTTGCAACCCAATCATTCCAGAGTGTGTATGGTCTTGAAATGCCTTTTCTGCTTTAAGCCAATAAGGTTCATGAGCACGCGTATACCCTTCTAACTTTGGATTGAGCATTGTCAAATTCACCACGCCACTTTCTTCATTATTCAAAGGCATAGAATCAGAAGTAACGGGAACCAAGAAAAACGTAAACCAGCAAAAAACCAGCGCTGAAATTAACGCTAAGAGAGGTAAAAAAATTTTTAATACGCTAATGCGACGCGAATGACGGGATGCTTTTTTTAAAACATCTCCAAAAGATGATTGCGTTGAAAAGGCTTCATAATTATTGTGTACGGACATACTCTCCTAATCTCTTAAATACTCCGCATTTTTAATCTGTATAACCTTTATAGAAGGTATTTTCAAATTTTGTTTCTTGCAATTTGTTTTTTCTTGGTTTTATTTTGCTTTTATCCGTTTATATATTGTAATATGCATGAAGTGCACAATTACAAAAAAATTTTTGTGTGAAAGTGAGGCTATTGTGGTAAAATCAGAGCTTGTGCAAATTATCGCTCGTCATAACCCGCATCTTTTTCAACGGGATGTGGAGAATATTGTAAACGCTATTTTTGAGGAAATTTCAACAGCACTTGCAAATGGCAATCGCGTTGAACTTCGTG
This sequence comes from Bartonella grahamii ATCC 700132, assembly GCF_000518085.1. Classification (GTDB taxonomy): domain Bacteria; phylum Pseudomonadota; class Alphaproteobacteria; order Rhizobiales; family Rhizobiaceae; genus Bartonella; species Bartonella grahamii. The sequence goes on from NZ_JACX01000001.1 coordinate 198,911, forward strand.
GATTTGGAGCTTTTTCTGTAAAAAGCCGTTCAGCCCGTAATGGACGTAATCCACGAACAGGTGAAGCTGTTTCTGTTGAAGAAAAGTGGATTCCTTTTTTTAAAACTGGCAAGGATTTACGCGACCGTCTTAATCAGTGAGAAACTTATGATAATTAAACGTATTCTTCTAACAAGTATCGGTGTGATTCTTGCAGCTTTTTTGATTGTTTTTATCGTGGCTAATCGGCAAATGGTTCCGTTAACCCTTGATCCTTTTCGAGCAGATTCTGAAAGTTTTACTTATCATGCTCCCCTCTTTATATGGCTCTTTATTTTCTTTGGTTTTGGTATTTTATTAGGAAATCTGATCAGTTGGTTTTCCTATCACAAATACAAAAAAGATCTCAAAAAAAGTAAAGCCGAGATCGAAAAATTGAAAACATCTATCACAAATCTTGTGTAATTGGTATTTTAATTAAATCTTTTCTCTCTGTATTTTATATTCAGTACAGAGTTAAAAGTGCTCTTTTCTTTTTTATACATATTTTAATTGGCTTTAGCTCTTTTGCACTTTTACTAAACACTTAAGAGCTTTATAATATATTTTCATACCTCATATACCGTGATACAAAACATGCCCGCACAATGCTTTCAATCCTCCTCCCATAACAATAGATATCCGCAGGAAAAGTTGCCACTTATTTTAGAAACAGGTGTAAGTGAAAACTATGCTCTCATTGATTCTGGTCATGGACAAAAATTAGAACGTTATGGAGCTTACCGCATTATTCGACCAGAAGGTCAAGCACTATGGAAACCCGCTTTACCACGAAAACAATGGGCTAATGTTGATGCTATTTTCACAGGAAACCGTGATGAAGAAGGGGTTGGTCGTTGGCATTTTCCTAAAAAGCCACTTGATGAAACATGGACTCTTTCTTGGAATGGATTGTTTTTTCTAGGCCGTTTTACTTCCTTTCGGCATGTAGGGGTTTTTCCTGAACAAGATGCTCATTGGCGCTCTATGGAAGAACAAATTGTTAAAGCCGAACGTCCTATAAAATTGTTGAATCTTTTTGGCTATACAGGTATTGCCTCTTTGATTGGGGCACGAGCGGGTGCGAATGTTACCCATGTTGATGCTTCTAAAAAAGCCATTGCGTGGGCAAAAGCTAATCAAGAAAAAGCAGGATTACCAGATCATTCTATTCGCTGGATTTGCGATGATGCTATGAAATTTGTCGAGCGTGAACTGCGTCGTAAGAAAAGCTATGATATGATTCTTCTTGATCCCCCTGCTTATGGGCGTGGACCCCATGGTGAAATTTGGCAACTGTTTGATCATTTACCCGCTATGATCACAAATTGTCGTAAACTTCTCTCTGATAAACCGCTCTCTGTTGTCCTTACAGCTTATTCTATTCGTGCTTCCTTTTTTGCACTTCATGCTTTAATGCGTGATGCATTTGTAAATCTTGGTGGTACGGTCGAATCAGGAGAACTCATTTTGCGTGAAGAAGTTGCAGGACGTGCTCTTTCTACTTCTCTTTTTAGCCGTTGGATTGCTTGAATATGTGTAGACCCAAAACTGGTAGAGTGAAAGAAATTACCTCTCTTAGCAACCCCATCATAAAAGACCTTAAAGCACTTAGCCAAAAGAAAAACCGTAATAGAGAAGGTCTTTTCATGGCAGAGGGATTGAAATTAGTCATTGATGCTCTCGATCTCGGCTGGACAATACAGACGCTTATTTTTTCTAAAAGTAAAATTGGTAATGCTGCTATCGAAAATACTGCCGCACGTGCTGTAGCCAACGGTGGTTTTGTTATTAAAGCCTCACAAAAGGTTATGGAATCACTTACCCGACGCGATAATCCACAAACAGTTATTGGTATTTTCAAGCAAAAATGGCACCCTTTTGAAATGATAAAAGGACAGATTAAAGATGTTTACATCGCGCTTGATCGTGTACGTGATCCTGGAAATCTTGGTACCATTATTCGAACCGCTGATGCTGTAGGTGCTAAAGGTGTTATTTTAATTGGCGAAACAACAGACCCTTTCTCGCCTGAAACAGTTCGTGCAACCATGGGATCTATTTTCTCTGTACCACTTTATCGTCTTGATGAAAGCGCCTTTTTAAACTGGTCTGCTCACTTTAAAGGTATGATCGTTGGAACACATCTCAAAGGATCTCTGGATTATCGCACACTTGATTTCAAAAATGGCCCTATTATCCTTTTAATGGGAAATGAAAAACAAGGATTATCAGATCTTCTTACAAATCGGTGTGATAAACTTGCGCGTATTCCACAAAGCGGACGTGCAGACTCGCTTAATCTAGCTGTAGCAACAGCTGTTATGCTTTATGAAATCCGTCGCCCCTATTTAATACTGGAACCATGTGAGGAAAAATATGATGCGTAAATCACTCCCTTTTCTTCTCTTGGGCTTGGCTTTTACAGTAGTACTTGATCAAGCTGTCAAATACTGGGTTATGCACAATATGCCTTTAGGAACAGAAATTTCGCTTATTCCTTTTCTTTCCCTTTATCATGTGCGTAATTCTGGCATTGCATTTTCGTTTTTTTCTTCCTTTTCTCACTGGGGAATCATCGCCATCACAATCATTGTGATTATCTTCCTTCTACGGCTATGGAAAAATACTGAACATAATAAGTCTTTAATGCGCTTTGGCCTTATTCTTATTATTGGGGGAGCAATTGGCAATCTCGTTGATCGTATTCGCTTTCATCATGTCACTGATTATATACTCTTTCATATTGATGATATTTTTTATTTTGCTATTTTCAACCTTGCAGATAGTTTTATCACTCTCGGTGTTATTGCCATCCTTATTGAAGAATTGCGCACTTGGATGAAAGAAAAACGTCATTCTAACAGTACATCTTCTCATTGATATGCTCATTGTCTTAGAAAACAGAGCTTATTGACCATCATAAGCCTGATTATAAATTGATTTTTCTTGGATAATTCTTGCAGCTAATTGTTTTTCGTGTTTCTTTTCATAAAATTATAAAATCTTATTTTTCAAATTTACACTTCTACACTTGGTCAATGCAAAAGAAATGAACTCAAATAGAAATCAATATTTTTTATCCATATGTCCTCTATCAAATTCAGAGAGAAAATATTTTACAGCATTTAAAGTTCTATTATTTGCTTAGAACATTTGCTTTTCATATGTTTTTTAGTTTTTACAGGTATTGTTTTCTACAGAGCCTTTCTTAAGTGCTTCGTTAAAAAACTCTCCTTTTTTATTTTATATATTGTTTAATAAAAAACATTTTTTCAACTATTTTCAATGGTATCTTGTTAAACCAACCTATTGATTATAGATATAAATTACCTTTTTTATATTGGATAAAAGCCCTTAATAGTCTAAATCTCTTTTATTTGGAATCTGTTCATGTTGAATCCATTAAAACCATGTCTCTTGAAAGACACAAGCAAGTCAATAATCCTGATTGATTTAATATAAACAAATTTGCAACCAGAGAATCTTACGATATTCAGAATATCATTTAACATACAAAAAAGACAGTTTATCATTATATATCAATATGTTAAAAATCAAATTCAATACCTCTTCTAACCATGCAAAACAGGTGCAATATTGAAGGTTGAAAAATAGTGTTATGATTGTTGCCGCTCTTCCCATAAACGCAAAATAGTGGATATTTTATAAAGGATTGTATTACATAGTTTCTGTGAATAATAAAAATTTTTTGAGTATAGTCTTTTTATCTTGTAAAAACATGGCGAAAAATGAAAATATTTTTTATTAAAATGAACCGTTTCCTTACCAATTTGTAAGGTTCCTTCTTCATATAAATCTCTTGTAATTTTTAAATAAATCTCCATAATAAGAGCAAATATGCTGGAATTCTGTCAGTGATTCTTAGGGTTTTTTGTATTTGCCCAATTAAGGCTTATGCCAAGCTTATCTGTGTAATGACAGAGACACTTTTAAAGCCCTATACCTGACGGAACATATGCTAAAGGATTTTATATTATGGCTAATTTTAAAAATTTACGTTCGGCGCCTACTTCTCACGCCGATGCATCAATTGATCAGGGATTGCGCGACTATATGTTGGGTGTCTACAATACAATGGCCATTGGTTTGCTTATTACAGCTGCTGCCGCTTATGTAATTGTATCATTAGCAACGACAACAGATATGAGCCAAGCAGCAGCTCAGATCAATAGCAGTGTTTATTTAACATCATTTGGAGTAACATTTTATACATCGCCATTCTCTTACATTGTTATGTTTGCACCACTCATAGCAGTTTTATTCCTCAGTTTTAAAATTAATACATTGAGCACAAATGCTGCTCGTAGCCTCTTTTTTGGTTATGCTGCTCTGGTTGGTCTTTCACTGTCTTCAATCGTTTTGCGCTATACGACAGAAAGTGTTGTGCAAACATTTGTTATTTCCGCTGCAGCTTTTGGAGCTCTTTCACTTTATGGTTATACGACAAAGCGTGATCTCACAGCAATCGGTTCATTCCTATTCATCGGATTAATCGGCTTGTTTCTTTCCATGATTGTGAACATTTTTCTTGGATCAAGCGCTTTGCAATTTGCTATTTCTGTGATTGGCGTGTTGATCTTTGCTGGTTTAACAGCCTACGATACCCAAAGCATTAAGTTGATGTATTATGAAGGAGATGAAAGCGACACCAGAGGACGTAAAGTTATTATGGGCGCGTTGAATCTTTATCTTGATTTCATCAATATGTTTGTCTTCTTGCTACAATTTCTTGGCTCAAACCGTGATTGATTACAGAAATCATAACTTAATTAAAGAACCTTGTTTCTAAAAGAGACAAGGTTCTTTTGTTTTTAGTGTAAGTCTTTACCCTTTGCCTCTTAGGGACTATCCTTTTCGCAAAATGACAAAAATACCTTATAAGCAAAAATTCCCTTGGTTTACCAGTTTTATCCAACAAAAACTCCATAGCTCCCTTTTAAATGCAATTCACAGCCGCTCTCATCATCAATCAAACATCATCAATCAAAATAGTAATTATGATCTGACTGTTGCTTCCTATAATGTGCATAAATGTGTAGGTGTTGATAAAATTTTTAATCCTACAAGAATTGTCCGTGTTATTACTGAATTACAAGTTGATATCCTTGCTCTTCAAGAAGCAGATAGACGTTTTGGAGAACGCGTCGGTTTGATTAATCTTCAGCTATTAAAAGCTGAAACCGGTTTGATTCCTGTACCTCTTAATACTATGTCACCTCATGGACACGGTTGGCATGGGAATGCTCTTTTTTTGCGAAAGGGATATGTACGTGATACTTTACAAGTCACTCTGCCTAGTATTGAACCACGTGGGGCTGTAATTGTAGAGTTGGAAATGGCAGCAGGCCCTATTCGTATTATTGCGGCTCATTTTGGCTTATTACGTTACTCTCGTAAACAACAAACAAAAATGCTCCTTGAAATTTTCCAAAAACGCTCCCTTATGCCTACACTCCTCATAGGAGATTTTAATGAATGGCGGATGGGAAAAGGCTCATCTTTAAATCATTTTTCTCCCTATTTTGATAGCACTTTTGAAGTTGTACCAAGTTTTCCATCTCGCTTTCCTTTTTTAGCCCTTGATAGAGTTTTTTCTTTTCCCCACCAATTGGTAACAAGTATTGAAAATCATCATTCACCGCTTGCACGCATTGCTTCAGATCATTTGCCTATCAAAGCCTATCTTAATCTTTCCAACGCAATCAACATTCTTAAAAATAAATAAAAAAATTAATGTGCCTCATCCCAATTTTGAGCCGTCATGACTTTTACTTCAAGCGGTACAGATAAAGATAAAATCGGCATTGTAGCATTTTCCATAACATTTTTAACAACAGCCATGGTTTTTTTACTCTCTTCTTCTGGTACTTCAAAAATCAGTTCATCATGCACTTGCAGCAACATTTTTGCTGATAGTTTTTCTTCTTTTAAAGCATTTTCCATCTGTATCATAGCGCGGCGAATAATATCAGCCGCGGAACCTTGAATTGGAGCATTGATAGCTGCTCGCTCATTAAGAGAACGAATTTTTACATTCTTTGCTTTTATTTCTGGATAATGGATACGACGTCCAAAAATTGTTTCTACGTAACCATTTTCACGTGCAAAGATTTTGGTCTTCTCCATATAATCTTTAATTCCTGGAAATCTTTCAAAATACAGTTGAATATAACGACCCGCTTCTTGGCGTGAAATTCCCAATTGATTGGCTAATCCAAAAGCTGAAATACCATAAATAATACCAAAATTAATCGCTTTTGCACGCCGTCGTATATCTGAATGCATTCCTTCTATCGCAACACCAAACATTTGTGATGCCGTTATAGCGTGAATATCATGCCCTTTAGCAAAAGCTTCTTTTAATGCTTTTATATCCGCAATATGTGCAAGAATACGCAATTCAATCTGACTATAATCAGCAGAAAGTAACACATGTCCTTTGGGAGCAATAAAAGCTGTTCGAATTTTACGTCCTTCAGCAGTCCGCACTGGAATATTTTGCAAATTTGGCTCTGATGATGATAACCGCCCTGTTGATGTTATTGCCAAAGAATAATTCGTGTGAACTCGCCCTGTTTTTGAAAAAATATAAGAAGGCAAAGCATCTGTATAGGTAGATTTTAGCTTTGCAAGTTGACGCCACTCAATAATTTTACGCGGTAAAACATGACCTTCAGCAGCCAACTCTTCTAAGGTCTGAGCAGAAGTTGACCATTGTCCACCCTTAGTTTTAGCGCCTCCAGATAATCCCATTTTTCCAAAAAGGATATCCCCTAATTGCTTTGGCGAAGCAAGATTAAACTTTTCATCAGCTTGTTTGTAAATTTCCTCTTCTAGAATCAAAGCAGCTTGTGCCAATTCTCCTGAAAGACGCAATAAAATCTGCCGGTCAATAAGAATCCCACGTTCTTCCATTCTTGCAAGAACTTCTACAAGGGGTCGATCAAGACGTTCATAAATTTTTGTCATTCCACGAGCAACAAGTTGCGGTTTTAATACTTGCCAAAGGCGTAGCGTTATATCAGCACGTTCCGCCGCATAAAGGGTTGCTTGTTTTAAATCTACTTGTGCAAAAGAAGTAATTTTTTTTCCGTTATGCGTTAAATCTTTATAGGAAATTGGTTTATGCTTAAGCCAACGTTCAGACAAATCATCCATATTATGGGTTAATATTCCAGCATCAAAAGCATATGATAAAAGCATGGTATCATCAAAAGAGCTTATAATAATGTCGTATTGCTTCATCACCAACCAATCATATTTTATATTCTGACCAATTTTTAACACCGATGAATCTTCTAATATTGGTTTTAAAAGTGCTAAAGCTTTTCGGGTCTCAATCTGCGAGGCAATGTGCCCGCCCCTCAAAAGATCCTCTTCTCCTTCATCAAAATGTTCAAGAGGTATATAAGCTGCTTTTTCTGGCTGTAATGCGAGTGAAAAACCAACAAGCTTTGCTTGCATCGGATCAAGAGATGTTGTTTCAGTATTAAAAGCGAAAAAACCCTGCTCTTGTGCTTGTGATAACCAATCTTTTAAAATTTCCTCATCAAGAATTGTTGTATAAGCATCTCTTGTAATTTTTTGAGTCAGCGCTTGATCTTTACGTTTTTGTGCAAAAACTTGTGGAGAATTTTCAGAAAAATTATGAAGAGATGCGCGCTCAGTATTTTTGATATCAGAATCATGCCCGTGGCTCAGTTTTTCCCATTCAACATCTATATCAAGTGCATCAATAACAGTTGCATCGCATGTCGTTGCCTCTGCCACGCGACGCGTTAATGTTGAAAATTCCATCGCTTTCAAAAAAGCAATTAAACGTGGACCATCTTGTGGCTCCAAAATAAAATCATCTAAATCATTATCTATAGGAACATCTGTTTTAAGCCTAACAAGTTCACGAGAAATTTTAACTTGTTCTCTATAAGCTTGAATGTTTTCACGTCGTTTTGTTTGTTTAATTTCTGTTACATTTTGCAACAAAAGATCTAGAGAATCAAACTGATCTAACAACTGAGCTGCAGTTTTGGGACCAATGCCTGGAATACCTGGTACATTATCCGTTGAATCTCCAATTAATGCTTGTAAATCAATCATTTTTTCAGGTGCAACACCCCATTTTTCTACAACTTCTGAGATACCTATATGCTTGTCTTTCATTCCATCATACAAAGATACATGCGTATTTACGAGTTGCATAAGATCCTTATCAGAAGAGATAATGGTTGTTTTTGCCCCAACCTTTGTTGCCAATTTTGCATAGGTAGCAATCAAATCATCCGCTTCAAAGCCTTCCTTTTCAATACAAGGCAAATTAAAAGCCTTCGTTGCTTGGCGTATTAGCGCGAATTGAGGAATTAGATCTTCAGGAGGTTCAGCGCGATTCGCTTTATATTCAGGATAAATTTGTTTCCGAAAAGTATCAGATGAATAATCAAAAATAACAGCAAAATGTGTTGGAACAATACCAGTAGCTGTATTACGAGCATCACAAAGTAATTTCCATAACATATTGCAAAAACCAGCTACTGCTCCTACAGGAAGTCCATCCTTTTTACGTTTTAAAGGCGGCAAAGCATAATAAGCACGAAAAACATAGCCTGATCCGTCAACCAAAAAAAGATGATCTGTTGCTTTCATGACAATTTTATTTCTCCATTTCAGCTAAAAACGCAAATTACCCTTATATATTTTTTTCACTTTTATTTTATTTTTTTCACTTTGCCTCTAAAAAGCCATTTTTTCTTTTCATAAGACATGAAGTCGTTGCACTTTATATTAAGTACCTAGAGCTTTTCTTTGCTGTTACAGGATTAATAGCTTTCATTTTGCTCCTCCTATGATAGCTGAGGTACGATGTAGCGACAGGGTCGTTGTGGTGTTCCCCTCCCCACAACGACCGTTTTTTTTGACATCCATATTCTTTAATTTAAATGGTGACTTTTTTAGAGAAAAGATGATTTTATTCATGAATTTTGAAGTTATTCCACAGAGCTTTTTCACCCATCGTGTTGATAAAATCGGCATGCAACCTTTTTTCTTGCATACTCAATCTTGAAGGTAAAGCCTGTGGGCGAATTTTAACTGCATAAGATGTATCTTTATCATTCTGGATATGTTCATCAACACCCCTTCTATTACCAAAGCCCAATACACCTTGTTTTCCACCGATCAGTTCAATATAAACATCGGCTAGAATTTCTGCATCAAGCAAAGCACCATGAAGAACACGATGGCTGTTATCAATTCCAAAACGTTTGCATAAAATATCAAGAGAATTAGGCCCCATAGGGAATTTACGCCGTGCCATAGCCAATGTATCAAGAATATTATCAACACTGATGAGCGGTTTGTTGACGCGTTTTAATTCTGCATTAATAAAACCAATATCAAAACTTGCATTATGCGCAATCATTGTCGCGCCTTTAATAAATTCCAAAAATTCATCAACAATATCACTAAAACTTTTCTCGTTTTTTAGGCGTTCATTGGTTAATCCGTGAATTGCTACAACTTCATCAGGAATAATAACGCCTTCAGGGTTTAAATAAACATGAAATTGGCGCCCCGTAAGATAACGATCAACCATTTCTACACAACCAATTTCGATTATGCGATCTTTTTCTTTATCTAAACCTGTTGTTTCTGTATCAAAAATAATTTCCCGCATGACTTCAATTCTTTAGTTTTTTTATCACATCAAAAACCTGTTGACGTGTATTCTCTAAATCTTTCCCTGTATAAATAATAAAATCAGCACGTTCTCGTTTTTTTTCATCCGGCATTTGTTGAGCATTGATAAAGGCAAATTTTTTCTCATTCATACCTTTGCGAATCATTACACGTTCTTTTTGTATTTCTGGTGGGGCAGAAACAACAATAACGCTATCCACACGACTTTCACCATTTTTTTCAAATAGAAGTGGAATATCAAGAATAACTAATTTTTTCCCCTGTTCACGCGCTATATTAATAAATTCCCTTTCTTTTTCTTGCACCAAAGGATGAATTATTTTTTCTAATGTTTGTAATTTTTCCTTATCATCAATCAAAATTTCAGAAAGTTTCAAACGGTTAACTTCACCGTTTTCAACAACACCTGGAAAAATACGCTCTATGAATGACAAAGCTGGCTCACTTTTATAAAGCTGTTGTACTGCTTCATCAGCACTAAAAACAGAAATACCCGCTTGCTTGAAAAAATCAGCAACTGTTGATTTTCCCATAGCAATTGATCCTGTTAATCCTATGATCTTCATTCTCTTTTTTCACTCATATCCTCTAAAATGGCTGTCCGTAACGCTTTTGTTACCTGTGGTCTTATTCCAAACCACTGTTCAAACCCTATAACAGCCTGATGTAGAAGCATCCCAAGCCCATCAACCGTCTTGAGATCACAAGCCTTTGCCTGTTGTAAAAAAGGAGTTATCAATGGTGTATAAATAATATCTGTTACTAACGCCGTTTTTTTTGCTTTATGAAAATCACAAAAAAAAGAATCACTTTTTTCTTCTGGATTTTTTATACCAATAGAGGTTGTATTAACAATCAAATCAGCTTGATGGAGTATTTCATGGATTTTATGCCAATCGTAAACTTTAATGGTTTTTCCAAAATGCTGAGCTAAATTATCGGCGCGTTGTTTTGTACGGTTAACCAAATAAATCTGTTCAAATCCGCGTTTTTTTAAGGCGTATATGATAGCGCGTGCGGCACCACCTGCTCCAAAAACAAGAGCTGTTTCCCCTCCCCAATCAGATGCAAAATCATCAAGATTAGCGCTAAAACCATAGGCATCGCTATTCGTGGCAAAAAGCTTATTTCCTTCATACCAAAGTGTATTAACAGCACCAATCATTGTTGCTCTCTCATCTTTATAATCTGCTAAACGAAAAGCTTCCTGTTTATAAGGCAAAGTAACATTTCCTCCACAAAAGCCTATTTTTTGTAAAGACGCAATAAAATGACTGAATTCTTCAGATGTTACTTCTTGTGCAAGATATTCTCCTTGTAAACCATATTGTTTAAGCCAAAAATTGTGAATTTTAGGCGATTTTGAATGATGAATTGGAGAACCAACAACAAAAGCACGCGGATAATTTATTTTTTTTATTGTTAAGTCAACCATCAATAATTCCTAAATGACGCAGTTTTATGAGTAGAGGCAGCAAAGGTAAACCAACAATGGTAAAAAAATCTCCTTCAATTTTTTCAAAGAGATGAATCCCTTCCCCTTCAATTTGATATACTCCCACGCTGTTTAGAATATCTTTTCCTACGCGTGCTAAATAATGTTCAATAAATTCTGACGAGAGCAAACGGACGGACATATGTGCACTAAAAGCTTCAACCCAAATTTTTTGACCATTTTTAAATAAAGCTACCGCACTATGAAGAGAATGGGTTTTTCCTGATAACTCACATAAACGTTGATGTGCTTCCTTAATATTTGTTGCTTTGTGAAAAACTTTACCTTCCAAATCAAGCACTTGATCACAACCAATAACGAAAGCATCAGGAAAACGATCTGAAACATTTTTTGCTTTTGCACCCGCAAGAAAACAGCTGAGTTCTTTAGGTGTTTTTTCTTTTGCTTTTTTTTCTACTTCTCTTTCATCAAAAGAAGCTCCTTCAATGAAAAAATTTAAACCTGCTTTTTTTAATAATTTTGCACGATAAAAACTAAGAGATGCTAATATTAACGTATCTGTGTTCATGAGAATTTTCTCTCATTTTCCTTCACGAAATCGTGATAAAAGTTCAAATATTGCAGCAGCAGTTTCTTCAATAGAGCGTCTTGTGACATCAATAATAGGCCAACCAAAACGTTCGCAAATGCGTTTTGCATAGATTAATTCTTCAGCTATGTTGATACGATTTGTATAACTATCAAGAGCAAAACCTTCTCCCAAATCTCGATTTTGGCGAATATGTGAGATTCTTTCAGCTGAAGCAATTAAACCAATAATTAAAGAATTTTTTGCCTCTAAAAGGGATTCTGGCAAATCAATATTAGGAATAAGAGGAACATTAGCCGTTTTTATTCCGCGATTTGCTAAATAGATACTTGTTGGCGTTTTAGAGGTTCTTGAAATTCCAACAAGGATCACATCTGCTTCGGATAAGCTACTGGAAGACTGTCCATCATCATGCTCTATTGTAAAATCCAGTGCTTCAATACGGCGAAAATAATCTGCATTAAGATCATGTTGTGCGCTCGCACGTAAATGTGTTGGCATTCCAAGGTAAGACTGAAAAGCATTTAAAACAGGATGCAATATATCAATACAAGGAACTTTTATTTTTTTACACCTTTTTTGAAGGAGAAGTTTAAATTCTTCATCAATCATTGTGTAAAGAACAATACCTGGCTCTTGTTGTATTTCATCAAGAGCTTTTTGTAACTGTATTTTATTACGAATCATAGGGTAGATATGCTCTGTTGCCTGACTCATTGTATACTGCGATGCTACAGCTCTCCCAACAGAGATTAATGTTTCTCCCGTTGCATCAGAAAGCATGTGTAAATGAAAGAATTTTTTTTCTTTTGTCACAGAATTTTTAACTCCTTGTTAAGATATGTGTATATATCCTTACCGTTTTTTATAAAACTAAAATTTAGGAAAAATTCTTCGTTTTTATACACAAATTAAATGCTTGTGATAATTTTATACCTCTTATAAAAAAGAGGGGATAATATCTTTAAGATAGTGTTATTTTTATTCTTTTTTTTAGTCCCTTTTGTGGATAAAATTGAGGATAAATACTAATCCACACTAAACACAGTTATAAATAAGAAGAATCCTTTCTTTAATATAAATTTATTAATATAAATTTCTGTAAAAAATACTTTTGAATAGCATTTAATTAATGCTATAACTCTAACTCATATTTTTGTTATAAAATAAATTAAACACTATTTGTATTTTTATATTTTTTCAAGTTTTTCATACAATTACTTAATATTACAGGGATAAATTTCATATAAATGGTACTTGCAGATTTAAAAAATTGAGTGTAAAATATTTTTCTTCTTAAGAATATTTCATTCATAAATTTCCATAAATTATTTAAGATAATTTTCTCCTTAATTACAAAGAGCATATTTCATGCAAAAAATGAAACTACAAGAACTTAAAAGCAAAAATCCCGTTGAACTTGTTTCTTTTGCTGAAACATTAGAAGTTGAGAATGCCTCTCTTATGCGCAAACAAGAATTAATGTTTGCTATCTTGAAAAAACTTGCTCTACAAGATGTAGAAATTATAGGAGAGGGTGTTGTTGAAGTTTTACAAGACGGATTTGGTTTTTTGAGATCTGCTGACGCTAATTATCTTCCTGGTCCTGATGATATTTATCTTTCACCAGCACAAATACAGTCATTTTCTTTAAAAACAGGCGATACCATTGAAGGTCCTATACGTAGTCCAAAAGAGGGAGAACGTTATTTTGCTCTCCTTAAAATTAATACAATTAATTTCGAAAAACCTGAAAAGATTCGTTATAAAATTCACTTTGATAATCTTACTCCTCTTTATTCAAATGAGCGTTTCCAAATGGAAATACAAGATCCTACAGAGAAAGATATGTCATCACGCGTGATTGATTTGATATCTCCATTGGGAAAAGGACAAAGAGGGTTAATTGTTGCTCCTCCTCGGACAGGAAAAACAGTTTTACTTCAAAATATTGCTCATTCTATTACCACTAATCATCCTGAATGTTATCTCATTGTTCTTTTAATTGATGAACGACCAGAAGAAGTTACAGATATGCAGCGTTCAGTAAAAGGAGAAGTGGTTTCTTCTACTTTTGATGAACCTGCAATACGTCACGTACAAGTAGCAGAAATGGTCATTGAAAAAGCCAAACGCCTCGTTGAATATGGACGCGATGTTGTTATTCTTCTTGATTCTATTACACGTCTTGGACGTGCATATAATACAGTTGTTCCTTCTTCGGGTAAAGTTTTAACAGGTGGTGTGGATGCAAATGCTCTCCAGCGTCCAAAACGTTTTTTTGGTGCAGCACGTAATATTGAAGAAGGTGGATCTTTAACCATTATTGCAACGGCTTTGATTGATACAGGAAGTCGTATGGATGAGGTTATTTTTGAAGAATTTAAAGGAACAGGTAATTCTGAAATTGTTCTTGATCGAAAAGTTGCTGATAAGCGTATTTTCCCTGCTATGGATATTTTAAAGTCAGGAACGCGTAAGGAAGAACTTCTGGTAGAACGACAAGATTTGCACAAAATTTTTGTTCTTCGTCGTATTTTAGCATCTATGAATGTAACAGATGCAATTGAATTTCTGATTGATAAATTAAAGCAAACAAAAAACAATAGTGAATTTTTTGATTCAATGAATACTTAGAGTCATTAAAGTTTTTATTAGGATAAAACCTGTGGATACAATCTTTGCTGTTTCGAGTGGATTGTTACCTTCGGGGGTTGCAGTCATTCGGCTTTCTGGTCCTCATGTTGTGAATATAGTTAAAACGCTTTGTGGTCGTTTACCTAAAGCACGTTTTATGCATTATGGAAATCTTACTGCTCGTGATGGGAGCTTTTTAGATTCTTGTTTAACTGTTTTTTTTCCTGCTCCTCATAGTTTTACGGGGGAAGATTGTGCAGAATTCCATTTACATGGAGGAAAAGCCGTTGTTAGTCGTTTTCTCGATGAATTGTCGACATTTTCTGGATGCCGTATTGCAGAAGCAGGTGAATTTTCACGTCGTGCTTTTATGGAAGGAAAATTAGATCTTGTTCAAGCAGAAGGTCTTGCTGATTTAATAGAAGCAGAAACGGAAAGCCAACGGCGTTTAGCTGTTATGGGTACAAGTGGACATTTAACGACGCTTTATCGTGATTGGCGTCATAAGCTTATGAAGGCGCGTGCTTTTATTGAGGCAGAACTTGATTTTGTTGATGAAGCAGATATTCCCAACGCAATATCTGATAAAGTTTGGAAAGATGTTGAGGATCTTTGTACTTCTATTCGTGAATATATTACTGAAGGAGAGCGTGCTAGTATTTTACGTGATGGATTAAAAATTGTTATTGCTGGTGCTCCAAATTCTGGAAAATCAAGCATTATGAATCGTCTTTCAGGAAGATCTGTTGCTATTGTAACGGAAGAAGCAGGAACAACCCGTGATGCTTTAGAAATGAGAATTATTCTTGGTGGTTTACCTATTTTTTTAACGGATACTGCTGGTTTTAGAAAAACAGAAAATAAAATAGAACAAATGGGAATAGAAGTTGCTAAACAGCATGTTAGGGAAGCTGATTTAGTTATTTTGGTTTATGATATAGGAAATCCTGAGCAAGTTGATTTACCAGAAACATCGGCTGAAATATGGTGTGTTGGCAATAAGCTTGATCTTTATGAAAAAAATGATCAGCATTGGTCTATACAATTTTCCGCATTAACTGGTTTAAATTTTGATTATTTTATCAAAGAACTTGAATCATTTTGTCATCATCGTGCTTCTGAAATTGGAAATATTGTTCCGGCGCGTAAAAGACAACTTCAATTATTAAAGGAGGCTGTTAAAGAGATTGAATATTCTCTTAATTATCATTCTCTTGATCTCAGTTTACGTGCAGAACATCTCCGTTGTGCAAGTGATTTTCTTGGAAAAATTACAGGAGATATTGATGTTGAAGATTTGCTTGATATTATTTTTTCAGAGTTTTGTGTTGGTAAATAATGATTCACGTGAAACATTGATTATTTCATAGACAGATTATAAAGATTATGTAATTTATATTCTGTTTCACGTGAAACCTTAGAATATTTTCTACGGAATGAATAAAATGCAATCATATGATGTTGTTATTGTTGGTGGTGGTCATGCTGGCTGTGAAGCGGCTTCAGCTTCAGCGCGTGTAGGAGCCAAAACAGCGCTTGTTACACATAAAATATCAGCACTGGGAACAATGTCGTGTAATCCTGCTATTGGTGGACTTGGAAAAGGGCATCTAGTTCGTGAAATAGATGCGTTAGATGGTCTCATGGGAAGAGCAGCAGATGCTGCTGGAATTCAGTTTAGACTACTTAATAGACGTAAAGGACCGGCAGTAAGAGGACCACGGACACAGGCGGATCGACAACTTTATAAAAAAGCAATTCAAAAATTATTAAAAGAACAAGAAAATCTTACTCTTATTGAGGATGAAGTTATTGATCTGGTTGTTAAAGATAATTGTGTATCAGGTGTTATTTTAAAAAAACAAGGAACAATTTTATCTGGTGCTGTTGTTTTAACAACAGGAACATTTTTAAATGGCTTTATTCATATTGGTGATAAAACATGGGCTGCTGGACGTATGGGAGATCAGTCAAGTGTGCATCTTGCTAAACGTTTAAAAAATTATCATATAAAACTTGGTCGATTAAAAACAGGAACCCCTGCTCGTTTGAGTAAAAAAACAATTGCTTGGGATCATCTTCCAAAACAACAAGCAGATGAAAATCCCATTCCCTTTTCTCTTTTAACAGAGAAAATTGAACAACCACAAATTGAATGTGCAATAACACGTACAAATGAGAGAACACATCAAATTATTTGCGATAATATTTATCGTTCTGCTTTATATTCTGGAAATATTGAAGGGTTAGGACCACGTTATTGTCCTTCTGTTGAAGATAAAATTGTGAAATTTGGAGAACGTGATGGACATCAGATCTTTCTAGAACCAGAAGGATTAAATGATGATACTGTTTATCCAAATGGTCTTTCTACTTCTCTTCCTGAAGATGTACAAATTTCTCTATTGAAAACCATTGAAGGGTTGGAAAATGCTATAGTTTTGCAACCTGGTTATGCTATTGAATATGATTTTGTTAATCCACAACAATTAACGAGAAGCTTAGAATTACGTTCTTTACCGGGTTTGTTCTTAGCAGGCCAAATTAATGGTACTACAGGATATGAGGAAGCAGCAGCTCAAGGACTTTTAGCTGGATTAAATGCGGCACATAAAGTAGGTAAATTAGATGAAATACTTATAAGTCGTTCTACCGCTTATATTGGTGTTATGGTTGATGATTTGGTTTCACGTGGTGTTTGTGAACCTTATAGGATGTTTACATCACGTGCTGAATTTCGTTTATCTTTACGATCTGATAATGCTGATACGCGTTTAACACCTTTGGCACAAAAATGGGGTATTGTGAGTGAAATACGTTGGGAATGTTATCAGAAAAAACAAGAACGCCTTGATCAAGCACGATCAATATGTCAAAATCTTTTTTTAACACCCAATGAAGCTTCTGCTCATGGATTACACGTTAATCATGATGGAATTCGGCGTTCCGCTTATGATTTTCTTGCTTATCCTCATATGACTTTAGAGCGTCTTTCAGATTTTTGGCCACAATTACAAACGATTGATTCTAAAACAGCAGAATCTTTAGAAATTGAAGCACAATATGCGGTTTATTTAGATAAACAAGCACAAAATATTGCCTCTCTTCAAAGAGATGAGCGTTTAGAAATTCCTTCTTCTCTTGATATTCAGGCAATTTCAGGTCTTTCAAATGAACTTAAATCAAAAATTCAAGAAGTGTCGCCGCGTTCAATTGCTGATGCACAAAAAATTGATGGTATGACACCCGCCGCGTTATCGCTTATTATTACATATATTCAACGTCAACGACGTGAAAAGGCTAAAACAGCTTAATGGATTTTTCTACAGAAAAAAAATATCAACAATTATTAAATATTGTTCCTTCTGTTTCACGTGAAACGATGGAAAATTTAATTCAGTTTGAGTCTTTAATACTTCAATGGAATGCACATATTAATTTGATATCTGCTACAACGATACCAGATCTATGGACACGGCATATTCTAGATTCAGCACAAATTTTTCCTTTGTATGCTCATTCTTTACATTGGTGTGATTTAGGATCAGGAGGAGGTTTTCCTGCAATTGTGATTGCTATCTTTTTGAAAGAAAAAAAAGTAGGACATATTAATCTTGTTGAAAGTAGTGGAAAAAAAGTTGCTTTTTTGCGAACAGTTATTGCTCAACTTAATCTTCCAGCAACGGTTTATCACGCTAGAATTGAAGATGTATATCAAAAAATTCCCGCATCTGATATTATAACGGCACGGGGATTAGCGCCGCTCAATAGTCTTTTACAACTTATTTTTCCTTTATTAACAGAAAAAACAATAGCTCTTTTGCAAAAAGGTCGGGATTACGCTACAGAAATAAAAAATGCCTCTGCCAATTGGCACTTTGATCTGTTAAAACATAAAAGTAAAGTTGATGAAAATTCTGTTATTTTAGAAATTTCTCATATTCGATCATATAGAGGGTAGAGCAAAATGAGCGAAACACGAATTATCGCTATTGCAAACCAAAAGGGTGGAGTCGGAAAAACAACCACAGCAATTAATCTTGCAACAGCTTTAGCGGCTATTGGTGAAAATGTCCTTATTATGGATGTTGATCCACAAGGTAATGCTAGTACAGGTTTAGGGATTGATCGTAATAACCGTCCTTTATCTTCTTATGATGTTTTAGTTTCGGGAATTTCAATTACACAAGCGGCTTTAAAAACAGCAGTACCTAATCTTTATATAGTTCCCTCTACACTTGATCTTTTAGGTGTGGAAATGGAAATTTCTTCATCACAAGATCGCATACAACGCTTACGTAAAGCTCTCTATGATGATCCGGAAATGGAAAAAAAATTCAATTATATTTTAATTGATTGTCCTCCCTCCCTTAATCTTTTAACACTTAATGCTATGGGGGCAGCTAATTCTGTTTTAGTGCCTATGCAGTGTGAATTTTTAGCACTTGAAGGTTTAAGTCAATTACTTGAAACAGTAAAACAAGTGCGATCCGTACTTAATCCATCTTTAGAAATCCAAGGTATCGTTCTAACAATGTATGATGGACGTAATAATCTTTCAAATCAAGTTGTTGAAGATGTACGTTCTTTTATGGGGGATAAGGTTTATCGTACTGTTATTCCACGAAATGTAAGAGTATCAGAAGCGCCCTCTTTTGGAAAACCTGTATTGCTTTATGATCTCAAATGTGCTGGGAGCCAAGCTTATTTGCGTCTAGCATCAGAAATGATTCAACGTGAAAAACAAGCGCGTGCTGCTGCTTAAAAAAATCAACTAAAAATTTAAAGAGCAAAATTATGAATGATGATCAATCAAAAAAAAGACTGGGTCGTGGATTAGCGGCATTAATTGGGGATATCAGTTTAAACAGTGATCTTACACGTTCATCAAATACTGACAAATTTACAGAGTCCAATACAGCTTCTCCTGTTTCTGAACGATTTGTTCCACTTGAATCTATTTCGTGCAATCCACATAATCCGCGACGTCATTTTACCGATTCAGAACTTGATAATTTAGCACAATCAATTCGCCAGCACGGTGTTGTTCAACCTGTTATTGTAAGACCATCACGTGATCATCCTCATCGTTTTGAATTAATTGCTGGCGAACGGCGTTGGCGTGCTGCACAGCGAGCTAATTTAAATAAATTACCTGTTATTGTTCGCGATGTAGATGATAAAACGGCTTTGGAATTGGCAATTATTGAAAATGTTCAACGTGCCGATCTTAATCCTATCGAAGAAGCAATGGGATATGAAATTTTGCTGAATGAACATGGATATACACAGGCAGATTTAGCGCAAGTTATTGGAAAAAGTCGCAGTCATGTTGCTAATACGCTTCGTTTGTTAAAACTTCCACCAAAAGTACAACAATTCTTAACCGACGGGCAACTCTCCGCTGGTCATGCACGCTGTCTTATCACTGTTGAGAATCCACAGGATTTAGCTGAAAAAATTATTCGCGAAGGGCTTTCTGTGCGCCAAACAGAAATACTTGCGTATGAACAGGCAAATCCAAAAGTCAAAAAACGAACTGCTGTTGAGAAAGATACAGAAACAAAATCTTTAGAAAAATTACTTGCAGACGTGATCGGAATGAAAGTGACTATTCGGCATGGCAAAAAAGGTGGTGATTTAAAAATACGCTACTCTTCACTAGAACAATTAGATGATATTTGCCGGCGTTTGCAAAACTAATTAATTGTCTAAAATAGCACGAATTCTATCTATATATTTTTGACTGAAATTAAAATTATCTGAAGGTATAGTATTTTTGAAGAGAATTTTTATCTTCAAAGGCTATTATTACAGCTAAAGTTGTTTGAAGGACCATGAGACCAATAACATAATCTTTAGGTGAGAGATTATATTTTCTTAAAAGATCTGTTAGTTTTGATCTAGCAGAAATAGAAGCAATGAACCCTTCAATGCTGTTATCATTTCCGGTATTGGATGGCTCTGGAGGAAAATCCTCAATTTATTTGTTTTAGTTATTCTATTTTTGAGAGGAAATATTCTGTTAAAAGATAATTTATAATGATATTTGGATTGCTGCTAGAGAGAAAACAAATTGATTGTCTGTTTGCTTTTTCTTTTCCATTGTTAATTGAACATATGTTAAAAAAGGGAAAGAAAGCAGATACAATACCAATTAAAACATTGTTTGAAATTTTACTTTCTTTTTCGTATTTCAGTAAAGACTTTTTCGTCTGCGAAGTCAACCGTCTGTTCAAAATAGAACTAATTCTATTTACAACGACTTTTTAAAATAGCAAGTATTCTATACATATATTTTTTACCAAATTCTAAATTGTTTGAAACTACAGTATTTTTTTCATCAAAAGAAATCCCTTCTTCTTTAAGAAGTTCAAGAGGAACTAAAAGCGTTGTTAATGTTGCTTGAAGGGCGAGGGTTCCTATAGCAAAATCTTTAGGTGTTATATTATTTTTTTTTAAAATATTCATTAATTTTGGTTGATTAGAAATAGAAGCTACGAATCCTTCAATACTGTGGTCGTGTTCAATTTCAATATCAGGTTCTTTTTCAGTATCGGATACTTTTGATTCTGATGGTGAGCTTTCACACTCTTCTTTATTAATTTGTTCCATTTTTAAAAGCAAATCTTCTGTTAAGGTGTAATTTTCAATAACATGCGGGAACTCGAATTTTTTATCTGTTTCCTTTTCCTTTGCCATTGTTAGTTGAGTATGTATTACGAAAAGAAAAAGAAGAGACAAACGTAACACTAACTTGAACATGATTAAAAATTATCCTTTCTTTTTTGAATTTCAATAAATATTTTTTCATCTGTTATTCTTTATTTGTAGAAAAACGTTTGTAAATATAATCAAAATAAAAGTAATTATTAGTAATGATAAAAACACTGTGATTTTTAATGCACTGACTTCTTATTAGATTAGTGGGATGATATTTTTTAACGTTTCATAACTGATTAGTTGCTCAAAATGAGTTTTTCACAGCTCTCTAAAAGAATTGTTGCTTTGTAAAAATGTTTTTTAACAAATTCAATATTGTTTAAAAAGATAGTATTTTTCTCAGTAGAATATTCCTGTTCAGGTACAAATGTAAGAAGCGTTGATATTTCTTTGAGTGCTAAGGTTCCTGCAGCAAAATCTTTTGGCGTGATATTATTTTCTTTTAAAATATTTACAAATTTTGGTTTACTAGAAATATAAGTAGCATAGTTTTCAATACTAGAGTGGATAATAGAATCATAAGTGATAAGATCATTTTTTGTTTCTGGAAGTAAATTTTTACATTCTTTTTCAATTTTTTCCAGCTTTAAAAGAAAATCTTCTGTTAAGGGGTAATTTGCAATGAGAGGTAATATAAGAGAAGAATTATCTGTTTCCTTTTCCTCTGCCATTGTTAGTTGAATATGTATCACGAAAAGAAAAAAGAGAAACAAACGTAATACGAACTTAAGCATGGTTAAAATTTATCCTTTCTTTTTCGAATTTCAGCAAAAACTTCTTCATCTGTAGCATTGGTCATTGAGAGGTTCTTTCTGATTGCAGGATTATCCCAACGAAGAAAGGGATTTGTTGTTTTTTCTTGTCCTAAAGTGACAGGTAAAGTCATGGCATTTCCTGCACTCAATAAAAAAACTTCCTCTATTCTTTGGTGGAGCTTTTTATTATGTGGATCAATTGTTAGCGCAAAAAAAGCATTGTTTTTTGTATATTCATGTCCACAATAGAGAAGTGTTTCATCGGGAAGTTGACGAAGCTTTTTTAAAGAGTTCAGCATTTGAACAGGTGTTCCTTCGAAAAGGCGTCCACAACCGAGTGAGAAAAGTGTATCTCCAGCAAAGAGTAAACCTTTCTCAGGAAAATAATAAGATAATGCGCCCGAAGTGTGACCAGGTGTTGAAAGAGCCAAAAGTGAGTGAGAACCAAAGAGAAGTTTTTCATCAGGTTGAAGTGTTTGATCAAGATGATGAATCTTTTCTTTTTCTGCTTCTGGTCCGATAACCATAGCGTTGTATACTTGTTTTAATTCTTCCAATGCTTCTACATGGTCGTGATGATGATGAGTTACAAAAATAGTCTGAAGTGTCCAGTTACGGCGTTTTAAGGCGTTATGAATCGCTTCACTTTCAGGTGCATCAATTGCAGCTGTGTAGCCACTTTTTTCATCATGAATGAGTACACCAAAGTTATCTTTTCGACAAATAAACTGTTCAATCAACATGTTTTTCTCCTGAACAGTATTTGGTGATGAATCTATAAAATAATATATAGTAGTGAATTTTTTTAAGAATCAGATTTGTCCTCTTCTGTGAAAAGTTCTTTTGAATGTTTCATAATGATAGGCATTTGGGTAAGCATAAAGAGGACTGTTAGGGGCATGACGCCAAATACTTTAAAACTTGTCCAAAAATTATCGCTAAAATTACGCCAAATAATTTCATTCAAAAGGGCAAGAAAAACGAAAAAGAATGCCCAACGATAGGTAAGTTTTTGCCAGCCTAAATCATCAAGTTTTAAGGTAGAATCAAGAGCATAACGTAAAAGTGGTTTTTTAAAACACATACCACCAAAGAGGATGAACGCAAATAAGCTATTAATAATTGTTGGTTTCATTTTTATGAAAGTTTCATTGTGAAGCCAAAGAGTTAGAAAGCCAAAAACTAAAACAAATATTCCTGAAATAAGAGGCATAATAGGAATTTGTCTTGCAAGGATCCATGATAAGCTTAGAGAAATAATAATCGCTATCATAAAAATAGCTGTTGCAGGGAAAATAGGCTTACTAAAATTTTGAAAAAATCCAATGTTTTTTATTAACCATTCTCCCTTATAATTGGCAAAAAAGAAGGCAACCAATGGACCCATTTCTAAGAGAAACTTAAGTGTTGGTGAGAGAGGGGGTTTCTTATTGTTATTCATATTTTTGTCAGAATTATTGTGTGAATTAGAGTTAGATAAAGGCTGTTTCATGTATGTTTTCCTGCAATAGTTTCGGCAAAGTCAGAAGCAGAAAAAGGTTGAAGGTCTTCAATATTTTCTCCTATACCGATAAAATAAACGGGTAATTTATATTTTGCTGCTATAGCGACAAGAATTCCTCCTCGTGCGGACCCATCCAGCTTTGTCATGACTAAACCATTAACACCAGCAATATCACGGAAAATTTTCACTTGGTTGAGTGCATTTTGTCCGGTAGTTGCATCAAGCGTTTGAAGGATTGTATGGGGTGCTTGGGGAGTGTGTTTTTTTAAAACACGAATAATTTTTGCCAACTCATCCATCAATTCAGATTTATTTTGTAAACGCCCTGCTGTATCAATAATTAATACATCGCTGTTTGCTTTTTTTGCTTTTTCATAAGCATCAAAGGCTAAGCTGGCGGCATCTGCACCCAATTTTGTTGAAATAACAGGAGAATCAGTACGTTTACCCCAAATATGCAATTGCTCAATAGCTGCGGCTCGGAAGGTATCACCAGCTGCAAGCATAACTTTTAATCCCCCTGCTGTTAATTTTGCTGCAAGTTTTCCTATTGTTGTCGTTTTTCCAGTTCCATTTACACCTACTAGCAAAATAACATGAGGTTTATAGCTGAGATCAAGTTCTAATGGAATTGCAACAGGTTCCAGAACTTTTTTGACCTCATCAGCTACAATAGTATGAATATCGTCTGGGGAAAGATCTTTTCCGTAACGACTGGAAGCTAAAGTATTTGTGATGCGTGTCGCCGTTTCTACCCCAAGATCAGCTTGGATAAGGATATCTTCGAACTCCTGCAATGTATCTTCATCAAGTTTTCTTTTAACAAAGAGGTCGCTAATTGATCCGCTTAGGCGTTGTGAAGAAAGAGATAGACTTTTTTTAAGGCGCCCAAACCACGCTATCTTTTTTTGTTCAACAGAAGGTTCAGATAAAATTTCTTCATTCTTTTTTTCACGGATGTTGTCTGTGACAATAATTTTACCAGAAAGAGGAATTTTATCAGAATGGGATTCTAGAAATGGAGATTTTTCATCATATTTTGTAAGTGTTGACTCTCGATTTTTTGTTTGTTCTTCTTTTTCTGTGTCTATAGAGATTTGGTTATTTTTTGTCCTTTCATTTTTGTCTTTATTTTCTTCAATTATATCGCTTTTATCAGGAATAGAAATCTGTTCTTCCATTTCCTGCTCTTGAGATTTGTTAAAAGAGAATATTTTTTTTATAAAAGATTTCGTCATAAGAATTTTCCTGCTCAAGCAGCGTTTAATTTTGGAAGGACAGCAATCAATTTATCGCCATCATGATCAACGATAAGGGCTTGAACAATTGTTCCTGCTTTTGCACCTTTAACTTGTACAAGAGTATAATCTTCTGTTCGTCCGATTTCATCTTTTTCAATGAGAACTGTTTGTAGACTGTTTTGCAAATGAGAAAGATGCTTTTGGTAAGCCTCTTCACCTGCTTTACGTAATTTTTCAGCACGTATCTTAACTATTTTACGGTTGATTTGTGGCATACGTGCGGCAGGTGTTCCTTCTCTTGGACTAAAGGGGAAGACATGGAGATGGGTTAAATTACAATCTTTGATTAAAACAAGACTGTTTTGAAACATCTCTTCTGTTTCTGTAGGAAAACCAGCAATTAAGTCGGCACCATAAACCATTGTAGGACGTTTGGCACGCAATTCTTGGCAAAATTGAATGGCATGTTCGCGTAAGTGTCGCCGTTTCATCCGTTTTAAAATCATATTATCACCTGCTTGCAAAGATAAATGCAAATGGGGCATGATCCTTGTTTCATAAGCTAAAAGATTGATGAGTTCTTCGTCTGCTTCAATAGAGTCAATAGATGAGAGGCGTAATCGCGCTAAGTTAGGGACATGATGCAAAATTGCTGAAGTTAATTTTCCTAGAGTAGCTTTTCCAGGAAGATCGTGGCCATAACTTGTAAGGTCAACACCTGTAAGGACAACTTCTTGAATACCCTCACCTATCAGCTTTTTAATTTGTTCTATGACAGCACCCATGGGAACTGAGCGAGATGGTCCTCGTCCATAAGGAATAATGCAAAATGTACAGCGATGATCACATCCATTTTGTACCTGTACAAAAGCGCGGGTGCGCTCTTGCATTGCACTGACCATATGTGGGGCAATTTTTTGTACTTCCATAATGTCATTGATACGCACCTTTTCGGAATGGTTAATACCAAAATCAGGAAGTTGACGATAAGAATGGGCGTGAAGTTTATCTTCGTTTCCTAAAACGAGATCCACTTCTCTCATTGAGGCAAAATTTTGTGCTTCTGTTTGAGCTGCACACCCTGTTACAATGATACGTGCGTGAGGATTTTCACGTCGTGCTTTGCGGATAGCTTGTTTTGCTTGTCGTACGGCTTCGGCAGTGACAGCACAGGTATTAAAGATAATAGCACCATCTTTAAGCTGATCTAGCCCTGAAGAAGTACTTTCTTTGCGAATGATTTCCGATTCGTAGCTATTAAGTCGACAACCAAAAGTTACAATTTCTATTGCCATCAGGAGTGATCCTTTTTGTAGCACCCTGTTAAAGGGCTTAAAAAACCACTAAATTGATATTTTATTGGTCCTGTCATAATAACATGATCGTCTTCTCGGTAAAAAATATTAAGTGTTCCCTTTGGTAAGTTTACATCAATATGGCGTTGTGTAAGACCACGACGATAAGCAGCCACTGCACTTGCACAGGCAGCACTTCCACATGCTTGTGTTAATCCTACTCCTCGCTCCCATGTCCGTAAATTTAGACTTTTCTTTGACGTTATGCAAGCAATGGAAATATTGCACTGTTCGGGAAATAGGGGATCATGTTCAAGTTTTGGTCCATATTTTTCTAATGGAATATGTTGAATATCATTTTCAACAAAAAAGATAGCATGGAGATTGCCAATGGATATGAGACAAGCATCTTTTAGAGGACCAGCCGTAATTTCTACGTGATTGGTATCAACTATTTCACGTGAAACAGGCATCTTTTTTGCATTGAAATTTGGGCATCCCATATCAACAGAAATGAGATTATCGGTTTTATATGTCCCTTCAATAATTCCAGCGGGAGTTTCTAAACGAAATTTTTCACCAAAATTGTGATCTTTAAGCCATGCAACGACACAGCGGGTACCATTGCCACAAGCTTTAGCCATTGATCCGTCGGCATTCCATATTTCTATGCGGAAGTCGGCTTTTTTCTGGGTTGGTGTGTGGATAGCCATGATTTGATCAAAGTGTATTTCGGGATCTGCTGACAAAGCAAGGATTGCTTGTGGTGTAAGAGCATGAGTGCTTTCACGCATATCAATAACAATAATTTGATTTCCAAGACCGTCCATTTTGCTAAATGGCGTTTTCATGAAACTTCTCTATTTCTAATGATTACTTATAAAGGGATATATGACCGAAAATCTTATAAATTTCTAGTCTTTAATAAAGATAAAATTGGGTACATAAATTATTTCGTTTAAAAATAAGTGATTTTAACCTGTTTTTTTTAATTTGTTAATTTATCTTTGTAAATATAACAAATATTCACTTAATTTTTTTGTGAACTTATTTATTGTCGTGGGAGAGAGTACAGATATGTCGTTTTCAAAAATTTCGTTTTTCGTTGCACTATCAACTGTAATGCTTTTAGGGGGATGTTCAACAACACGGTTTGACAGCAATGACGGTAGTAACGCATTAGAAGTTTTTTATCCATCTCAACAAATGACAACATTGGAAGTGTCTGATCTGTCATCTACTTCTTCGTCGATATCTGAGGCAGCAAACGCTTCGATGTATGAAAAAGGAGATTCTCAGAGTGATGGACGAATGGCTAGTCTCGAATTGCCAAGTAATGCTACTGATTTATTTCCTGCAAGTGTTGCTGGTGTATGGAATCTTTCTATGGGGGGTAAAGTTTGCCGGATCGCAACGCCGCAAACAAAGTTTGGACAAGGGTACCGCGCTGGTCCTTTACACTGTCCAGGAATTGCTTCCCAAGTGAGATCGTGGGCTGTTAAAGGAAAAAGATTATATTTTTATAATAACTCTGGACGTGTTATCCTTGCTCTCTACTCTTCAAATGTTGATCGTTTTGAGGGACGTACACTTGATGATCATCCAGTTGTTTTAAGTCGTTAAATCATTTTTGATCGTTTATGAAAAACTAAGCTAGACGGGCAGATTCGTGAAAAGTATTTGTATTTTTCATTGAGAACGGTTTGAAAAGGTTATTTGGATGATTCTCGTTTCAACACGTTATAAAGAGCTTGTCTCTAAAGGGGAGGTTTGTTTTGATCCCGCTCAATTAGCTATAACAGAATATTTTGATCATTTATTAAAAAAAATTGCGGAACAAAACATCTCTCGTCCTTGGACTTGGATATTTTGCTCTTTCTTTAATAGAATATTCAAGAGGAAAAAACAAAATATCTCTTGTGTTGTAAAACAAGGGGATGAAAAAGGTTCTTTTCAGGGGTTGTATGTTTTTGGTGAAGTAGGACGGGGCAAAACCATGCTGATGGATTTGTTCTTTTCTTGTTTGCCTAAAGGTCATAAAAAGCGTGCTCATTTTAATGATTTTATGACTGATGTGCATGAGCGTATTAATTTTTATCGTCAAGCATCTGGGGGTGAAAAGTTTAAACAAGATAATCCTATTTTAGCTGTTGCTGAAGATCTTGCACGAGAAGCAAAGGTACTTTGTTTTGATGAGTTTAGTGTAACAGATATTGCTGATGCTATGGTATTGGGGCGGCTTATTTCTGCTTTGTTTGATAAAGGAATTTTCTTTATTGCGACTTCAAATGTGGCGCCGGATAACCTTTATTATAACGGTTTAAATCGTGAACTCTTTTTGCCTTTTATTCAAGTTTTGAAAGCATATGTTCGTGTTGTTAATCTTGATGCAAAAACAGATTATCGTCTTGAAAAATCAAATCTACAGCCTGTGTATGTAGCACCTTTAGGGAAAAAAGCAGATGAATGCATGGATCAAGCATGGGCACTTGTATTGCAAGGACATAAGGAGATATCTGATAAAATTTCTATAAAAGGGCGCCTTATTCCTATTCCGCGTGTTGGTGCAGGATGTGCACGCTTTGATTATAGAGATTTATGTGCAAAGCCTTTGGCAGCGGCTGAGTATTTGGTATTAGGGGAGCGTTATCATACGATTTTTATTGATAATGTACCGGTCATGGATGATACATGTCGCAATGAAACAAAACGGTTTATTTTGCTTATTGATATTCTTTATGAGCGCCACATACGGTTATTTATGTCGGCTGCGGCAGAGGTGGGGGATTTGTATAAAGGGCATGCGCAGATTACGGAAACATTTGAATTTCAAAGAACACAGTCACGTCTTTTTGAAATGCAAAGCCACGATTATTTAAAACTTTGGGAAGAACATTTTCTTTTGAAGAAGAAGCATTGATTATACTTTTACCTTTACGTAAACTGTAAAAACAATAACTCTTTGAAATTAAAGAAATGTAATAATTCTGTTGTATTTTTTTTAAATTCACTTTATCGATACATCGTGATAATTTTCTAATAGTTGTTTCAGCGGAGGGTTGTTGTTTCTGTAAGGAGAAAAATTTGTAAATTTCATTTCTTTACTCCTTTTTATGATATTGTTTGAATATGGTTGAAGTCAAAAATATTCAGTATACGGACGCTGATGGGTGTGCGCTGAATTATCTAAAAGTTAGGAAAAAATAAAATGGCACGAAAAAAAATAGCTCTCATTGGTTCAGGTATGATTGGTGGTACTTTAGCACATATTATTGGGCTTAAAGAGCTTGGTGATGTTGTTTTATTTGATATTGCGGAAGGTGTGCCACAAGGTAAGGCTCTAGATATCGCCGAATCTTCTCCCGTTGACGGTTTTGATATCAGTCTAAAAGGTGCTAATGCTTATGAAGCAATTGAAGGATCTGATGTTGTTATTGTAACAGCAGGCGTTGCGCGAAAACCTGGTATGAGCCGAGATGATCTTTTGGGAATTAATTTAAAGGTGATGGAACAAGTTGGAGCTGGAATTAAAAAATACGCGCCTTCAGCATTTGTTATTTGTATTACCAATCCCCTTGATGCGATGGTGTGGGCATTGCAGAAATTTTCAGGTCTCCCTACACATAAAGTGGTTGGTATGGCTGGTGTTCTTGATTCAGCACGTTTTCGTCATTTCTTATCTGAGGAATTTAAGGTCTCTGTTAAAGATGTGACAGCGTTTGTTTTAGGAGGGCACGGTGATTCAATGGTTCCTCTCGTGCGTTATTCAACGGTTGGTGGTATTTCTTTGCCTGATCTTGTAAAGATGGGCTGGACAACACAGGAAAGAATTGATCAAATTATCCAGCGTACCCGTGATGGCGGTGCAGAAATTGTTGGTTTGTTAAAAACAGGTTCTGCTTATTATGCACCAGCAGCTTCTGCTGTTTCTATGGCTGAGGCCTATTTAAAGGACACTAAGCGTGTTGTGCCTGTTGCAGCTTATCTTTCAGGAGAATATGGGGTTAATGATACCTACGTTGGTGTTCCTGTTGTAATTGGTGCAGGTGGTGTTGAACGAGTCATTGAAATTGATCTTGATAAAGAAGAAAGAGATGCTTTTGATCATTCAGTAAATGCAGTTAAAAAGCTTTGTGAAGCTTGTATTGCTCTTGTGCCTAGTCTCAAGTAAATTGAACAAGATTTAATTCATTAAAACTAAGTATTTAGAATATTAAAACTTTAGGATTAATAATGATCCATAAAAGAAAAGGACAAATGCATGAATATCCATGAGTATCAGGCCAAACGTCTGCTTCATGAATATGGAGCACCAATTGCAAATGGTGTTGCTGTTTATTCTGTTGAGCAAGCTGAAAAATGGGCGGAAAAATTGCCCGGACCTCTCTATGTGGTTAAAAGTCAGATACACGCTGGTGGTCGTGGTAAGGGTAAGTTTAAAGAACTTGGTCCTGATGCAAAGGGTGGTGTTCGGCTTGCAAAATCTGTTGAAGAAGTTGTTGCAAATGTTCAAGAAATGCTTGGTAAAACTTTGGTAACCAAACAAACGGGTCCAGAGGGTAAGCAGGTCAATCGTCTTTACATTGAGGATGGTGCTGATATTGAAAGGGAGCTTTATCTTTCACTTTTGGTTGATCGTAGCGTTGGTCGAATTGCTTTTGTTGTTTCAACAGAAGGTGGAATGGATATTGAAACGGTTGCTGAAGAGACACCAGAAAAAATATTCACGCTTCCCATTGATGCTGTAGAGGGTGTTACTTCGGTTGATTGTGCAAGACTTTGTGATGCATTGAAACTACAAAGTAGTGCGCGAGAAGATGGTGAAAAGCTTTTTCCGATTCTCTATAAGGCATTTTGTGAAAAAGATATGAGCCTTTTAGAAATCAATCCGCTTATTGTGATGAAAGATGGTCGTTTACGTGTTCTTGATGCAAAAGTTTCTTTTGATAATAATGCTCTGTTTCGTCATCCAGATATTTTAGAATTACGCGATCTTTCAGAAGAGGATCCAAAAGAAATTGAAGCATCAAAGCATGATCTTGCTTATGTTGCTCTTGAGGGTACAATTGGCTGCATGGTTAATGGTGCGGGTCTTGCTATGGCAACAATGGATATTATCAAACTCTATGGAGCTGAGCCTGCAAATTTTCTTGACGTTGGTGGTGGAGCGTCAAAAGAAAAGGTGACAGCTGCTTTTAAAATTATTACGGCCGATCCAAATGTTAAGGGCATTTTGGTTAACATTTTTGGTGGTATTATGCGTTGTGATGTCATTGCTGAAGGTGTGGTTGCTGCTGTTCGTGAGGTTGGTTTAAAGGTTCCCTTAGTTGTTCGTCTTGAAGGCACTAATGTTGAGCAGGGTAAAGCAATTATCAATGAAAGTGGTTTGAATGTTATTCCTGCTGATGATTTAGATGATGCTGCCCAAAAAATTGTTGCAGCCGTGAAGGGAGCTTAAGCTATGTCGATTCTTGTGAATAAAGAGACAAAAGTTCTAGTTCAAGGGCTTACAGGAAAAACAGGAACATTTCATACAGAACAGGCGCTTGCTTATCATGGTACGCAAATGGTTGGGGGTGTTAATCCTAAAAAGGGTGGAGAAATATGGGAAGGTTCAAAAGGCGAAGCTCTTCCTATCTTTGCTAATGTTGCAGAAGCAAAGGAAAAAACAGGCGCGGATGCTTCTGTTATTTATGTTCCTCCTGCAGGGGCTGCGGCAGCTATTATAGAGGCTATTGAAGCTGAAGTTCGTTTAATTATCTGTATTACGGAAGGTATTCCCGTTATGGATATGGTTAAAGTGAAGGCGCGATTAGAAAACTCAAAGTCTCGTCTTATTGGTCCTAATTGTCCTGGTATTCTTACACCAAATGAATGTAAAATTGGTATTATGCCTGGTTCTATTTTTAGAAAAGGTTCTGTTGGGGTTGTTTCGAGGTCGGGAACTTTAACTTATGAAGCCGTTTTTCAAACGAGTCAGGAAGGTCTCGGGCAAACAACTGCGATAGGGATTGGTGGCGACCCTGTTAAGGGCACTGAATTTATTGATGTGTTGGAAATGTTTTTAGCGGATGATGAAACTCAGTCTATTGTTATGATTGGGGAGATTGGTGGTTCTGCTGAAGAAGAAGCAGCACAGTTTCTGCAAGATGAAGCAAAAAAAGGTCGTAAAAAACCAGTTGTTGGCTTTATTGCTGGCCGTACAGCTCCTCCAGGACGTACAATGGGACATGCTGGTGCTGTTATTTCTGGTGGTAAAGGTGGAGCAGAAGATAAAATTGCGGCAATGGAATCAGCAGGGATTCGAGTGTCTCCTTCACCATCACAGATAGGTAAGACTTTGATGTCAGTTTTGAAGGGCTAAAAGAAAATTTCACCTGAATAAGAAAAAGTTCTTAGATTCAGGTGAAAAAACTTGAGTATAAAAAGGTAAAACTTTTTTGAATGTTTGAATCATTGCTTGTTTTGTAAGCATTTAAAGGTCGAAAAGAGATATAAGGAGACGGAATAGATGTTCCGGAGAGGTATATGGCAAGGCAGGACGAAATAAATAGCCTTTTTGCACAGACATCATTTCTTTATGGTGGCAATGCGGATTATATAGATCAACTTTATGCTCAATATGAAAAAGATCCTACCAGTGTTGATTCACAGTGGCGTGCTTTTTTTGAAGGACTTCATGATAATAAAGAAGATGTTCTCAGAAATGCTGAAGGGGCAACATGGCAAAGTGATCATTGGCCAGTAAAGGCAAATGGAGAATTGGTTTCTGCTCTTGATGGTGATTGGTCTTCTCTTGAAAAATATCTTGGTGATAAATTAAAGGAAAAAGCAATAACAGGTGCTGCACAAAAGGGAAAAACTTCCAGTGAGCAAGATGTTATTCGTGCAACACGTGATTCCGTTCATGCAATTATGATGATTCGTGCGTTTCGAGCACGGGGGCATCTTCGTGCGCGGCTTGACCCTCTTCAATTGGTCGAAAAACAAGAAGATTACAAGGAACTTTCTTCAGAAGCTTATGGTTTTACTCCAGCTGATTACGAGCGTCCCATTTTTATTGATAATGTTTTAGGGTTGGAATATGCAACTATTCCACAAATGCTTGAAATTCTCAACCGTACTTATTGTTCAACAATCGGTGTGGAATATATGCATGTTTCTGATCCGGTTCAGAAAGCATGGCTTCAAGAACGCATTGAAGGGCGAGATGAAAAAATTTCTTTCACACAACAAGACAAGAAAGCTATCCTTAATAAGCTTATTCAGGCGGAAGGTTTCGAACAGTTTTTAGACACTAAATATAAAGGTACAAAGCGTTTTGGACTCGATGGTGGTGAGGCGCTGATTCCCGCTCTTGAACAGATTATCAAATGTGGTAGTGCTTTAGGGGTTAGGGAAGTTATTTTAGGAATGGCACATCGTGGTCGTTTAAATGTTCTTTCACAAGTTCTTGCCAAGCCGCATAGGGCTATCTTTCATGAGTTCAAAGGGGGATCTTATAAGCCTGATGATGTGGAGGGATCCGGTGATGTCAAATATCATTTGGGAACTTCAGCTGATCTTGAATTTGATGGTAAAAAAGTTCATTTATCGCTGTTGGCCAATCCATCTCATCTTGAGATTGTTGATCCGGTTGTTATAGGAAAAGCACGTGCTAAACAAGATCAACTTATGGGACCTGCGCATACTGATTTACTCTCATTAAGTGAGCGTTCAAAAGTGATGCCACTGCTTATTCATGGTGATGCTGCTTTTGCAGGACAAGGCGTTATCCAAGAAACTTTTGGTCTTTCAGGTCTTAAAGGTTATCGTGTTGCAGGCTCACTTCATGTTATTATCAATAATCAGATTGGTTTTACAACATCTCCACGTTTTTCACGTTCTTCGCCTTATCCATCAGATGTTGCAAAAATGATTGATGCACCAATTTTCCATGTGAATGGTGATGATCCTGAGGCAGTTGTTTTTGTTGCCAAAATAGCAACAGAGTTTCGCCAAATTTTCCATAAACCAGTGGTTATTGATATGTTTTGTTATCGCCGTTATGGGCATAATGAAGGTGATGAGCCTTCCTTTACGCAGCCGCTTATGTATAAGGCAATTCGTAATCATAAAACAACACTTCAGCTTTATAGTGACCAATTGGTAGCAGAAGGGGTGATTTCTTTAGAAGAGATTGAGCAACAAAAAAAATTATGGCGCGATAAGCTTGAAGGTGAATTTGAAGCAAGTGCTTCTTATAAGCCTAATAAGGCTGATTGGCTTGATGGAAGCTGGACGGGTCTCAAAGCTTTTAGTAGTTCTGATGAACAACATTCTAGAACAACCGGTGTTGAATTAAAAATTTTAAAGGAAATTGGTCAGAAAATTGTCGAAATTCCGGCAGATTTTCACGTTCACAAAACCATTCAACGTTTTTTAAATAATCGTGCTAAAATTTTTGAAACCGGTGAGGGTGTTGATTGGGCAACCGCTGAAGCTCTAGCTTTTGGTTCACTTTGTTTGGAAGGGGCACCGGTTCGTCTTTCCGGTGAGGATGTTGAACGGGGAACTTTTTCACAACGTCATTCAGTTCTTTATGACCAAGAAAATGAGGCGCGTTATATTCCTTTGAATCATTTACAAAAAGGGCAAGCGCTTTATGAAGTTGTTAATTCTATGCTTTCTGAAGAAGCTGTTCTTGGTTTTGAATATGGATATTCTCTTGCTGAACCACGAGGATTAACACTTTGGGAAGCACAATTTGGTGATTTCTCTAATGGTGCACAGGTCATTTTTGATCAATTTATTTCATCCGCAGAGCGTAAGTGGCTTCGTATGTCTGGTCTTGTGTGTTTATTGCCTCATGGTTTTGAAGGGCAAGGGCCGGAGCATTCTTCTGCACGTTTAGAACGGTTTCTTCAACTTTGTGCGGAAGATAATATGCAGGTTGCTAATTGTACAACCCCTGCAAATTATTTTCATATTTTGCGTCGACAAATTAAGCGTGATTTCCGTAAGCCATTGATTTTGATGACACCGAAATCACTTTTACGTCATAAGCGAGCTGTTTCTCTTCTCAATGAAATGGGGCCAGAAACAAGTTTCTGTCGTGTGTTGCTTGATGATGCAGAATGTCTCAAAGATTCTGTCATTAAGTTGCAGAAAGATAATAAAATTCGCCGTGTCGTTCTTTGTACTGGTAAGGTTTATTACGACCTTTATGAAGAACGTGAAAAAAAGGGTATTGATGATGTTTACCTCCTTCGTGTTGAACAACTTTATCCTTTTCCTGCTAAAGTTTTGGTGAATGTGTTGTCGCGCTTTTTGCAGGCGGAAGTTTTTTGGTGCCAAGAGGAACCAAAAAACATGGGGGCTTGGTCATTTATTGAGCCTTATTTGGAATGGGTTTTGACGCATATTAATGCGCAATATTCACGTGCTCGTTATGCAGGGCGTCCTGCGAGTGCGTCACCGGCCTCTGGGTTAATGGTGAAACACCTTGAACAACTGGCTGCGTTTCTTAAAGACGCGTTAGGTTCTTAATTTATTACTACTCTGATGTATGGAAAAATATTATGACTACTGAAATTCGTGTTCCTACTTTGGGCGAATCGGTTACCGAAGCAACGATTGGCAAATGGTTTAAAAAACTTGGCGAAGCTGTCGCTATGGATGAGCCTTTGGTTGAATTAGAAACTGATAAGGTGACCGTTGAAGTTCCTTCTCCTGTTGCAGGAAAATTATCTGAAATCATTGCAAAAGAAGGCGATACGGTTGAAGTAAATGCTCTTTTAGGAGTGGTGGAAGCTGGAGAAGCTGGTGTCTCCCAATCATTTTCACCTTCTGCTACACTTGTTCCAGCGGCTTCATCTGAATCGGAGAAGCCTGCTTCGGGCAGTACAATGCCTCCTTCTCCTTCAGCAGCAAAATTGATGGCTGAAAATAATGTTGCAAAAAGCGATATTTCAGGTTCTGGAAAACGTGGACAAATTCTTAAAGAAGATGTTCTTGGTGGATTAAAACAAAGTACAAATGCCCCTACACCCTCTTCTTCTGCGACGAGTTCTTCGGCAACTCCTGTCCAAGAAACACGTGAAGAGCGGGTTCGTATGACGAAATTGCGTCAAACAATTGCTCGCCGTCTTAAAGATGCACAAAATGTAGCAGCAATGTTAACCACATTTAATGAGGTTGATATGTCAGCGGTGATGGATTTGCGCAAGCGTTATAAGGACCTTTTTGAAAAGAAAAATGGTGTTAAACTTGGTTTTATGGGTTTTTTTACCAAAGCTGTTTGTCATGCATTAAAAGAACTTCCTGCTGTTAATGCCGAGATTGATGGGACAGATATTGTTTACAAAAACTATGTCAATGTTGGAATTGCTGTTGGAACGGATAAAGGGCTTGTTGTTCCAGTAGTGCGAGATGCAGATCAAATGTCATTGGCAGAGATTGAAAAAGAGATTGGTCGTTTGGGGCGTCTTGCGCGTGATGGAAAATTAGCCGTTTCTGATATGCAAGGGGGAACTTTTACCATTACCAACGGTGGTGTGTATGGATCGTTGATGTCAACACCGATTTTGAATGCACCACAATCTGGTATTTTGGGAATGCATGCGATTAAAGAGCGAGCAATGGTTGTTGAGGGCCAAGTTGTGATCCGCCCCATGATGTATTTAGCGCTTTCTTATGATCACCGTATTGTGGATGGGCAAGAAGCTGTAACTTTCCTTGTGCGTGTTAAGGAAAGCTTAGAAGATCCGGAACGCCTTGTTCTTGATTTGTAAATACAGTTTCCAGGATGAAAGGAGAAACGGATGTCTTATGATGTGGCTGTGATCGGAGCGGGTCCAGGTGGTTATGTAGCAGCAATAAAGGCTGCACAACTGGGACTTAAAGTAGCGATTATTGAAAAGCGTACAACATTAGGAGGAACATGTCTCAACGTTGGTTGTATTCCTTCTAAAGCGTTGTTGCATGCTTCAGAAGTGTTTTCTGAAACCCAGCATGGTTTTGAAACACTTGGTATTTCTATTGGCAAATCTAAGCTTAATCTTGAACAAATGATGGTTCATAAGAAAGCTGTGGTGACAGCCAATACAAGTGGCGTTTCTTTTTTGATGAAAAAAAATAAAGTTGATACTTTTTTGGGGACAGCTAAAATTTTGAGTGCGGGTCATGTGGAAGTTGTTGCCAGAGATGGTAATAAACAAACAATTGAAACAAAAAATATTATTATTGCTACGGGCTCAGAGAGTTCAGGCATTCCAGGTGTGAATGTTGAAATTGATGAAAAGACTATTGTTTCTTCTACGGGAGCCCTTTCACTTGAAAAAGTACCAGAGCATATGATTGTAGTGGGTGCTGGTGTTATTGGTTCAGAACTTGGATCAGTTTGGAGCCGTTTAGGTGCTAAAGTTACCATTATTGAGTATCTTAATAAAATTTTGGGCTCAATGGATGGTGAAGTTTCACGGCAATTTCAGAAATTAATGGAAAAACAGGGGATAGAATATAAGACGGGAACAAAGGTGACAGCTGTTACACAATCTGGCTCAACTGCTCAGGTGACTTTTGAAGCCGTCAAAGGTGGTGCAGCTGAAACTTTAGAGGCTGATGTTGTGCTTATTGCTACTGGACGTTCTCCGTATACGGAGGGGCTTGGCTTAGGGGAGGCTGGTGTTCAGTTAGATGAACGCGGATTTATTGCAATTGATGCCCATTGGCAGACGAATGTTCCAGGAATTTATGCGATTGGTGATGTCGTAAAAGGGCCAATGTTAGCGCATAAAGCAGAGGAAGAAGGCGTTGCTGTGGCAGAAATTTTGGCAGGTCAAAAAGGGCATGTTAATTTTGATGTCATTC
Source organism: Bartonella grahamii ATCC 700132 (assembly GCF_000518085.1). Lineage (GTDB taxonomy): Bacteria > Pseudomonadota > Alphaproteobacteria > Rhizobiales > Rhizobiaceae > Bartonella > Bartonella grahamii. The sequence goes on from NZ_JACX01000001.1 coordinate 236,696, forward strand.
CTAGTGTTGTTTATACACAGCCGGAAATTGCTAGTGTAGGAAGGACAGAAGAAGAGCTAAAAACTGCTGGTATTGAATATAATGTTGGCAAATTTCCTTTTATGGCTAATGGTCGTGCTCGTGCAATGCAAAAGAGTGATGGGTTCGTTAAAATCCTTTCTGATAAAAAAACAGATCGGGTATTAGGGGGGCATATTCTTGGATTTGGTGCTGGTGAAATGATCCATGAAATTGCAGTTTTAATGGAATTTGGTGGTTCATCAGAAGATCTGGGGCGTTGTTGCCATGCACATCCTACCTTATCAGAAGCCGTGCGTGAGGCAGCTTTGGCAACATTTGCTAAACCACTTCATATTTAAAAAGCTTTTAAAAAGTACATTTTAAAAGGCACAGGAGGCAAAAAATATTTGTGAAGCATACAACAACATTTTAAAACTTTAAAAAGGAATACAACCAATTGTATTGAAATATTCCGTTTGTTGTATGCTTTTCTATAATTACTGTTTTAAAATTCAGTTGTGTAGTTTTTATTGATTATCCTGTTGTGCATTATTGTTTAGAGCGGTGGTGTTTGTTTGGTTTATGTAAAGTTTTACATATGGGGTGGTTTTTATACTATTATAAAATATTTAGGATAGGGTTCTGAGCCTATTTGCGTGCTTTGTTTTAAGAACACATCTCTCAAAATGCGCAAACCTATTTCACGATGGTGCTCGTTAATGGTATAGCTGTAAAGTTCCTCTTGAAATATATAAAATTCATTCAAATTGTTATAAGACCTATTTGTGCATCATCATCTTTATGTTTAGTAAACGTATACGCTGACATTATAATGCACTTTTTCAGTTCTCAATATTGCTAAAGCTCTTTATTATTTGAGAGTTTTTATAAGAGAAATTTTTATTCTTTTCTTATTTTTACTCACATTCTTGCTCTGTTTGTGATGTGCAGACAAAAGATATTAATTGATTCAATGTGAGAGAGTTTGCGATAAGAGAATATTACAGTTTTCAGCGTTATGAATCAAGTTGAAAATGATATTTATTGTTATAAATCAATGTATTATATATGAAAATGAATCATGTGAAGAGGGAAGCCAAGAGGAATTCGCTCAAAGAAATTGAATTGTTTAATGATTGGAGCGGGTTAAGGATCTTTGTCATTTAAGATAAAGAGGGGAGGGATTGAATATTCTACAAAATACCACTCTTTTTTAAAAGAGCGGTATTTTTATATCTTTTCTTTATCACACTATCTTTTTGATGATAATGACAAGTTATACAGTGTGATTAAATTAGTTTTTGCTTCTCTGTTTTTCTTGATCATTGCTTGTTATGTCTTAGAAAGATGATATGTTTCTTCTTTAAGGTTGTTAAGAAATCGTAATGTTGCCAAAATATAACGAATAGCTAAAATTTTTTTGAAAACCATAATTACATGAGAATATTAAGTTTGTTTTCATTGGGCAGTTTTCTGATAACTTAAAAAATCAAGCATATGCTTTCTATAGGTATAAATTTAAAATTCTAATTTTTTATCCTCTTGTTGTTCTCTTATAAAAGTGGGAAGCCCCATACGATCAAGATATTTAAGGAAAGGGCGGGGTGGTAATTCCTCTACATTGACCATAGTCTTAACATCCCATTCGCCTGTAGCAATGAGAAGGGCTGTAGCAGCAGCTGGTACGCCAGCGGTATAGGAAATGCCTTGTGCTCCAGTTTCATGAAAAGCTTGTTTGTGATCGGCTATATTATAGATAAAAATTTCTCGCAGGTGTCCATCTTTTTCGCCTTTAATAAGATCTCCAATACAGGTTTTTCCTGTGTAGTCTGGGGCGAGAGAGGAAGGGTCGGGTAAGACGGCTTTCACGACTTTCAAGGGCACGACTTCTTGACCTTCTGCCGTTTTAATCGGTTGTTCGGATAAGAGTCCGAGGTTTTTTAGAACCGTAAAAACAGTGATATAACGTTCACCAAATCCCATCCAGAAACGAACATTCTCCACATCGAGATTTTTTGATAATGAATGAATTTCATCATGTCCTGTCATATAGGCTTTTTGTTTTCCAACAACGGGAAGATCCCATTCATGGCTGACTTCAAACATTTTATTGGAAGTCCATTTTTTATTTTGCCATGACCATACTTGTCCTGTAAATTCACGGAAGTTAATTTCTGGATCAAAATTTGTAGCAAACCAACGCCCATGATTTCCGGCATTAATATCAATAATATCAATATCTGTGATTTTATCAAAATAATTATCGCGCGCTAATGCTGCATAGGCATTCACTACACCTGGGTCAAAACCTGCTCCTAAAATAGCGGTTATACCAGCTTTTTCACATTCTTGACGCCGAGGCCATTCATAATTGCCATACCAAGGAGGTGTTTCACAAATTTTCAAGGGGTCTTCATGGATCGCTGTATCGATATAAGCGCATTTGGTTTCAATACAAGCTGAAAGAACAGACATATTAAGAAAGGCAGAACCAACATTAATGACAATTTCGCATTTGGTCTTTTGGATGAGCTTTATAGTTTCTTCTACATTCATGGCATTGAGCGAATGGCTTTTGAGAACACCCTGTTCTTTCATAGTGTTTTTTTCTTTAATAGAAGCAATGATGGCTTCACATTTTTTGAGTGTTCGTGAAGCAATATGAATTTCACCAAGAATATCGTTGTTTTGAGCACATTTGTGTGCAACAACTTGTGCAACACCTCCAGCACCAATAATGAGAACATTTTTTTTCATTGTAGGTTCATCTCCTTTTTAATACTGTTGTATGACGTTTTTATGGTTGATCTTTATGAAAGACTTTCCTGATAGTCGTTATAGCTGAATTGGCGTTGAAGTGTTAATGTACCATCGCACTCTTTGAGAACAATAGCAGGCATTGTAACGCCATTAAACCAGTTTTTCTTGACCATTGTATAACCTGCTGCATCCTGAAAAGACAGCCGATCGCCTATTTTAAGAGGTTTTTGAAATTGAAATGTTCCAAAAATATCGCCGGCAAGACAAGATTTTCCACAAATCATAATTTCGTATGGTCCTTGATTGGGCTCTAATTTGGCATTTTCACGATAAATGAGAAGATCAAGCATATGTGCTTCAATTGAGCTGTCAACGATGGCAAGATTCTTTTCATTATACAATGTGTCAAGAACACTGACTTCTAATGTGGTGCTTTTGGCGATAGCAGCTTCTCCTGGTTCTAGAAAAAGAGTAACACCATGGGTTTTAGAAAATTGTTTTAAACGTTTTGCGAAAGATTCTAAAGGATAATTTTCAGCTGTAAAATGGATTCCGCCACCAAGGCTTATCCAGTCAACCGCAGCGAAAAGTTCTGCAAATTTTTCTTCCATGTGATTCAGCATTTGGTTAAAAAGATTAAAATCAGCATTTTCGCAATTGTTGTGGATCATTAGGCCATTTATGAGGGGTAGAACTTCTTTTATAGCGCTTTGATTGGTTTCGCCTAAGCGGCTAAAAGGGCGGGAGGGATTGGCAAGATCAAAATTGGATGCGCTGATTCCTGGATTTAACCTCAAACCCCGTTGGATGGTTTTGCTAGCGTTAGAAAAACGTTGAAGCTGTTGGATTGAGTTAAAGATAATTTTGTCTGCATAGCTACAGGCTTCATCAATTTCATGATCGGCCCAAGCAACCGAATAGGCATGGGTTTCTTTGCCAAATTTTTCTCTTCCTAAACGCAGTTCATAAAGGGATGATGATGTGGTTCCATCCATGAACTCGGACATTAAATCAAAAACACTCCATGTAGCAAAACATTTCAAAGCAAGTAAAATTTTAGCTCCAGACATTTCCCGTAAACGAGAAATTGTTTGCATGTTTTTGATGAGTTTCGATTTGTCTATAAGGTAGTAGGGGGTTTTTATCATCATTTATTCATTCTTTTTTGAAGGATCTTATTACCAAGATCAACGTTTAGTACAAAGAGTAACAGAATGTCTCAAGAAAAAAGAGTCTTAAGAAAAGAATCTGTTTCTGTCTAGAAAGAGAAAGGCTTTCTGTAATTACTGTTGTTTATTATTTTGAGTTTTGCGTTATGAGTATGAAAAAAAAATTATATTATGCTTTAGCTTTTGTATTGGTTAGCAGTTTTTTCATTATAACAACTACTCTTGTTAATTGGGGGCAAAATAGGAGTGATGCTAAAGCCAAACTGGTTACTCAGACTTCTGTCCAAGATAGTTCGGTGCCTTTGATTTTTACGGGGCGTAGAGAACTTAATGGTTTTAAAGGTTATCGTCATTATCGGCGTGGTTATCGTAAATATAGTGATAATTGGTGGTATCCTGAAGTGGCATTTGTTACGTCACCGCACTTAAGCACAAAAAGCGCATCATTAAAAGTTGTACCAGATGCTAAAAAAGTGTTTTTAACGTCTTCTTCGGAAAAATTAGAAAAAAAAGAGCCATGGATGCTTAAACAACATATTGAATCTTGCCGTGCGCGTTATCGCTCTTATAATAAAAATGATAATAGTTTTCAGCCTTTTCACGGGGGGCGTAAACAGTGTTTATCACGCTTTTTTAAAGGATAGAAATTATTAAATAAATTTTTAATTGCTTCTTGTCGTGGGCGTTATTGTTCTTACAATAAAGAGAAAACTTGCGTGGTGCGCAGCATTTTCATGCAAGCGTTTTTTTTTGAAAAATTTAAATACTTTTAAGTTTTATTAAATCTTATTATCATTAAGTGTGGAATGGGGGGTGAGGATATAAGTTTTTGTTTTGTCGATGACAAAATATTAAGGACAGGATGGAGTTGAAAGAATGACAACACGGGAAGCAATGTTGATATTGCTCGTTTTGCTTCCCTTTGGTGGAAGTGCTATCATTGGCTTTTTTCGTTCGACAGCAAAAAATAATGAAGCGTGGTTTGCTGGGATTGTTGCACTTTTCTGTCTTATTTTTACAATAATGCTTTATCCGGAAGTTCGCGGAAACCACGTAGTGCGTTTAGATATTTCTTGGCTTCCAGAATGGGGGAGCGATTTGATTCTCCGTATAGATGGTTTGTCGTGGCTTTTTTGCTTGCTCATTACAGGAATTGGGCTGCTTGTTGTCATTTATTCACGTTATTACATGGATCCAGCAGATTCTGTACCGCGTTTTTTTTCCTTTTTTTTGGCCTTTATGGGATCAATGACAGGAATAGTCTTATCAGGCAATCTCGTCTTTTTGGTTATTTTTTGGGAACTCACCAGTATTTTTTCTTTTTTGTTGATCGGCTATTGGTACCATAATGCAAGTGCGCGTGAGGGGGCGCGTATGGCTCTAACAATCACAGGTTTTGGCGGTTTTGCCCTTTTTATTGGGGTTTTATTGATTGGGTATATTGTTGGCAGTTTTGATTTGGATAAGGTATTGCAGTCTGGGGATATGATTCGGTCAAGTTCTCTTTACAGTCCTGTCCTTATTTGTATTTTATTGGGGGGATTAACAAAAAGTGCGCAGTTTCCCTTTCATTTTTGGCTGCCCAATGCGATGGCTGCTCCAACCCCCGTATCGGCTTATTTGCATTCAGCAACAATGGTAAAAGCGGGATTGTTTTTACTTGTTCGTTTATGGCCTGTGCTTTCTGGGACAGAATCTTGGTTTTGGCTGGTTGGCTTTTCAGGACTCTCTACATTGCTGCTTGGTGCCTATTTTTCCATGTTTCAGCAAGACTTGAAGGGACTGCTTGCTTACTCGACTATTAGTCATCTTGGATTGATTACCACGCTTTTAAGTCTTGGTAGTCCACTTGCTTGTGTTGCAGCGATCTTCCATATGGCTAATCATGCTACTTTTAAAGCTTCTTTATTTATGGCTGCTGGTATTATTGATCACGAGACGGGAACACGTGATATGCGTAAATTGTCAGGGCTTTATCGTTCTATGCCTATTACAGCAACTCTCGCTTTAGTTGCAAGCGCAGCGATGGCTGGAGTTCCTTTGTTGAATGGTTTTTTATCGAAAGAGATGTTTTTTGCTGAAGCTGTTGAAACGCATATGGAATCATGGCTCGATTGGATTGCACCTTATGTAGCAACGCTGGCTAGTCTGTTTAGTGTAACCTATTCTATACGCTTTATTCATGGCGTTTTTTTGGGACCAAAACCTGTCAATTTACCCAAAACTCCCCATGAACCACCGCATTTCATGCGTTTACCAATGGAGCTTTTGGTGTTTATTTGTTTAGCAGTTGGTATTTTTCCTAATTTAACAATAGGACCTATTTTAGATAACGCGGTTGTGTCTGTTTTAGGATCAATGACAATCCCTTATAGTTTAGCTGTTTGGCATGGGTTCAATACTCCATTAGTGATGAGTTTTGTTGCGTTATTAGGAGGCGGATTGCTCTACGCTGTCGGGCACCGTTATTTTTTATCCTGTGATGATGGAGCACCTTTTTTTCGTCACTTAAATGGACCGCGTATTTTTGAACGCATTCTCGTGATTATTTCTTGGAAATGGGCACGTGCGGTGGAATCTATTTTATCAACACGCCGTTTGCAGATACAGTTGCACTGGATTTTTTGGGTGTGTTTTGCATTTGTTGGTTTTTTACTTTGGTGCGATGGTTTCATTTCAGCGGGGGCGTTACCGCTTTTTCCAGTTGATATTCCTTTTCTCGCTCTTTGGTTAGTCGGCGGATTATGTGCGCTTTTAGTTGCTTGGCAAGCGAAGTTTCATCGTCTTGCATCACTCATGTTGTTGGGGGGAGCTGGTTTGATGACTTGTGCAACCTTTTTATGGCTTTCTGCTCCTGATTTAGCAATAACACAATTAGTTGTTGAGGTTGTTACAGTCGTCTTATTATTGCTTGGTTTACGGTGGTTGCCTAAACGTTTGCATAATCCTACACCAACGCCTGTTCGTTTTTTCGTGCGCTTGCGTCGTATCCGTGATTTTATCATAGCTCTTGTGGGAGGTGCTGGTGTAGCATGGCTCTCTTTTGCAGTGATGACACGTCCTCAAGGTACGACGATTTCTGATTTTTTTCTCACCAAGGCTTACTCTGATGCTGGTGGTCGCAATGTTGTGAATGTGTTGTTGGTTGATTTCCGTGGTTTTGATACTATGGGAGAAATTGTCGTTTTGGGTGTTGTATCACTCACTGTTTTTGCCCTTTTACGGCGGTTTCGTCCTGCCCCTGAAAGTATTGATGCACCTTTTCAGCAACGTGTCCAGAAAGCCTTTGATATGGCACAGCCTAATCGAAATGTGGGAGATACAGTGTTGAATTATTTAGCTGTTCCTGCTGTTATTATGGGTTGGCTCTTTCCGATTATTATCGCTTTTGCTATTTATTTATTTATGCGAGGGCATGATCTGCCAGGAGGTGGATTTGTCGGTGGTGTTACTTTGGCGATAGGATTTATTTTACAATATCTTGCACGCGATATTCGGTGGGTGGAAACGCATTTGAGAGTTTTACCTTTGCGTTGGATGGGCTTTGGTTTATTGTTGTCAGTCGTAACGGGGATGGGCTCTTGGTTTTTTGGATATCCTTTTTTAACATCCTTTTTTCGATATATTCATTTTCCGTTAATTGGAAAAGTTCCCATGGCATCTGCTTTTTTGTTTGATTTTGGTGTGCTTTCTCTTGTGTTAGGAGCAACTGTTCTCATTTTAATTGCACTTGCACACCAGTCAATTCGGAGTTACCGAATCGGTAAGAAACCTGTTTTGAAAGAGAAGGAAAATTAATGGAAATTGTTCTTTCTTTAGGTATTGGTATTCTTGTTGGATCAGGAATTTGGCTTATTTTACGTCCACGCACTTTTCAAGTTATTCTTGGTTTGTCTTTGATTTCCTATGGTGTCAATCTTTTTATGTTTTCAATGAGTAGACCGCGTAGTAATGCCGCTCCAATTGTTGATCCTACTACTGTTATTAATCCAGCTAATTATGTCGATCCTCTTCCTCAAGCCTTGGTTTTAACTGCGATTGTGATTGGTTTTGCAACGACAGCTTTATTTTTAGTTATTCTCTTGGTTTCACGCGGTTTAACGGGTTCAGATCACGTTGATGGACGTGAGGTGCAGTGATGGAAGTAGGGGTGCACCATCTCCTTATTTTGCCTATTCTTTTGCCGTTAATCACTGGAGCACTTCTTCTTTTTTATGATGAACGGCGTTCGAAATTTAAATCATTGATTAGTCTTTTTTCGGCGGGATTGTCGGTCGTTATTGCTGTTTTACTGATTATACGTACTCTTGAAATAGCGCCGGCTTGCGATGTTTATCGGCTTGGCAATTGGCTCTCTCCCTTCGGAATTGTTTTGGTCCTTGATCGTTTAAGCGCCATGATGCTTTTACTTTCAAGCTTATTGGTGACTAGCGTACTGGTTTTTGCGCGGGCTCATTGGTACAAAGCGGGTTCTCATTTTCAGTCATTGATGCAATTTTTCATGGTTGGAATAAACGGCGCTTTTTTGACCGGTGATTTATTTAATTTATTTGTATTTTTTGAAGTTATGTTAACGGCTTCCTATGGGCTTGCTTTGCATGGTTCTGGTCAGACACGCGTGCGTGCAGGGTTGCATTATGTTGTGGTTAATCTTGTTGCTTCATTACTTTTTTTAGTTGGTACAGCCCTCATTTATGGAGTCGCTGGTACTCTTAATATGGCCGATTTGGCTGTTAAAATAAAATATATATCTTCTACAGATATTGTTTTGTTCGAAATAGGTGTTGCACTTCTAGGTATTGCTTTTTTGCTTAAGGCTGGTATGTGGCCGCTTAATTTTTGGTTGGTGCCAACTTACAGCGCGGCAGTAGCGCCCGTTGGAGCTTCTTTTGCACTTTTGAGCAAGGTGGGTATTTATATTATTTTACGTTTAACGCTGCTGTGGTTTGGTCCTGAAAGTGAATATTTTAACCATTTTGGTCATACGGTTTTGTTTTATGGTGGGCTTGCCACTTTGATTTTTGGTTTTATTGGGGTATTGGCGAGCCAAGTTTTGGTGCGTTTGGCAGCTTATAGTGTTCTTGTCTCTTCTGGTACATTGTTGGCAGCAATAGGGATTGGCAATGCAGCACTGACAGCAGGTGCACTTTTTTATATTGTTTCTTCAACTTTAGCACTGGGAGCTTTTTTTCTTTTGGTAGAGTTGGTTGAACGCTGTCAAGATGTGGCTGCTAATGTTCTGGCTGTCACAATGGAGGTTTATGGTGACGATGAAGAGGAGGAAGAAGATGAAGTTGGCACATATATCCCTGTAACCTTGGCAATTCTTGGGGCTTGTTTTGGTATCTGTGCCATTTTGATTATTGGATTGCCACCTTTTTCTGGTTTTGTTGCTAAACTTATGATGTTCATGGCAGTTTTAAACCATAGTAGAGAGGATTTTTTTGCCTCTCTTCCGGTTTATCACGATTGGCTTTTTGTGGTTTTTGTCACCCTCTCAGGTTTTGCAGCTTTGATTGCTCTGACACGAACGGGGATTCGAACTTTTTGGGTTTCTCTTGAAGGTCGCGTTCCCCGTGTGCAGGTGATAGAATTTGCGCCTATTGCTGTTCTTCTTGCCTTGTGTTTTCTTATAACAATTGTAGCCGGTCCTGTTGGTCATTATATGTCTGAAACTGCTAAGACTTTGTATGAACCTCAGAATTATATTGGGAGCGTTTTAACGGATTTTTCTCTCGAAAAGAGGGAGATGAATAAATGAGTCGTTTTTGTCCTTCTCCTTTTTTCAGTAGTGTCATTGTCCTTATGTGGCTTATTTTAAATGGTTTTAGTTTAGGGCAATTGCTTTTAGCCATTATAACCGCTTTGTTTTGTGGTTGGATGATACGGCTCCTTGAGCCGGAGAAGGTTGCTATTAAAAGCTGGAGTGCGGTTTTTCGTCTTATTTTTCGAGTCTTAATAGATTCTATATCCTCAAATATCTCGGTGGCTTGGTTTGTTTTAACAAAAAGGTCTCGAAAACAGCGATCTGGCTTTATTGTAGTGCCTCTTCTGCTTCATAATCGCACTGCTTTGGCTATTTTAGCGTGCATCCTTTCAGCAACTCCTGGAACGGCTTGGGTTGCCTATAATAGTAAAAAGGGTGAGCTTTTGCTCCATGTCTTAAATTTAAAAAAAGGATATAATTATCAACGATTGATAAAACAACGGTATGAGCAATTACTTTTGGAGATTTTCTTATGAGTATGGTGATCCTTTATTGGGGGCTTTTCTTTTCACAGTTTTTTTTAAGTTTGGCGGTGATCTTCGCATTGTTTCGGTTGATTCGTGGTCCACGGGCACAGGATAGAATTGTTGGTTTGGATGCTCTTTATATAACCACGGTTCTTTTGTTTCTTACATTCGATATCCGTTCAGGAACAACTATTTATTTTGTCGCAGCTCTCATTATTGGGTTGTTGGGGTCTATCTCAAGCATCGCTTTAGCGAAGTTTCTTATGCGGGGGGAGATTATTGAATGAAAGATGACGTATCGCTTGTGGTGGCTATTGCTATCACGGTTTTCTTAATATTAGGGTCTGGATTGACACTGATCGCAACGATAGGTTTGGTGCGTTTTTCCAGTTTTTATGAGCGTTTGCATATGCTTTCAGTATGTACGAGTTGGGGCGTTGGTAGCATTCTTATTTCTTCATTTCTTTATTCAATATTTGTGGACCATTATTTTGTTTTTCATGAAGTGTTGCTGATGTTTTTTTTGTTTTTAACAGCACCGGTAGCTTCTATGTTGCTCTCACATACAGCAGCTTATCGACATCATTCAGAAGAACAGTCAGAAAAACCGCTGGCTCTTTTATTAAACCAGACGGAGGAAAAGTTACCCACGTCAGAAGGAACATCAAGCGATGAGAGCCAGCGCGGTTCTTGAAATGTAAGAACCTTCCTTATTCTGTGCTTTTTTCTTCTACACACGTGAGGGACGTTGCGTGGTCTTCAGTAAGGGTATTGTAGAATGAGGCCTCGTTTCCTTTTGTCCACCAAACATATTCACCCCCTACATATTTTGCTCCAGAAGCAGAAACGACATTGGAAGCGATGATGCGCTTTCCATTCCATTTGAGATCAACTAATGCAATATCATTGGTAGTGTAGTAGGTTGCTTCAACACGTTCTTTTTTTGTTTCATTGCTGCATTGATAGACAGCGGTTTCTTTTTTTGGTTCTGAATCGTCTGGTACCTCAATGACTAAAGAGCCGGCAAAGGCACTCGTTGAGCTAAAAAGCGATAGACTTAAAACGGCTAAAAACCGTAAATTAAAAAGAGTTTTTTTCATAATGATTCCTTCGTTATTTAGAACAACAATGTTGATTCATCTTTACAGTGGATGGGGGTTTTTCTTTCTGGATCACGAAGATGATCGTAAAGTGTGACTTCGTTGTTCTTTTTCCACCAAATATACCAAGTTCCTTCGTATTTTTCCCCTGTGTCTGCGACTACATTTGCAGCAATGACGCGATCGCCTTTCCATTTGAAATCAACCAACGAAATATTATCAGCATTGAGATAGACTGCTTCAACGCGCTCTTTACTTGTTCCAGTATCACACTGGTAGGTAATGGTCTCAGTTTTTGGCTCTGGATTGTCTGGTACCTCAATGATAAAAGAACCAGCTAAGCTATTGTTTGAGCTGAAGATTGATAAACTTAAAGCGGTGAAAAATCCTAAAATATGTAAAGTTTTTTTCATGATGCTTCCCTATATTCCTATATTGCGCACAAAGAATAATTTGATTGATACGATGGTGTCTACGGCAGGATTCGAACCTGCGACCCCAGGATTCATACCACTTCGATTTTCACCGCCAGCCTTATCGGCTGTTTGTGGTCTGGACTGTCTCTTCACCTTGAAGCTTTTGCTCTTTAGGTGCTGCCCGTTCAGTCTCTACACCTTTCTCTCATTTGAAGAGAGACTTGGCTCGGGATTGGCATATAGTCTCCCATGAAGCTTTCCCCGAATTTGAGCAGATTCACTTTGAGGATTTCTCCTCAAAATGCCCAATTTCTTTAGGAATCCTGTGCTCTATCCTACTGAGCTACGCAGACATCATCATACTTATTCCTTTAATAGAAGTATAAAAACGAATCAATTATATTCAATATGAATTAACGAATTTCTGCTAATTTTTGTTCCAGAAAAGTCAAAACTGCTTCCGGAGAGACATTTTTTGCAATAAATGATTGACCAAGTCCGCGTGTTAAGATGAAGGTCAAATTGTTTTTTGAGACTTTTTTATCTTGGGCAATGAGAGTCATTAAAGTTTCAGTATCTGGTAAGTTCCCTGGGATATCCTTTAATTGTGTAGGCAACCCTATAGATTTAAAGTGTGCTCCAATGCGTTGTGTAAGTGTGGGGCTTATCAAATTTAGTTGAGCAGAAAATTGATGCGCTAGAATCATTCCAATTGCTACAGCTTCACCGTGAATTAAACGCTTTGAGTTATAAGCCGTTGCTGTTTCAAGCATGTGTCCAAATGTATGGCCGAGATTTAAGAGCGCGCGCTCTCCTGTTTCTTGTTCGTCACGTGCTACAATGGCGGCTTTAAATTGGCATGAGCGGACAATGGCTTCTGTTCGCATAGGGCCATTAGAAAAGACTTCTTGTCCATTTTTTTCAAGCCACTCAAAAAAATCAGGCTGGTTAATGAGTCCATATTTAACCATTTCTGCGTAACCAGCACGAAATTCGCGCGGTGGTAGGGTATCAAGAAGACATGTGTCAGCAATAACGCATTGCGGTTGATAAAAAGTACCAATAAGATTTTTACCATATTGGCTATTGATTCCAGTTTTTCCACCAACGGAGGAATCAATTTGTGCAAGAAGCGTTGTGGGCATTTGAATGAAGTTCATACCACGGCGGATTATACTTGCCGCAAATCCTGCTAGATCGCCAATGACACCACCACCAAAAGCAATAACACAATCGCCTCTTTCTAAACGCGCAGCAAGAATTTGATCGATGACAACTTGCAGGGTTGAAAATGATTTTGATTGTTCTCCCGCTTCTACAATAATAGGGACAGTATGAATTTTATTTTTTGTTAACTCTGCTTGTAATATCTCCAAATGAAGAGAAGCAACATTTGTATCTGTAACAAGTGCCAAGCGCGTTGGATGAGGATCTTTTTTGTTAAGAGCATGTTTAATCTGTGAAGCAGCTTGGGCAATCAGACTCGGACCAATGATGATATCGTAACAGTGTTTGTCCAGTTTAACAGTGACGGTCTTTGTTTGCATGCTGGTTTTCCCTATTGTTAATTTCTGTGTATAGGTAGTGCTGTACAGATCGTATAACATTTTGTGCTACGGTATGACGGCTTTCTTTATGACTGTTAATTGTTAAGTTTGCCTTTGCATAGATAGGATAACGCTGTTCCATGAGTTTTTGCATGGTTTCTTTAGGATTGGCTGTTTGAAGCAGGGGGCGTGTTGGGTGCTTTGAGACACGTTGCATGAGGATATCAAGATCGACTTTTAGCCATATGGATATACCATTTTGGTGAATGGCTTTTCGGATATTTTCATTTATGTAGGCGCCACCACCTGTTGCTAAAACAAGGGGACTTTTTTTTATGAGGTTTAGAATAACACGCTGTTCAAGAGCACGAAATTCTGATTCACCATAAATTTCAAAGAGTTCAGTGATTGTCATTTGCGCAGCTTTTTCAATTTCTTGGTCAGAATCATAAAAGGGTAAACGGAGCATGGTGGCGACGCGTTTTCCGATCACTGATTTGCCTGCTCCCATAAGACCAACAAGGACAAGTGCTTTTTTATCAAGGGACGATAAGAGCTGATTCTTTATTTGTGTTATGGGGACGCGTTTTGGTCGATTGCTTTTCATAACGTTATTTCGGCATTTATCCATCTTAAAGTCAATTCCTGTTAATCTTTGTGAGGCATAATACGAGATAGAATATTTTTGGGTAGGTTATTATCTTATGCCAACATTGACCAGATTTTTGATGATTCTTTTCATTTTGCTTTCTGTTCTTTTCATTATAATGGGTGCTCTTGTGGTTTGGGTTGAACCAGTAACTGTGGATATGTACATCGATGTTCCCTTGGATTCATGGAATCTTTCTACGGAAGCGAATCAATAAAATGAAAAGTGGTGCTGTGATAGATCATTTTCTTGAGATGATGAGCGCGGAGAGAGGGGCTTCACCTCATACGCTTGCGGCTTATCAGCATGATTTGCAGTGGGCACAAGACGAATTGTCTTCACACTCTGTTTCGCTTTTTTCAGCACAAAAAGAAGATTTAATTGCCCTTTTGTCGCTTATGCATACTTTTGGTTTTGCGGCATCGTCGCAAGCGCGCCGTTTATCAACTTTACGTCAGTTTTATCAATTCCTTTATGCTGAAGGGTTGAGAGCAGATGATCCCTCTCATGATATTGATGCACCTCGTCAGGGGCGCCCTTTGCCCAAAATCATGAGTGAAGATGCAGTGATAAAATTGCTTGATTTAGCACAGTTAGAAGTCAATCAAGCAGATTATGGGTCTAAGGATTATCTGCGTGCATTGCGTCTTCAGCTATTGAGTGAAATGCTTTATGCAACAGGATTGCGTATTAGTGAATTGGTGAGTTTGCCTGTGCAGGCTGTTCGGGGGAAAGCATACAGCATTTTGGTTCGTGGTAAGGGCAAAAAAGAACGAATGGTGCTGTTATCAAAAAAAGCATATCAAGTTCTTTTGCAGTGGTTAAATTTACGTGATCAGGGAAAGGATGTCGCAAGTCCTTATCTTTTTCCTGCGAATTCCGAGACAGGATATATTGCTCGTCAAGTTGTTGCCCGGGAGTTGAAAAATCTCGCTAGAAGGGCAGGAATAGAAAGTGATAGCTTTTCTCCCCATGTGTTGCGCCATGCTTTTGCTAGTCATCTTTTGCAAAATGGTGCCGATTTGCGTGCAGTTCAACATTTGTTAGGTCACTCTGATATTGCTACCACTCAGATTTATACCCATGTGTTGGAAGAGGGACTTTATCGTTTAGTTAATGAGCATCATCCACTTGCCGATGAGCAAAAGGCTCGTTAAAGAAAAGGTGATGTTTTTGAAAAAGACTTTATAAAGCAAAATATAAGTGTATAAGTGACACTGAATGAGTTGGTACAAATGTATAATTATCTTGATTTTGAAAAACCAGTTGCTGATCTTGATGGGAAAATTCTTGAATTAAAAAAAATTTCTCAGGAAAAAGGCAGTCTTGATATGAGCGATGAGATTGTTCGTCTTGAAGCGCGTTCCCAAACAGCGTTGCGCGATATTTATAAAAAATTATCGCCGTGGCAAAAAACACAAGTCGCTCGTCATCCTGATCGTCCCCATTTTATGGACTATTCTAAACGCCTATTGAGTGATGTTACACCTTTGGCAGGAGATCGCAAGTTTGCTGAAGATGAGGCTATTCAAGCTGGGTTTGCACGCTTTAGGGGAGAAGCAGTTGCTTATATCGGTCAAGAGAAAGGTCACGATACGCAAACACGTTTGCGCTATAATTTTGGTTCTGCCCGCCCAGAAGGCTATCGTAAAGCTGTACGTATTATGGAAATGGCTGACCGCTTTGGTTTGCCACTCCTCACTTTTATTGATACAGCAGGTGCTTATCCTGGGGTAAGCGCTGAAGAACGTGGGCAAGCGGAAGCAATTGCTCAATCAACAGCTGCAACTTTGCGTTTGAAAGTTCCTGTGGTTTCCGTTGTTATTGGAGAAGGCGGTTCTGGAGGGGCGATAGCAATCGCGGCTGCCAACAAAGTTTATATGTTGGAGCACGCAATTTACTCTGTTATTTCACCAGAAGGAGCAGCTTCTATTTTATGGCGTGATCCAGCTCGTGCAAAAGATGCTGCAATGAATATGCGTATTACCGCTCAAGATTTATATCGCTTAAAGATTATTGATGGCATTATTTCGGAACCTTTAGGGGGAGCGCATCGTGGCAAAGAGATTGTCATTGATGCAACGGGTGATGTTATTTCAGAGGCTTTAAAAGTTATGGCTGGAAAAGATGGTGAAGCTCTTAAACAAGAGCGAAGGGAAAAATACCTTCAAATTGGTCGATCTCTAACATAGGTTATTTTTTGTGAGGGGTGTTGGATTGGAGTTTTATTCGATGACATTTAGCAGATTCCTCGCTGTGTGTGTGTTATTTGTAATGGGAATATTGGCGGCATGTGGGGGAAGATTGCCAGCTTCTATTCGTGCCAAAGTTGAGCAGCCGTTGCCACAAGAAATCCAGAACAGAATGGCTTTGTACGATATTGATCCTTATGCACCAATTGTAATGCGATTTTTCAAGGAAGAAAATCTTGCTGAAGTTTGGAAGCAATCTCGTTCAGGGCCTTTTATCTTGGTTGCTCGCTATGGCATTTGCAAATGGTCTGGTAAGCTTGGACCTAAATATAAAGAAGGGGATCTTCAGACACCAGAGGGTTTTTATACTATTAGTGCAAACCAAATGAATCCTTATTCAAAATATTATCTTTCTTTTAATATAGGATTTCCTAACCTTTATGATCAGGAAAATGGTCGTACAGGAAGCAATCTTATGGTGCACGGTTCTTGCTTTTCCGCAGGTTGTTATTCTATGAGTGATAAGAACATGGCTCAGATTTATGCGTTTGCACGGGATGCTTTTAAAGGAGGACAAAGAGAGTTTCAGTTGCAGGCTTTTCCTTTCCGCATGACCGAGGATAATATGTTACGTCATAGCAATGATCCTCATTATCAATTCTGGGTTATGCTTAAGAAAGGTTATGATTTTTTTGAAAAAAATCGTCAGCCTCCAACTGTTGAAGTTTATGGAAAACGTTACGTTTTTAATCGCGATATTGATAAAACTTCAGTTTCTCTATTGCAGTGAGTGTTATTGTATCCTGATGGACCATAGACACTATCACTTATAAATGGCGATACAGGATATGCAAAAACTTTACGCATAAGGTGTTTAAGTGAGTAGTCAGTCTTTTAAAGCCTAGAGTTTTTTCATAGAGTCTTATGTAAGTAAATCAGATGAAGTGGGAAGCCAAGAGGAACTTTCTCAAAGAAGTTGGATTGTTTGCACATCGGTACTAGTATAAATCTTCGTTTTTAGTGAAGAGTAAGTTAATATAAAAAATGTACTTCTCTTTTTATTTCTTTCATGCTGTAAAATATTATCGTGTCGTGCTATTATATAAGATACATTCACACATTTTAAAATGCGATATTGCCTCTGTATGATTTTGTTTTTTTTCTTAACAGGGATTTTGATTTCACTTAGCTGGAGTAAATATAGAGTTGAACAGAACATTTTAGAACCAAAAATTTATCCAATCGGTTTGTGAAATGAGTCACATGAAGTGGTTCGCAGATGAAGTGCATTTAGAGAGAAAACAATCTGATTACAGATTTATGGATATTAAAATTTTTATCATAACAATTTGATTTACAATGACAGTTTATTATCTTCAGTTTGAATTGATGGACTCAATATCATAAGATCCTTTTATCTTAAAATCTGTTTATAATGAATCAATCTAAACCATTTTTTGCACACCATAAAATTGGATTAGCATGTGAATAAAACTCTTAAAGAAAAGAGCACAGATAGTTTTCATGAGTACTCTAAAGTGCCAAGTTTTCTAAAACATTTTTAACTGGCAAGAGTATGAGGCTACCAGTTTGCATATTTATAGAGTAAAGATGGAGAATTTTGTATTATATTATTTATGGGTAGCGTCTTGAAATAGGAATGATGCGTATTGAGAGACGGTGTTTTTAAACGAGTGCGTGAATTCGCGATAAAATGATGTTCTATTTTGTGTGAGGGTGACTATTTTACAGATAAGGGTAATATGTTAGCGCTGGAGTGTTTTAATACGTAGTTATTTTGCGTCATGCGGTTTTGTAAGAGAGCTAAAAAGTTTCAATTGTGGTAGTCTATAGTGATTTTGCCGTCCAGTGAAAAGGTACGAATAATTTTATGGGAGGCATTATTGTTTAGAACGCATTGTTAAAAATGTGTATTTTCTTATTTTTTATTCCATTATGTGAATAAACTTGAATAGGAATGTTTATAGATTTATATCATATTGATTTATAAGGATATTTTTAGCATTATTCAACTTGAATTAGAATCTTGGATACCGTAGGATTCTCCCGTTTCAAAGTTTCTCCATGTTGAATCAATTAAAACCATTTGCTTGCGCATTACAAACGGGGATAGCCGCGGGGGTAAAGCTGTGCAAGAAAAGACTAAAACGCTTTTTATGAACCATCTAAAGTGCCAAGAGCTTGTTCGACATTGGGGATTAGCAAAGTGTGTGATGATGCCAGTTTGCTCCTTTAAAAGCATAAAGATGGTAGTACCAATGAATTTAATATTATATCATTGAAGGGGAGAAAAAATTAAAATTTTATTCCTGGAATGACCAGAGGATTTTCTAAGAGAGCTGTTTTGTCTGCAGTATCTATTGCTGGTTTATTAAAAAAAGCATTGAGGAGCTTTTGTATTGCTTCCTTTTCAACACCATCGGCAATGATGACAAAACGTGTTTGTTTTATTCCTTTTGGCCATGCTGGCAATCTTATGGGAGGATGAAAAAATGTTTGTACGCCATGTAATACAAGTGGGCGATAAGGGTCATCACGCAATGCGATAATTGCTTTAATACGTAATAATTTTGTACCATAACGCTCTTGTAGGAGATCTAAAAAAGCTTCAATTGTGGCGGAATCAACAGGACCCTCACAGTTGAGTGAAAAGGTACGAATGGTTTTATGGGGGGTATGATCATGTGGGGTAGTCGTAAGATTTTGTTTAAGTTTTGTATTTTCTACTTTTTCATCCCATAATGTGTTATTTATTAACAGATTTGAACAAAAATCTTCAGAATGGGCGTCAATGATTTGTGCTGTAGGATTAATCGTTTTAAGTGTGTTAAGGAGCGTATCTGAAGGTGTTTGTTGGGCCATAAGGTCTGTTTTGGTGAGAATAATTTTATCAGCAAATATTAATTGTTTATATATTTCAGGATAGCGCTCACATATGGAAAGTGTGCTTAA
This sequence comes from Bartonella grahamii ATCC 700132, assembly GCF_000518085.1. GTDB lineage: Bacteria > Pseudomonadota > Alphaproteobacteria > Rhizobiales > Rhizobiaceae > Bartonella > Bartonella grahamii. Next base: position 255,736 of record NZ_JACX01000001.1, read on the forward strand.
TGTATCAAATGTTGCAAGAACAGCATTTATGGACAATGTTTGAATAAATAACGGGTGGCTTAAAAGTATTTGTAAAATAGGGGCGGGATCAGCCATCCCTGTGGTTTCAATGATAATATGATGGAGTTGTTTGATCTGTCCTGTCTGAACGCGATTTATTAAATCAATTAATGTGTCTATGAGATCACTGCGTAAATTGCAGCATAAGCAGCCATTGGCAAGCTCAATAATTCCCTCTGTCGTTTTTTCAACTAGAAGGTGGTCAATACTGATTTCGCCGAATTCATTGATGATAACAGCACATTCTGTTAAAAGAGGGTCTTGTAGCATACGGTTGAGCAAAGTTGTTTTGCCAGAGCCTAAAAAACCAGTAATAAGCGTGAGAGGGATGCGCTTTATTTTCATGTTAATCATCAACCGTGGTTTTGTTTTAAAAAAACATATTTCAGTACGTTTAACCAATTTATAATGGTGTCCGTGAGGGATATAATGGTTAATACCCTATGAAATCCATTGTACCACTATCTTTACGCTTATAAAGGTAGGTGTATGCAGGGTATATCATACACTTTTTTAGCGTCAATGTTATGATAATTCTTGGTTCTTGAAAGAACTTATAGGAGGAATTTTTATTCCTTGTTTTAATTATTTTATCTACATGTTCATCTACCTCGTGACGTGCAAGAGACAGGTTTTTATTGATTCAACAAATACAGATTTGAAATGAGAGAATCTTACAACATTTGTGGTTCTAACATAAGATACAAAATAATTAATTATCATTATAAATCAAAGTATTATAATTAATCGTAGATTATGATTTATGGCTTTTTTATAGAATGGTTTGCGCGTCTTTTATACGAACTATAGGGCTTTCTTAGTGGCTTTACTGTTATTTTAGGTGTTTTTGGCGTACGAATGAGGTGTACTGGTAAAGGATGAGAAAAAGGAGGTGGAGCAGTGATAAAAGGTGAGGTGAGAATAATATTTCCTTGATCATCATATGAATTTGCATGCATTTTTATGGCTTCAGGTGTGCATGTTTGTTGTCTCATATTGTTGGCTTGTGTTATATTTCTCCCATAAGGTTTTAATGTTGCTAGTGTTAATTGGGGTCTTCCTTGGTGCAAAAATCCTGTTTCAAGAAGTTGTGCAGCTTTTTCTTCTCTTTCAGTTATGTTGTTAGCACCTAGAATGACAGTAATAATTGTACGTTTATTGCGGGTGGCTGAGGCAACAAGATTAAAACCAGAGGCACAAATAAAGCCTGTTTTCATACCGTCTATTCCATAAAAACGGCCAATGAGGTTGTTTGAGTTATGCTGGATTTTTCGATTATTACCAAAATCAATGGCTGGAATAGAAAAATAATGAGCATATTGTGGAAATTCTCGACGTATTTGAACGGCTAAAAGAGCAATATCGCGCGCTGTGGAGTAGTTTTGAGGGTCTGGTAAACCACTTGCGTTCGCAAAATGCGTTCCAAACATGCCTAAACGTTTAGCTTCGCTATTCATTTTACGTACAAAATTTTTCTGTGAACCTGCAACAGCTTCACTCATGGCAATGGCTAAATCATTGGTAGATTTAACCATGGTGATACTTAAGGCTGTATCAAGTGTGAGTACAGAACCAGCTTTATAGCCTGAACGATATGAGGGAGCTTTTGCGGCGTATTCGCTGATGGTGATATGTTTGTTTGGTGAAATTTCCCCTCGGCTCATGGCACGAAAAATAACATAAGCGGTCATTAATTTTGTCAAGGAAGCAGGATACCAACGCTCAAAAGCTTGATTATGTTTTAAGATATGCCCCGTTGTAACATCAACAGAAATAAAAGGCTGCGCTAGAGCAATAGCGCTGAATAAACTCAAAATCACAGAAAAAAATAAATTATAGAAGAGACGTTGCATTAATTTAAATCTAGTTCCTTCTTATTCGTTATTTAGAATTGTTTTAATGTAACACACAAAGCTTTTAAGTCTAGGTTAGGAAGAAAAGATGGTTAATTGCTGTATCCGTTGTGTCTCGGAGATAAAAACCAATACTCATTTTTATTTTCCCCTTGAATTTGGTTTGATGACTTACAGTATCTCAAGAAATACTTTTTAAATAATGAAGATTGTACAAGATTTCAGGTTCTTGGGGGATTGATATTTCTCAGGAAGGAACGAATCGGCATAATCATACATTTTTCTTGTCCTCCTGTTAGGACAGCCCTTGGCACTTGAGAGGGGTCGTAAAAAGCATTTTAATCTTTTCTTGTATCGTTTTATTCACACAGATATCTCTGCTTGTAATGTGCAAGCAAAAGATTCTAATTGATTCAAAATGGAATAGATTTGAAATGAGAGAATCTTACGGTATTTCGGGGTCTCATTCAAGTTGAATAACGATAAAATATCCTTATAAATCAATATGATTTATGTTATTTAAACGATTTTAAAGAGAGGAAGAGTTCTTTCTCAAAAAAATTCACACATCAATCATTTCTTGTAATGTACATGTGTTTTATAATTTTGAATTAGAAAGTTTGAAGTATCTTTCTTATATTTTTGTTCCATATACTCTTCTCAATATACAAAGTGATGCATTATTCTGATCAATCAATACATTGTTTCATGATGAATGATTTAGTTTTTGAAGTTTCTGAACAGCGTATGGTGGCATAGGAGGAGGGGTAGGATCTTGAGCTGCTAAGAGAAGCAGTTCATCACATGCTTTTTCAGTTTTTTGGACAAGTTGATCTAGAAAATCACGTTTGCTTAAACCAGCTTCTATCGGGGGAAGAATACGGACACGAATTGTTCCGGGATAGCGGCGAAAATTATTGCGTGGCCAATATAAACCCGCATTGTGTGCAATAGGCACAACTTGAAGCCCTAATTCATTATAGAGCGCGACAATTCCTGACTTATAATCTGGTTCTTGACCGGGTTGTCGGCGTGTTCCTTCGGGAAAAATCAAGATTTGGCGCCCTTGTTTTACTTTCTCTTTTGCTTTTTGTATAACCATTTTTAAGGCTTTGATGGGCGTTGTACGGTTAATGGGGATAATTTGTGTTTTTGCCATATACCAGCCAAACAATGGAATCCACATCAATTCACGTTTTAAAATGAGAGTAGGATCATCTAAATAGGGAACAAGACTGAAAGTTTCCCAAGCCGATTGATGCTTTGGAGCAATGATATAGGCTCCTTTGGGAAGATTTTCTAAACCTTCAATCTCATAACTTGTACCTGCGATGTATTTTTGCAAAAAGAGTGTAACGCGCGCCCATGTTTTAGGGACAATCCATGCCTTTTTGCGGGGCATTAAAAAATAAACGGGAGCGTAAAGAATCATTTGTATGAAAGTTGTTGTATAAAAAGCGAACGTAAAAAGAATAGAACGAAGGATAAGCACTACATTTTCCATTTTATATCTATAAGAAGACTTCGTATATAATATAATTCATATGAGAAAACATCTTCTTTATGTTTTTTCAAGCATCTATTTTTTCGGTAACTCATTTTCCGATATTTAAAAACAGAAGGAAAGAGGTTGATGGAATTACAAAAAGATAAACTTTTTATTCCACGGATTTTATCTATTGCGGGAACAGATCCTTCTGGTGGCGCTGGAATGCAGGCGGATTTGAAGGTTTTTTCAGCTATGAAAACTTATGGTATGAGTGTGGTTACAGCTGTTGTTGCACAAAATACTCAGGGTGTGCGTTCTTTTCAGGCATTAGATGCTTCTTTTGTTGCAGATCAAATTGATTCTGTTTTTGAGGATATTCATGTTGATGCCGTTAAAATTGGTATGGTTGCAAATGCTCAGATTGCACAGGTTATTGCAGAACGTCTTGCTTATCATAAAGCGCGTTCCATTGTTTTTGATCCGGTTATGGTTGCAAAAAGTGGTGATGTTCTTTTAAAGTCTGATGCAATTGAAATTATGCGTGATGTTCTTGTGCCGATGTCAACTTTAATCACGCCAAATTTGCCTGAAGCTGCACTGTTATTGGGAGATGAAGTGCAATGGTCTTTAGAGACTATGTATCAATATGCTCCACGACTCTTGGCGCTAGGGTGTCATGCAGTTTTGTTAAAAGGGGGACATTTGAATACGCTTACCAAGAATAGTACAGAAAATTACGATTATTCTAGTCCAGATCTTTATTGTGATTGTGAAAACCTTGTTATACTTGAAGCTTCTCGTCTTTCAACCACTCATGATCATGGGACAGGGTGTACTATTTCTGCCGCTATTGCAGCTCTGTTACCTACCCAATCTTTAAATTGCGCTGTTAAACAAGCAAAAGATTATTTGCATGGCGCTTTAACTGCCTCAAATGCTTTAAAAGTAGGGAAAGGGCGAGGACCGCTTCATCATTTTTATGCATTATGGAAAGATTAATACAATAATTGATTGTGAAAAATCTTCACTCTATGAATTTGTTTCGTTATTATATGCTACTTTGGACTTATGACTGATAAGTGTTAGCGCATTGTAGCCTAACAGTTATTTTGTATTAAGAAGGATGAGAAAAAAATGCTACAATTCATTCTTTTTATATATTTTTTACGATTAATCTATCCTGTTTTAGAGGCAATTTTGAGTATAAAAAAAGAGAGCAAAGAATTGTCAAATCAGAATTTGATAGCAAAAAGAGTAGAGGGAAAGACTTTTTACAAGACTATATTAAAGCTGGCTGATCCCACTATATTTGCTGTTTCTTACATTGGTGGCAAAACAGGATGAGCCAAAATCGTTATAAAAATTATTGAATATATCTAACATTTACAGAGTTTTTGTCGGCATGGGTAGGGTTTTCTAAATGGAAATTGATACGTAACGTCATTATCCTTTTTTTATGGAACTGCTTTATGGAATTATTGGCGTTTCAGATGAGCAGCCATGAGGAGTTTCAACATTTAATACAGCAAGATCTAGAAACTTTTACGGATTTAGAGTGGGCTTTAAGGTTTTTATATTTATAGTGATTTAGTTCTAGCGAGAAGGTAGTCGATTGTACAATCGGAGTTTCAATAGACCTGTAGCGTGTAGTCTAATCTTTTCAAACTTGAATTTTTATTCTGTCATTTAATGGATTTCATCATTAAGTATTTAAACTGATCTGATTTTATTGGTGCGCTATGACTGTTCAACACCTTGTTTTACGTTGATTGAAGTTATGTTCCTCACGTAAAATAGTATGCTTCAAGTAGAATGCACTTATATTGTTAATTCACATGTTTATTTTAAAGAGATTTCTCATCATCAACTGTGATATAAAAAAAGAAACAATATACATAAAGGACCTTTAAAAGGGTTTTGATGCTCCTTTGATTATTGTTAAAGCGAAGATTTTTTCTATTAATTGACTAACAGACTAACCATCTAAAAAACTGTGATGCAACTGTAGTTTTAAATATTTGCTTTCGAGTTTTTTATAATTATCAGTAACAGACAGTAAATTATCAATCATATCAAATAAAATTTTCACTTGTTCAACTTAGATCTGTGATAGATATCTTTTTTAAGACAATGATCCTGAAAATTATAAAAGTAAGAAAATTTGAGTGAGTCATTTGAAACAATTATATTTGTAATAACTTTTTAGCTTTTCACTATCAGTATTAAAGGAGATTGGCTAAAATTTCTTGGTTGTATAGATTGGTTTTCTGTATTTGAGTTTTACTGAAAATAATAAGTTCGCTTATCGATGAAAAGAATTCATCGCTCAATGATCATGTGTTTATTGGAATAAACTTTAAATTCACCAAAGTTTATAAAACCCAATTTTTTATAAATGCCAATTCCCTCGTGAGATGCTTGCATACCAATAACATGACATTTCTTTCTTTTTAAATGCTCAATAGCAATTTTTGTCATGAATGTCCCAACACCTCTTTTCTGAAAATCTGGATTGGTGACAATATCATACACTCCACTAACTCCATCTGCTTTAATACAAAAACATATTGCTACAGGATTATTATTTATGTAACCAACGAACATCTCTACATCGGGACCTTTTTTATAACAACGGCCTATTGTTTCATAAAATATAACCGCTTCTTCATCAAAAGGCTCGAAGACTGATGCCATAACATTTCCGTAATCTCTAACATCTTGAAGTGATTCAACTTCCTTGATTTTGAAATTATCTGGCGTAGAAGTAACATGTGAGTCTATATTTTGTGCTAAAGCTGCCATTCCTACCTCTGTTTCAACATGCTCTAAACCAATAGATAAGAGAACTTCATCAACTTTATAATGAGACGAATGAGGTCCAACCCACTAAGTTAAAGGTAGTTTTTGTGCATTAAAGGAATGGATTATGGATTTTGCTTGGTCTGCAGGTATAGTTTCTTGTAAACTTTTAGCAGAGACAATATTGAATGTGTCTGAAGCAAATGTTGAATTAACAGAAGATACTCCATTTGGAAAATCAACAACCTTCATTTTAGGGCATGATTTTGGTAAAAAACGTACCTTTGAGCAAAAATTATTCATCTAATGATAAGCCAATTTTTGATTTGTTTAACATTTGTTTTTCTTGTCATTATTCATCATTTTAAATTGATCTTTTAATACTAGGGCTATAAAAAATTCGTCAATTCAAAAGTAATCCCAAATTCTTTTATATAAGCTTCCATAACCTGCTAAGGTCGTAAAAGATCTGCCGCCAATAGTGAAAAATTATTCTCGGGATTGCAAGAAATAAAGTTATTGTTGCCAAATAACGTCATGAACCAATGGGAATTGTCCATCTCGCTTTTCAAGCTTATTTTACACGGCTTTAACGATCTAATAGACAACGGTAACCTTCCAGAAAAAATCCGTCTAAGTTAAAAATTGTTATCTTATGATCTAAGCCCCCAATCCAATAGATGCTTCACAAGGAATTACGAATTAAAAAAAACTTTGAAAAAATAAATTGGCACAAAACCTAGTGGAAAAATATACAAAACCCGCTGGCAAGCTACAGAATAAATACAAAATTCAATGGAGCGGGCGATGGGATTCGAACCCACGACCCCAACCTTGGCAAGGTTGTGCTCTACCCCTGAGCTACACCCGCTGACCGATTCGATATATATCTTGCCTGTATGGCGTAGGCTTCTACGAATTGCAACAAAAAAATATCATTTTAGTTTGATTTATTTTGTACATGTTTTAATAAATTGAAATAAAGATTGATTTTAGAAGATTCTTCAGTAATAGATTGTTCCTTCTTTAATTTTGCATAGAGAGGGGTGGAGTATAATGTTGAAGAGAATAAAAATATTAGGGATTATCATTGCAGCTGTTTTTATGATGAACAGTGTTGCAAAAGCGGATGACCAAGTTAAACGCATTAAAGTTGCAATTACACAGATTATGGTCCATCCTGCTGCGGATACCGTTCGTAAAGGTGTGGAAGATGTTCTTGCAGAAAATGGCTATAAGCAAGGTGAAAATTTTCAACTTACCTTTTTATCAGCGCAAGGCAATATTTCAACAGCAACGCAAATTGCACGTAAATTTGTTGGTGATAAACCTGATGTTATTGTAGCGATTACCACGCCTTCAGCACAAACAATGCTTGCGGCGACAAAAACAATTCCTATCGTCTTTGCTGCGATTTCTGATCCTATTGGAGCTAAAATCGTTTCTTCGCTTACCAAACCTGGCGGTAATATGACGGGAAGTTCTGATCGTATAGATGTTGCAGAAAGTGTTAAACTTTTACAAGAAGTAAAACCAGATTTGAAAAAACTCGGTTATCTTTATAATGCTTCTGAAGCAAATTCTGTTTCAACACTTAAGGTGTTAAAGGATGTGGCAAAAAAAGTTGGAATTGAAGTCATTCCTTCATCGGCACCAAAACCTTCTGATGTTCAGGCGGCAACGCGGGCTTTAATTGGTAAAGTGGATGTTATTTTTATTCCCGCTGATAATACGGTTCTTTCTGTTTTAGAAGGAGCAGCAAAAGTTACACAGGAAGCAAATGTTCCTGTATTTACTGTCGATTCTAATTCTATTGGACGCGGTCCTTTTATGACGCAGGGCGTAAATTTTTATGATGTAGGGGTTGAAGCTGGGAAATTGGTTGTGCGTATTCTAAAGGGTGAAAAGCCTGGTGATATTGATGTTGTGCAGGCGGCTAGTAATGACATTCGAATTGATATGAAAGCAGCAGAAAAAGCGGGGATTGTTATTCCGCAGGCAGTTATTGATCGTGCGACAAAAGTGATTCAATAACTTTGATAGGATGTTGATACAATAAAATACGTTAAGTTTTCATGGGGATTGTCTTTACATGAATATATTTGCGTTTTCTGGCGCTGTGGAATTGGGTCTTATTTATGCGTTTGTGGCTATAGGGGTTTATCTCTCTTTTCGCGTTTTGGACTTTCCTGATTTAACAGTTGATGGCTCATTTCTTCTTGGGTCTTGTGTCTGTGGTGTCTTGATTCTTTTAGGTTTTAACGCATGGACAGCTATGGCATGTGCTTTTTGTGCAGGCATGGTAGCTGGTTTATTAACAGCTATGTTGAATTTGCGTTTTGGTATTTTGAATCTTTTGGCTTCCATTTTAACAATGTCAGCGCTCTATACGGTTAATCTTCGTATTATGGGAATTATGGGAGGATCTAATGTTAATTTAGCGCTTGCTGATACGGCGTTAACGCCCTTTTATAATCTGTTTGGCTTGTCTGATATTTTTGTGCGTCCTCTTTTCATTGGTACTGTATTGCTGGTTGTAGCGTTTTTGATTTGGCGTTTTTTGGAAAGTGAAATAGGTCTTGCTATGCGTGCAATGGGAGCTAATCCACGGATGGCTACAGCTCAAGGGGTTCATACGTCGGCGCTAATTTATTTTGGTATGGGGCTTTCAAATGCCTGTGTTGCACTTGGTGGTTCTCTTTATATTCAAACTGCAATTGCAACGGATATTACCGGTGGAATTGGAACAATTGTTTTTGGGTTGGCAGCTGTGATTATCGGTGAAACTTTGTTTCGTACGCGTAATATTTTTTGGATTATAATCAGCTGTATTGTGGGGTCTGTGCTTTATCGTGTGGCGGTGCAATTTGCATTTGAGGCAAATGGAATTGGTATTGATACGTCGACAGATCTTCAGTTGATTACTTCACTGTTGGTTATTTTAACCCTTATTGTGCCACGTTATTGGAGGAGGCGTAAACGTGATTGAGTTTTCTCATGTTGGGGTTACATTTAAACCGCAAACACCTTTGGAAAAACAGGCTTTGATTGATATTAACCTTAAAATTGATCAGGGTAGTTTTGTTACGGTTATCGGTTCAAATGGCGCTGGTAAATCAACCTTGCTCAGTGTTTTAGCGGGGGCAACGCTTCCCTCAACAGGGAAAGTGGTTATCAATGGGCAAAATGTTTCTAGACAATCAGTCAGTGAACGCGCTGGAAAGGTTGCTTGTGTTTTTCAAGATTCTTTGATAGGCAGTTGCGGTTCTTTAACAATTGAAGAAAATTTGGCTCTTGCTGCTCTTCGAGGAAGTCGTCGTGGTTTGCGTTCGGCTTTAAACCATGAGAAACGGCAATTTTTTCGAGAAAAAATTGCTCAATTAGGCATTGGTCTTGAAGCATATATTCATAATCCTATGGACAGTTTATCCGGTGGGCAACGCCAAGCTGTTTGCCTTGTGATGGCAACATTAGCCCATGCGGATGTTTTATTGCTTGATGAACATACCTCAGCGCTTGATCCTGGAATGGCTGATTTTGTGATGCGGTTGACTGAAAAAATCGTTGAAGAGAAAAAATTAACGACTATCATGGTGACTCATTCTATGCGTCAGGCTCTTGATTATGGCGATCGCACCTTGATGTTGCATGGTGGAAAAGTGATTTTGGATGTCTGTCATGAAGAACGTAAGGGCTTGGATGTCAATGATTTAATTGGCATGTTTCAGAAAGTTCGCGGGGAAGTTCTTGATGATGATGAACTGTTAATGGATTAATAATGTGGCTCAGAAAAAAGCACATGAAGTTGATCAGTTTTTAACGCGTTTTTCACGTGCTTTTCCTATTGTTCTCATTTATGGGCCAGATCGTGGTCTTATTTGTGAGCGTGCACAATGTTTTGCAAAACTTACACAGGTAGCAATAGAAGATCCATTTTCGACAATTCGTTTGGATGCTGCTGAAATTGATAAAGATCCTGCACGTTTGGAAAATGAAGCGCGTACGTTATCGCTTTTTGGGGGAGATCGTTTGATATGGATCTCTAATGCTGCTAACCAAAAAGGTTTTCTTGCTGCCTTGAAAATTTTAATTGAGAAGCCACCAGAGTCCTGTTTTATTCTTATTGAATCAGGGGACTTAAAAAAAGGAACAGGGTTGCGCAATGTTGTTGAAACGTCATCAAAAGCAATGGCTTTGCCCTGTTTTGCGGATGATATGCGTTCTCTTGACGGTTTGATTGATGAGGTTTTAGGGCAGTTTAAAAAGACTCTTTCTTTGGATGCACGTAGATGGTTGCATGAAAGTTTAGGGGCGGATCGCCTTATATCACGAGGTGAATTAGAAAAGCTTTGTCTTTACGCTGCAAATGTTCATATTACTCTTGAAGATGTGAAAGCTATTGTAAGCGATGTCAGTGCTCTTTCTCAAGATGAAGTTATTGATGCTCTTTTATTGGGCGATATATCAGGCTTTGAAGCGCATTTTAACCGACATGCAGCATTGCATGGGGCGCTTTTTTTCATTTTGAGTGCAGCACAAAGGCATTTTCAGCAATTACAGCTATTGCGTTATCAGGTAGAAGTTGAAGGAAAATCGCCTTTTACGGTGGTTTCTCAAGCACGGCCTCCCATTTTTTTTCAACGGAAAAAGACAGTTGAACAAGCTTTAAAATATTGGAAGTTAGAACAGATTTCCTACGCAATGGAAAGAATTCAGGGTGCTGTTTTAGACAGTCGTAAAAATCCACTTTTGGGTGAAGCTATCATTCGTCAAGTTTTGTTAGGGCTCACAATTATTGCACGACGCCAGATGGCAGCTTAACAGTTTAAAAATATGATGATTTTTTATTTTTAGTACGCCACAGAGGTATTTTCAGCAATTAAAACTTTTGTGTTAACAAGTAGAAGTTAGTTGTAGTTTTGAAGAGCTTGAAAGTTTTATAGAAATTTTTCTTCAGAAAAATTATTTATCTTCGAAAGGCAGTTTTTAAACCGTTTTATTATCTTGTTGTGCCGTAAAACACTGTTGGTTCGTGATATAGAGCTCAGGTAAAATTTTACGCATTCGGTGTTTTTGTGTGAGTATGTGGTGAATATTAGGCTGGTTCATAGCGCCTTAATGGGGTAACACCCCTCATGCAAAACAGAGCACCTCAAACAACAGAAGACACTTGTATGATAAATTCATACGCTTTCTTAGAAATATTTTTCAATGCGCGTCATATCTATTTCGCGACGGCGTTTGTGAATGGTATAACGGCAAAGTTCTCCGTGAAGAATATAAAATCCATAGAGCATCTCTATCTTTACGCTTAATAAAAGTGCAAGCCAGAGCACTATCATATATTTGTCTAGTCTCTAATTTGCTACAGTTTTTGGCATTAGAGAGTGTTTTTCATCATTTTTTTCTCACATGCCTTCTTGTGACGTGCAGACAAGAGATTTTAATTGATAAGAGGATTTGTGATGGAAGAATTTTACCGTATTTGAAGTTATGATTCAAATTCAAAAACAATTATTATATTTATAAATCAATATATTATAGATTAATTGAATCACTTAAAATAGTGAATTAGTGGAATCTTTTAGACAAGAAAATGAATTGTTTGCAGATCGGTATGAATTAAGAATCTTCGTGGGATGAGGAGAAAGTCAAAATAGATTATGATGAAAACAACAGTACCTATGGGGAGACTTTTATGTTTGAGACAGAGATGATTATCTTAGCAATGAATGTGTCTCATAAACAGAGCAAGTCATTGTTTATTATTAGTAATTCATTATTTTTCATATTGAGTCAATCAAAACGATGTCTTTTGCACGTCATAAGTGGGGGCGTGTGGATAAAAACTGTGCAAGAAAGCACTAAAAATGCCTCTTAGGAATGCTCTCAAATTCCAAGGGTTTTTGCAACATTGGGGGTAGGCAAATATAATGATAGTGTTTTATTAAGTGTGAAGAGGGTCGTGCTTAATGGATTTATAGTTATAACATTTACAAACACTGTCGTGAGATAGGCTGGGGAGAGAGATGTCTTTTTAAAACAAACGCATGAATTTGTAATCCAAACCTATTCTGTTTGGGGCGTTCTATTTTATGTGAGGGTTGTGATTCCATTAAAGGGATGTTTGGTGTTTTTGTTATCAAACTTTTTCTTTATTGAGAGGGCGTGTTTTTCTCGTATTTGTTTGATTTACGGTATCAGGAGTCGGGAGAGGAAAATGTTTTTAATGGTATTTTTTGTATGCGTTATTTTACGGTGTTTTCAATATTCATAAAACTTGTGTTGATGTTGTAGGTGGAGGCGTAATACATTCCTATATAGGTCTGATGTACAAATTAATGAACGTATTGGGATAATTGGGAAAGAGTTGGTGTCTGCTTACGCTTTTGATGCGTTTTTTATGAGTAAATTAGTAAGATAAAGTAAACTGATGAGATTTTATGTAGAGTCGTTGTTATCATAATTGAGAGTGCATTTATATTTTGTTTCAGTGATGTGCTTTGATTAGTAATTAAGTGGGAGTTTTAGAGCGTGATGTTAGATTTCTCGTCATTTATTTTTTATGTGTTTTCTAGGTAAAATGATCTGTTGTCAGCTTGCGCAGGTGGTGATTGGTAAACTGCGTTATTCTTTATTCTCTAGTTGTCGTTTTTTAATGTTTTACGCATAATTCTTGAACAAACAGACAGGAAAATTATGATTTTACAATTGTCTTTATTGCCATTTGCAAAGAATCTTTGAAGGTGAAAGATGCCCCATATTCAATTTGAAAAAATAGCGCTCATTGGGATCGGTCTGATTGGATCTTCTTTAGCAAGGGTGATTAAAAAGAAAAATCTTGCGGCTCAAATTTCTATTGCAACACGTCGTTCAGAAACCCTGAAAAGAGCACGCGAATTGGAGCTTGGGGACTTTTATACGACAGATAATGCAAAAGCTGTTGAAGGAGCGGATTTGGTTATTGTTTCTGTTCCTGTTGGGGCGAGTGCAGAGGTGGCAAAAAATATTCATGATCATTTAAAACCTGGAGCGATTGTGAGTGATGTTGGTTCTACGAAAGCGTTGGTTATTGCGGAAATGGCACCTTTATTGCCAAAAACGGTTCATTTTATTCCAGGGCATCCAATTGCTGGAACGGAATATTCAGGACCGGATGCTGGTTTTGCTGATTTATTTATGAATCGTTGGTGTATTTTAACGCCTTTTGCTGAGAGTGATGCTGCGGCTGTCGCACAATTGACAGCGTTTTGGGAAGCTTGTGGTGCGTGTGTCGAAAAGATGGATCCTAAACATCATGATCTTGTTTTGGCTATTGTTTCGCATTTGCCGCATTTGATTGCTTATAATACTGTTGGGACAGCGAGTGATTTAGAAAAAGTAACAAATTCAGAAGTCATTGCTTATTCCGCTTCTGGTTTTCGTGATTTTACACGTTTAGCATCTTCTGATCCTGTTATGTGGCGCGATATTTGTTTGCATAATAAGGATGCTATTTTAGAAATGTTGAGCCGTTTTAGTGAGGGGCTTGCTTTTTTAGAGCAGGCAATTCGTTTAGGAGATGGTGAGACATTGTTTAACTTTTTTACACGTACGCGTGCTGTACGTCGCAATATTATTGATGCTGGACAGGAAATTGATGCTCCTGATTTTGGACGTCAGAGTGTTTCTAAAAAAGGGTGAATAAAAGCAAGGTTTTTTTGTTAAATTTCATTGGTTTTTTTTAGAAATCGATAAGAAGTTTTTTCTCTATTCAGTCATAGATTGCAATAAATAAAGAGTGGCGATTGCTTCGATACAGATAACCATGACTTCAAAAGGTTTTATGTGTGCAAGATTATCGTGCTTAACTCTCTATAGGGCATATGATGTACAGAAGAGGTTACTGATCTATAGAAGAGACAAAAAAATGAAGTCGTTGTAGAATTTCATATAGTGGGTTGTTGTTTTTGTTTTAGTATAAAGTCAGGCTTGACCGTATTGATTATTGCCATTTATATTGCAACATCGGAAAATGTTTGTTTGCAGAGTTTTGATGTTTTTTATAAAGCTTGAAATAGACAGAGGAAGAGTTTTACCAGAAAGTATAGAGATTTGTTAAGAAATATCTTTTGGTATAGCTATCGTATCCTTGTTGACGCAGTAAGCCATTATTGGCGTGATAATGGGAGTGCTTTTGCAAGCCATGTCGCGCTCTCTGGGCTTTTAGCATTTTTCCCTTTTTTTATTTTTGGAACTTCTCTTGCCAGTTTTCTTGGTGCTTTTACATATACACCGCAAAAAATCAAAGCTTTGGTGCAGTTATTACCAGATGTCATTGCAGAGCCTTTATCTCAGGAAATTATCAATGTTTTAACCATACAGCGGGGAGGAGTGTTGACAGTTTCTGTCATTGGAGCGGCTTATTTTGCCTCTAATGGGGTAGAGGCGTTACGTACAGCTTTAAATAGAGCTTATCGTGTTGTTGATCGGCGTAGCTTGTTGTTTTGTCGTTTTCAAAGTTTGTTTTTTGTGATTCTTGGAGCTGTAGGTCTTATTGTGATCAGCGTTTTGTTGATTTTAACACCTCTGCTTATCAAGATTATGCAAAATCATCCTTTTTTCATTACAGAATATATCGGTGTCATTCGTCTATGGCGTTACATAATCGCAGCGGTTGTTCTCTTTGTAAGCCTTTTGATTGTTCATAAATGGCTACCAGCAGAGCGGCGGAAGTTTATAGATATTTTACCAGGAATTGTACTGACAATGTTTGTATGGTTTATGGCTTCAATTGCTTTTGCTCAATATTTAACAATGTTTGATTATATTTCTACCTATGCAGGGTTAGCATCTATTATGGTTGCTATTATTTTTCTTTACATATTGAGTGCAATTTTTATTTTGGGAGGAGAAATAAACGCGGCGATAATGTTTCATCGCAAGCATTTGCAACATTCAGATGAATATGAAAGAACTTAACTATTGCGTGAAAGCCAAGGTATGAATATCCCAATAAAGCCTGCTATCACTTTGTTGATTGATGCGGATGCTTGT
Source organism: Bartonella grahamii ATCC 700132 (assembly GCF_000518085.1). GTDB lineage: Bacteria > Pseudomonadota > Alphaproteobacteria > Rhizobiales > Rhizobiaceae > Bartonella > Bartonella grahamii. The sequence continues at coordinate 270,973 of NZ_JACX01000001.1, forward strand.
CCTGTAAAAGATGAAGTTTATCGTGTGATGAATCGTTATCAGCTTAAGACATTTATTGTAGCAAATCGTTTTTTGTCCCTTCCAGATGAAGCGCTCATTGAAAGAGTGGTCGTTGCTGGTGAATTCAATTGTGCTGATGATTGGATCGTAGAACATGTGCATGAGGCAAGTATCGTTATTACCAGTGATATTCCTTTAGCAGCACGGGTTGTGCAAGCTGGGGGTTTTTGTCTTTCGCCAACGGGGCGTTTTTTTGATGTAAATTCAATTGGTCAAGCTCTGGCGATGCGCAATTTGATGGAAGATTTGCGGGGACAGGGCAGTATAACAGGTGGTCCCCGTCCTTTTTGTCGTAAAGACCGTTCTGCTTTTTTATCAGCACTGGATCTCGTTATACAACGTTTAAAAAGACGCGGTTATTAAAGTTATAGGGCTTCTTTTATAACAGCTTTTATAAGTGCTTTGGCATCGTCATTGGCCCATGGGGCTGCACCATTGAAGGAAGCAATGAGATATCCCTCTTTATCGATGAGAAATGTAATGGGGAGTCCTAAAGCAAGCCCCTGTTTTCTAACATTGTTGAAAATATCCATTGTTTCATCGCGATAGTAAAGCAAATTATCCGCATGAATATTCTGTAAAAATTGCTGAATTTTTTCAGGAGAAGCAGTTTTATCGATATTAATAGCTATGACATCAAAGTTTTCTCTACCTAATTCATGTTTTAATTGCGCAAGTTCGGGCATTTCTGTGCGGCAAGGTGCACACCAAATAGCCCATAGATTGACCAGCATCGGTTTTCCAGTAAATTCGCTGAGTGTGTGCTCTTTTCCTTGAATATCCTTGAAAGAGAGTTTCTTCATATCTGAGGGCGTATCAGAAAATCGTACGTGGCTAAAAAAGCCCTTTGCTGCTTTTCGGATTGCCATCATTTTTTCTTCTCGTGTTTTATCAATGTTTATTTTTTGTGCTTTTGCTGCTGAAATGAAATTGAAAAGGAAAGACTCTCTTTTGTTATCGTAGTTTGTGGTTGCGTATAAACTCAATGCAATGATAAAGAATGCAAGGGAGAATTGCCTTTTTTTATTGTTTTTTTCGCTGATGAAAATTTGAGAAATCATAATTATGTCCTTTGTATGGGTGTTTTCAGAATATGACAGATGAGATGTTAAAGAACCAAATGTGGGGTGGTCGGTTTGCGGCAGGTCCTTCTGCAATTATGGAAGAAATTAATGCCTCAATTGATTTTGATCAAAAACTTTATCGACAAGATATTGAAGGTTCCCTTTCTCATGCGGCTATGTTAGCGCAAACGAAAATCATTTCACAATCAGATTATAAAAAAATTGTTCATGGTTTGAAACTTATTCGCCAAGAAATTGAAGACGGTAAATTTGTTTTTTCACGAAAGCTTGAAGATATTCATATGAATATTGAAGCGCGGCTGAGCGAATTGATTGGTCCTGTAGCGGGGCATTTGCATACAGCGCGTTCACGCAATGATCAAGTTGCTGTTGATTTTCGCTTGTGGGTGCGTGAAGCAACGCAAAAGATAGCACAAGCTTTAAAAGGATTGATAGAGCAATTGCTTATTCGAGCAGAACAACATGTTGATACCTTTATGCCAGGCTTTACGCATTTACAATTGGCTCAACCGGTAACATTTGGCCATTATATGATGGCTTACGTTGAAATGTTTGGTCGAGATTTATCGCGGATGCGTGATGCTCTTGAGCGCATGAATGAATCGCCTTTAGGGGCGGCTGCTTTAGCGGGGACAGGCTTTCCAATTGATCGTTTTATGACAGCAAAAGCGCTAGGTTTTCGAGAACCAACACGCAATTCGATTGATAGTGTTTCAGATCGTGATTTTGCATTGGAATTTTTAAGCGCTGGCGCTCTTTGTGCAACACATCTTTCACGTTTAGCAGAAGAAATAATTCTTTGGTCAAGTGAACAGTTTTATTTTATTCGTTTATCAGATGCTTTTTCAACGGGTTCGTCTATTATGCCGCAAAAGCGAAATCCTGATGCTGCCGAACTTGTGCGGGCTAAAGTGGGACGGTTGAATGGCGCATTAATGGGGCTGTTAACGGTGATGAAAGGGTTACCCCTTGCTTATTCAAAGGATATGCAAGAAGATAAGGAATATATCTTTGATGGGGCTATGAGTTTGGAATTATCACTAGCAGCAATGACAGGGATGATTGCTGATTTGCAAGTTAATAAAGAAGCTATGAAACAAGCCGCTGATTCTGGCTATGCAACTGCAACCGATTTTGCTGATTGGCTTGTACGCGAATCAGGGATTCCTTTTCGCGAAGCACATCATATTACAGGGTGTGCTGTGGCATTAGCAGAAAAAAAACAGTGTCGCCTTCAGGATTTATCATTGGATGAACTTCAAGCAATTTGTCCTAATATTAATGCGACACTTTTTGATGTTTTGACCGTTGAAAAATCTGTTGAAAGTCGCAAAAGCTTTGGGGGAACAGCACCTTCAGAGGTTCTTCGGCAAATTACGTATTGGAAAAAGCGTCTTGTGAGCGCTTGAGTGATTGTATTTTAAAGGTAAAAAAGAGATCGAGATGAGGAAAGAGGACAGATGAAAATTATATTAAAGGGGTTGATGATTGTCCTTTTAGGAGGCGTTTGTGTCGCTGGGTGTGGGCGTAAAGGGTCATTGGAAATGCCTCTTACAAGTGTGGAAAAGTCTGTGCAAGGAACATCTGTTACTCAAAGTGAAGATGATAAACCTTTTATTCTTGATCGTTTGATAAAGTAGGAGGAAAGTGTGGATTTTTTCTCTTACCATCAAGGTATGCTTCATGCTGAGGGTTGTTCACTTGCTGTTCTTGCGCAGGAGGTGGGGACTCCTTTTTATTGTTATTCCGCCAATGCATTGGTTACACGTTTTAAAGACTATAAAAAGGCATTTCAAGGGATGCCTAGTCTGCTTGCTTATGCGGTTAAAGCCAATTCTAATCAAGCAGTTTTACGGCTTTTAGCGAACAATGGAGCGGGAGCTGATGTGGTTTCAGAAGGGGAATTACGGCGCGCCCTTGCTGTTGGTATTCCGGCACATCGTATTGTTTATTCTGGTGTTGGTAAAACCATGAGAGAGATAGATTTTGCTCTTGCTCAGGATATTTATTGTTTTAACGTTGAATCAGAGCCGGAACTTGAACAGTTATCTCAACGTGCTGTTGCGCTTTCAAAGATAGCACGTGTTTCATTGCGCATTAATCCAGATGTTGATGCAAAGACCCATAAGAAAATTACAACAGGAAAATCTGAAAATAAATTTGGTATTCCATTGTTGTTGGCAAGAGAGGCTTATAAAAAAGCGGACTCTTTACCTGGATTGCAGGTTTGCGGTATTGATATGCATATTGGCAGTCAGATTTGTGACTTAAAGCCATTTGAAGAGGCATTCTTTCTTATTGCAGATTGTGTGCGTCAATTGTGGAGCGATGGTTATGCAATAACGCATATAGATATCGGTGGTGGGCTTGGTATTGCCTATGGTTGTGAACAACATACTGTACCTTCTCCTTTTGATTATGCTGCGCTGGTAAAGAAATATATTGCTCCTTTAGGGATTAATATTGTTGTGGAGCCGGGGCGGAGCATTGTGGGTCAAGCTGGTGTACTGATGACATCTGTTCTCTATTTAAAAAGGGGACAAGGGCGGAATTTTGTTATTGTAGATGCGGCGATGAATGATCTGATGCGTCCAACGCTTTATGATGCTTGGCAAAATGTCGTCCTTGTGAAAAAAGCAGCAAAAGACGCTCCCCTTATTCGTGCAGATATTGTTGGTTCTGTTTGTGAGACTGGCGATTATTTAGCATTAGATCGTTGCTTGCCGATTTTGGCACCTGGTGATCTTTTAGCAATTACGCAAGCTGGAGCTTATGGTGCTGTGATGGCGAGTACTTATAATAGCCGACTTTTGGTCCCAGAAGTTCTCGTTCAAGATACGTGTTATGCGGTTGTTCGTCCACGTCTTGATTATGCTCAATTGATGGGATGTGATCATATTCCTGATTGGGTTGAGAATTCTTAAGTGTTTTTGGTCTTATTTTTACTAAACTTTGATGAAACAATTTATTTTCTAGAAATTGTCTTGTATGGGGTTTATGATCTTAATGCACCACGATAAAAGGGGATAAATGCTTGTTTATGAAAAATAAAAACATCAAAGGCTTTGCAATGAAGCTTTTGTGTGTGCGCATTTTGATGTGGGGAATCCTTTCATTTGAACGGATGTGGGTACGGTTGTTGCCATTTTTCCTCGTTGTTAGTCTCTTTTGTTCGTTTAGCTGGTTGGGACTTTTTGGCATTTTGGGCTATTGGTCACATTTGCTCTTACTTGGGGTTATACTTGTTTGTGCTGGGGCGAGTTTATTTTTTCTTGTTCGTTTTCGGTTTCCCACAATACGGGAAGTGAATTGCCGTCTTGAACGCGTCAATGATCTTAGACACCAGCCTTTGAATATTCAGACAGATCGTTTATGTTCTGAAAATGATGAAGATTTTAGTGCTGTTATTTGGCGTGAACATCAACGCCGAATGGCAAAACAATTATACCATTTAAAAACTGGATTTATCTCTCTTAATAGTGCGGATTATGATCCTTTGGCTTTGAGGGCTTTGTGTGTTCTTCTTTTTGTTTGCGCTTTTAGTTTTTCTTTTGGTTCACAAGGGGGGCGTTTGGCTGATGCCTTTGATTTTCGCCCTGTTGTTGATGAAAAATTCATGCGGATTGATGCTTGGGTAACACCACCTGCTTATACCGGTGTGGCACCGATTTATTTGACAAAAGATGAGAAAACACAACTAGAAATCCCTGAAGGGAGTAATGTTGTTGTGCGTGTTGTCAATGGGGCTGGCGTTACAGTAAAAGCAAAGTCTGTAGAAGATGGGAGGGAAGTTTCGTTTTCAGAGAAAAAGGAACAAACAGCTTTGAATGATCCAATCGCTCATTTTGAAACACATTTAAATCATTCAATGAATTTAGTTGTATCATCACGTCGTAAAAAACAGCAGTGGCATTTGCAGATAATCAAGGATACGCTTCCGACAATTCATTGGCTGGAAAAACCAGGGCGGATTTTAACGGGATCGTTAGAGTTACGATATGTGGTGGATGATGATTATGGTGTGACAAAGGCTTTTGTTGAAATAGAGCCTTTTCTTTCTCAGAATAAAAGTGCTTCCTCTCTTTATAATGCTCCGGAAATAGAGCTTCTTCTTCCGCGTGGTGGAAAGGGGAAAATGCGGATGGTGCAAGATATATCAGCGCATCCATGGGCGGGTTCGCAAGTCAAAATTACTTTGGTGGCAGAAGATGGTGCTGGGCAGAAAGGGCGTAGCAAAACTTTTGTTATGACATTACCGCAACACGTTTTTTCAAATCCTGTTGCGCGTGCGGTGAGTGAATTGCGTCGTTTATTAGCGCTTGATGCTTCTGCGAGAGAGCGTGTATTGGATATGCTTTCTGCTTTGCTTGTGCGTCCAGAAAAAGGTTTGCAAAATGTCAAGCATTTTCTTGTTCTACAAAGTGCGTGGACAAGACTTTCTTTAGCACAAACAGAAGAGGATTTGCGTGATGTGGTGGATTATTTATGGCAAATTGCTTTGGGTATTGAAGATAATCAGCTTGAATCCGTGCAAAAAAATTTAAAACAAGCACAAGCTGCTTTACGTGATGCATTGCGTTACGGTGCTTCAGCGGCAGAAATTGAACGCCTTATGGCAGATTTACGTCAAGCTATGGATGAGTATATTCATGCTTTGGCTGAAAAAGCACCAGATACTCAAGTTTCTAAAAATTCTAAAAGCTCAAAAAGTCCTAATCTTTCTGAAGCTACATTACAAGAAAAGCTAAATTTAATTGAGGAAATGGCTAAAACGGGCTCTTCTTTAGCAGCTGAACAACTCTTGGCGGAAGTTGAACAGACGCTTGATCATTTGCATGTGCAAAAAGGCAATCAAAATGAGGGAGAAAAAAGCCAATCTGCACAAATGAAAGAAAAGATGGACCAGCTTGGAGATTTAATGCGTCGTCAGCAAGAAATTCTCAATGAAACACATCAGTTAGAGATGGAACAAAAACGCGGAGAAAATGTGCCGGAAACACAGAAAAAATCTTTAAAAAAACGTCAAGCTGAATTGCAGTCTGAATTATCAACATTAGAAAAAGAATTATCAGAACAAGGATTTGAAACAGGAGGCGCATTGAAAAGGGCGGAAGAAAAAATGAATTCTGCGGAAAATGCTCTTGATAATGGAAATCATCAGGTATCTATACAAAATCAGTCTGACGCTTTGGAATCTTTGAGGCAAGGTGCACAAAATGTTTTGAAAAAAATGCGCGAAACACTCAAAGAAACGGGAAATGATCAAAATGCTGATTCTGGTCCTAAAGATCCGTTAGGACGTCCACTTTCTTCAAAAACAGGTGAAGAACAAGAAGGTGAGGCACTACCACAAAAAAGTGATCAAATGCGTACGCGGCAGATTTTGGATGAAATTCGCAAGCGTCTTGGTAAAGAGCATATTCCAGAAGAAGAAAAAAACTATCTTGAAAGATTGCTTCATTTTAATTAACCAGTGTTGGCTTTTTTCTTAATTGATGTCAGAAACAGTGTATGAAGAACCTCTATGGGGTTCATCTCCAAGAAAATGATTAAAGCGCTTGTAACGCAATAATCATCCTTTTGTGCTGATTTTTTAATCATTTAAGTTTAAAATATGAAATATTGAAATGTTCGCTGTTGCGGAAAAAGAGCAGAAGTCCATATAAGTTTGGTATATGAAAATCTGTAATGTTTGAAATTTGTTTCTACATGGTATGTTGAGTTGGATATCGTTACGCTGAAAGATTTTTATGCTTCTGCACTTGGGCTGCGTGTGCAAAAGACGCTGTGTGACCAATTGAATTTATGGTGGCCTGATCTTACAGATAAACGGATTATGGGGTTGGGTTATGCACTTCCTTATCTTTCTACATTGCGTGAACGTGCCCAACAATGTTTTGCTTTTATGCCAGCTTCCCAGGGTGCTTCGCCTTGGCCTTGTGCTGAGCAAGTTGCTACAGCGCTTGTTTTTGAAGAAGATTTGCCGCTTCCTGATGCGTCAGTTGATTGTATTTTATTGGTACATGCATTAGAATATACAGAAAATTCATTTGAAACGTTGAATGAAATATGGCGTGTTTTAGCACCCAATGGCCACTTGATCGTTATTGTACCTAATCGCTCTGGCTTTTGGGCGCGCAATATTACTACGCCCTTTGGTTATGGCGAGCCTTATAGTCGGCAACAAATTACTCGTTTGTTCGAAAAAACAAATTTTGTTTCTGGGCCAATACAAGAAATTGTACATTATATGCCTTCTACGGGTTATGTTTCGCGGTTGTTCTCATTTTTTTATGAGCCATTTGTACGCTATCTTTTGCCTTATTTTGGGGGACTCTTAATGTGTCAGGCACAAAAACGTGTTTATCAGGGTTTGCTGGTACAGCGTCGTCAATCGCGACGTGTTTTTATTCCTGCTTTATCACCACAAGTGCGAAATATTTTAATTTATAAAGATAATTAATCATTTTGCCATTGGCATAAGAACCGCAAATATAGAAGGATTTTCTTATTTCAATTTTTGCACATTATATGTGAAGGTTTTTTTCATCTCGTTTTTGTTTTCATTTAAGATATTAAAATTATTTTTGAAACAGTGAATCTCGAATTAAAGATTTAAACGATAACCATTTTGATCTGTCATGAGAATTTGTGCATTGGAGGGATCTTTTTCGATTTTTTGTCGCAAACGATAGATATGGGTTTCTAAAGTATGGGTGACAATATTTTCATTATAACCCCAAACTTGTTCTAACAATGTTTCACGGCTGACAATTTTATCATTGGCATAATAGAGACATTTAAGAATTGCTGCTTCTTTTTCTGTGAGACAGATTTTATTGTCGCATTGATCAAGAAGAAGTTTTTGTTTCAGTTTAAAAGTATAGGGGCCAATATGAAAGGTTGTGTCTTCATTTTGTTCATATTGACGCAACTGTGCTCGAATTCTCGCTAATAACACAGCAAAGCGAAAAGGTTTTGTCACATAATCATTGGCGCCTGTTTCAAGATCTAAAATATTATCGCAGTCTGTATCATGATTTGTTATCATGATAATGGGGGCACGAAATCCTTGGGTGCGTAATTGTTTCACGGCTTTGAAACCATCAAGATCAGGAAGTTCAAGTCCCAAAATAGCGAGATCAATATTTTCTTCTTGGATTATTTTCATTCCCTCTTCTGCTGTTTTTGCTTGGAAAATTTCAAACTCTTGATGCATTTGCAATTGTTCTACTAAAATGGGGCGTAGATCATTGTCTTCAACAATTAAAAGAGTATAGTGGTTCATGTTTTTCCTTATAGGCATGTTGATGAACTGATTGTAGTTTCGTGAAAAATGAGATTTCATGCAAGAAAAATTAAAAGAGGAAAATTAAAAAAGAGCGTTTCTAAAAAATAAACTTTTATAATTTCTATGGTTGCTTGCCGAAAAGAAGGTATTTCCGTCTGCAGAGTATTTTACGTATTGGTTGGAAGCGTTTGTTTATGCTCTAGAACGTGTTTTAGCCATTGAGTGTCATCATCTTTACGCTTATGGAGAAATAAAGCCGGCACTATCATACACTTTGCCAGCTCGTGGGTGTTGCGGATAGTCCTTGGCACTTGAGACTCTTCATAAGAGGAATTTTTAGTCCTTTCTTTCACGTTTTTTATCCATACGGGACTTTTCCTGCTTGTAATGTGCAAGAAAATAGCTTTTGATTGATTTAATATAAACAGGTTGGGAATGAGAGAATCCTGCGGTATGAGGGGCTCTCATCCAACATGTAAAACAATGAACACTCAATATGATGCGTTTTTTAAGCGTGAAGATAACTGTGCAACACCTAACACATATGCACTGTTTAGGAGAATTTCACGGTCATTTTTATTGTTTTTTATCCACGTTCAGTTTTGTTTTTTCGTTGCATTTGTGTGCGAGGGGTTTTTGTGTGTGATGTTCGTGGTGTTGCTTATTATAAGCGTTGAGTAAGCTTTGCATTTAGCAATGCCGAAAAGATGCATCATAAAGAGATTTTTTGTGCAATGCTATGAAGCATTTTTTATATGAGTTAATGAATAAAAATTATTGTTTTAAGATACAAGCATTTCCCTCTTAAGGTTCCCCATCAAACAAACTTCTTTCCATTCATCTTCTGTCACAGGTTGCACTGATAAGCGGCTGGCTTTAACCAGTACCATATTTGCTAGTTTGGGATTGGCTTTAATTTGTTTTAATGAAACAGGTGTTGGCATGTCACAAAGTGCACGGATATCCACACATTCCCAGCGTGGATCAGAGCTTGTAGAATCAGGGTGTGCTTCAGCACATATTTCTACAATGCCTACAATTTCTAAACCTTTATTTGAGTGATAAAAAAAACCTTTATCGCCATATTTCATGGCGCGCATATTATTACGGGCTTGATAATTGCGTACACCATCCCATTGTTCGCCATCAGCTCCTTTTTTCTTTTGCATCTCCCATGACCATTTATGGGGTTCAGATTTAAAAAGCCAATAAGCCATGAGTTCTCCTTTTTCATAGACTGTTATGCATTCATCATATGCATTTTTATAAGCATCTTTGTAACACCATCAACGATGATTTTTAAAATGGGGTAAAGAATGGGCATTATCTGTTTTTTCTTGTTTCAAAATAACGTGTAGCAGAGAAACGCGATTCATTGATATTTCATGTTGTATAAGGGTATTTTGCTCTTTGCTTATCTTTTCAGCTATGGTTTGAAATGCGGTCACTATAAGAGTTTGTTGGAGAAAATTAAGAAAATTGATTCTAAAAAGTTTCAAGATTACAACGGCAATGAAACAAATAGATGATCAAAGATGATGAAGTCAAAGAATGGCTTTCATATCTATACTTCGTGGGAGAGAATAGATCTTATTATGCCGTAAAATACCGTCATTTGAAGTGTAATGATATAAGGCAGTTTTTTGAAACATGAAATTTTTAGAATGTGTGGTGCATATTTAGGTTTGCGTGTCGAGCTTTGGGTTAAGTGAATTGTGTGAGTGGGAAGCAGGTGGAATTCGCTCGATAGGGAATTCGGACTATCTACAGACCGGATTGAGTAGAAATCTTCGTTCTTTAAGATGTGTGTGGGGGGCGTCAGTTTTATTATGCTTTTGTTCCACGGCGTCCCATCCCGATCAAGGGCGTGGCTTTTTCATCTAATGGCCAGCGTGAGCGGGGTGCAATGTCAAGAGAGCTTGTTTCTCCTCGTGCGAGTTTTTGTGCACCGGCAAAAGCAATCATTGCAGCATTATCGGTACACAAGGAAAGAGGAGGGGCTATAAATTCAAAACCATGTTGATAGGCAAGTTCTTGCAACGTAGAACGAATGGCTTGGTTTGCGGCAACACCGCCTGCGACAACCAAAGCAGGAGAACGCTTTCCTTGATCATGAGAGAGAGGATATTGGTGGGTAAAGTGTTGTAGGGCTAGATGAATACGATCATGTACTGTATCGGTCACGGCGGCTTGAAAACTTGCGGCAATGTCAGCAATATCATTTTCTGTAAGAGGAGCTATGGCTGTTGCGGCTTGTCGAACAGCAGTTTTGAGTCCTGAAAAAGAAAAATCTAACCGTTTTTCACCTTTTAAAGGGCGTGGAAGGGGGATGCGATTTTTATCACCAAATAAAGCTGCTTTTTCAAGTGCTGGTCCACCAGGATAAGGAAGACCTAAAAGTTTTGCAGTTTTATCAAAGGCTTCTCCTAATGCATCATCAATGGTGGTTCCTAAACGTTGGTAGTTACCTACTCCATGAACAATGATTGTTTGTGTATGACCCCCTGAAACTAAAAGTAATAAATAAGGAAAGCTGACGTTGTGCGTTAACACAGCTGTTAAAGCGTGTCCCTCTAAGTGATTTACCGCAATAAATGGTTTGCCAGTGGCAAGAGAGAGTGCTTTTGCGCTCATAACGCCTACCAATAATCCTCCTATCAAGCCTGGTCCACTGGTGGCTGCAATGCCATCAATATCTTTTAATTTTGTGTTTGCTTCTGTTAGTGCTTGCAGAATTAAATGATCAAGAACTTCAACATGGGCACGAGCAGCAATTTCAGGAACAACACCGCCGTAAGGTGCATGGTGATCAATTTGGCTCCAAACAACATTGGAAAGAATTCGGCTGTTTGATTCATTGTTATATTCAATGACAGCCGCTGCCGTTTCATCACAACTTGTTTCTATTCCCAGCAGACGCATTTTAAACAAAACCTTATATTGAAGCTTCTTTCCTGCGTGCGTACCATGAACAGAAAAAGATGCAAAGTATTTCTCTTAGAATTGATTTTTCTATGAAAAAATATGTGTTTTGGCATTTTCTTTGAATTTCATGATATTGTTGATTTAAAAATAAAGCTGTATTTTTGAGTATAAAATGCAAATGTGTTTTTTAAAACTTGTCTATTAAAGTCTATAATTGTAAATATTATTGAGCAAAATGATATTTGGAAAATTTCTATAAAGTTATACTCTTTATAAAAAGAATGTAAAACAAACGAAGATATCTGAGAAAAGCTTCATTTTTAAAACTTTTTTCATTTTATTATTTTATCATTAAAAAAAGTGTGCACAAAAAGTGACAGAGATGGTCGATTCTTCAAAACCAAAAGTTAAAACACATTATGCTGGTACGCGCCGTAAGAAACCAGTTATTGAACATGAAGCTGTTCCCCATGATTCAGAGGAAAAAATCCACAATTCTGTAGAGTCTCATGCGCGAGAAAAACAGAATATGCAAGGTCAGGATAAAAGTAGCTCTCGTACAACTTGGCTTTTCTTGTCCCTTTCTGGGATTTTGGGGGGATTCATTGCTTTGGGAATTTTTATGGGGCTTCAATGGGCTGGTCTTTTTCCTTCTTCTTTTGTGGAAAATTCTGCTGGAGGGGAAAAAGCTTTGCAGATTGCTGAAGCCGCAAAAAATCAAGGTGAAGACACAAAGGAACAATTGAGACGGGTGTTTCAAGAAATCGATGCGTTAAAAACAGAGTTTTCTTCTTTTTCATCACAACAGTTTAAAACAACGAAAAACGATGAACTATCGAAAGAAGAAATCAAAAAAGCTTTTGCGATTTTAGAGGAAAAAGTAAAAGCTCTTGAAGAAACTGTACAAACTTTTGTTAGAGAGTCGAAAGAGATAGAGACGGCTTTGTCTGTTGGGCAGAGCAATGCAAATGATCTTGCTGCATTAAAACAACAGTTAGAAGCTATACAGGAAGAAACTGCTGTTAAAAATAGTGAGAAAAGAGAAATAGATACCGCACTCTTTACAGCAATTAGTTCATTAAAAAATGCTATAGAGCGTGGTGGATCTTATAATAATGAATTAAAGCTGTTACAGCAATTATCGCCTTCAATTGATGGACTTGATGTGTTGCAAAAAACAGCTACTGTGGGTCTTCCAAGTTCAGCACAACTTTCTGTTGATTTTTCTCATGTTGCCGATGCAATTGTTGGTACGCAAAATATTGTTGCGTCAGATGCTGGTTTTTTTGACCGAATTTTAGCGTGGATAAAAGGGCTTATTGTTTCGCGACCGATTGGCAATGTTGAAGGGACGACGCTGGGGGCTATTGCGGCACGCATGGAAGTTGCTATTCAAGCTGGTGATTACGAAAAGGCTTTGAGCGAATGGCAATCATTGCCACAAAGTGCAAAAGATGTTTCAATGGATTTTGTTAAGCAGCTTGAAAGACATATTGCTATTCAACAGTTGTTGCAGCAATTGTTATTGTCTGTGCAACAAGGATCTTTTAAGGCAACAAAGATGTAAATAGGCCCAAGATGATACGTGTTTTTATTTATACTTTTGTTGTTTGTATCCTCGGTTTAGCTTTCGCGTGGGTTGCTAATCACAATGGTATTTTTGTTCTTACATTTTTGCATTTCAGATTTTCTGCTTCATTGCTTACAGTGTTAAGTGTGCTTATTTTGCTTTTTGTAACGCTGGTGCTTTTATGGTGGTTATTGTCTTTCTTTTTTTCCTTACCGAGTGCTCTTTCCAATTATTTGTATAAACGTCATAAAAAGCGCGGTTATGAAGCTCTTTCAAAGGGAATTCTTGCAACTTTTGCTGGTGATAGTATGGTTGCGCAAAAAATGGAAGCACAGGTTGCTAAATATCTTGCAGGGAAACAAGAGCCATTGGTAAAACTCTTACAAGCGCAAACCTTGTCTTTACAAAATAACTCTGTTCGCGCCATCGGTCTTTATGAGGGGATGAGAAAGGAAGATTCGACAAAATTGGTTGGACTTTATGGTTTGTTTTGTGAAGCGATGAAGAGTAAAGCTTATGAGGCAGCGCAACAATATGCCGAAGAGGCGCTGACTTTATCGCCAGCACTTTTATGGGCGCATCAGGCGGTGCTTGATCGGTTAAGTACTGAGGGTAAATGGGATAAGGCACTTGCTATTTTTGAAAGAGCGCAAAAAGCTCTCCCGCGTTCTGTTCGCGCGACTCCAGAGCGGCAGCATATACAGGTTTTACTATTAAGTGGGCAGGCACTTTCTTTGTTTGATACACATCCTGTACAAGCGCGTGAAGCCATTTTGAAAGCCCATAAATTGGCGCCTGATTTTGTTCCAATAATAGTTATTGCTGCTGATATTCTTTATAAGTTAAATGAAACGCGTAAAGCGGATAAAATGATTATAGCGGCTTGGCAAAAGGATCCTCATCCTGATTTGGCGGCGCTTTATCTCGAAAGAGAAGAAGGAGCTATTGGGCGATTGAAAAGGGCTAGGACACTTGCTTCTTATAATAAAGATGCATTTGAATCGGCTTTCCTTATTGCTAAAGCAGCTTTAGATGCTGGTGAAACAGCAATAGCGAGAGAGCAGGCAAAAAAAGCATTACAATATCATCCACGGGAAAGTGTTTATTTATTGTTGGCAGATATTGAAGAGGCACAGGGAAACAATCAAGGTGCTGTGCGTCAATGGCTTTCTTTAGCACTTCGTGCTGAACGTGATCCAGTATGGATGTGTGATGGGTCCATTTTTTCTTCTTGGTCAGCGGTTTCTCCAATCAGTGGACGTTTGGGCGGTTTTGAATGGAAGGCGCCTCCCTGTATGCCTTCTCTCACATTAGAGGCGGACAATATTGTGCCGAAAAAGCAAGACAAAGAGTATGTTACGGGGAAAAGTGATGGTGTTGAAGATAAGAAACTTGAAAAATTAACACCTATAGATGATTCTCTTTTGCATAATGTGCAGGTGGAGAAACAAGATATAAAAGAACAAGATGTAAAAATGTTCAGTCAAACCCACTTAAATGTTGATGATCCAGGGGTTAAAACAGAAGAAGAAACATTTTTATCGAGGAAAAAATTTCGTTTATTTTAAATTGCACCAATGTGATAATGCGAATGTTTTCTCAGAAGAAACAATTGACCTAGAAGAAAAAATATCGTTAGTCTTGTCCAATAAAATTATTCTCTTATGCTTTAAAAATGAAGTTTTGCTTGGTTGCAGAGGTGATTGGTTAAAAATGTTTTTAAATCAGAGATGTCTTGATAAAAAACAAAAAAATAACAAACCAAGGATTGCTGTTGTTATTCATCGGCGGTCTACCTATACTGGTCGTTTAGGAAAATTTTTACAACAAAATGGTTTTGTTCTTGATATTTATCGTCCTATTTTTGGACAAAAACTCCCTGATACATTAGAGCATTATGCCGGTGTTGTTATTTTAGGGGGACCGATGAGTGTGAATGACAGCGAAGCCTATATTGGTGAGGAAATTGATTGGATTTCGTTATCATTAAAGGAAAATAAGCCTTTTTTGGGTATTTGTCTTGGAGCACAAATGTTAGCGCGAAATCTGGGGGGGCGCGTTGGTACAAGAAGTGATGGGACTGTTGAAGTCGGCTGGTATCCACTAGAAGCAACCCCTCAAGGGAGGGAATTGATGAATTGGCCAGAAATGGTCTATCATTTTCATGATGAAGGTATTTATGATTTACCGAAAGAGGCAATGCTTTTGGCAACAGGGCATACATATCCTACACAAGCTTTTCGTTATGGAAACAATGCATGGGGTTTGCAATTTCATGCTGAGTTTACACGTGCTATGATGCGGCGTTTGGTCGTGCGTTCGGCACATAAATTGACTGAAAAAGGTGCTCAACCTGCTTGTGCACATTTGAAAGGTCGTTTAATTTATGATCAAGCTTTAAGCCAATGGTTTGAAGGTGCATTACGACAGATTTTTTGTGTACCGCCCGCATTTGTGTGAGTGTTAGAAACACTATTCATTATCGTTCTTGTTGTGCTGTAAAACAGTATCGTTTAAGGTAGAGATAGAAAACTCATGTAAAACTTTACACATGAGGTATTTTTTGTTAGAAAGTGTAACGGATTTTCTTAAAAAGATCTTGGTGGGTGGACTTATGAGATACTGTACTTTAGAACGATGTATAGGAACTCCTTGAAGTGATCATTAGATAAAATCCGGTCGATTAAGAAGTTGGATTGTTTATAAACTGACTGTGGTTAAGAATCTTTGTCCTTTTTAGGGTGGGGAGGAAGTTAAGAGATAAAGAAAGTTTTAATGTTGTCTAAATCCTTTCAAATACCGTCATCACAAAAGAGATTTTCTTTGAGCTATTTAATTTGTGGGCTCGTTTGTCTTGCTCTGATATTTATTTATAGCGCACTCTGGTTTTTTTTTCACGTAAAATAGAAGAGCAAGTTTCTGATATATTTGCAAAAGCGTCTTCCTATAATATGGCGGCGATATGTGAGAATGTGCGCAAGGATGGTTATCCTTTACGTATCGGTGTTGTTTGCGACAATTTTCAATTTTCTTGGCCTTTACATGGGGTTTCTTTATCGACGGGGCGTTTGACGGCTGGTGCACCAATTTATGCACCTCATTTGGTCGAGTTTAATGTTCATTCTCCTGCATCAATTGTTTTTTCCGGACAAACTTCCATAGTATCGCGTTGGCGCAATTTGGTTATTGAAACAGAACCTTATTGGAAAACGGGTAAAACATTGAAGTTTATAGCTGAAGGGCTTGAAATTTCACCTCTTTCCTCTTCCCTTGAAGATCAAAAGCCTCAAGAAGCATTAGGAGCACAAACAACAGATAAAAAAACGACGCAGGAAAATGTAGAAGATCAAGCATCTTTGCAAAATACGCATGACATAATTACTCAGCCGTTAGAGACAAAAGATACGCCTCAAAAAATAACGGCAGAATTTTTGCGCTTTGATCTGAAACATGAAAATAATGATTTATTGGGAAATATAACTTTTGACGGTTTTGATGTTTCTCTAGTTTTTACATCTTCTTTTGTTGATGTCCCAAAAATTGATGGTAACTTGAAAGTGATTTTAAATGACATCTCTTTTTTGTCTGAAGATGAAGGGAAAAATTGGCAACAGCGACTGTATGGAAAAAGTGGGCTTTTAAAGCAAGGTGAATTGACTTTTCATACAGGTGGTGGGTTACGTATTAGTGGACCTTTTTCTTTTGATGAAGAAGGATATTTGACAGCAGAATTCGAACTTGTCCATATTCAGCCCATGAAGCTTCTTAACACTTTGCAGCGCTTATTTCCCGCGCAGGACAATAATCTTCAAGCGTTATTTTTTATTTTGGGTGCACTGCCTAAAAATGCCGATGGCGCTCCCGTTCTTCCCTTGCTCATTAACAATGGGTGGGTAAAATTAGGTTTTTTAAAACTTGGTCGTCTCGCTCCACTTTAGGTTTTGTACCCAAGCCTTTTTTCATTTTTACCACCAAATTTCGATTTTTTCTGATTTTCACACTTTTTTGCAATTTTAGAGTGTCAAAATCTATTTTAACAAAATGCGTATTTAATGGTAAAAAATAGCTGTAAAAATAAAAAATTACCACTTACTCCTAACTAATCCCACCTCTTTTCACTTAGTACAAAATCTTATGTCAAACTACATATAGCAACAGTGTTTGTGTGAAAAAAGTGGCATTTTAAAGTATGCTGAATTGCCTTTTTATACAGGTAGTGTGGTGCCGTGTTAGGAACCTTTTTTCTTTATGTATGGAATTTTGAGCATATTGCAGATGTCTGTTTAGAGTGACCTTTGAAATAGGTAAAACAGCCTAGTTGGATAAGAATATGAAGTTGTAAAGGGGGAAATGGACGTCCATCTTTTCATTTATGGAGTAAGAAGCTAAGGGGGGCACCATCATATTTATATTTTCCCACTCCTAATGTTTCTACAGCTTTTGGCATTTGAGGTGGTTTATGAGGGGCATTTAGTTCTTTCTTTAATATTTTTTATCTATACGGTTTTCCCATTTGCAATATGCAAGGGGAAATGCGTTTAGTTGATTGAATATAAACAGATTTGAAATGAGACAAACTTAGAATATCAGCTTCTCCTTCAACATAAAAATAATAAAATTATGATTGTAAATCAACATATTATATTTTTATGTTGAAGGATGTTTGACAGTAAAATTTGAATTTATTTTTTATTTTAATTGCTTTGTCTAAAAATGCGGGATAGCGCCTCCGTTCTTTCCTTACTGATTAGTCATGGATAGATAGAAAGGGGGCTATTTTGTACTGCTTTTAAGACTGAAAATTGATGTTTTTAGGGTGGGAAATCAATCCTGTTGTCGTTTTGAAATTGTTGCAAACATTCTATTGTGATAAATAGCAAGATTCTTATTTTGGGTACTATGTATAAAATGCAAACTTCCGCTCCATCTTGGCTGGTTTACTGTGGTGGGATAGAACGGGAGATTGAG
Organism: Bartonella grahamii ATCC 700132; assembly: GCF_000518085.1. GTDB lineage: Bacteria > Pseudomonadota > Alphaproteobacteria > Rhizobiales > Rhizobiaceae > Bartonella > Bartonella grahamii. Next base: position 288,872 of record NZ_JACX01000001.1, read on the forward strand.
TGGGTCGTTTTGTATTTGCTTTAGGTTTGAAAGCCAGTATTTTGTAGTTGAGAAATTAATCCTGCTGCAAAAGTAAAACGAGAAATATTGAGATCATTTTCAATAAGGGCACTAATGTGGTTTGTAATTTTGTGAATATGATCTTCTTCTGTTTTTTTCCAAGTGTCAAAAGGATCTTTTTTCTTTCCATAATTTTTGAGGATTTTCATAACGATTTGCCGTAAGCTTTCAGAAACATTTTCTTTTGCTTGGCTTAAAGCCATACTATCATAATAATCTACTACAGGAATTATACGACTTGCTTCGTTAATGCGGTTTATACGAATGATTTGCGCAAGTGAAAAATAGATCTCTGCGGTTTTAATAAGATCACTGTTGCTTTTTTTTGCAATTAAAGAAATATCACAGATTGTTGAAGCAGCTTCTAAGAGAGCTAATTGTTTCGCTAATGCTTTTGGTGCTCCCTCTTCGTTGTAGTGTACTGCTTTTTCTTCAATCTTTTGCTTAATATCGTTGTCGTGAGAATGCATAAGCTCTTGTTCAATAACGCTACGGGCTTGCTTTATTGTTTTTACAATTTCTTCTAATGGACGTGAGAGATCTATGTTGTGTAAACCCCAATTGGTTGTTTCAAAGAGCATTGGGGTCATTGCTGCGTAGAATTTGTTTTGGACAAGACCGGGTATTTTATTATCAAGCTTATCAATTTGCTCAGACAATTGAGGAATTTCAAAACCATCGCGAATGGCAATGAAAACGCGAATAATATTTTCAGCTTTTTGTTCTGTTGCATCGTGTAGTCTATTAACAAAAGTGGGGCCTCCACGATTTACAATATCGTTGGCAATCAGCGTTGCTATAATATTACGACGCAATTGATGGTGAATGACTTCCTTCTTAAAATTTTCTTGAATTTGTGTTGGAAAATAGTTCAGCAAGGTTGTATTGAAATAGTGATCATCAACAATGGGGCTATTAGCAATTTCTTCTTTTAAGGTTAATTTAGCATACGCAAAAATAACAGCGAGTTCTGGACGGAGAAGACCTTTGCCTTGGGTTGTTCTTTGTCGTAAAATTTGCTCATCAGGGAGTATTTCAACTCTACGATCTAGAAGCTTTTTTTGTTCTAAATCGTGCATAAAGCGTATTTGATAGGGCAAATCAGTAGTGCTTTGATTTTCCGCCAAAGAAAGAGCAAGGGGTTGTAGATAATTGTTGCGCAAGACGAGTTGCTCGACTTGAGGTGTCATTTTTTTCAAGAGCTTATTGCGTTCTTCGCGGGTTAATGTTTTGGCGCGTAGTGCTGATGCAAGAACAATTTTGAGATTGACCTCAATATCAGAACAATTCACACCAGCAGAATTATCAATGGCATCCGTATTGCATCGACCACCATTTAAGACATATTCAATCCGTCCACGTTGTGTAACACCAAGATTAGCCCCTTCGCCAATAATTTTTGCACGCACTTGCTCTCCGGTAATGCGTATCGCATCATTTGCACGATCACCTACTTGGGCATCATTTTCTGTTGCAGCGCGGATATAAGTACCAATGCCGCCGAACCATAAAAGATCAACAGGGGCTTTGAGAAGAGCAGAAATAATTTCAAAGGGTGTTCCTGTTTGTTTTTCAAAACCAATGGCTTGTGCTGCTTCAGGTGAGAGAGTAATGGTTTTTTCTTTTCGTGAGAAGATACCACCGCCCTTTGATAATTTGCTTTGATCGTAATCTTGCCAGCTGGAGCGAGGAAGTTTAAAAAGGCGCATACGCTCTGCATAGCTTTCGTCTATGCTTGGATCTGGATCAATAAAGATATCTCGGTGATCAAAAGCAGCAATCAATTTTGTTTGTTTGGAAAGCAGCATCCCATTACCAAAGACATCGCCAGACATGTCTCCAACACCGACACAGGTGAAGGGCGTTGTTTGAATATCTTGATCAAATGTTTCTCTAAAATGTCTTTTGACAGCTTCCCATGCACCTTTGGCTGTAATACCAATGGCTTTGTGGTCGTAACCTGCTGAGCCTCCAGAGGCAAAAGCATCATCGAGCCAAAAGTGATTTGCTTGGCTGATGGCGTTGGCGGTATCAGAAAAAGTTGCTGTTCCTTTGTCTGCTGCGACAACAAAATAGGGGTCAGGGTCATCATGACAGATAACATTGGGGGGAGAACTGATTTTGCCGTTAATCAGATTGTCTGTGATTGAGAGCAAAGCTGTGATAAAGTCTGTATAAGCTTGTCGTGCTGCTTCTACGATGAGAGTACGGTCATTTGTTTGGGGAAGCCGATGAGGATAGAAACCACCTTTTGCACCTGCAGGAACGATAACCGCATTTTTAACTTGTTGGGCTTTGACTAAGCTGAGGACTTCGGTGCGATAATCTAATGCACGGTCAGACCAACGAATTCCGCCACGAGCGATAGGTCCAAAACGCAAATGCACCCCTTCAACTTCCGGTCCATAAACAAAAATTTCTCGGTAAGGGCGTGGTTCAGGCAAACCCTCAATTTGGCGCGGATTTAATTTGGTGGCTAAAATACGCCGAGGACTTCCATCGTCAAGAGGCGTAAAGGCATTCGTTCGTAAACTCGCATCGATAAGGTTGCAATAACGGCGTAAGATGAGATCATCATCTAAACCAGATACTTTCCGTAATTTTTCTCCAATACGCTTTTGAATAACCTGTTGCCTTTTTTCCCGTTCTTTTTCTGTATGGCTTTGGTGAAATTTTAAATGAAATAAAGTATAAAGATCTTGGGTAATGTCAGGATAAGCATTTAAAGTTTGGGCAACGCGATCTTGCGAATAAGGAATACCAGCTTGCTGGAGATAGCGCCCATAATGGCGCAAAATAACAATTTCATACCAATCAAGTTCAGCTGTTTGGGTGAGCGCGTTAAAAGCGTCATTATCAGCATTTTGTGCCCAAATGGCCTCAAAGGTTTCGGCGTGTTTTTGACCGTTTTTTTCAAAATCGATACAGAGCTGGAAAGTGCTTTCCAGCTGCATATCATGAAGATACACAGAGTGCCCATAGCCATCTGGTAATTCAAGGGTTTGTTCGGCAATAACGCGAAACCCCATGTTTTCAAGGAGTGGTACACGTTTGGAAAGGGCAAGAGCTTCATGGCGGTGAAAAAGCCGAAGAGAAATAGCGCGTTTTTCTTTGTTTTGTGCGTGATAAAAGTTCACGAAAAGGGGCTTCTCATCATGAAGATTTAAAATATGTCCGGCATCGTTAATAGCGTCTTCAGTTGAAAATAAATCACGATAACTGTTGGGAAATTCGCTGGCTAGACGTGTTTGTTGCTCTGTTGTTTTCTGAGCAAGAGCGATGGCTTGAACGCTGTCTTCCCAACTTCGTGCAATCGAACGTACATGTTGTTCAAGTGTGGAGCGCTCGTGAAGGGGAACAGTTTCGTTTCCTTTGCGATGGATGATGTAATAGACACGTATAAGGGTGCTTTCCAAAAATAGCGGATAAGATTCAAAAAAGTCGCCTTTATAGAGCTCAACAAAATGTTCGCCAACTTTTTCACGCAGGCTGCTGCTATATTGGTCACGCGGTACGTAGACAAGGATAGAAACAAAGCGCCCAAAAGAATCAGTGTGGGCAAGAACCCGTAAACGTGGGCGCTCATCTAATTGTAGAATAAGTTTAGTGTTTTCTGTCAATGTATCAACATCAGAGCGAAACATTTCATCTCTTGGATAGGTTTCTAAAGCACTGATGAGTGCTTTTCCTGAATAATCGGTGTGATTGTGTCCAAGACGTTGAATAATAGTTTGGGCTTTTTCTTTTAAGAAAGGAATTTGCAAAATAGAACGTGTATAAGCTGAGGAGGTAAAAAGCCCTACAATGCGTAATTCTCCACAGAGTTGTTTTTCTTTATCAAAGATTTTAAGACCAATATAATCGAGCCAGACAGAACGGTGAATTTTGGAGCGGCTGTTAGCTTTTGTCACGATAAACAGATTATCGCTTTCCATGAAGGATAAAACTTCTTGAGGAGGTTCTTTCATACTTTCATCGTCAACAATATGAATAGAAGCATCCGTGAGTATACCAAGTTCAATATTACTCGCTGTAAAGGATTTTAGGGGTTTTTGGTCTTTGATGAAGTTGTAGGTGCGCATACCAAGGAAAATGAAATTATCGTCCATTAGCCAGTGAAGAAATTCAATAGCTTTTTCGCCTTCTTGTTTGTAGTGCGGGGGAAGACTTATTTGGTAGGCATGAATATGCTTTTTAACTTCTTCAAGCATAGGCTTCCAGTCTTGTACAGCAGCATTAACCTGTTCAAGAACTAAGGTGAGTTCATTTTCAAGTTTTTGTACTTGCTGTTTGTTTAATGACTCGATGTGAATTTGCATCAGACTGATGCGTTTTCCAGAAGCACAATCAAGAATAGGATGCGCAATCAAATAGATATGGTTTTTGTGTTGATTGAAAACATTTAAAATAGAATCGAGAAGGAAGGGTTTGTTATCATTGACAAGCGTGATAGCGGTTATAGGCTTGTTGTTACGGGTCAAATTTTGTTCAAAGTAGATAGTATTTTTTCCCGTCTGATGGAGATTAAAAGCTTTTACTGCGACGGCTGCGGCTTTTTGAAGTTCTTTATTTTCGTAATAAACAATATCTTCTTCATCGGTTTGAGCAAAAAGGATTTGTTCTATTTTATCTTGGGTGTTTTTTGTCTCTGTTTTTTTTGGTTGCAACACATCCACTCTCCCTTTTTGCTCTTAGGGGTCTTCTCTTCTTTATTGAAAGCTGACCATCATATTTTTGTATACTGTAACACCTTCTTCCTGAAGAAAACAGCTCTTTATTTGGAAAGAATGAGTTTGTTTTTGCTATTTTTTAGTAATAGTTTGTACTTTAAAGAAATATTTTACGTCAGAGAAAGGGCATTTTTAGTATTTTTGTATGTTAATAGTTTGTTTTTTTAAATATACAAAATGTAAAGTAAAAAAAGAAGCAGAAGTAAAGAGAGAATGGCGCGTTTACCAGCAAGACTTTTAAGTGGTTACCAAAATTTTATAAACAATCATTTTTTATATAAAATAGCACATTATCAGCAATTGGCGACTGAAGGGCAGAAACCTGAAGTTTTGGTCATTGCTTGTTGTGATTCGCGTGCAGTGCCAGAAATGATTTTTGATGCTAAGCCAGGGGAAATCTTTACCTTGCGCAACGTGGCAAATGTGGTTCCTCCTTTTTCTCCTGATGATCAATATCACGCAACATCAGCAGCTCTTGAATATGCTGTACAATTGCTCGAGGTGAAACATATTGTCGTTTTTGGTCATGCCCATTGTGGAGGCATTCGTACTGCTCTTAAGGAGACATGTAAATCTTTATCATCAAATGATTTTATTGGTCAATGGATAGGTCTTTTAGCACCAGCAGCAGAAATCGTTTTGAATAATAAGTCGCTGTCTTGGCCAGAAAAACAGACGGCATTAGAGCAGCTTTCTATTCGCCATTCGTTGAGAAATTTAGAGACGTTTCCGTGGATAAAGCTTCGCAAAGATCAAGGTTTTTTGACATTGCACGGGGTTTGGTTTGATATCTCTAGCGGGAAATTATGGAGTATGGAACAGGAAACAGGTTGTTTTATGCGTGTTGAAGTTGAAAGTTTTGAAGTATAGTATTTGCTGTTTTTATTTCTTCGTATAAAAAGACATTTTATGATAAAACTTGACAAAGCTGGGGTTTTATTGTTTGAAGGAGCAAGCTTTCAGTGACAAAATTAACTTGGAGCCACCGACTGAGACCCCAGTTTAAGGGTATAAAGAGATCTCAGAGGTCAACATCCGACGGCGCGATGCGTTCTCGGATGCTATTTTGGTTTGTTTGTTATGCAACAATGAGGTAAATGATGTTTGAATCCTTGCAAGAGCGACTTGGTTCTATCCTGTCTCATTTGACGGGACGTGGCGCTTTATCGGATCAGGATGTTGTAGAGGCGCTGCGTGAAATTCGTCGCGCTTTATTGGAAGCTGATGTTGCTCTTGATGTTGTACGCTCTTTTACCGATAGGGTTCGGGAAAAAGCCGTTGGGGCCGAAATCGTTAAATCAATTAAACCGGGCCAGATGGTGGTTAAAATTGTTCATGATGAATTGGTTCATATTCTTGGAAATGAAAGCGTTCTGAGTGATTTAAATGCACCAGCTCCAGTTGTTATCATGATGATTGGTTTGCAAGGTTCCGGAAAAACAACTACAACAGCAAAGCTTGCGAAACGGTTCACTGATAAGCACCATAAAAAAGTTCTTATGGCGTCATTAGATACACGTCGTCCCGCTGCACAGGAGCAGTTGCGCCAATTGGGAGAACAGGCGAAACTTGCAAGCTTGCCTATTATTGCGGGGCAGCTGCCCGTTGATATTGCATCACGTGCCGTGCAGGCTGCTAAATTGGGTGGTTATGACGTGCTTCTTCTTGACACAGCAGGACGTAATCATATTGATGAAGCTTTGATGCTCGAATTGGCTGAAATTAAAGCATGTTCCCTTCCTCATGAAATTATGTTGGTGGCTGATAGTTTGACAGGGCAAGATGCCGTTCATCTTGCTCGTTCTTTTGATGAGCGTGTAGGGATTACAGGGATTATTTTAACACGTATGGATAGTGATGGGCGTGGTGGTGCTGCTCTTTCTATGCGTGCGGTTACAGGTAAACCAATTAAAGCAATTGGAACTGGTGAAAAAATAGATGCTTTAGAAGAGTTTCATCCCAGCCGTATTGCTGATCGTATCCTCGGAATGGGGGATATTGTTTCTTTGGTTGAAAAAGCTGCTGAAACAATGGATCATGAGAAAGCTGCTGCTTTTGCAAAAAAAATGCAAGCCGGAAAATTTGATCTGAATGATCTTGCAGAACAGTTGCAGAAAATGAAAAAACTGGGTGGAATGGGCGGTATTATGGGCATGTTGCCAGGAATGGGGAAGGTCAAAGAGCAGATTGCGGCTGCGGGGCTTGATGATCGTTTGTTTGATCGTCAATTGGCCATTATTTCATCTATGACACCGCAAGAGCGGGCGAATCCAGAGCTTTTAAAACATAGTCGCAAACAACGAATTGCTAAGGGATCTGGTACAACGGCAGCTGATATTAATAAACTTTTGAAAATGTATCGCCAAATGGCTGATATGATGAAAGCTATGGGTGGTAAAGGAAAAAGTGGTTTTATGGGAAAAATGTTGGGAGGACTTGGTTCCAAAATGGGTTTTGGTGGTATGGGAAATTTGGGGGGGAATTCTTCAGCTATGCCTGATTTGTCGGGATTGGATCTAAAGCAATACTCAACACTTCAAAAGCAAATTGAAAATGGTAATGGAGGGAAGCTCTTGCCCGGACTTCCCAAGCGTGGACCTACATTTCCTGGTCTTTCCAATGACATTGCTGATAGGGGAAAATTTCCTCAGCATCCTAAGAAAAAATAAGATGTAAAGAGGGAAAGGAATATGATGCAGGAAACAGTATTAAACGAATTGGCACATTTACGAGCATCTATTGATAATTTTGATGCAACTTTGATTCATATCTTAGCAGAGCGTTTTCGTTGTACGAAAGCTGTTGGGCGCTTAAAAGCGCGTTATGATTTGCCTAAAGTAGATCCTCTGCGTGAGCAACATCAGGTAGAGCGTTTGCGGCAATTGGCTATAGATAGTCATCTTGATCCTGATTTTGCTGAAAGATTTTTAAAATTTATTATTAAAGAAGTTGTGCGTCATCATGAAGTTATTGCTGAAGAGCAAAAAACAAAAAAAGTTAATTTAAACGAAAGCCAGAGCTGACAATAGGAGATAAAATATGGCATTGAAAATTCGTTTGTCCCGTGGAGGTTCAAAAAAACGTCCTTACTATCATATCGTCGTTGCAGATGTTCGTAGTCCGCGCGATGGGCGGTTTCTTGAACGTGTTGGTGCATGGGATCCAATGTTGCCTAAAGATGGACCGAGGGTGAAACTTAATGAAGAACGTATCCAATATTGGCTTGGGCAAGGGGCACAACCAACAGATCGCGTTTTACGGTTTTTAGATGCAGCTGGCTTGAAAAAGCGTCCAACCCGTAATAATCCACATAAAGGTGAACCGGGTAAAAAAGCACAAGAACGTATAGAAGCAGCAAAGCAAGCGGCAGAAGAAGCAGCGGCAACGGCTGAAGCAGAATCTGCTTCAGCATGAGAAGCATGATTGTTTAATCAACGTGTCTTTAAAAGCTTTAGAAAAATAAATATTATCCGTTTTTGTCTATCAAAAACGGATTTTCTTTAAAAAGCTGCTTGTTTAAACAGCGCTGGTTTTTTAAAAATCAATGGTTTTAAAAGTCAATAGCGCGGCCTTTAATTTCCCAGTCTCCATAGCGGGAAGGGTCTTTTCCGCCGCGTCCGCCGTTTTCTAAAGGTTGTTCTTTTTTTGCTGCGCTTTTTCGCCTTTCTTCAGCTTCTTTAAGGGCGCGTTGTGCTGCGGGAGAAAGAGATTGCTGTTTAACGACAGTTGCATTTTTTTTGCTTGTATTCTCATCTTTTTTATTCATTTTACACCTATTCCATTGAAGAAGCAGAAAGAAAACACCATCATATAATATTGATTGACTTTTATCATGGAGTTTTTTGAGTAATGAATATAATGCGTACAGCCATGCTTTTGGCTTTTTTAACTGCTCTCTTTATGGGAGTTGGTTATCTTGTTGGAGGGGGCGGTGGCATGGTCATTGCTCTTTTGATGGCAAGTGGTTTAAACTTTTTTTCTTATTGGAATTCGGATAAAATCGTTTTACGCATGTACGGGGCGCGTGAAGTTGATCAGCATTCGGCACCAGTTTATTATAAGATTGTAAGGGATTTAGCGCAAAGGGCTTCTCTTCCTCAACCAAAGGTTTATGTTATTGAGAATGCACAGCCAAATGCTTTTGCGACGGGACGTAATCCGCAAAATGCTGCTGTTGCTGCAAGTACTGGGTTGTTAGAGCGGTTGAGTTCAGAGGAAATTGCCGGCGTTATGGCGCATGAGCTCGCACACATTGAGCACCGTGATACCTTAACAATGACTCTAACCGCAACGATTGCAGGGGCAATTTCAATGCTTGGTAATTTTGCTTTCTTTATGGGAGGACCGCGTAACTCTTCAGAAGATTCTCATGGCGCTGGGGCAATTGGAGGATTTATTGCACTGCTTGTGGCACCTTTTGCAGCGATGCTGGTGCAAATGGCGATTAGTCGTACGCGTGAATATGCTGCGGATCGGAGAGGGGCTGAAATATGTGGTAATCCTTTATGGTTGGCTTCGGCATTGCGTAAGATTGCTGATGGGGGACGTGGGGTATATAATGAAGAAGCAGAGCATAATCCAGCAACCGCGCATCTGTTTATTATTAATCCTTTGAGCGGTGAGGGAGCGGATAGTCTTTTTTCTACACATCCAGCAACTGCAAATCGTATTGCTGCTCTTTATCAGCAAGCAGAAGAGATAAAAGGGGCTCTTGCCAAAAGTGTGGGATGGAATAAAGAAGACACTATACATGAAAAAAGCAACGGGATGAACTATGGAGATTTTCATAGTGGTCAGGCTCATGCATTAGGTGAGCAAGAAAACAGTTCTTTTCAGCGTGTTACAAAACGTCCTTCTTGGCTTCGTTATGAAAATTCAAAAAGATCTCGTTCATAGAGTTACTGAGGGAGTTTTTAAGGAAACAGTGATATAAAGGTGGCGTTTTGAAACACAAAAAAGCGGGGCATGTGTCTGAAAAAAATGTTCCAGGATTAGCTGTTCGACAGGTGTGTGTGCGTCTTTTGGGGGCGGTAGTTGATAAGCACACGCCTCTGTCTGGTTTGACGGATAATGAACACGGACATCCACAATATTTAAAGCTTTCACAACGAGATCGTTTGTTATGTCGGGCTATTTTAACAGCTTCATTGCGTCATCGAGGGCAGATTACGGCAGCTCTCTCACGCCTTTTAGCGCGTCCTTTGCCTTCACAAGCACTTTCACTCCAGCATCTTTTGCATATCAGTGTTGCACAAATTCTTTATCTTGATATTCCAGATCATGCGGCTATTGATTTAGCTGTGCGTGTGGCGAAACTTGACCCTCGAATGCGCCGTTTTTCAGGGGTGGTGAATGCTCTTTTACGCAATATTGCACGTGAGGCGGTGTCTTTACGCCAACAAATTCCTTCCATTGAAGGTGTGCCAGCGTGGTTTGGACAGCTTTTAATGTCAGCTTATGGAACAGAAAAGGCGCATCAGATTATAGCAATTCAAAGTGTAGAACCCCCTTTTGATTTGACAGTGAAATCTGATAGTGTTGGATGGGCTGAAAGGCTTGGCGGTTTGGTGTTGCCCAATGGTTCTGTTCGATTGAATCGTCTGGAGTGTTCTGTTTCTGATTTACCAGGCTATAGTGAAGGAACTTGGTGGGTTCAAGATTTTGCTGCAGCGTTGCCTGCTTGTTTACTAGGAACACTTCGGGGTAAACGAGTTGCTGACCTTTGTGCGAGCCCTGGGGGAAAAACAGCACAATTGGCTTTACAAGGAGCGCAGGTGACAGCAATTGAGCTTTCTGCTAACCGCGTAAAGCGTTTAAAAGAAAATATGGAACGGCTTCATTTTTCAGTTCATATTTGGCAGGGCGATGTGAGAAATTTCCATCCCACACAGCTTTTTGATGCGGTTCTTCTCGATGCTCCTTGTTCTTCTACTGGAACAATCCGTCGTCATCCAGATATTTTATGGACGAAATCGAGGGATGATATCGTCAAGTTAGCGGCGTTGCAACATGATTTGCTTGTCGCAGCAATTTCTTTGGTAAAGGTGGGGGGACGGATTGTTTTTTCCAATTGTTCATTGGCAAGAGAAGAAGGTGAAGATCTTATTGAAAAAATTTTATCGACACGCAATGACATTGTTTTAGAACCTATTTATCCAGAGGAAATGGGAGCACTGGCACATTTGCTTTGTGGGGGGATGTTACGTACAACGCCTGCGGATTTTTGTCATAAAAATTTTGATGCTGAGAAAACCGCATTTTTAGGAATGGATGGTTTTTTCGCTGCGCGCTTACGAAAAATTGCTTAATTAACGCTTCATTTACAAAAATGGTCGAAATTGTATTTGAATCAGCATAAATGGAGATGAAATTTTGGCGGTTGCGGTAAAAGCTCCTCAGGTAAAAGTGGCAGCCTGTATCGATACGATACAGAATGTTATGCGGCGTTTATGGGTTGGACCATTGTTTCGTTGGCGGTTTTCAGGGTTTCGTCCTCATAAAATTTTAGCGCATCCCATGGATTTGCATGTGGCTAATCCTATGATGGCGCATGAATTTTATCATGGTCGTTTTGCTTTTGCTGGTCACATTGTTCATTCTGGTGCTGTTTCGCCGTTTGCATTGGTTCCACCAACGCTAGAATGGGAAGCAGCTCTACATGATTTTCATTGGTTGCGCCATATGGAGGCAGCAGGAAGTGATTTAGCTTCTGCACATGCACGCTCTCTTTTAGAAGATTGGTTTGACCATGCTGGCAAGAAGGTAAAAGGGCTTGCTTGGAGTGGTCCTGTTGTGGCGCGGCGCTTGATTTCATGGATTTGTCATTCGAAAATGTTGTTAGAAGAAGCAAGTGAGCGGTTTGAAAAACGCTTTTTACGTGCGCTTGGTTTGCAATTTCGTTATTTGCGCGTAACAATTTGCAGTATGGAGCATGATGACCGACGTTTACAAGCAGCAGCGGCTTTGACGTTCGCATCTCTTGCTTTGCCTGTTTCTGTGGCAGTGAAAAAAAAGGTACAAACCACACTTATAAAAGAGCTTTCCCGTCAAATCCTAGTTGATGGTGGGCATATTTCTCGTAGTCCTGTTATTTTGCTGAATTTGTTATCGGATTTATTGTCGTTACGGCATCTTTTTATGCGTAGCAATGAAACAGCACCACGTATTTTGATTGATTCTGTTGAGCGTATGTTGCCAGCTTTACGATTCTTTATCCATGAGGATCAAACGTTGGCTCATTTTAATGGGGTTGGTCCCCTTGTGTCGGAACGGTTATCGTCCCTTTTGGAGCTTGATGAAACAGGAGGGCATCCTTTTAGTTATGCCCGTTATTCAGGATTTCAGCGCTTAAAAGCCAATCAAACAACAGTGCTTGCAGATACAGGAAAGTTTCCACCCCGCTTTGTAGCACAGCAGGCTTGTTCGGGGTGTTTGTCTTTTGAAATGTCTTCACAAGGGCACCGTTTTATTATCAATACCGGAGTTAATCCTGATGGGCGGGAAGATTATCGACATTTAGGGCGTGTTACTGCAGCACATTCAACAGCTACGCTTAATGATTGTTCAGTGGGTGCTTTTTATCAGAAAAAGAAAAATGGCGCGCCATTTTTGTTTGATGGCCCCAGGGAAGTTCAAGTGCGCCGTATAGAGGATTCAGAGAAGACGGGTTTTATTGCGAGTCATAATGGTTATGTGCGACCCTTTAATTTTATTCATGAGCGTGGTCTTATTTTGGCAACAAATGGAGATATGATCGAAGGTTTTGATCGCTTTTTTATGCCAAATAAAGGGGGAAAGAGACACAAGAGTGTGCAAAATGAACAAGATCATGTTGCTGTTCGGTTTCATCTTCATCCACAAGTTGAAGTTAACTATGATGGCAAACGTGTGTGTTTAGCTGTAAAGAACGAGAACGTGAAGAGCGAACAAGTATGGTATTTTGTATCGCCTGACGCAGATATTTGTCTTGAAGATTCGATTGATTTTGCAGAAGTAACAGGTCCACAGCGGACACAACAGATTGTTTTATATTTTCGTCCTGCATTTCAGGAAAAAGTTCGTTGGCGTTTTATCCGTAAAGCGTTTGATAAAAAATCAGAACATTATTCCAACCCATAGTATATTGCGTTTTATCTTCGTGTCGCAAAACATCATCGTTTATTGTGGTAATATTCTCAAAATTTGAAGATCATATAAATTTTATACATGAAGCATTTTATTAGAGTATAGGTTGGATGTTTTTAGGTAAGGTTTGCTCATAGAATCTCATGAGGTGATGCTAAGAGGGATTGGCTCCCGAAAAAAGAGTTTTTGATAGACCATTGTTGACAGATGAGTACTGGTTAAGGATCTTCATTCTTTAAAGATGTGGAGAGAAAATAAAGCTGTTGCTTATCTTCTATAAGTTCTTAAGTGTGCTGTTGGGATTAATATTTATCTCTGAGAGAGTTGCATTAATAGGGTTACGCTCCTCACGAAAAACAGAGCGCTATTTATTGCATATTCACGGACTTATATTAAAGAAAAATCCCTTAATACTTCCAAGCCTATTTCGCGACGATGTCTGTGATGGGTATAACGGTAAATCCATGAAGCACCTCATCTTTACGCAAGGAGCAATTTAGCACCATCACACTATTTATTAGTGCCCAATTTTTGTAACAGCTCTTGGCACTAGAGATGATTCATAAGAGGTATTTTTAGCCTTTTCTTAATAGTTTTTATCCACACAAAATTCTCCGCTTGTAACGTGCAAGTGCAAGCGAATGGTTTTGGTTGATTCAACATACATAGATTTTGAATGGGAGAATCTTACGGTATTCGGGGTTCTAATTCAATATGAATAACGCTAAATTATCATTATAAATCAAATTTACTTCATAGAAGCACTGAGAATTCGAGAAACAATACATAGCAACGCCCGAGAAAGACAACCCTCCTGCTCTTTGTTATTATAAATGAAGTCATAATAACAAGCCACAAAATGCACGTTTTTTCACAGCAAAGCACTCTCTCAAATGCTTCAAACAACTTTTATAAAGATTTACGCGAATAACGTCGTGCAATCAAATCAATATCACCGCGACAAATTCCAAGATCGCTGAGTTCATATGTTGAAAGACACCTTAATGCATTAACGGTTCGACGATAACGGCGCCAATTACTATAAAAACGTAGAATATTCATATCCTCTACTCAAACTTTTCATTTCACTCTTTGGTTTAAGAATAGAGCATATTACTAAAAAGAGTTGTGTTATAATATCATAACAGGTATGCATATACATACAAGATAATATCCCTTTAACATTTTGCTCATGTGAAAGGGAAGCCATTAAAATATTAACAACAACAATATCCTATCCCTAAATAATGGTTAAATTATGTGCATTTTCTGTGGTGATAAACGTCTTCACGAGTAGATTCTTTGGATTGAATAACTGCTTCCATTTCAATAGTGATCAATAGTCATACGATGATTATGAAAAATTCCTTGAAACATTTGTCTCATATAATAGAGAGAATCAGCAAAATTATTAATGGCGGAAGTGTCGTGTTCCTGTGAAAACCATCGCTAAACCCTGCGCATCAGCAGCCGTGATAACTTCTTCATCACGCATGGAGCCTCCTGGTTGAATAACTGCTGTTGCTCCTGCTTCAGCTGCTGCTAATAAACCATCTGCAAAAGGAAAAAATGCATCTGATGCAACAACCGATCCTTTTGTGAGAGTTTCTGTTAAGCCTGCTCTTTGCGCACTTTCTGCTGCTTTACTTGCAGCAATTTTTGCTGAATCGATGCGGCTCATTTGTCCGGCTCCAATTCCAACTGTTGCGCTATTTTTCGCGTATACAATAGCATTTGATTTAACGTGTTTTGCTACACGAAAAGCAAACTGAAGATCACGCATTTCATCTTGAGTTGGTGCCCGCTTTGTCACTACTTGCAATTTAAGATCATCAACCACCACGTTATCACGCGATTGCACTAAAATGCCTCCTGCAAGTGTTTTCGCAAGAAGTCCTCCACAGCGTGGATCAGGAACTCCACCTGTAATGAGCAAACGAAGATTTTTTTTCTTGGCAATAATTTCACGTGCCGCCATTGTGGCATCAGGAGCAATAATCACTTCTGTGAAAATTTTAACAATCTCTTCAGCACATTCCTCATCAAGGGTTTGATTTAAAGCAACAATTCCACCAAATGCCGATACATTATCACACATAAGAGCTTTCAAATAAGCTTCTTTCAAATTTTTTCCTTCCGCAACACCACAAGGATTGGCATGTTTAATAAGAGCGACAGCAGCGGTTTTTTGCGGATCAAATTCTGCCACAAGCTCAAAGGCTGCATCTGTATCATTCAGATTGTTATAAGAAAGCGCTTTGCCTTGTAAAAGTTTTGCTGTTGCAATACCAAAACGTTTTTCATTATTGCGATAAAATGCTGCCTGTTGATGTGGATTTTCCCCATAGCGCATAACACTCTCAAGATGACCAGAAAAACTCTGCCACGATGGAATTTCAATTTTTAAATCCCGTGCAAACCACGATGCTATTGCCGTATCATAAGCGGCGGTGTGTGCATAAGCGCGCATTGCTAGCTGATGACGCATAGATAAGCTTAAACATCCATTATGCTGTTTTAATTCAGCTAGAATCGAATCATAATCTTTTATCGCTGTTACAACACCAGTATAAGCATAATTTTTTGCCGCGGCGCGAATCATTGCCGGTCCACCGATATCAATATTTTCAAGAATCGTTTGCCCATCGGCTCCCGATAAGATCGTCTCTTCAAACGGATAAAGATTCACCACCAAAAGATCAATTCCATGAATGCTGTTCTTTTCCATAGCTTCCCTATGGCTAGGATCTTCTCTTACCCCTAACAAAGCACCATGAATCAAAGGATGGAGTGTTTTTACACGCCCATCCATGATCTCAGGAAATCCGGTAACTTCAGCAACATCTTTTACCGGTAAACCGGCTGCTATGAGGGTTTTGGCTGTTCCCCCTGTTGAAATCAATTCAACATTGTAAGTAGTATGAAGGGCTTGTGCAAAAGCAACCACACCCGTTTTATCAGACACAGAAAAGAGAACACGACGAACCCGATGAAGATCAGGTATGGGAAAATTTTTGGCAATAACACCCATAACAGAAGCCTTAAAAATGAAAGAGTTAAAATTCTAGTAAAACAAGCTTATAGATTTATAGCATAAGCCTTTAGCAAAATACACTGAAAGGATAAACTGTCTTTTTAGAATATAGGGTGACTCACCTTTTTTATTATCCTGTAAAACACTCTCATTTGAGGTGTGGTGGTGGGTGTATAAAGTCTCATTGAGACATTAAATGTTTTTTTGTTGCTTATAACTCAACATCTCATCTTCATAGCAGTTTTGAAACAAAAAATGCATCCGTATGTTCTCTGCTATATTAGCTTTTATACTAGATGAAGGCGAAAGTATTGCGTATATCAATTGGAGTAATCTCTGAGATGGGAAACAATCTAATGAAGCAAGAATATAAAATTATAAAGGCAAAAATGAGTGCCTATCTTTCCTATCATTTTTAAATTTGGCTGTATGTTTTTCAAAAGCGTTTATGACAATGTTTTTTTAGAATGAATTTTTTTTAAGAGTGGAGATAATGCATTGTTTCACATTTTTGGGCATTACATTTTTAATGAATCATCCCTCGTTTTATGATGGTTTTTTGAAGAGTGTCGCGTAAATCTTTTGTGGATGGTATAAAGATTCATTGTATGCCTATGATCTTTATTTAACAAAGGCGCAAGTTAGTAGATTCTGTTCTCTTTATCAGTTTCCAAGATTCTAAAAATTTTTGTTACTTGAGATGGAAGAGGTCTTTTTTTAGTTTTTTTGCCGTAGCAGAAAAAGAAAAGCTCCTAACACACCAGCAGCTAAAATAAACCACGTGATTGCATAAACGAGATGATTATTTCGAAAATGGACAATCGTAAGACCAACGACGGGAAGGTTTGCTTGTGGAGATGTTTTTCTGGCATCAATGAAATAAGGGGCAACAGTGGACAGACCAAGTTTTTGTGCCATAGCGGGGAGATCGCGCGTATACCATAAATTCTTGTCCGGATTATTTTTACGCGGGAAAAATCCATTTTTTTCACTCATGCGTAATAAACCTATAATTGTTGTTTGTTCTGTGTCTGTGGTCGAATTTTGCTGAGATGAGGCATTTGTATGCGATTGCTCTGAGTTTTGAAAATTGTTACGTTCATCCATGGGGATAAAGCCACGGTTGATAAAGGTCAGTGTATTATCAGTAGTTTGTAAAGGAGTCAAAACCCAATATCCTGTAGTATTTTGAGCGGCAGCAGTGACTAAAATATTTTTATCTGTTAAAAATTTTCCTGTGATAACAACAGGTTGATATTCATTTTTTTCAAAAGTAACATCTGACCATTGATTTTTTGGGGGGGCTTTTATGGGGGGCAAATGAATGCGCTGATTGGCACTGGTGATGAGATTTGTTTTCCAGTTTAACCGTTGTACTTGCCATATACCTAATGCACTGAAGAGAAGAAAAAAACAAATACATAAAGTCCCAAACAAAAAAGAAGAAAAACGGCAAGAATCTTCTTGAAGCTTTGTTATGGGGGGCTCTTTTTTACTCATGATTTATGCTTCCTTTCGGGATAATAGGTTTTCATTCTAACATGGTATGTATTTAAAAAACATTTTGTACGCTTTTTGGTGGAATTTGCACGCCTTGTTGAGGAAAAAGATGAAGAATGAGCTAGTAAGATATGAAAAAGGTTTTATAAAAGACTTGACCTTTTGTTGTCGACCCCCTATTAGAAAGAGACTTCCTAATGATGCCCGTTCAAGGTTGCATTGTGCGTGTTTTGCGTTCATTGTGTCCTTTGGGTATGGGGATTTTGAAAGTTTCTTAGAGTTTAAGGGTGAAGTTTATGTCTCGTGCATGTGAATTGACAGGGAAGACGGTTCTGTATGGTAATAATGTTAGCCATGCGAATAATAAGACTCGGCGTCGTTTTTTACCAAATCTTTGCAATGTGACATTGATTTCAGAAGTGTTACAGCAAAGTTATCGCTTGCGCATTTCAGCAAGTGCATTGCGTTCTGTTGAGCATCGTGGTGGCCTTGATGCTTTTTTGGTCAAAGCAGATGATAAAGAGTTGTCGCAACGTGCGCGTTTGCTAAAACGACAAATTATTAAGAAAAAAGCTGAGCAAGAAGGTGAGCAAAAGGCTGAACAAGCAGCGTAATTGTTAGCGCCATTCTTTTTGGTTTATTGACGCTTTTATTCCGGTCTTCTGTTCTAGAAGTTAAGTTTTTTCAGGTTGATCGTTTAATTTTATTGGTTCCGTATCATAGGTTAAAAAAATGCCCTCAAGCAGTCCTTTACGAGAACAGCAAAAGAAGAGGTACATTGTTTTTTCTATTTTAGCAATGTGCCTTGCTGTCACTGCTTCTAATATTTTTGTTCAATATCCTGTCTACTGGTTTGATTTAAATGAGCTGTTGACTTATGGGGCTTTTACCTATCCATTTGCTTTTCTGATCAATGATTTGACCAATCGTTTTTATGGTCCATCTGCTGCACGGCGTGTGGTTTACGCTGGTTTTTTTGCGGGTGTCTTTGTTTCTTGGATATTGGCGACACCACGGCTTGCACTTGCTTCTAGTTTTGCATTTTTATTTGGGCAACTCCTTGATATTGTTGTTTTTACTCCTTTGCGACGTAAAACATGGTGGAAAGCACCTTTAGCAGCAGCGTTGGTTGGTTCGGCTTTGGATACAGTGCTGTTTTTTGCTCTTGCTTTTTCTAGCTCTTTTGCTGTTCTTGATAAGATAACAGGCTATGCTGATAGTTCACTGGTGGAGAGTACTGTTTTGGGAGGGGTAGGCATGCCAGTTTGGCTCTCGCTTGCTTTTGGTGATTTTTCGGTAAAAATTGTTATGAGCCTGTTTATGTTGATTCCCTATGGAACAATTCTTAATATTGTAAAACTTCCTCTTTATCAAAGTCATTCAAAGGATGATTCTTCTTTTGTTTGTAACAAATAATGATCTTTGTCCTTTTGTTTTGCTAAAGAAGAGAAGGTTGTGCGTTATGTCTTCTGCGAACAGAATTTGAGTGGATTCAAAAAAGGGATTTTGCTTCTTTTCTCAAGTTGTATTTATCCATACATCATCTATGCTTATGATGTGTAAGGAAATAGTTTTGATTGATTCAGTATGGGATAAGAGCATCTTATCAGTATTAAAAACAGATAATAAAGCTCTTATAAAGGCCAAAAAATGTCTTGTTAAGAATAGTGATGTCTTACTTATGATTATTTGAGCTATAAGAAATTTGGTTCTTATAAAGGAAAAAACATTTCGATATACATTTGGGTAGTATATAAATAGAAAAATAAATACCAATGGTATCAAGTCCTTTTTGACAGTTTTAAAATTTGGTTATACTGGTATTTATCATTATTTTAGTAACAAATGTTTGTGCAGATATGTTAATGAATTTACAATTTGTTATAATGCGATCTCTGTAGAATTTGGCAAACGCTTCGAGTATTTATTTTAGATAATTGTAGGTTAGAAAATGTGATACTTGGAGCTGATAATATGAACAAAATGATAAATCAAAGAGATCATACAAAGGCTTTATTGGATAATTTGGTCTTAACTTCCTTGAAAAAACAGAGAGAGACTAGGGAGTTGCCTATTGTAAAATCACCTCTTCGTTATCCGGGAGGGAAAAGTCGCGCTGTTCCTATGATTATTAATAACTATATAAGGAAACAGAAAACTTTATGTTCTCCTTTTGTAGGAGGCGGTTCAATTGAATTAACCTTAGCAAAAAGAGGAACAAAGGTTTATGCTTATGATGCTTTTAAGCCGCTTGTTATTTTTTGGCAGATGCTTTTGAAAGATGCTTCAGCTCTTGCAGAAAAAGTGAGAGAATATGAAGATATGACTCCCGTAATGTTTTATAATCTCCAAAAAACTTTTGGGAATATTAAAAATCAATTAGAAATTGCTGCCGTTTTTTCTTACTCTTAATTGCTCTTTTTTTCGGAACAACACTTTCTGGCGGTATGTCTCTAGGACATCCTCGATACAATTATCATTCTATTGAACGGCTTAAAGATTTTAAGATTGAAAATTTCACGGTGGAACACAGAGATTTTACAAAAAGTACTCCTAAACACTTTAACGATTTTCTTTATTGTGATCCTCCATATCTTATTAATCAAAAACCTTATGGTCAAAAAGGCGATAAACATAATTCTTTTGATCATCAATTTCTTGCTGAACTTTTGAGAAAGCATCACAGATGGGTTTTATCTTATAATGATTGTGTGGAAGTTAGAGAACTTTATAAAGGACATACAATACTTAATCCTGAATGGATTTATGGTATGGGAAACAATAAAAAATTAAATGAACTCGTAATTTTGAGTAAGGATCTTTAGGAAATTGCATGAAACAGGTAGAAAATGGAAAAGCCTTTGAATATGCTTTGCTATGGGTTTTAAAAAAGCAACAAAGGCTTCTATAGAGTTTAACTCGTCCTTTCAAATAGCGGAGTCTTTTTATAATTTATTTAATGATACTGAAAAAAGGCTTTTAAATCTCGCTTCTATTGAAGCAGCTATTTTCTTACAGTTACATGATAAAAATATTAGAAAGATGAAAACTATTGTTCTTCAGGAAGATTTTGTTGGGATCAAAGGAGATGTCTGTGATATTATTTTAAAAGTTCCTGAAAATCACATTGGTATTTCTGCAAAACATAATCATAGCGCTATCAAACATCCTCACCTTTTTGGTAAAATAGATTTTGGTAAAGAATGGGCAGGTTACCCCGTGTAGCAGCCTTTATTTCAATGAAGTTAGACCTATTTTTGATTATTTAGCAGAGCTTAGAGATAAGAAGATGTTCTTTAGAGATATAGAGGATAAAGACAGCAGAGTTTATCTTCCAATCCTAGAAGCTTTTTCTAAAGAACTTCAAAGGCTTTGTTTAGATTATCAAGATAAATTTGTGAAGCTATTGTTTCAGTATATTATAGGTTCTTATGATTTTTATAAGATTATGATAGATACAAGATCTAAACAAAAACGGGTTATTATTCAGTCTTTTAATTTGAATGGCACTCTGGGATATGGTCGTAAATGGAAAATTCCAAGCAAAATTTTATCAGTTGCAATAAAACCAGAAAGTAAAAACAAACTCATTATAATTTTTGAAGATGGTTGGAGCATTTCTTTTAGGATTCATAATGCATCCAGTAAAGTAGAAGCTTTCTTAAAGTTCGATATTCAATTTGTGGGATTATCTTCTCAGGTTGTTAGTCATCAAATTCCGATGGTTTAATGATAGAGATAATTTTTTAAGATGTAATTGTTGGCTGTTTCAAGGCAGGTTTATTTCTTATGAATATGAGGCATTTTATCACTAAAAAGTATTTCTAATTGTTTTGTTATGGCGTCGGCAAGTTCTTCAGCATTCATAATTGTTACAGCACGCTGATAATAACGTGTGACATCATGACCAATTCCAATGGCAATGAGTTCAATGGGGGAATGTGTTTGGATTTCTTGAATCACTGCGCGTAAGTGTTTTTCTAAATAATTGCTGGAGTTGACCGATAGTGTCGAATCATCAACTGGAGCACCATCAGAAATGACCATGAGGATGCGACGTTGTTCACGCCGTGATAAAAGGCGTTGATGAGCCCAAATTAAAGCTTCTCCGTCGATATTTTCTTTTAATAATCCTTCTTGCATCATTAAACCTAAATTGCGTCGTGCGCGACGCCATGGGGTATCAGCACTTTTATAGATGATATGGCATAAATCATTAAGGCGCCCAGGATTATGGAGTTTGTTTTGGGTAAGCCATTGTTCGCGCGATTTTCCCCCTTTCCAAGTTTTAGTGGTAAAACCTAAAATTTCAACTTTGACACCACAACGTTCAAGAGTTTGTGCCAAAATATCAGCACAACTTGCGGCAACGCTAATGGGGCGTCCGCGCATTGAGCCCGAATTATCAATGAGGAGTGAAACAACCGTGTCCCGAAATTGGGTGTTGCTTTCCATTTTAAAAGAAAGGGGTTGCATGGGGTCAATAATTAGACGTGGAAGCCGTGCTGTATCAAGATATCCTTCTTCAAGGTCAAAGTTCCAGTCGCGATTTTGTTGCGCCATCAAGCGGCGCTGGAGACGGTTTGCTAAACGTCCAACGATGTTTTGAAGATGATTGATTTGCTTATCAAGATAACGGCGTAAGTGATCTAACTCGTTTTCAGAACAAAAATCTGTTGCTTCCAAAATTTCATCAAATTGATGGGTGAAGATTTTATAATTGCCAAGTCTTTCCATTTGTTCCGAATCAGAAAAAAGGTGTTTGGGTCTGCTCGGCTTTTCTTGCCAAGGTCCATTTTTTTGCTCGCCGTCAGCTTGATCATTGTTGTTTGATTGTGTCGCTTGTGTTTTTCCGTCGTCTTGCACATCACTTTCTTGTTCAGTGCTGGTTTGTTCTTCACTTTGAGCGTGTTTTTTGTTTTTACTCTCTTCTTCTGCTTGGTCTTGAGGTGCACATTCGTTTTTTAATTTTTTATTGTTTTTACTGTTAGAAGCTTTAGCTTGTTGCACTGTCATTTTGAGTGTAACAAGCATTTGGCGAACAGTCTGTGCAAAAGCTTGTTGGTTGTAAATATGATGTGGGAGCTCATTGAGTTCTGCTGCTGCTTTTTGTTCGAGTTCTTGACGCCACAATTCTAAGACAGGACCTGCTTCTTTTGGAGCTGTGCGCTTTGTTATTTTTTCACGCAATAAAAGTGCAATCGCTTCTTGGATGGGGGCTTCACTTTGGTTGCTAATTTTATGATAATGGGCTCTTTTGTATTTATCGGCGAGCATGATATCAAGATTTTTTGCAAGTCCCTCCATGGCTAAAGTGCCAATTGCTTCAACACGTGTTTGTTCGAGGGCATCAAAGACAGCACGTGCTTCTGATTCTAGTGGAGCAAATTGCATGTGAATACGGTTATCATGCCATGCTTTGCGTAGAGCCATGGAATCACCTAATCCGCGAGTAATGGTGATGTCTTTATTCGTTGCGTATTGAGGTAATTCTGGTAAACGCGCACAACTTTCGCTTAAAGATGGTCGGTTATGACTAAAGGAAACTTCAAGGTCGCTTGTGCCTGCAATTGCACGCATACAGGTGGAAAGTGCTTTTTTAAAAGCTTCAGCATTAAGAGTGTTGTTGGAAGAGTCCTTTACCGGATTTTTGTTGTCGCCAATATTGGTAGCCATGAGTGACAAATTCCTTAAGGCGAAACACCATGAATGAGTGATTCGGGAAGCTCTTGTCCAAAGGCGCGTTGATAAAATTCTGCAACAGTGGCACGTTCGAGTTCATCACATTTATTGAGAAAGGTTAATCGGAAGGCAAAGCCGACATCTTGAAAAATTGTTGTATTTTCTGCCCAAGTAATGACGGTACGTGGACTCATGACAGTTGAAAGATCTCCATTGATAAAAGATTGGCGTACCATATCAGCAACATGAACCATTTGTGAAATTGTCTTTTTTCCCTCAGCCGTTTGAAAAGATTTGACCTTTGAACAAATGATATTAACCTCTTTATCATGGGGTAAGTAATTGAGTATCGTAACAATAGACCAGCGGTCCATTTGAGCTTGATTGATCTGTTGGGTACCATGATAGAGACCGGTTGTATCACCAAGACCAATGGTGTTTGCTGTTGCAAAAAGACGAAAGGCTGGATGTGGAGAGATGACACGGCTTTGATCAAGTAAGCTTAGTTTTCCAGAAGTTTCAAGAACGCGTTGGATGACAAACATAACATCGGGACGCCCCGCGTCATATTCGTCGAAAACAAGAGCAATATTATTTTGATAAGCCCATGGCAAAATGCCTTCTTTAAATTCAGTGATTTGTAAGCCATCTTTTAAAACGATAGCATCTTTTCCTACAAGATCGATACGACTTACATGACTATCGAGATTAATGCGAAGACAAGGCCAGTTGAGACGTGCAGCAACTTGTTCAATATGCGTTGATTTCCCTGTACCGTGATAGCCAGAAACCATCACACGACGGTTAAAGGTAAAACCTGCGAGAATCGCTAAAGTTGTTTGCTGATCAAAAAGATAATCAGGATCGATATCAGGAACATGGGAACTTTTTGTGCTAAAAGCAGGGATTTCCATATCTGTTTCAATATGAAATAGATCGCGAGCACAAAGTGTAATATCGGGTAAATTTTCAACGGTAAAATTTGTCATTGTGTTTTTGGAAGGGAGGGACGCTATTTATTCATTAGAAAACGATACAAGAGTTAGAGCATTTATGCAATGCTCTATAATGAGAGCCTTAGATCTGAAGGAAGATTTTTACGTATTCTATAATGTTTTGCAAAAAAAAGATAATATCTTGCGCAAATAATGATAGTCTAAATGAAAATGGGCTCATACAAGTACATGTTTTTAGCACAAACCAGACTTTTTTAGCAAATTATAAGCATGTAAAACATCACGAAAGCGCTCTTCCGAAGCACGATTACCACCATTGGAATCAGGATGGTGCTTTTTTACCAACTCTTTATATTTCATTTTGATGTCTTCTGCTGAAGCGTTTGCCTGTAGTCCCAGTGTATCAAAAGCTTTTGCTTCTAAGGGCTTTAATTTTCGTGAGAAATTATTGCTTGAATGCCGCTCAGTAAAAAGCGTGAAGGGATCGCGTATGCGATTTTGATAGGCAGCTGTTCCAGAGCGAATCTTTGCATAATTAGCGGCTGTTTTTTTCGATGTACCATTGCTCAGATCTGTAGGCCATGTCGGACGATGTCCTGTGAGAGCATCCTTTTGAAATTTTGCGATATCTTTATTGCTAAGACCAGAGAAGTAATTAAAATTTTTATTATAGGCGCGTACGTGTTCAATACAAAAATATAAATATTGTCCTTCGTGATTTCGACCTGCTGGTGCTTTATGGGACCCTGTTTTTTCACAACCTTCCCACTGACACTGCTGCGCTTCTGGCTCAGCTTTTTGTTTTTTATTTGAGCTTATGCGAATTGAATCGAATAATTTAGATGTTATTGTCATACTATTGGTTTATGCAAAATTGATTAATTTTACAAGAATTGACTTTTGAAAAATTTGTTTTCACACTTATTTTATTATGAAAAAGGTGTATTTTTGCACGTTCATTTTGTTTGAGGAATGAAAAATGTTTATAGAAACAATAATCAAGAGAAAGCTTCAGGATGCTTTTCATCCGCAAAAGCTTGAAGTGATTAACGAAAGTCATCTTCATGAGGGGCATCCTCATAATGAACATGCTTTTGATGGTAAAGGAGAAACACATTTTCGAGTGAAAATTTTATCTTCTTCTTTTTCTAATATGACACGCGTAGAAATACATCGCGCGATTTATAAAGTTTTACAAGAAGAGTTAGCTACTTGTGTCCATGCTTTGGCACTTGAGGTTGAAACTCTTTAATTTTTTTAATGAGACGTTTTTTAGGAACGGGGATGGGCCTTTTGATAAATTTTTAACAAATGGTCTGTATCGACATGGGTATAGATTTGTGTGGTGGAAAGACTAGCGTGCCCAAGAAGTTCTTGAATTGTGCGTAAATCTCCCCCCCGTGATAAAAGATGGGTGGCAAAAGAATGACGTAGTGTGTGAGGCGTTGCAGTTTCTGGTAAACCAAGGCTTGCTCGTAAGTTGCGTACAGTTTTCTGAATAATGGCGGGTTGTAGGGGACCGCCTCGTGCCCCGCGAAATATGGGTTGGTTATTCACTAAAGGATATGGGCAACATTTGAGATAATTTTGTACAGCTTCGTAAACAACTTTGATGAGAGGAACAAGGCGTGTTTTTCCGCCTTTTCCTGTTATAAATAGACTTGTTTTTTCAGGATCAGAAAATTGTTCTGGTGTGAGGCTTAAGGCTTCTGATATTCGCATTCCACAGCCATAGAGAAGCATGAGGACAGCCGCATTACGAGCGCTAATCCAAGGTTCATTTTCTAGCTGGTTTTCTTGTTTGACTATGTGAAGTGCTGATTTGATCGCTAAAGGTTTTGGGAGTGATTTTGGGTGTTTGGGGCTTCGGATAAGTTGAGCCGCGGGAACATTGACGATTCCTTCACGTGATAGGTACTTGAAAAAAGAACGTATGCCTGCCACTCCGCGGCTTAAAGAGCGAGCACTTACATTGTTTGTACGCCGATAAGCAAGATAAGCACGCAAGTCACTGATGCGTAAATGAGCAAGATCTGTAAGGGTTGGTGTATGGCTTAAGTGTTGACAGAGAAAAGACAAAAATTGCCGCGTATCACGTTCATAGGCTTGCATTGTTTGTGCTGACATACGACGTGTTTGGACGAGACACTCTAACCAATTTTTCCTTGCGTTTAAAATTGCATGGTCTGCTGGAATGAGAGGAATATTTTCATCTTTTCTCTTGTCGTTTTTGATAGGCATTATCTAGTTGAGAGTTTCTTTCTTTTTAGATTTTTCATCGTTAGAATGACCATTCTTGTTTTGGGGTTGCTCTTCACGATTGATAAGTTGCTTTTCACCTTTGAGAGAGAGTATTTTTAAGAGATTGTGCGTTGACATCAAATGCGCAAAAATTAATCCTAAAAAGCCATTTTTATGCAGTTTGGCAAGTTGGCTTGCTGATAATTTATTTAATTTTTCTTCATCAACAACCCAAAAATGTTCCAATTGCGCTGAGAGTCCTTTATCGTTTTTCACATTGATGGATTTTTGGCTTAGAAGATCCATTTCCACAAGAGCATCAATAAACTCAGAGGTTTTCTCCATAGCGATTTTAAAACTTTCAAGAAAACGAATACGTTCTTCCATAAAAGGAGAAATAGAGCCGTCGGAATTAAAAAGTTCTGTTCCTGCAACTTCATTAAACATACCTGACTGTTGATCAAAGCAAACAGAAAGTTCTTTTTCATTGCTAATTTGTGCCAGAACAAAAGGATAGCGACGGACAAAAGCAGGGACATAAGTATTGGTTTTCCAACTTTTATCAGAAGCGATATAGTCATTTTCGTCATTAGAAAGACCGACAAGAGCCGCGGATGTGTAGTGCCGTTTTTTTTGTTCATCTTCGGCGCACATAAATAAAATAGGATAGTCTAGTGCTGCTTGAAAATATTCAGTACTTGCTAAAGGAACCCAGTGAGTATCCTTGGCAAAAGACATATCACTTGGAGGAGCAAATTTTAGATTTTTATGGGAAACTTTGTTGATTGGTGTGATATCTTTGTAAAATAGCATAATATTTGCCATAAGACTTTCTCCTTTATTAATTTGTTTTTTGTTACCAAGAAAGGTCTTTTAGAAGATTGTCTCATATGGCAACAAGATTGAATAGAAAACTATAAGATTGAAGGGTTCATTTTTGAGAGATAATATTTTCGCATGAAGTATAATAAAGAAAAGCTTAAAAATAAAGTCTATCTTGCCATTATTGGTATGCCTCATGGTATAAAAGGAGATGTTTTTGTTAAAATTCTAAGTGCTGAGCCACAGCGTTTCAAGTCCTACAGCACTCTTTATGATGATATGGGGCGTTCTTATGAAATTGTAACTCTTCGCATACAAAAAAATAAGGCGATTGTACGTTTTAAAGGGGTAGAAAATCGTAATGTTGCTGAGTCTTTAAAAGGTATTCGCCTTTATGTGATGCGTGATCAATTAATTGATGATCTGGATGAGGATGAGTTTTATCAAGTTGATTTAATAGGCTTGCGTGTTCAAGACTGTGGGGGAAAAGTCGTAGGGGAAGTGTGTGGTTTCTTTAATTTCGGGGCTGGTGATTTGCTTGAAATACGTTTGAATACGAGTAAAAGAGTTCTTATTCCCTTTAGTAAGGTGGCGGTACCAGAAATTTGTATGGATTCTGGTTTTCTTGTTGTTGATCCCATGGCAGCTGGTTTAAGTGATGGGGGAGACAATGATAAAAAGGAAATAGCTTGAATCTAAAAATAAAGATGAAGGTAAAAATAACTGATGAATTTCGTTAATAAAAAGTGGAGAGTGTGGAAATATTAAAAATGCACCTTTGAGCAGATATTGTAAGCACTTTATCTCGAGATAGTCTTGAATTTTTAGAGTCTTTTTTAGTGCAAGTATTTAGAAGGATCGTATTAAATATGGCGCAGATCAAGGAGATTTAGACTAACGCTATAACGTTAAAAATCTTGTTTGTGCTATTTTTGCTATTAAGAGTCTGTTTAAGAAAATAAGGATGAGAAATAAAATGAAATTTCAGGCGCGCGTTTTAACCCTTTATCCTGAAATGTTTCCTGGTTTTTTAGGATATTCTTTAGCAGGGCAAGCTTTAGAGCGCGGAATTTGGTCACTGGAAACGGTACAGATTAGGGATTTTGCTTTGGACAAACACCATAGCGTTGATGATACACCTGCTGGTGGGGGGGCTGGTATGGTAATGCGGGCGGATGTATTGGCGGCTGCTCTTGATTTTTGTCCACAGGATTCGCCAAGATTGTTGATGAGTCCACGTGGGCGCCCTTTTGACCAAGCTTATGCGCATAGCTTGGCTTGTGATACGGGTGTAACGTTAGTTTGTGGACGTTTTGAAGGGGTTGATGAGCGAGTCATAGAAGCACGAGAATTAGAAGAAGTCTCTATAGGTGATTATATTCTTTCAGGGGGTGAAACAGCCGCATTGGTTATCTTAGATGCTATTATACGTCTTCTGCCTGGAGTGATGGGGAATGCAGCTTCTGCGAAGAGTGAAAGTTTTGAAAATGGCTTACTGGAACATCCGCAATATACACGCCCTTCCCTTTTCGAAGGGCGGGGTATTCCGCCTGTGTTGCTCTCAGGTCATCACAAAGCGATCGCAGATTGGCGTCAAAGTCAAGCCGAATTGTTAACACGTCAACGTCGTCCTGATCTTTATGCGCGTTATGATAAAAATCATCAGAAAACTTGATTCATATGATAAGGTGGTGTATTGCATGGCTCTCTTTTTAGAGAGTTTTTTTATAAAAGGTTTTCTGTAGTTCCAAAATTAAAATGAAGGAATGGTGTATTCGCTCCTGTGTAAGGCATAGCCTAAAGAGCTCCTTATTCTTAATAAAGGCTTTTTTGGTAAGAGTTGAGCGCTCTGACTGTTCGATAAAGAACATGAAGGATAAAAGAAATGAATATTATCGCACAACTTGAAGCTGAACAATGTGCAAAAATTGAAGAAAAGCGCCAATTTCCAGCCTTTCAGCCAGGAGATACAGTCCGTGTCATGGTGCGTGTGACGGAAGGTACGCGAACGCGTGTTCAGGCTTACGAAGGTGTTTGTATTGCGCGTTCAGGCGGTGGGTTGAATGAGACCTTTACAGTACGCAAGATTTCTTATGGTGAAGGGGTGGAACGGGTGTTTCCTGTTTATTCTCCGTTGGTTGAAGGTGTTGAGCTGGTGCGCCGTGGTAAAGTGCGCCGTGCAAAACTCTATTATCTTCGTGGTTTGAGAGGTAAAGCTGCACGTATCGCTGAAAAGAGAGATTATCGGAAAAAAGCTGAAAAGGTTGTTGCGAAAGTAGAAGCAGCAGCTGTAAGCACAGATGTTGAAAAGCAAGTTGCTGAGTAGAGATTATATCGGCTAAACTTTATGCAAAAGCGGCTTTTATGCCGCTTTTTTGTGTCTTTTGTGATTCGTTTTGTCTTTTAAAAGGTTTGGAGGGGACATAAAAATGTTTAATCTATCAATTTTTGCCTCTTTTTATTCTTAATAACGGGTGAATTTAGATATCATTGCATGTATCGTGGATACTCAAAAAGATAAGTTTAATCTGAAAAAATTCCTATTTATATCTGAGAAAAGATGTTAGACCTTTGACGTGAAGATAAAATTGTATTAGATTAAGGCGAGTTTTGCGGATTATATCCGTGGAGTAATCGGTTTTTTTATGCGTGACCTTTAATCCGTTATTTGAGACAACCGACCTGTAATATTGGTATCTTGAGATGCCAAACAAGTAAAAACGAGATAATATATTTAGTCGTTTTATGCGGATTTTCTCGTTCATTGCGGTTGCAGTAAAAAACCAGGTCAGGATATTTTATGACAGAGACAACTAGGATAAAAGAGCGCCCTCGTTCCCCTCATATAAGTATTTATCGTTGGACAATTACTATGGCTATGTCCATTGCGCATCGCATTACGGGTATGGCACTTTATGTTGGAATGGTCTTTCTTGCTGTTTGGTTAATTGCTATTGCGTGTGGGGAAGAGGCGTTCAGAACGGTTCACGAGATTTATAGTTCTTGGTTTGGATTGTGTATCTTGTTTCTTTATACTTTGGCAGGGGTTCATCACATGGTTGGTGGTGTTCGCCACATTGTTTGGGATCTGAAGCCTTGCCTTTTGGCAAAAGAAAAGGCAACAGTCACTGCTTGGGCGACAGTGTTTATTTCTCTTATTGTTACTTTTGCGATTTGGATTATTGGATATACCGTTGTTTAGCTGGGGGTGAAAAGAGATATGAAAAAAGATTTTCGAACGGAACTTGGAAAAGTACGGGGGCGTGGCAGTGCACATGAAGGAACAGAGCATTTTTGGCTAGAACGTTTGACAGGGTTTGTTAATCTGCCGCTTTTGATATTTTTTATTGTTCTTATTCTTTCGCTTGTAGGCAAGGATTATAGCATTGTGCGTGCAAGACTTGCACATCCTATTGTTGCTATTTTGATGGGATTAATGACTTTTTCAGTCCTTTATCATATGAAGCTTGGTATG
This sequence comes from Bartonella grahamii ATCC 700132, assembly GCF_000518085.1. Lineage (GTDB taxonomy): Bacteria > Pseudomonadota > Alphaproteobacteria > Rhizobiales > Rhizobiaceae > Bartonella > Bartonella grahamii. The sequence goes on from NZ_JACX01000001.1 coordinate 319,496, forward strand.
CAAGTGGTAATTGAAGATTATATTCCACGTGAAGGTTTCCGGATATTCTTTTTGACGTTAAATATTTCATTTTGTTTTTTCATAGGTGGTGTCATTATTTTTTCTCTTTTGAAAATTGCATTAGGGGGTTAAACAAGTATGGCGGGTACAGGATCATCTCTGGGCGCTAAAGCAGGTAACGCCCCTTATCGCACTGTAGATCATAAATTTGATGTTGTTGTTGTTGGGGCAGGTGGTGCAGGATTACGTGCAACACTTGGTATGGCGGAACAAGGATTAAAGACAGCTTGTATTACGAAGGTTTTTCCAACTCGCTCACACACGGTTGCAGCACAAGGGGGGATTGCTGCATCGCTTTCAAATATGGGACCTGACAATTGGCAGTGGCATTTATATGATACCGTGAAAGGTTCTGATTGGTTGGGCGATACCGATGCAATGGAGTATTTGGTGCGTAATGCACCTGCTGCTGTTTACGAATTAGAACATTATGGCGTTCCTTTTTCGCGGACGCAAGAAGGTAAAATTTATCAACGTCCTTTTGGTGGACATACGACACAATTTGGTGAAGGCCCACCTGTTCAGCGTACTTGTGCAGCAGCTGACCGTACAGGCCATGCCATTTTGCATACGCTTTATGGACAAAGCTTAAAGCATAATGCGCAATTTTTTATTGAATATTTTGCACTCGATCTTATCATGACGGATGGGGTTTGTACGGGGGTTGTGGCATGGGATCTCGATGATGGTACAATACATCGTTTTTCTGCCAAAATGGTTGTTCTTGCAACCGGTGGTTATGGACGGGCTTATTTTTCCGCGACATCGGCGCATACCTGTACGGGTGATGGTGGTGGAATGGTCGCACGCGCTGGATTGCCACTTCAGGATATGGAATTTGTGCAATTCCATCCTACAGGGATTTACGGTTCTGGCTGCTTAATTACAGAAGGAGCTCGTGGTGAAGGAGGCTATTTAATCAATTCTGAAGGTGAACGCTTTATGGAGCGCTATGCACCTTCCTTTAAGGATTTGGCTTCACGTGATTTGGTTTCGCGTTGTATCACACTTGAAATTCGTGAAGGACGTGGCGTTGGACCTAAGAAGGACCATATTCATTTGGTTCTCAATCATATTGATCCTGCAATCTTGCACGAACGTTTACCGGGAATTTCGGAATCAGCACGGATTTTTGCAGGTGTGGATGTAACAAAAGAGCCTATCCCCATCTTGCCAACGGTTCATTATAATATGGGTGGGATTCCTACCAATTACTATGGGGAAGTTCTCAATCCAACGGCTGATTCGCCTGATCGTATTCAACCAGGGCTGATGGCGGTAGGAGAAGCAGGATGTGCTTCTGTTCATGGAGCTAATCGCTTAGGGTCAAATTCATTAATTGATCTTGTGGTGTTTGGTCGTGCTGCTGCCATTCGCGCGGGTGAAGTTATTGATCGGAATGCAGAAATTCCACCCATCAATGAAGAAGCTGTTGATGAAATTATAGCGCGTTTTGATCGTTTACGTTTTGCGCAAGGGGCGATACCAACAGCTCTATTGCGTGAAAAAATGCAACGTACGATGCAAGAAGATGCGGCTGTATTTCGTACAGAAGATTCTTTGCAACAAGGATGTCAACGGATGAATAAAATCTGGGGGGAATTGTCTGACCTCAAAGTCACAGATCGTTCTCTGATATGGAATTCTGATTTGGTTGAAACATTAGAGCTTGAAAATCTCATGGCGAATGCAATCATGACTGTTCATTCTGCACAAGCCCGTTTAGAAAGCCGTGGCGCTCATGCTCGTGAAGATTATCCAGAGCGTGATGATAAAAACTGGCGTAAACATACGCTTTCACATTTGTCAAAAGAGGGTAAGGTGACATTATCATATCGACCTGTCCATGTGGACCCGTTAACATCTGAAGCTGATGGTGGGATCGATTTAAAGCGCATTGCACCTAAAAAACGGGTTTATTAAGGGGAGACACGAATTATGGTACAAATTAAGCTTCCCAAAAACTCTCAAGTCAAATCGGGGAAGGTTTGGTCTAAACCTGAAGGTGCGACAGAGCTGACAGAATTTCATGTTTACCGTTGGTCGCCTGATGATGAGAATAATCCTCGTCTGGATACTTATTACGTAGATCGTTCTGCTTGTGGTCCAATGATTCTTGATGGGCTTTTGTTTATTAAAAACCATATTGATCCAACTTTGACACTTCGTCGATCTTGCCGTGAGGGCATCTGTGGTTCATGTGCGATGAATATTGATGGAACCAATACATTGGCTTGTACCAAAGGGATGGACGATGTAAAACACCCCATTAAAGTCTATCCTTTGCCTTCCATGCCGGTTGTTAAAGATTTGGTTCCTGACTTGAAGCGCTTTTATGCGCAACACCGAGTCATTGAGCCTTGGTTGCAGACAGTTTCTCCTGAACCGGCAAAAGAATGGTTACAAAGTCACTCTGATCGCCAAAAAATCGATGGCCTTTATGAGTGTATTTTGTGTGCGTGTTGTCAGACTTCATGTCCAAGTTATTGGTGGAACGGTGATCGTTATTTGGGCCCCGCTGTTTTGCTTCAAGCTTATCGCTGGATTGCGGATTCACGTGATGAGATGTGTGGTGAACGTCTTGATAATTTAGAAGATCCTTTCCGCCTTTATCGTTGCCATACGATTATGAATTGTGCGCAAACTTGTCCAAAGGGATTAAATCCAGCGAAAGCGATTGCTGAAATTAAAAAACTTATGGTTGAACGCCGCCTTTGAAAATTTACTGATTGATGAAAATAAAGCGCAAGGTAGAAAATTGTATCTCCTTTTAGCAATTAAATCTCTAAAAGAAGATCGGCTGCTTATGAGGGTGCAGTAGCTATAATCATTCTAAAAGCGAAGTACTCTCTAAAAATTAAGCAATCCTTGTAGAAGCAATCCTTGCAATGGCTGAACAGAAAACTCATAGTTGAATATTACTTTGAAAATTGACAGATTAACGAACAGTAAAAAGAAAAACAGAAAATTGTACGTGTTTTTTGCGCCTATTGAGGTTTAATCTCTAAAAATTTATTGGCTTTTATGAGGCGGTTACCACAGTTATTATTGCCTTTAAAAAGTCATTAGTCTTTCGGGTAAACTATATTTTAAATAGCGTTCTATGTAAAAACAATAAAATCAATATGCCATGTGTTTTTATTTTTATTAAATTCATATCAGAATTTGAACTTTAATACAGATTCAATTAATCATTTTTTATAAAAAAGATAACTCTGTATAAACATAGCACAAAAAATAAATGCTGATACAGATATTATAACGCATGTAAATTATTCATATGAAATACAAAGGAGTGATCATTATGATAGTTCGTCATTTTACGATACGTTTATTATAGTATCGAAAACATTGCTAATATTCATGGATTTGGAATTTTTGATAACATCATTTACATATATTTAAAGGTCATATTTTTTATTTTAAAGATTGGATTGTTAATCGCATTAAAAAAAAATTTATAGTTCTCAAAAAATCGAGAACGTAAAATCCCTATCTATTGTAGAGATAGATCATACAGTTAAGGGGGAAGTAATTTAAAACTATTGTAACGTCATAGATTTAAATTCATTAAAGAGCAGATAAGACGTTTGAAAAAATAGCAAATTTATATGTTTTTATCTATAAAAATAGAGATTTCTAGGTTTAGGTCTTATTTATATTTCATTTTTTCTTGTATGTATGCTTAAGAAAGTTGTTTAAGCAGTAAAAGTGTTTTTTATTTTATTTTTCAGCATAATAAAAGATATTTCTTAACATGAAAGAGAGGTTTCCAAGAATTAACGGTATAATCAGTCATTGTTTTGGTATTTATTCTGTTGTGCCATAAAACACTATCGTATTTAGGATGTGGTAATTAAAGTGGTTAGAAGGTGAAATCTGCTAGGCGAGGGGGGCGGATTGTTTGCAGGTTAGTTGCGGTGAGAAACTTCGTCCTTTGAGGTGTGGTAGGTGGAGTCTGTTAGCTAATTACGTAAACGAGAGTGAAATCTACGTGGACAGGTTTTTAACCTAATCTCTCTTATATATTGTGATAGGAAATTCACATTAATAAGGACTACGATCGGTTACAGAAAAAAGAAATCATTGCGAAAAACAAGCGTGCTTGTTTTAAAATTTTTAATGCGTCTGATCATAAGGGCACGCGAAATTTCCTGTAGTATCACGCAGACCGTTCATATTCTTGAGCCAAGAATTGTCCATATATCCCCTTCAATCTGATCTTCACGAATTGATGTAAGAGATGGGTACGAGCATCTGTAAGAATAAGCAGACACAAAGTCAGTTGTATCATTATTGTTGCTTTGCAGAGTGTTTGATAAAAATCTAGAATATTTTTCCAATTCATTGCCGGTTTATTAATGACTTTATGGCGTTGTTTTTCTAAAAGAGCTTTTGCTGTTGCAGCTTTTACCTATCAGATGGGAGTTAAGAGTATTACGTATCTCTCTGTTGGCGTAATCTCTGAAACCGGTATACAGCCTGCTAATTTGGGGGGGAAATGTGAAGCTGTAAAGGTGCAAACCAGTTTCCATTTTTGCTATCATTTTTTAGTTCAGTTTTATGACTTTCAAAAGCGTCTAGAGTAATGTCTTTTAAATAATAGAGATTACGCATTGCCTCACGCTTTTGTTTCTCTCGTTCTTTAATAAGATCACAACCTTTATGCAAAACAGAACGCCTCAAACCAAATACACTTGGCTTGTCAATTTACGCGCTTGTTTTAAAGAAACCTTTCTTTAAGCTTCCCAAGCTCATTTCGCGACAGTGCTCGTGGATGGTATAATGGTAAAGTCCCGATGAATAATATAAAATTTATAGAGCATCTCCATCTTTACACTTCATAAAAGAGCAAGCTGGGTGCCATTAGACACTTTTCCAACTCCCAATGTTGCGACAGTTTTTGGCATTTGGGACGGTTTATAAGAGGCATTTTTAGTGCTTTTTTATACAGTTTCATTCTACACGGCTTTATTCGCTTGTAATGTGCAAGAGACATGAAATGAGAGAATCCTACGGTACTAAGATCTTTTATCCAACATGCAAAATAATGAACACTCTTTATAAATCAATGTGATGCATCTTAAGAAGTGGGATTTTAAATCTGCGCTTTTAGGAATTTTCGTTTTTTGAGGCGCAGAGAAGAGAGCAGGAATATTCAGAGTAGAGCTTACCTTGTATAATCTATGGATATCGTCTTTAGGATGGGGACATAAGACACGTGATATGGTTAGCAAAGCTTGCTTAAGAGAAATTTGGTTGTTTACGAACAGTCGGAGGTTAAGAATCTTTCTTCGTCCGAAGAAGACGTTGATATGCCACTATACTTTTTATTACTAAATAGAATGTGGTTTATAGATGCTAAATCGAAATGATAGTTTATTTCGTATGAGGTTTTCCGTATCTGGAGATTGTTTGGTTAAAAAACACATTTATTAATCACTTGAAAATAGTACTTAGAATTTTAAACGATAAGTTTTGGTCTTGATGACGATAATTATTTGTGATGATCGAAAGTACCCATTTTACGAAGCTTTCATTGATAGGCGATTCAAAATTTATTCTTTTCTTTTGTTGAAATATTTATTTTATAGCTATTTTTTTTTGCATCAAACATACCTTTATCAAAAGATAAATGGAAAAAATGATTAAAGGTAAGAAAATAGAGAGAGCCTTATGTATAATTTGGTTTTCTCGTAAAGTTTTTGTCTATTAACTTTTTTCTTCTTTTATTCATGAAGAGTGTAGAAAATGCATTGGAGAAGCAAAGAGAATAGGAAAAGTTAAAAGATAGCCGTAACAATTAGTTACGGCTATTTTTTGTTTGCATCATATTACCGAGAGAGGAAGCTCCCCTTAAGCAATTTTTGATTTAGCAAAAATCGGGTCGTAAAAGACTTCAGAGAGTTTTCTATCTCTAAAGAACAACACTACGTCAACTGTTGTATAGAGAACGATTTTTATCATTTCTAACTCGAGTTGCCGGCCAACTTCTGATCTTTTAATCAAGGTGGCACATCGTTCAAATGTCTGCAAAGCGCTGTTGGCATGCGTTGTTGTAATCGATCCGGGATGACCAGTGTTGAGTGAATTGAGATATTCCCATGCTTCATTACCTCGCAATTCAGCGAGAAAAATTCGGTCGGGCGACTGACGCATACACGCATCTAGGCATTCTTCAGCTGAAACACGGCCTACATTGTTACCATAAATCATATGTACATGATTGGGATGATTGGGTAGAAAAAGCTCATGAACATCTTCAATTGTGATGATACGCTCCTCTACAGGGACCTTTTCAATTAAAGAGCGAGCAAATGTTGTTTTACCAGATCCTGTCTTGCCTGCAATAATAATGTTGCGTTTGTGAAAGACACATTCTTGTAAAAATTCAAGAATTTTCCCATCACGTTTATGTTGCAAAAGTTGAACTTCAAATGGCTCCAACCGTGTGAAGTCCTGCTTCGATAACAAGTTATTTGCTTCTTTTTGCGAAGGTTTGTTAAAACTTACGTCGGAGAAATCATCAAATGCACCTTCTTCTTTGAGTTCTTCTAACGTCTTAACTATAAGAGAATGTTTACGAATTACAAAAGAAAGAGCACCATCAACGACAGCTGGCGTTTGTATAATTGTACCACGTTGTCCACCAGGCAATAGCACATAATTAATACTTTTGGGAGCCATACCGTTATAAACGATAATAGCTGTAATGAGCGTTTGCAAAAAAGTGGTTGTTAACTCTGGTACGTCATGTACTTGCCAACCCTTAAAGCTTTTCGTCCATACTTCACAGGGGCGGCAAATCGATAATTCAGTGATCGAGGGATCTTCTAAGAAACAATCAAGCGGTTGTAGAAGCTGAAAAACTGCTTGATCTTTCTGTATCGGGTTAACGTGTGACAAGACTGTAGACATCGCTGAAATCCAGATCACGAGCAACAAAAATATTTACTCGTTCGCCTTGGTTTTTGTAAAGTGTTGGTGTGATATTGATGGAGTTTTGAAGAACATCGATCGCTATAGATTCAGCATTCTGAGCACCTTTATTTTGTGAGTTCTCTTTATTTTCTTTACTGATTTTACTAACTTTTCCTTTTACCCATTCTCCTAAATCACCGATAATGCTTACCATAATTGCACTACCAAATCTCTCCCAAAAGCGTCTGTCAACCCAGCCACCAATACCCGCTTCACCCAAAGGACCTGTGCCAGGTGAGTCAAGATTGACAACAACACCAGAAGGCGTTTCGATGCGTGACCATTGCACAAACACACGCGTTTGTCCTTGTTGTATGCCACTTTGGTAAAAACCAACGACTTTAGAACCACGGTCAAGCAAAACAACACGACCACTTGTGGAATAAATATCGCGTGTTAAATGACATGTCGTCATTCCGGGTTGTGATGTAATGATCTTTGTTTCTAGCGTGCAATCTATTTGCGTTCCTTGCGTAATCAAAAAGTCACGGTTACGAAGTTGCACCGCATGTGATTGACCTAAACGCACGGGCTGAAGGTTATCAAATAATACGCCACTACCTCTATCTTTATTCGATGCTTTATTATTTGTATCTGTAGATCCTTCGCTACCACCGTTGTTAAGGCTAGAACTGAGCATACGTTTGCGTGCTAATTCTTCAGAATCTTGGAGCATGTGTGGAGGAATGGCTGTTTGAAGAAGCTTACTCAAGGCCGGTGGAATATCTAGGTTTGAATCTTCTATTTGTGCTGGTTTTTCTGCTTCTTCTACAGTCTTTGGCTCTTCTATAATCCGAGGGACGTAGTTTGGTATAATTTGCTGTACTATTTGTTGTGGGTTTTCTTCCTCAACTTCCACGGTATTACGCATTTTAAAAGCTTTCCAAGTCAAGGCAATCGGTATCGTTACTATGACAATAAGTCCTACCACTAACAATGCACGGGTACCTGGAATTGTCGGACGACGTTCAGAACCTAATTCCGACCCTCCATAAGTACCTTCAATATGTTTTTGCTCGACGTTGTCCAGTTTTGTACCTTTTCCCTCTCCTTCCTTATTGTCAAACATCATTTTCCTCCTTTATTGATACGATAAACCACCGAAGATACTGTCCCTGTTGTGTTTGGTACGCCATTGGGGTCATAGGCTTCATTAAAAACAGCTAGAGCGCGTTTACCAAGCCGTATGAGCCATTTAGGATTGACCTTATGAACGGCGATAATATCATTAGAACTGCCGATAACGGTGCGTGGTATTAAGCTTTCATTGCCTTCAGCATCTACGACATAAATCGATGGCATATCCATGTTAGCGGGAAATTTGAAGTAAGTAATACGCCCATTGTCCCAAGCATTTATCGGAGCAATATCTTGGTGACCGCTCATAGTATAACTCAGATTATAGCCTTTGACGCTTTGGTGAAAACCATGTTCAATCGCAAGGCGTCGGTTGTTTTCTTCTGACTTTTCATCATTTGAATCGGGATAATGGAAAGCTAATTCATATGTTGATCCTGCACGGTCATTTCGAAATTGTAGTCGGAATTTGTAACTCCGTTTGTCAGTTACAACGATGAGATTGGTATTGGCAAGTTCTGCTTTTGGTTTAATAAAAATATGCCGCCCTTTATGAGCAAAGGCATAGGCTTCTGAATCGCCAAAGGCATGAGTGATATACTGTTCACCTTCTTCAAGAATAATATGTGTTGCTACACCAAGAACTGTTTCAATTTGAACCACATCGGCTTCGTTATATGTTATATAGCGAATGCGGTGATCATATTGTGAATTTGATGGACTTTTGAGCGCCTGCACAGGTACCGTATAAAGAGAAGAAAACGAAGACAATAGAACAACGAACGCAAGTTTTTTCATAACAATCAATTCCTTAATCATTTAACAGTATTTCTGGGTCAGAACGGTAACTTGTTATTTGAAAACCAAGGGGGTTAAGCAATCGATCAGATGATTTCATGGGTGCACCGACATAGGTGTAACCAATTGTTGCAATCTGGTGCTGTTTTGGTCCGGTAGTAGCACCGCTGCTGTCAAGTTGCTGAGTCGTAAAACGTACAGTTGCTTGACCGAGTCCATTAAGCTGGATTGATCGTACTTTGACTGTGATACGTGCTTTATTGGAAAGCACTTTGTCCCGTGCATTTTCTCCATCATAGATTTTATAATATTCTTGTTGAACAGATGCCGCACTTAAAAGTGCTGTTGTGTCATAGTTCAGTTGAATGGTATCGTAGTCGTAATTTTCGCGGTTAAGCACATATTGGTTTAGCCAATATCTATCTACAACTTCACCATAGCTGGTCTCGTGTTCACGCATGACTGAGATAACATCAACTGCACCCGTCGTATTATCAACGCGCAATACTAAGGGAGTTGGAGCTGGTTGAGAAAACCCAACGACTCCACATATCATACCGAATAAGCCAAAAAGACCAACAGTACTCGCTACACGCCATGCCGTTCTGCGCGATCTTATAAATTCATTAATAAGATCACGTTCTAAGCCACGGCTTTCTTCATAATAACTGCTAAGTTGTTCGGCTTTCACTGGTTTTACTTGTTTTGTTTTCATCTGTCTCCTCGCTTAATTTCGGCAGGGATTGTTTTATTAATAGGCACACGGTTCCTATCATTGGGCTGTTTTAGCTTTGGTGCTAATGCACAAGCCGATAAAAGGTTTGCAATCAAAATTACAAGAATGATATTTTTCATTTTAATATGACTCTTTTTACTGTTATATGCATCTTGATATTTATTGTCATTATTATAATTTTGATACTAAAGTAAAGTGTATAGTTTGCGATAATTGATCTTTTCTTAATTTCATTTTTTAATTTATGAAAATAGCTCAATTTCAGTGCGAATATTTTTTACTTTAGGAGTGGATATCCTCGTTATTTTGTCATATGGATATTAGGGGGGGCTGTTACGGGAAGCATTGCTTTTTATCTCATCTAATTTCTATGTCTCCATAGATGTCCAAATGTAATTCCTTTTGCGAGAGAATTGGCAATGCTTGATAGTTTGAGTAACAGCATAATGGATATAATGGACAAGACGATAGCTCCCCCAAACATGGCGCTTATATTCTGGTCGTAGTCGAGTTTCATATCGCTCAAATAGTTTGCAAAGATATTCATCATCAGATTAAATACAGTCGCTAAGAGT
>NZ_KI912377.1:0-82673 GCF_000518085.1 Bartonella grahamii ATCC 700132
TGAATGCATATATACAAAACGTATCATATTGCAAGCGCTCTATGAGAGATATGAAAACTTATCAAAAGGAACGTAAATAAAGCAAATGTGTATTAAGTGAAAGTTTGTAACAAAGTCCATTTTTACATTTACGAGCATTGGTTTTCAAAACAATCTCTCATAAGAAAAATAAACAACCGCTTTTATAAAATGTAAGGTTTTCAAGATTTTTTTCTGCTGTGAAAGCTATAGCCTAGGTTTACTCAAAAGAGAAAATGTTCTTAAGCAAATGAAAGAATAATAAGCTTATAAAGCATCAGTTTCAAATGTTTAAACGTGCATTTAAAAAGCGTCTCATAAGCGTATTTTCATTAATTTTATGTTTTTATCATGTGATAACAATCCAATCTTTAAAACAAGATGTGATCTTTAAACGTATGTTATCGATAATTCCAAACGACTAAATTTTAAACAATGCGATTTGAGTGATAAAAACGTATCATAAAATTTATGAACTGTTATGAATGATAGCTGCTTTTCATTTCATTTGAACGTTTACATGCGTTATAATATTTGCATCATGATTAGCTTTTTATGGTCTATTCATACATGGCAATCTTATCTAAAAAACAGTCAAATGAATCACGTCTAAAAGGATGGATTCTTAAGTGGATTCATATAAAATAATTTCACACAAACTATTGACTTTATTAGTTTTTTATGCATAATATGTTATCGAACTCAGATACAGCGTAATTGGAGGAAAATCCAATTGTAAAGACAAAAACAGTGTTTGTCTTTATTATCACTTTTTCATTTGGCTTTGTAGCTTCCAAGCGTTTCAGGATTCACCGTTTTAAGATAAGATAGATTATGCAGCACTTCATGCTTTGCTATGTATTCTTTTACTAAGAAGACTAGTTATTGTGTTGCTCCTATAGATTTTTTTGAAGAAATATCTCTTTTTATGAAAGGGATAATACAAGATTTATTGCATACGATTATCCTTATAAAGTTATAAGCTGCCATTATTTTATTAGCTTTCAAATAACTAAAATCCCTTTCCTTGAAAAGGCTTATAAAAGAGTTGTTGTATCTTAGAGATATTGTATTGTTTTCATTTTGCTTGTTATGTACAAGCAAACAGTTTTTTATTTATCATTAAAAGGTCTTGAAAAGAATATTCTCCTATCTTTATAAATCTTTATTTCAAGTTATAAAATAATGAATTATCAATATAAATCAAAGGAATGTTACACAAATCTAAAGATTTAGATTAATGTCTAATTTATTATGATGAGATTGTATTAACTTATTGATTTATAATGATAATTTATCGTTTCAAATTCTGTGTATGTTAAATTAATCAAAATCACTCATGGATGTCGTTGTGAAATGGGCTTAGGAGCATTGAGAAATGTTTCTAAAAAAGCCATATGAATGTGCAAAACAATGACATTCTGTTCTTTATGAGAGGACTATAAAGAACGTGATAAACAAAAAGCAATACATAATATTTATTATTAAAAAGCTATTGCTTCAGTTCGTTTTGAAATTCGTAAAGCTGAGTTAAAAGAAGACGGTAAAACTGGAAATTGTTTTTACCTTTATATTTTCCCTAAATGAGAGTGTATACTCGTTAATACGCACAGATATAGGGCAATATTTTTGTCCCAATCTAGTAAAATTGTAATAGCAGAGAAAATACTAAATTGTTTTAATATCTGTCTTAAATACCTGAAATGGATTGTGGCATTTTTAAAAATCTTTTTACTTGTATTATACAAGTGCTCTTGTTGTATTGAGGAGGATTTTTTTGCATAAGATTTATGAAGAGTATCATTTTTATGATGCTATGGCTTCGTGTAAGGGGATAACATTTTCTCCTTCTCTTTCTGGTGGTTTGATTGTTAAACCACTTGCCTTTAAAAATTTAGAGAAACGCCCTCCTTTATCGATCAATTCTTGAAAGTTTCCTTTTTCCATTAAGTAACCATGTTCCAGAAAGAGTATCACATCAGCATTGCGTACTGTTGAGAGGCGATGTGCTATAATAAAAGTAGTGCGGTTATGGCGTATGGAATCGAGAGCATCTTTGACACGTGCTTCTGTTTCAACATCAAGAGCGCTTGTTGCTTCATCTAGAATGAGAATAGGGGCATTTTTTAAAACAGCGCGTGCAATTGCTAGTCGCTGTTTTTCTCCACCTGATAATTGAGATCCTCGTTCGCCCACTATTGTGTTATAACAATCAGCTTTTTTTAGAATAAAATCGTGAGCTTCTGCTATTTTTGCTGCTTCATAAAGTTCTTCATTTGTTGCGCTCGTTTTTCCTATTGAAATATTGTCATGAATAGTACGGTTGAAAAGACCCGAGTCTTGAAATACTGTTGCTAGAGATTTGCGTAAAGATTCGCGATTGATCGAGCATATATTTATTCCATCAATGGAGATATGCCCAAAGGCAGGGTCGTATACGCGCTGCAACAGATTGATCAATGTTGTCTTCCCAGCCCCTGTTGGTCCTACAATCGCAACAGTTTGTCCTGCTTTAACCTCAAAGGAAACATCAAAAACACCTTGAGAAGAATTTGGGAATTTATAGGTCACGTGATGGAATTGTATGGCGCCTTTAACATTTTGAAGGGAAGGAAGATTTTGCGGTTCGTTGATATGAAAGGTTGAGTCTTCCATTTCAAAAAATTCTTGCAGTTTTGCTTGTGAGGATATTGCACAATTAATAAAATTACTCATTTGGTCTAGACGGCTAATCATGAGTTGTGCAAATCCAACAAAAGCAACAACTTCACCTACTCGTAATTGACCTTTTGCAACAAAAAAAGCTCCAAGGAGAAGAACACAAACGATTGAAATTGTTGAAGCCATTCGATTTAAGCCACTGGCCAGCGCCCACCAATTGAGAACAGGATTTTGTGCTTTAAGCAGAGCATTTGTATGTTGATGCAGTATAGAAGTTTCTTCTTCTATTCGGTTATAACTTTGTACAATGGAAACATTAGAGATTGAATCACTGACATGTTTAAAAAGGTTGTGGTGGTAGCATTCTACAGCGGCTTGTCCGTCTTTTGTTTTTCGCATCACTAAACGTGCAATTAATACGTAGATGATGGCAAGTACAACCAAGACTATTGAAAGACGCCAATTCATATTAAACGCTATGGGGATGAGAACCAATAAGGCGACAAGTGTTGAGAGGTGTTGGCGCATAAAATCAAGCCATATGGTTGACATGGAATCTATTGCGCGCAAAAGTGTATGGAGTGCGTTGGAAGTCCCACGTTGTTGATGCCAAATTAAAGGCATGGCAATGATACGTTCGAAAGATTCCGTTAAAACCGTTAAGCGGCGTCTATGGGCTAAGCGGTCAGCACCGCGAGCAACAAGGACATAAGCAATAATATGTGAAAGTCCAAAACAAACCCAAAGGGTAAGAGTAGGAATGATAGCTAATTTTTCTGAAATAGAATCAATAACACGTCCGAATAAAATAGGTTCTGCAATGGTGATAATAGCTAACATAACATTAGCGGTACAGATTAAAAGGGATGCATTTTTTTCTCTATTTAGGTAAGTGAGAACACGTGCATAGGTTTTGAATAAGGACACGGTTAATTATCTCCATTCGCTATTAAGCGTAAAGGCTGTTGATTTTTATAACGCTTAGTTTTTAGCTAATAGAATTTGACCGTTAAGAAAAGGCAATTTTGGATACTAACTGTAATATGGTGTGATAAAGCCAACTAAAATATGAATTTTTGTGTTTATAAAGGCGCAAAATAGATCAATAAAATTATTCAGGTAAAAAATTTTGGGCAGAGAAAATTATCAGGTAAGGGAATTTTCATGGTAGGCGTAGAAATAAAAAAAGTTGAGGTAGATGAAAATGGAATGCGCTTAGATCGCTGGTTTAAGGTGCATTATCCAGGACTTGGTTTTGGAGCTTTGCAGAAATTGTTGCGTTCTGGTCAGATACGGCTTGATGGTGGACGTGTTAAAGCCGATACGCGTCTTTGTATGGGGCAAGCTGTTCGTATTCCGCCTCTCCCTATTAATGATAAGGCAAATCTTTCAATAACGGATAAAACACTTCGTGGGCAGGATGATGAAACCGTTTTGAAAAAAATGCTGCTTTATGAAGATCCAAAGGTATTTGTTTTTAACAAGCCAGCTGGGTTAGCTGTACAAGGAGGCTCTGGTTTAACACGTCATATGGATAGTATGCTTGAGGTATGGCGCAATAAAAAAGGTGAAAAGCCGCGTTTGGTTCATCGTCTTGATCGTGAGACGTCGGGTGTCCTTATTGTTGCGCGATCAAGGGGAGCTGCTCAGTCCTTAACAGCTGCTTTTAGAGCGCGAGAAACAAAAAAGACTTATTGGGCGTTGGTTCGGGGCGTGCCTAAAAAAAAGCAGGACAAAATTTCAACGTGGATGGTTAAGGAAATGACTGCACAAGGTGATAAAATGCGTGTTTGTGAACATGGGGAGCCAGATGCCCATCATGCGGTTTCCTACTATCGCGTTTTAGATACGCGAGGGCGGGCTCTTTCGTGGCTTGAAATGGAACCCTATACAGGGAGAACACATCAGCTTCGTGTGCATGCTGCCTATATGGATCATCCGATCATTGGCGATACAAAATATTTTTTTTCTGATAGTAATTGGACATTACCAGGAGGAATTCAAAACCGTCTTCATCTTCATGCACGTCGTATTCGTATTCCTCATCCTTCAGGAGGAATATTGGATATTGTAGCACCTTTACCACCTCATATGGTCCAAAGTTTTAATCTTTTGTCTTTTAATGAGAGTGATGCTGAAACAGAGTAAAGAAACTTCATTTGTTCTTTTTGATTGATACAAATTTTGTCTATAAATTTTATAAGATGAATAGGGCATCATTTGGAGAAAGTTTTTGATAAGTAAATTGCTATGAGAAAATTGTGTTTTTGAGTAAATTTTCGAATATCATAAGTTTTCTTTCTACAGCTCTTTATCCATATAGATTGTATTGTTATTTTTGGATATGGTATGTTATTAATAATCTGAGTTGATGAAGCTGCTCCTTTGAATTATCTACAGAGGTCATATATTGGGGAGGTGTGTCTGTTGAGGGAGATGAGTTAGATAAAGTCTGAAGGATATTTACTAAAATAGTGAAGGCAAATTTAATTTTTTCATGGGAGATGATTGAGGCATTTTATAGTAATGCTGAGGAAAAGTATCTTCTCAAGGAATTCCTTTTGTCAAGGAAGTTTGGTTTGTTATCAATGTTGTTTGATATGCTTATAGTATAGATTTATGCTTTGTATCTTTGTTTATATGAAGGTTTATTAGCAAAGTTCTTCTTTCAATGAGCAATTATTTTTCTACTTACTTAGTTTATCCAAAAGATTGTCTTTCATGACAGAAGAAATAATTTTTCAGTATCTTAATGCTTCATTGAAGTGAACTCATCACATTGAAAAAATATCTAGACAAAAAATTGGAGATAAAACGTCAGGTGCGTTTTATTGCTCTAAGGAGGGCTTGAACACTTTTGTTTTTTCTAGTGAACAAAAACAGATATTTATTATGGGAACATTCAAAGGGGGAATAAATTGAAATTAGGAGTGACGGATGGGATCATTATTGATTGACGTTAATAACGTCTCAAAAATATATCGCAACATTGACAGAGGAATTGGTTTTAAAAACAAGGTGTTTTCTCTCTTCAAGCCGGTTTATACAAATCATCATGTGTTAAAAGATATGAGTTTCACCCTCTTTTCAGGGCAATCGTTAGCAATTCTTGGCCCTAACGGAGCGGGTAAATCGACACTGATTAAAATACTTTCTGGTATACAATATGCTGATGAGGGATATGTTAAAGTCCTTGGTGTTGATCCTTATAAAGCGAAGAAAGATCTATTCAAGTCTTTGGGTGTGGTCTTTGGTCATAAGAATTGTTTATGGTGGGATTTACCCTTACGCTACAGTCTGGATATGGTTCAACCATTATATGGTCTTGAACGCGCTTCTTTTACCCGTGATCTTAAAGAGATCACTGAGTTGCTGGGTCTTGAGCATATTATGGATAAGCCAGTGCGGATGCTTAGTCTGGGTGAGAGAGTGAAAAGTGAATTGGCATTTAATCTCTCCTTTAGACCTAAACTGTTGTTTCTCGATGAGCCAAGTATTGGTCTTGATATTACATCTAAGCATGAAATCAGGGAGCTTCTTAAAAAACTGAAAAGGGAGCGCGGCACAGGGTATATCATCACAAGTCATGATATGGGAGATATTGATGGATACGTCGATGATATTATTCTCTTGCATAAGGGAAAGAAACAGTTTCATGGCAATCTTCAGACGCTTAAAAATGTCATTCCTTCTTTGGTGAGAATGACACTTTTTTGTGAACACGTAGCTACACCTTCAACTGTTGTAGAAAAAATTGATGAGATTGCGTTGAAATCATCTACTTCTTTAAAGGATAAGCACTTTAACGCTGAAGAATGCTCGCTGGAGGTTTCGCTGCCCCGTGAGGATTTTGCGCGTTTTGTACGCGAAATTACAACCGAACTGAACTGTACGTTCTCTGTATCCACTCCCTCGCTTGAAGAGATGCTCCGTGTTAAATTTAAAGAATTTATCTAACCACTGCTTTGGCATGTTTCTTTTTGCCAAGAATGGATTACTCACTGTTCTAAGTGATAGAGTAATGTTTTTTACCGACATTATCATTGGAACACTTTCGCCATTTGTTATTCAACTTCTATTATGGAATGCACTTTTCTCTGATATGGGCAACACCATAAATGGCTTTAGCTTTCATGATATGATGTATTATTATGCTTTTGCTTTAGTCCTAGGACGCTTAAATAATGGTTATAATGTGATTAAGTTTTTCTCTCATCATGTTAAAGAAGGTCAATTAGAAGTATATCTTACAAAGCCCTTCAGTTATATGACACAAATGCTTTTTACTTTTTTAGGGGAGAGTGTATTATATAGCATCCCGTTATTGGCTCTTTTTGTTGTTAAGCTTGTTTCATCCTATGAAAATATTCTGGGATTAGTCATCGCTTTTCTATTCTTTTTTCTCATTGTTATTCTATCACAATTGCTTTGTTTTTTACTCTCTTTTGGAATTGCCTTATTAAGCTTTTGGGTGATTGAGTACAATATATTACTCTCTTTCAGTATTCTCAGTTCAGCGCTTCTTGGGGGTGTTCTTTTACCACCATCTTTTTGGCCGGTGTGGCTTATTCCGCTTATGCAATTTAATCCTTATTGTTTCATGATATCAGCTCCTGCCGAGTTTTTCGCGACGCAAAATTTAGCGTTGTTTCAGCAGTTTATTTTCGGAAGTTTTACTTATATTTTGTGTCTTTTATTCTTAATTTATATTGCTTGGAATAAAGGAATGAAAGCATATAATGGAGCGGGTGGTTGAGATGAAAATAATCCTTCATTTTATCAGTCTGAATATCCGCCGACAGATTGTTTATGGTAAGAATTTGGCTGGGGAGTTTATTCTTTCTCTATGCTATTATTTTATTCAATTCATATTTATTGATAGAATATCTTCTTTTTCAGGAAAGATCGGTAACTATAGCACAGATGAAATTCATTTTATCTTTGTTGTCTTTGTTTTACTTGGAATATTTTTGAATATTTTTACTAATTCTATTGAAACATTTTTTGAAAAAGTAGCGGATGGTAAAATTGAGCCATACTTGATAAAGCCTGTTTCAATCTGGTTTTTGATGTTGTTTGGTTGGTGTAAACCACTTAATCTGATCAAGCTCTTTGTTCTTTATGTTAGTGCCTATTTATTTGTATCATTACCGAATATATCCGATTTTAAGCTCAGATGGATCTCTTTTATTGTTGCAATATTTTGTGTTTTTATCGTCAATATTTGGTTTTTCATGATGTTTAATTTTGTAACATTTATTATTAGCCGTAAGATGCCTGTCGAATATTTTCATGAAATGATTTACGAGCTGTCATTTGTACCAATAGGCATTTATCCTTTAAGCATCGTAAAATGGTTTTTGTTTATGCTTCCTATGGCTTTTTCTGCTTCTTTGCCCGTTTCACTGTTATTTGGTAAAAATGAATTGAATATTGGATATCTTCTGTTGAGTACTTTTCTTTTTATTGCCATGACTTTCATAAGTTTTAAGAAAACAATTCGTAAATTTAATGGATTAGGGGGATGATATAAAAGTCAGAAAGTTATAATCGTGGAAGACAATGAACTTTATTAAAGAACTTTATTAAAATTATTCCGCGTTCTTGTAGAAACGAGAGGCTGTGAAATCGTCAAAATGTGTAATGTCCTTATGGCATTAGATTTGGCGCGTTCACCAAAAGTTATCTCTTATTGTATCTGATTTAGCTTTTTCAATCAAAGAGCTAAGCTGGAGTTTACGCTATTTTTTTTACTGGGACAGCTATTTCTTCTCAATTTATAATAATGCAAAATAATTTTATCAGAATATTTCAATAAAGTATTTTTTTGTTTTCTGTAAATTTTAAAAATATTTATATTACTGTACTATACAAAAAAATAAAAACAATATGTGTAACTAAAAAAACAACATATTAATATTTTTATACTGTAATGCCATAATAATATTTATGATAATAAAACTAAAATTATAATAAAAACAATAAAATAATTCTAATTTAATACATTTTATCATTAAATTGTATAATATAAAAACACAAATAAAATAATCCACAAACTTAAGATAAATATGTAACGGGTATATTATAAATGTAATATAATATAAAAATAGCAATTAAAATAAAATTATTAATTAAAGTTTTGTATTATATTTTTTATTATAAGTATATAAATATACGTTATCGATAGATGATGTAATGTTTTCTATTTAGAGGGGGTGGTAAAGAAAATTTATTTTATTAAACATTGTAATAGTTGGTTATGATGAAAATATTTAAGCATTGTATGGTATGTGTGGTTGCAGTCGCTATTTTCTTTTCACAGGTTTTAGGAGCCAATGCCGATTCTTTAAATGGTAGATTTCAAAATGCTGGTTTCATTTCTGTAATGATACAGGAAAATAGAGTTATTAAAGCTGTTGATATGATTATTAGCCAATTTGGAGGACAAGGGGCTGAGAAAAATGTCCAAAAAGTCGCGGGTTTAGTGGGGATGGAGGCAGCGATTTTTGGTTTAATCGCATATCTTGTATATTTCTTTACTAGAAAGCCACCGAGTCCCGGAAGAACGACAGGTGGAAGAACATTCGATGCTCTTGCTCATAGTGCATGGGCTTTTAATTAAAAGATATTTTATTTGATGAACCTTGAATTATTCTGTTGTTGAATATTTTATATAAATAAACCGTGATATTTAATCACGGTTTATTTATATTTTACTCTTAATAATATTGATAAGTTTATCCTTAAGATATTGGTTGGGGGATAGCAATATATGGCACATTGAATTTAACTAATCAGCTATTTTAAAGACTACTTAAATTTTTTCCTCTTTAAAATACGTATTTGAGCTAAGTTTTTGGCTGATATTTTTTATGATGAAAATGCGAATGCATTAATTGAGATATCCATAAACTTTGCATATCAACTCAAAAAATATACGGTATCACAATCTGACGACTATTTGTGGATTTCATTTTTATGAAATGAAAAAGCATAGTGATGAGTATTATAAATGTTTGCGTAAAAAGCTTTTATTAGAAGCTTCTAGTCTCTTTGTGGTTTACAATTTTTTTTATCATTTTATTTTAAGCAAAGAGAATGTAGATTCATTTCTATTTTGTCTAAGAAGGGTGGAAGTTATACTAATGTCAAAAAAAGTCATGATCGTGGAAGATAATGAGCTTAATATGAAGCTATTCCGTGATCTCGTAGAAGCGAGTGGCTATGAAACCATTGAAACACGGAATGGTCTTATGGCATTAGATTTGGCGCGTTCATCAATGCCATCTCTTATCCTTGTGGATATCCAGTTGCCAGAGGTCTCTGGAATAGATGTTATTAAACAATTAAAAGAAGATGAAGAACTAAGATCGATTCCCGTTGTTGCCGTAACAGCCTTTGCTATGAAAGGGGATGAAGAACGAATTCGTGCAAGTGGATGTGAAGAATATATGTCAAAACCTATTTCTGTCCCGCATTTTATCACAATGGTAAAGCATTTCTTGGACTGAATCTTGTTAAGTAATGATAGAAAAAGACATTGAAAAGCTTATGAGATAACTAAAGTTATGTTACAAATGTTTTTGTATTCTAGCACGTGGATACGTCTATTAGAGAAATACAAGTTTTTAAAAATTAAAACTGAGGTTTTGAATTTTTTGATCTATTTTTTAGCTCTTGTCTAAGGAGAATCGGTTGTTTTGCATTCTTGTTTTCTTCTAACAGATATAAATTTGTCTCTACGAAACGTCTGTTTTAGCAGTTAAAAAAGCCCCGTTTTTGTTCGAGGCTTTATGCATTGTACAAAAAATGAAATTAACGCTTTGAGAATTGGAAAGAACGACGTGCTTTTGCTTTACCGTATTTCTTACGTTCAACGACACGGCTATCACGGGTAAGAAAACCACCTTTTTTCAAGATTGAGCGAAGTTCTGGTTCGTAATAGGTTAAAGCTTTGGAAATGCCATGGCGCACTGCACCGGCTTGTCCGGAAAGCCCCCCACCAGCAACGGTTGCAATAATATCAAACTGGGTATCCCTGTTTGTTGCAACAATTGGTTGACGAAGAATCATTCTAAGAACAGGACGAGCAAAATATTTGTCAAATTCCTTATTGTTGATCGTGATTTTTCCAGAACCTGGTTTAATCCATACGCGTGCAACAGCGTCTTTACGCTTTCCTGTTGCATAAGCACGTCCTTGTGAATCAAGCTTTTGCACGTGGACAGGAACAACATTTTCATGTGTTTCTGTAATACTTGTTACTATGCTAAGCTCAGAAAGAGAATTAATTTCAGCCATAATCAAGCAATCCTTTTGTTTTTGCGGTTTAAAGCACCAACGTCAAGAGATTCAGGCTGTTGTGCTTCATGTGGATGTTGGCTTCCAGCGTAAACACGTAGATTCTTCAATTGACGCCGACCAAGGGGACCACGAGGAATCATGCGCTCTACCGCTTTTTCAATAACGCGTTCGGGAAAACGCCCCTCAAGAAGTTGACGTGCTGTACGTTGTTTGATTCCACCAATATAGCCGGTATGCCAATAATATTTTTTATCCGTATATTTTTTGCCAGTGAGAGCTATTTTATCTGCATTAATGACAATAACGTTGTCACCATCATCAACATGTGGAGTAAATGTAGCTTTATGTTTGCCACGTAAGCGGTTAGCAACAAATGTGGCAAGACGACCTAAAACAAGGTTTTCTGCGTCAATAATAACCCATTTTTTCACCACTTCAGTTGGCTTTTGTGAAAAAGTTGCCATAGAAGTATCCTTTATTAGAACCCTTTTAATATAAGGGAATTTTTACTGTTTTGCGTTGAAAATTGTTACCATAGCGAAATATTTAACGCATACACCTTGCTCTGATATAATGTCTTTTGATTGACGTCAAGAGAAAATAAAAACTTTATAAAACAATATGTTATGATAATGGTATTATAATACCTCATTAAAAGAAGTTTGTGTACCATTTAAACTTAAAATGAATGTTGCAAAAAACTATTTTATCTTTAACGCATGATTGTATTTTATTTTTCTTCATTATAGAATGAGCAATAATGCAGTGGTCTCGTTATTTTCTCAATGTTGAATCTTCTGCTTGTGGTCAAGCTTGGTTAGATGCCCTTGATGTTCAAGGGATAAATAATGCGCGCGCTATTTCTCAAAAATTTGGTTTTCCAGATCAGTTAGCTCGAGTGCTTTCAGCAAGAGATGTGGATGAAGCTGAGGCTGTTGCTTTTATTAATCCAACATTACGTACGCTTATGCCTGATCCAGAAAGTTTTAGGGATATGCAATGCGCTGCAGAGCGCATTGTTAAGGCTCTTCTCAATCAAGAACAGGTTGCTGTTTTTGGTGATTATGATGTTGATGGTGCGTGTTCTTCGGCACTCATAGCGCGTTTTTTTCGTTATTTTGGTATTGAAGTCAAAATTTATATTCCTGATCGTATTATTGAAGGCTATGGTCCGAATGAACAAGCAATGAGGATGCTTGTGCAAGAAGGTGCACGGTTAATTATCACTGTTGATTGTGGCGCAAACAGTCCAGATGCGGTAAAAGCAGCGAGGCTTGCTGGTGCTGATGTTGTAATTTTAGATCATCATCAAATGTCAGAGATTCATCAAGAAGCCATTGCTCTTGTCAATCCTAATCGTCCTGATGATTTTTCTAAACAGGGGCATTTATGTGCAGCGGGCGTTGTTTTTGTTACGTTAGCTTGGGTTCATCATTTGCTGCGGAAAAAACAATTCCAAGGGCAGCTGCCTGATCTTTTAAGTATGCTTGATCTTGTTGCATTGGCAACCATATGTGATGTCGTTCCATTACAGGGGGTTAACCGTGCTTTTGTGATAAAAGGGCTTCAAGTTGCTCGTTCTATGCATAATCCAGGAATAACAGCTTTAACAAAGGTTGCACGAATAGGGGAGCCGCTTAATAGTTTTCATTTTGGTTTTTTGTTAGGTCCTAGAATTAATGCAGGAGGGCGCATTGGTGATCAAGCTTTGGGAGCACGTTTGCTTAGCTGTGAGAATAAAGATGAAGCGGACAGAATAGCAGAACAATTAGATCGGCTTAATCAAGAACGCCAAGAAATGGAGAACATTCAATTAGCACAAGCGGAATCTTATATTGCTTCTCTTTATCAAGATCAAGAAATACCCTTGTCACTTGTAATTTCTCATAAAGAATGGCATCCGGGAATTATTGGTATTCTTGCTTCCCGTCTCAAAGAGCGTTTTTTTTGTCCTGTTTTTGCTATTGCTTTAAAAGAAGATGGAAATGGCGTAGGGTCGGGACGTTCAATTAATGGTATAGATTTAGGAGCACTCGTTCGTGAAGCTGTTACATTAAATTTATTAGAAAAGGGAGGGGGACATAGTATGGCAGCAGGAATTACAATTCAATCAACAAAAATTGAAATCTTTCGAAAATGGCTAGAAGAAAAAGTTTCTTTAAGGGTTTCTGAGTTGCATGCAAAAAAATCTCTTAGTATAGATGGTTCTCTTTCTGCTTCTGGTGTTAATGAAGCGCTGTTTGAGTTGCTTGAAAAAGCAGGGCCATTTGGGACAGGGAATGCAACACCTGTTTTTGTTCTTCCCTCTCATCGATTGGTGAATCTATCTGAAGTTGGTAAAGGACATCTTCGCCTCATTGTATCTAATGTTGAAGGAAAAAAACTGCAAGGAATAGCTTTTCGTGCTGTAGGGACATCGCTTGGTGATTTTCTTTTTGAAAATATTGGTGAAATGATTCATTTAGCTGGTCATCTTAGTTTGAATTATTGGAATGGAACGACCAATCCGCAACTGCGCGTGATTGACGCAGCCGCAGTGGTTTGAAAGGGATGTTTTTTACATTAGATGTCTAGATTAGAAGCAAAAGTAGAATTTTCTTGTATGAAACGAAATCGTGCTTCTGGTTTTGTTCCCATGAGACTTTCTACAGTTTTTTTCGTTTCTTGCATTTCCACGGCATCAATAGAAACACGAAGCAATGTACGTTTTTGAGGATGCATAGTCGTTTCTTTAAGTTGTTCCGCGCGCATTTCACCCAGCCCTTTAAAACGCCCGATTTCGACTTTAGCTTTTCCAGTAAATTCAGTTTTGAGTAATTCATCCTTGTGAATGTCGTCACGAGCATAAGCAACTTTTCCTCCTTGCGATATTCTATAAAGGGGAGGGACGGCGAGATATAAATGTCCCTGATGAATAAGGTCAGGCATTTCTTGAAAGAAGAAGGTAATGAGCAGTGACGCAATATGAGCACCATCAACATCAGCATCTGTCATGATGATAATACGTTCATATCTGAGATCTTTTTCACGATACTTGGAGCGTGTTCCACATCCAAGAGCAAGGATAAGATCGCTAATTGTTTGGCTTGAGTTCATTTTTTCATGTGCAGCACTGGCGACATTTAAGATTTTACCACGAAGAGGTAAAATTGCTTGGTTTGCTCTATTTCTTGCTTGTTTAGCAGATCCTCCTGCAGAATCCCCTTCAACAATGAATAGTTCAGCACCTACAGCATGGTTCTGGCTACAATCTGCAAGTTTACCGGGCAGACGTAATTTACGGACAGCAGTTTTTCGGCTTATTTCTCTATCTTGGCGTCGTTTAACACGTTCTTCAGCACGTTCAATAACCCAATCGAGAAGTTTTGTTGCTTCTTGCGGGGAATTTGCTAACCAATGATCAAAAGGATCGCGGATTGCATTCTCAACGATACGCTGTGCTTCAATGGTTGCTAATCGATCTTTTGTTTGTCCAACAAATTCAGGGTTACTGATAAAGACTGAAAGTATTGCGGCTGTTGAAATCATAATATCGTCAGACGTAATAATTGTTGCGCGCTTGTTTCCTATTAACTCAGCGTAGGATTTCAATCCACGCAAAAGAGCTTGACGTAATCCTATTTCGTGTGTTCCGCCTTCTCCTGTAGGAATCGTATTGCAGTAAGATTGCACACAAGAATCACCACCATGCCACGCGATAGCCCATTCAACGGAGCCATGGCCATTATTTTGTTGTGTTTTGCCAGAAAAAATTTCTGATGTTACTCGATATTCATCTTTTAGTGACGAGAGTAAATAGTCTTTAAGGCCATTGGGGAAATGAAAAACAGCTTTTTCAGGAATATTTTTTGCGCCTTCAAGTATGACGGGATCACAAGTCCAGCGAATTTTTACGCCACCAAAAAGATAAGCTTTGGAGCATGCCATCTTATAGATTTTTTCTGGCTCAAAAGCTGCTTTTTCACCAAAAATTTCACGATCAGGATGAAAACGAACGCGCGTACCACGACGATTATAAACATCTCCCAGATCTTCCAATCCAGATTGAGGAATACCACGTGAGAAACGTTGGCGGTAAAGTTTTCGTTCTCGTGCAACTTCAACTTCCATATCATCAGAAAGAGCATTGACAACAGAAATTCCTACTCCATGAAGTCCACCCGCAGTTTGATAAGCTTTTCCATCAAATTTTCCCCCTGAGTGGAGTTGTGTCATAATAACTTCAAGAGTAGATTTCTCAGGCATTTGAGGATGATTTTCGACAGGAATACCACGTCCATTATCTGTAACGGTTATATAACCGTTCCTATCTAATGAGACCTCAATAAAATCTGCATAACCCGCAACAGCTTCATCCATCGCGTTATCGATAATTTCGGCAAATAAATGATGAAGCGCTTTACTGTCTGTTCCACCAATATACATTCCAGGGCGTAAACGTACGGGCTCTAAACCCTCAAGTACTCGAATAGAGAGGGCATTATAGTCATCTTCTTGCGTATCTTTTGCACTTTTTTTTGAAATCATCGCTTTTGATTTCATTGGAGACTGCAGAGTGTTTTCTTTTGTATTTACCCGAGATTGGGCTTTATTTAAAACACTAAAAAGATCCTTTTTGTTATCGCTCATAGCGTTTAACTATCTACCTCACAAAATAAAATATTTATTAAAGTAATTTTATGCCTGTTTTTTATTTAAAAATCAATGCACTTAGGAAACATCAATTGTTGGACCAAAAATTTGTTCAAAGGCGTGTTTGAGAGCAATATCAATATCATGCATTGTTACAGGGTAACCTAGATCCAGAAAGCTTGTTACACCGTGGTTTTTAATTCCACAAGGAACAATTCCTGAATAATGGGCTAAATTAGGATTAACATTGATAGAAACTCCATGAAAACTTATCCATTTGCGCACTCGAATGCCAATAGCTGCAATTTTATCTTCGGAAGAAAGATCATTTTGTTTTGATGGGCAATGAGACTGTTTAACCCAGACACCAACGCGATCTTCTCTGCGTTCGCCTTTAATATTAAAGTTTGCAAGCATCTGTATGATCCATTCTTCTAATGCACTAATGAAAGCACGAATGTCTTGTTTTCGGCGTTTAAGATCAAGCATGATATAAGCAATACGCTGTCCTGGACCGTGATATGTAAATTCACCTCCACGTCCTGCTTCATAAACAGGGAATAAATTAGGCGCCAAAAGATCTTTTTTATTTGCACTCGTCCCTGCTGTATAAAGGGAAGGGTGTTCAAGAAGCCAAACTTGTTCATGCGCGGTTTTTGCAAGAATTTTTTCTACACGTTCTTGCATATAACGCAGAGCTTCAGGATACTCAACTAGATGATTACTTATCTTCCATTCAACGGGTGGATTTCCTAGAATTGCATTAAAATGATGTGATAAGTGATTACGATCCGTATGTTTTAATTCAAATGTCATTGGTAATATTTATCTTGATGTTTGAGTTTGTATTATAATCAGAAAAATAAAAAAAGAACAGGATTAAGAGATAGTTTATAAGAAGTGCAATGAATTTTATTAAAAAAATCATTATGCTCGTTTTACCATCTTCCTGTTGCACCGCCACCACCTGATGACCCACCACCACCTCTGAATCCTCCTCCCCCTGAAGGTCCGCCAAAGATTCCACCAGAACCTCTACCGCTCGCATTTAAGTTTAAAAACCAAGGTGTGAAGACAATACCCAGCCAAAGATACTTTCGTGGACCTATTTTTTTACCAAAAATCATAGCAAGAATGGGCAAACCAACGACTATAAAGAGAATGAGAAACGTGATTGTATTTATAATCATTTCTTCTTTTTCAGCTTGTTTGCGTTGTTCTTCAACAGCTTTAGCTTTTTGATTGATTCGAAAAGAAAAATCAGCATCACTTTGTGTGATCACTTTGATAATTGCGTGAACGGATTCGATAATTCCTTTTTGATAATTTCCTTCACGAAAATTAGGAATCATGAAGCTATTAATAATGACAGAGGAAATGGCATCTGTTAGTTCTCCTTCCAGACCGTAGCCTACCTCAATACGTGCTTTGCGTTCATTTGGTGCAATGACGATTAATATGCCGTTATTGATTTGTTTTTGACCTAATCTCCATGTACGAAAAAGAGAATTGCTGTATGTCTCTATATCATTGCCCGAAAGAGTAGGGAGCGTCACAAGAACGATTTGATCTCCTGTTTTCTCTTCGAGTGTAGCTAGCTTTTCCGTTAAATTTCTTTGTGTTGCATGATCAAGTAAATGAGCCATATCGTTGATATAGCCGCTTAAGGGAGGAAACTTAGTGTGTGCGTAAGTGACATTCCCCAATGCAATGATCAAATATAGAATACTCAAAGGAACCCATAAACGTAGAAAAATACGACGTTGTATAGAGTGTTGAAATATTTTCATTAATTAAAATTAACCTTTGGTGTTTGTTGGCTATCAGTATCGATGGTAAAAGTAGGCATAGGTTTAGCATCACGAAACCATAGCTTTGCCCAAATCATCGTCGGCATTGTTTTGAGAGCAGTATTGTAAGCACGTACTGTTTCAATATAATCGCGGCGCGCAACGGAAATTCGGTTTTCTGTTCCTTCTAATTGTGATTGAAGAGCAAGAAAGTTCTGGTTTGCTTTAAGATCCGGATAGTTTTCGACAACAGCCATAAGCCGCGAAAGGGCACTTGATAAATTTGCTTGATTTTTGAGATATTGCTGCATAACTTCTGGATTATTCAACATATCCGCATTAATGTTGACTTGCGTTGTTTTGGCACGTGCCTCAATTACATTTGTGAAAACGCTTTGTTCATGAGCTGCGTAAGCTTTAACTGTTTCTACAAGATTGGGGATGAGATCTGTACGACGTTGATATTGATTGAGCACTTCACTCCATGCTGCATGTGCTTTTTCTTCATTTGTTGGTATCGTATTAAATCCGCACCCACTTAAAAATGGGACTAACCATGCCAAAAAAATCACGATTGAAAATTGTTTTAATATTTTAAACATTGAAGAAGTTTGTACATTTAACATAAAGATGTCTCCACAGATATTTTATGTATTATATAGGGTTTATCTTCTTGGTGGAAAGTATTTTGAATTTTATAAACAGGTACATTTATCAATAAATCGACATCTCTCTGCGTTTTAGGCACGCTTAAGTGATTTGTTGATATTAAAATGATAATGGTAATATAGATGTCACCTTATAAAAGATCAATAATATTCATATCAATTATTATTACAGAAAATTATAGTATTTTTTGTGGTTCACAACGTGCAGATAATAATTGGAAACGGGAAAAATTTAAGCATCAATCTTATGGAAAAATAGAAGGTAAGGGCAGTTCTTATTTTCCCTCCTGTAGAAGTTATTCTTGGTACATCGGATAAAAAAGTTTTTTTTAATTATGTATGGTAGTAATTGTGAAAGAGGGGAAAATCCTGTGATAGAAAGTGTTCAACGGCAAAGTGAAAAGTTTGATGGATTGGCTAATGATTATGATCGTTATCGTCCTCGTTATCCTCTCACTGTATTTAAAACTATGCTCCATTCTTTTAAGAACAAAAAGCATTTGTCCATTGTGGATGTGGGGGCTGGGACAGGTATCGCATTAGAGGGAATTGTTAAATTTTTAGGAAATGAGCACCAATATCATGCTATCGATGTATCGGCAGATATGATTAAGAAGGGGCGAAGAAAATTTCCTACGGTGCAGTGGTATCAGGGCCGTGCAGAAGACCTATTGCCTCAAATTGGTGAGGTCGATCTTGTCATTGCAGCGCAAGCGTTTCAGTGGATGGATCGTCCTAAGTTGCTTTGTTCTGTTTCAGATCAACTTCGAGTCAATGGTGTCATGGCTGTTATTCAAAATAATCGTGATTTCAAGCATAGTGAATTTCTAGAGGCCTATGAGACATTGTTAGAGAAAATGAGTCCGAACTATTCTCGGTATTATCGTAATTTTGATTTTTTACAGGAAATGAGTGATGGCTTTGGGGTAGATCCAGAAAAGATTTTTTTCCATACGCACAATTGGACGATGATGATCCCATCTGAAGCTTTTATTGGAATGAGCCGCTCTTCAACGCAAGCGCAACGTGCTATTGCTTGCTATGGGGAAGAATATTTGCGGCAATTGGTTGCATTGATAAAGAAATATGAAGTGCAAGGTAATTTGGAGCTTTTGTATCGAAGTGAGCTCTATATGTATGCAGGATAATCTGATATCGATGATTGCTTTTGCTCTTTTAGCACATCAGAGTAGGCGGTATTCAGGAGATTAACGCATTATTAAGGCAGATTTTAAGGAGGGAGAGTTTTTTCTTCTTCAGCATTCAAATTGATACCTTATTACATCTTACATCTTATTTTTATTTTAAATAACGGGTTAGCTCGAGCCTTGTGTGGTTTTATTGAAGATGTGCTTTTCAGGTTTCAATCTGGCGCTTTAAATACAATTTTAGAAGTGGCAAAGAAGTGGTAAATAACCTTAATTTCTTCTATGTTGTGATGTGCAAATAAGTTTTTTAATTTTCTATAGAGTTTAATTTTTGCAATCATGATAGATTGTGGCAGCTATCTATCTAAGATTTTTATAAGTTTAGTAGGAATAGCTTAATGATATATCCATATGATAAATTCATTGAGCCCTCCCTTTACGCTTCATACACAAGAACAAGCCTGCATCATCACACACTTTGTCATTTCCCAATGTTGCGACAGCCCTTGAGACGGTCCATAAGAGGGGTTTTTAGATCTTTTTTGTACAGTTTTATCCATACGCCAATCTCGCTTATGACGTGCAAGCGAATGGTTTTGATTGATTCAACATACACAGATTTAGAATGGGAGAATCTTAAGATGTTCGGCTTTCTCATTCAATATGAATAATGCTAGATTATGATTATAAATTAATGCGTTATCTATTTTTGAAATCCATGACCTTGGTTGTGCTTGTCAATATTTCATTTTCATTTATCGTCAACTATTCTACTTTTGGATAATGGCTCCATTGTAAGGAATGCCTTTAAGAAAGCATTCTTGTTTTAAAGAGTCGTTATAGTTTTTTTGTTTTATAGAAGGATCAATAATGCTAAACATTACACTTTGATTAAAAAAGAAAGTAAATTATGACTATTATACTAAAACCGAGCGAGGTGACGCTTAGTGAACTTGAAGCTATTTATTTTAATGGTGAAGTGAGTGAACTTCATAATGACACGCATTTAGCTATCGAGAAAGGGGCTCAGCGCATTGCTGAAATTGCTGCTGGAAGTGAGCCTGTGTACGGTATTAATACTGGTTTTGGGAAGTTGGCTTCCATTAAAATTGATGCGGACGATGTTGCTGTTTTACAGAGAAATCTTATTTTGTCCCATTGTTGTGGGGTAGGAGAGCCTTTAGCTGAAAATATTGTGCGTTTGATAATGAGCTTAAAGCTTATCTCTTTAGGAAGAGGAGCTTCAGGAGTTCGTCTAGAATTGGTAAATTTGCTGGAAAATATGCTTGCAAAGGGCGTCATTCCTGTCATCCCTGAAAAAGGGTCTGTTGGTGCTTCAGGTGATCTAGCTCCACTTGCTCACATGGCGGCTGTTATGATGGGAGAAGGAGAAGCATTTTTTCAAAATATTCGTATGAGTGGAGCGGTTGCATTAGAGAAAGCGGGATTGTCCCCTATTATTTTAGAGGCAAAGGAAGGTCTAGCTCTTATTAATGGGACTCAAACATCAACAGCTCTTGCCCTTGCCGGTCTTTTTCGAGCTTATCGGGCATTGTGTGGTGGATTGCTGGCAGGAGCTTTGACGACAGATGCCATTATGGGATCAACGGCGCCATTTCATTCTGATATCCATATTTTACGAGGACATTATGGGCAGATTGCTGTATCGAAAACATTAGAAAAGCTTGTAGAGGATTCAGAAATTCGTGCAGCACATTTACGTGGTGATGAGCGTGTACAAGATCCTTATTGTATACGTTGCCAGCCACAGGTCATGGGGGCATGTTTTGATATTTTGCTAGCAGCAGCAAAAACACTGATTATTGAAGCAAATGCTGTTACAGATAATCCATTGATTTTAAGGAATGGTGAAGTTGTATCAGGTGGGAATTTTCATGCTGAGCCTGTAGCGTTTGCTGCTGATCAGATTGCTCTTGCTTTATGTGAAATAGGGTCTATTTCTCAACGGCGTATTGCTTTGATGGTTGATCCAGCAGTTTCTTATGGACTTCCAGCTTTTTTAGCGTATAATGCAGGTCTTAATTCAGGTTTTATGATTGCTGAAGTAACAGCAGCAGCTTTAATGTCTGAAAATAAGCAAATGGCGCATCCTGCTTCCGTTGATTCAACACCAACTTCAGCTAATCAAGAAGATCATGTTTCAATGGCTTGCCATGGAGCTCGTCGGTTATTGGTAATGAGCGAAAATCTTTTTACACTTATTGGCATTGAAACGCTTGTTGCAGCACAGGGAATTGAATATCGTGCACCTTTAAAAACAAGTGCTTTTTTGCAATCTGTTATGGAATGTTTACGCAGAAAAGTTGCTTCTCTTAAGGAAGATCGCTATCTGGCTCCAGATCTTCATCAAGCACATATACTTGTGCGTGAAGGGCACTTATTGTCCATTTTACCAAAAACAATTTTTCCATCACTAGAATCCAAATAATATTTATTTGGATTCTAGTAGGGAAGGGAGACACTTAATTTATGAATTTTCTTATATAAAAATTGGGTGAACTGATATATTTGAGTAATAAATGAATATGTACTCATTTATCAGCTAGTATGCAGTGGGGTATCTATATCCAATTATCTCTTTAGGTGTGCATAACAGCGTATGGACTAGCTTTTTAATATCAACAGAAACGGCCTAAAATCAGTAATATAGTGAATCTCGCTAATCTTGAAAAGCTTTGGAAAGTGTCTCTATGGCCCATTTTTCAAACCAAATTACCCCCTTAAGTGCAAGTTTTCCAAGCAAAAAAGTTATGGTAGCGATCATAACTCCTTTTTTAACTTTTTCTCTGATTGTAGATCCACCTTTTTCTATAGTGTTTTGATTTGAAATGCGAATGATAACCATATTTTTCGTCTCAACAAGGATATCTTTTTCATGTGACGTTGTGGCAATGAAAAGACTTTCTTGAGATCTGCTTCTCCCAAGATTTGCATTAACCTCCACAATTTGCAAAAAACAAAAAATAACTGTTATAAAAATACATAATATACTTCTTTTAAACATTTTTCCACCTTTTGTTATTTAAAATAATTCTAAAAAATTATAAAACATCTTAAAAAAGAGAAATGCATGATAAAATTTTTAGTTTTACTGTATACAATACATATAATCTATTCTTTATGAATGGTAAAATAACAATAAAATATTTGTATTTTCAAAATCTATACTTTAATTATGTTATAGAAGATAAGCAAAAAATGAAAGATTAAATCACTCCTAAAAGCAATTTTTTCAATATTGGCTTTTATAAGTTTATACTGATAAATCAGATCACCATGAGGCAAAATAGCTCTTTTAGGGAAAACGCGTGTTTTAAAGTAATTAGATTTCCTAAGGAGTGGATTGAGGTGCACTTTAATTACTGATTTGAATCCATTCAGTTGGTGTTAAAAGTTGTTTCATGGGATGTTGTACACAATTTGTGTTTGTTGTAAGCTAGAAAAGTAACAGAGAATTTGCTTAAGGTACCGATAGAAAATTTATTGACTTGCCCAAAATGTAGCTTTACGAATTTTAGGCTTCTATTTCTGTGAAGTGAAAAGAGAGGGTTGCAATTAGTAGTCTCATCAAATTCAGCATTTTTTCTGCAAAACAAACTCTGCAAAACAAACATAGAGAATACGAAAATAAATTAAAGGACAATTATAAAAAATTGCATTACCACTTGATCACAATAACATGATAAAAAATGTGAGCGGTGAAAAAGCTGAATAACTTCTAATAAGAGTGCTTTTTCATTGTTTACGATAGAGCGTCTGATAGGCATTGTTCAATGCTCTTTAAACATACCTTCGGGAAAAAAATGAGGCTTTATGATGGATAAAGTCAGCATTGTCGTATGGCTTTTCGTCAACAATTCAGTGAAGAAGGAAAAAAATGGAAACAAATGAGCTTAAACGAGGTATGAGCAAGCGCCAAGTTATCTTTTTAGCTCTTGGCTCTGCTATTGGAACGGGCCTTTTTTAT
The DNA here is from genome assembly GCF_000518085.1 of Bartonella grahamii ATCC 700132. Lineage (GTDB taxonomy): Bacteria > Pseudomonadota > Alphaproteobacteria > Rhizobiales > Rhizobiaceae > Bartonella > Bartonella grahamii. Next base: position 23,210 of record NZ_KI912377.1, read on the forward strand.
GGGTCTGCACAGGCAATTAAGCTTGCGGGTCCAAGTGTTTTGATTGCCTATTGTATTGCTGGTTTAGCTATTTTTATGGTTATGCGGGCTTTAGGAGAGATGATTATTCATAATCCATTGCCTGGTTCTTTTGCACGTTATGCGGCAAATTACATATCGCCATTAGCAGGTTTTTTAACGGGATGGACATATGTATTTGAAATGATTCTTGTCGGTTTGGCTGATATTACAGCTTTTGCGACTTATATGGGTTTTTGGTATCCTGATGTTGCTCCTTGGGTATGGGCATTTAGTATTACGTTAATTATCACGGGTATTAATTTAGCTGCCGTAGAAGTATATGGTGAACTAGAGTTTTGGCTGTCTTCTATTAAAGTTATTGCTATCATTGCAATGATTATTTTAGGAATAGTAATTATTTTTTGTGGTTGGGGTGAAAGTGCAGTTTTTTCTACGGTTACTGTTCATAATTTATGGAAAAATGGTGGTATTTTTCCTAATGGTTGGTTTGGTTTTTTAGCTTGCTTTAGTGTTGTTGTCTTCGCTTTTGGTGGTATAGAAATCATTGGGATGGCAGTCATGGAAGTTCAAAACCCTCATCAAACAATTTCAAAGGCAATTAATTCTACTCCAGTTCGTATTTTGCTTTTTTATATCATGACGTTAGCTATTTTAATGTCACTTTATCCTTGGAATGAGATTGGTCTTATGGACAGCCCTTTTGTATCCATTTTTGAAAATCTTGGGATTTCATATGCGGCAAATATCTTAAATATTGTTGTTGTTACAGCGGCTATTTCTGCAATGAATAGTGGAATGTATGGTGCTTGTCGCATGATACATGGTTTATCGCAGGAAGGTTATGCTTTAAAGAAGTTTCAATATTTATCAAAAAATGGTATACCAATTTTTGTTATTTTGATGATCTTCGGTATTTTTCTTCTTGGTGCTGTCCTTAATTATTTTTACCATGAAAAGCTTTTTTTTCTTATTGCTGCAATGGCAACATTCGCGACAGTTTTTGTGTGGATGATGATTCTACTTTCACAAGTTTTTATGCGAATTAAGATGCCTAAAGAAGCACAGAATAGTTTAAAATTTCCAATTCCATTTTGGCCAATAGGATCGATTTTTTCTATTTTATTTATGGTTTTTATTTTTATTCTCTTATGGTATTTTGATGAGACACGACCAGTTTTAATTATAGGTTTTAGTTGGATTGCTTGGCTTGTTATTTGTTTTTATGCACTTAAACTTTATAATTTTAAGCAAAAGAAACTGCAATAAAATGTGAATAGAGATTAAACTCAAAAAAAATAGCTGATGTTATCAGGAGAAGAGTTGTTTGATTGTTATTCTCTAAAGATTAGTATAATCTAGATTGAAGAAAATCTGCTCGTTATTATTTTACTTTGGGAGTTTTTGTGAGCCTATGGTAATGACCAAATCATATAAATATTAGGCGTTTTTTGATGGTGAGCTCTGCAATCAATATAAGTCTTTCATGTTAAAATGCCTAACAACGCAAATGGATTTTACTAGAGACAAGATTATAGGCAGATATCTTTTTTCAAACGCATTAATGGATTTCTGTTTTACAAGATAAGTTATTGTAAGAATTATTTTTATTGTTTTATAAGCTCTTTAAAAAATTGGTTGTTTAAATTTTGTTGTTTAAGGAACTACTATTGCTTTTAGAAGCGAAGATAAAGTTCTTGATGTATTCTCTTGAAAAAAAGGGTTGGAGTTTTCTGTGTCCTTTAAAAGGATATTTTGGTTGTTATGGGGTAAAGGGGAGAAGTTTTTTATTTCTATTATTTTTTTCTCAAAGAGGATTGGCGTTGGTAGAAAATAGTGGATAATAAAGTCATTGTATCATTGTGTTTGCAAAAACTTCAATAAAGAGCAGCAAGGTATCACAATAAAATTTCATAGAAGAGTAAATTAAAGAGAACAATGAACGTGTGACAGTTTTACGATTCTTATTGTTATTGCGAGCAAAAGAGCAAGGATCAAACTTATTTTTTATAATATTGATACGGAAGTAATTTTTATCACAAGTGGAGAAGGACAAAATGCACTCCGCAACTGTATTGTGGTGCAAAATTATTCAATATTATTATAAAAGGTGCTCAAGAACACTACGACCAGCAAAAAAATCATCGGAAAGTGGCTTTTTACACGAGAAATCTTCTAATAGCTCTGAAACGCATACCACAACGATTTCCTTTATCCTTGAGGCAATGGGCAAAATTGATACGGATGTACACGGAGATGCTATGATTATTGTTTCTCATCTGATTTCCGGTCAAGATATCAATGTAATGGGAGAAAGTGTGACGATTGTTGGCATGATAGACCATCATAGCAGCCATTTACAGACGCATGCAACAGGTTTTGGTGTGGGTTCAGGCAAAAATTTTGTTTCGATATACGGGAGCGAAACAAAGACAAAAAATAAAGAGAGTTTTGAACATCAAGGCTCTTCTCTCAATGTTAACTGTAATATCAACATTACGCTCAAGAAAAAAGATGTGAGCGTAGTAGACTCTGATCTTGCAGGGGGAGGGTATTAACCTTTCAGCAGCGCATGATGTCAATGTGTTTGTGGGTCACAATAATCATAGTTCGAGTACACAGGAAGAGCGCACAGGCTTTGGCTTTTAGTTTGAAAAGAGCAGCGGTGCTTCTGTTGGTGTTGGGGTTGCGAGTGCGAAAGACACCGGCGATCAATAGGAAGATACCTCCGTTCAATCCTATTTCAAAGTGCGCAGAGATGTGCAGATTACTGCTGATCATGATGTAAACATGCAAGCCGACAAATGTTTTGGCAGAGTGTGATGTCAACGCCGATGCTGGCAATAATATCACGCTTTCGGAAAACTATGATATCTCTAAGACACAAGAGATGCCTGAAAAGTCCTTTGCTGGTGTGACAGGATTTGTTAATGTGGGCATTCTTGGTACCATAAAAGATACAAGAGATGTAGCAAAACGTTTTGCTCATGGGGATGTGAAACACAAAATCGGCAATGGTTTGATTGGCGGACTAAATGGCAATAGAGCAGCGATTGTTCGTGCACATAGCTCCAGGTGCCATAACAGTAGGTAAAGGATTGCGTGACTTTAAAAAGCGTGGCATTCACAATATAGCAAAGAAAACAGATATCTATCTTTTTGGAACAGCTGATAAGGCTCTATCGATAGCGAATCCATTATATGTCGTAAATGATGGCGAAAAAGATCATGTCTACCTACAAAATCATTTACTTAACCCCATTGGTATAGGATTTGGTCACAATCCACCTACTTTTTATAAGGTACCATCGGAGTTCCCTTATGTATTATTTCCACCAGCAATTCCCATGCGAAAGGAGGGGAGAGCGCTAGGCGGGCTATGATCCTAGAATTGTTATAGTCATGCGCCTTATACGTGTGCAAGGTACTATGGAACGCTTCATATTATGCCAATTTATTCGATTTTAGATAATTTAGGTTTAGGTTATTTATGGAGAAAAAAATGAAACAAACCTTAAAATTATTAAGTGCGATAACTCTGTTGAGTATAGCTGGGTGCCAGTTTAATAAAACTCCTACACCATATCTAGGGATGTGGGAAAAGCCTGGAGCAGACTTTACTGAGGTAGGAAAAGCACTGTTAGAATGTGGCATGCCAACCTCGTATGATGTCTTTCCAGAAAATAAAAAGTTAAGCCTCAATGCAGAGGCTTCCATTGATGCTTGCATGATCCAAGCAAAATTCCACTACAAATGGGGAGGACTATATTGGTGTTATACTTAATAAAGATGAAAACCTCCCCATTTGTCGTCCTAGTGCTGTTATCCCGCAACGAAGTGTCAAGAAGCGTTTGAACAGCTCGTTTTGTAAAAAATATAAAACCGCACCTGAATGTCAGCCTTAATTTTTGCTGGTGATGATCAACAATCCCTACCTTCATGTTTCTCATGCCTGTGCGGGGGGGACTTAATTCACCATTTCAATGCTATTTATTTATGGGTACTACAACTGTAGGCGCAATAATATAAAAATATCTATTTTTGTTGTAATCAAAATATTGATAATAATTATAGGTATGCTGTTGATAGAATATGATTTTAGTAATAATTTTACCGTATTTTTGATATAACAATAATGGTATAATCTTCGGAAAGGTAAAAATAATAAAGGTTGATAATATCCATCATTGTTTTGGAAATAAAAAAACAGCATGTAAAATAATTTATAGATTGTTTCGTAATATCAAAATTACTCAAGGATAGGAAAATGAAGCATATTTTAAAATTATTAAGCGGGATAACTTTATTTGTTATGGCTGGATGTTACGAAGAGCAGCCTTCTCGAACAGCCGTAGATGCATGGGAAAAGCCCGGCGCAGATCAGCTTGAGATCAAAAAAGCTCTGTTGGAATGCGGAGTGCAGCATTTTGATGGTCGTCTTGATACAGAAACAAGTATGGATGAGAAATTCAATGCTGAGGAGGCAGAGAATGCATGTATGATCCAAGCAGGTTTCCGAGATAAATTGGGAAGGGTGAAGTGGTGTGAGAAATATGAACATCTTCCAATTTGTCAGCCTGATGCAGTTATTCCTCAGCGAAGTGTAGAGAGGCGTTTGAATAGTCCTCATTGTAAAGAGCATAAAGAACAACCTGAATGTCAACCTTAGGTGTTGATGTTTCTGTAATCAATAATCCTCGTGCTCTTTTTCTCGCATGGGGGGGGAGGTTGCTTTTTTAATGTATTAGCCATCTTGCATGCGAAAAAATACTAGCAAGCTTTTCAGCCTTTCTATCGTAAATATTGAAGGAGGGGAAATGAAAAATATTGAAATTATTGAGTGTTATAATTTTATTAAGTGCTGTTGGATGTGTTAGCAAATCTCCCCCAATCGATCTTGGCATTATGAGAAAAGTCCAATGTCAATAAATCTACGATCTCACAAGTACTGTTCAAATGTGGCAGGCAGCCGATCTACGCTTTTCCTGAAAATATGGATTCGTGTGCAAGTCAGTTTGTAGCAATTTATGAATGCATGACTAAAGAAGGTTATAGATACAAACCGTAACATTCAAAGAGAATCTATTTTTTATCAGTATCACGAAGTGATTCATTTTTAGCCAATTTAATGGTAGTAAGGTATCAGCAGGCTATAGATAATGATATTTTTGGTGTAACCAATTAGACGAAAAAGATGTTACGTCTTGATGAATGATAAAAAACGCTAGTAAATAAAAAAAGCTTTGCACAAGTGATTATCAACAGTAGAATATTCATTTTAAAGAAATAATTGAATGAAAATATTAAACGGAAGAAGAGAGAAATACGGCTCTTTTGTCTCCAATATAATTATATTCATCAGCTACGAGATTAGCAATAGTGTTGTTGTCAGATGATGATAACGGAGGATAGAGAGTTTTTGTTTAGAAAAATTTATTCAATATAAATAATGGCAAATAATAGCTTTGCTAAAATATCTGCTTTAACGATAATAAGCAGATAGCTTTCATAAAACTGATTTTGATGAAATTTTATTTTGGTGTTTTTTAATTTTAAGATGGTGAGTGTTTTACTGTATTTTAGATTTTATCAAAAGATCTAAAGTATTATGCAATTAATTTTGATATAAAGATCTTTTCATTTTATGATAATTTTTTTGTTAGATACTAGCATTTTTAATACAGAAATTGTGTACATTAGGTTATAAATTAGTGTGCGATTTTTTGTTTTTTTGTTGTAGTTAAAGAAATGATGCTGTTATAGCTTTCATATATTATATCTCTTCAAAATTCGCATTTTTCGCGTTTTTTGAGATTAGTTTTTTGGCATTTTGTATTGCAGTTTTTAGCGGTTTTTGAGATGCACTCTTTAAAGAGATTGTCATCATAAATGGTGTTTTTTAACTTTTTGTTCTTTCTTTACATAAAATACAAAACATATTATTAGTATGCTATAATTTATCATAAAAAATAAAAAACATTAATTTGTTTCATTCTTATTGTGTTTAATTTGTGGTTTGTTTTTTTGCCAGCATTTTTTGTTTTGTTGAAAAAAAGAAAGTTTTGAAAAACAATGATAACCAAGGTATCTAAAAATCACTTGTATTCGTGTGTTTTTACAGCAGCTATTTTTTCTTTTTTATTAAATATAAATATTGAGGCGCATTCTCATGCATTTGTATCACTGTCATGTGACGAAAACAAATTGCCTTATAAATGCAGTGATGGTGTAAAGCATACAATTAGTGATAAAGTATATAAGTTCACGGTACCTGTTAAAGAAAAGAATGGGGAGGGTAGTTCTCTCATATTGCCTGCTGCTATAGTAGTGCAGGAGCCAAATACAGTTATTCAGGCAATGCGTGTAGAGGTTGAAGCTACTGCGGGTATAGAAGATATTTATGGTGTTTCTGTATCACAAGGGGGAAGAATTGTTTTGAGTGATTCAGCTTTTAAAAATGTGTCAATAGGTCTTAAAGCTGATAGTGGAATGATTGAGGTTAATCGTGGAACAATTGAGGCTTCTCAGTTTGCAGCTTATGCAGAGAAGCGAGGAGCATCTGTTACGTTAACGAATACAAAAATTAGAGTGGAAGGTTTGGGTATCGGTCAAGAGAGTGCTCTTTTCGTTAGGGCTGATGCGGGTATTCAGATGAAAAGTGGTTTTATTGATGTGAATGATGCTGCTGCGCTTTATGTGGGGAGAGGGGGGAGTGCGACTTTAGATGGTGTTACCATTACTTCAAAATATCAAAAAACAGAAGACGATGAAAATACAAATGAAAAGATTGCACATACAGTTTTCAATGTAAAACATCAGGGTTCTGTTTATTTAAAAAATACGAATATTATTTCTACGGATGTTCATGTTTTAACAGTTGGACAAGATTCTAACACACTGTCCAATAATGGAAGGGAAGGAAATATTTTAATTTCGCGGGTTAATATTGAAGATTCAACAATTAAAGCAATAGGTAATAAACATGGTATGTATTTTGAGATGGATGGGGGGAATGATGCGTATGAACAGGGACTTGTCTTTTTGAAAAGGACGATTTTTGAGGTTCCAGATGGAACAGCTATTCACAGTAATAATAGTCGTAGTTATATTGCAGTAACAGAAGGTACAAAAATTTTTGGTGACTTATTATTAACAGCTGAAAAGGGAGGGACTGTAGCGATTTTGGCTGATTCTTCTTCATTGATAGGAGGGACTCGTGTTGCCGATAATTCTATTGCTGAGCTTTATTTGACAGGGGGATCAAAATGGTTTTTGACAAAAAGAAGAGAGATAGATTCGCAAGTTGCAAACCGCACAAATTCATTTATTTCATTTGTAAAAATTTCTAATAGCTTTATTGCTTTTGAAACTCCAATGTTTCAGGAGTATCAGACACTTTATATTGGGGAGGGAGAGAAAGAAGTTTATAGTGCGCAAGAAAGTGCTGATATTTATCTCAATACACATTTCAGTAGTGATGGTTTGCTCGATAATAAAAAGACTGATCGGCTTTTGATACAGGGTGATGTTTCTGGAAAAACGACAGTTTATGTGCAATTTGTCACAGGAAACCAAGGTGAGATAGCAACCGGTGAAAATGTTCATAGTATTTCACTTATTCAGGTTTCTGGAAAAGCGGCAGAAGATTCTTTTCAGTTAGATCGTGCTTATATTGCATTAGAAGGGTTGCCTTACCGATATTATCTTCATGCTTATGGTCCAGATTCTACTCTTGGAAATGCACAAATTTCTCAAAGATTGGTTGATGGAAATGGAGATTTTTGGGATTTTCGCCTTGAAAGTAAGTATATTCAGCCTTCTTTGGGAGTGTCTGTTATCCCTCATTCTGAGTTAAAGGTCAGAGAGGTTGTTCCACAAGTTCCAACCTATCTTTTGTTACCGAATGCTTTGTTTCATATTGGACTCATGGATATCAGTAATCAACAAAAGGAATTGCAAGTTACGCAGTCTATTCCTCGCAAATTATTAAAAGTTGAAGGGAATTTTGCTTTATCTGTCCACGGTTATGGTGGGAGTTATCGTTATGTCTCGGATCTTTCTACACTTAAATATGGGTACGATGGTAATGTTGATTATAACGCTATAAAAACAAACATTTTGCTCAAAACAATAGAGAGCGCATATAGTACAACATCTTTTGGGATTATGGGAACCTATGGAAAGCTTTCCTTACAACCTCGTAATGTGGAACAAAGCCAAAAGAGTACGTTTAATAAATGGTCATTTACGACATACGGTAGTGTGAAACACAACACTGGTTTTTATGTAGATGGTCTTTTATCTTATGGTTTGTTTAAAGGGGATGTGCTTACCCATACTTGGGGTAGGACGGCGACATTAAAAGCAAATCCTTTGAACGTTTCGTTTTCTGCTGGTAAAGTGTTTATGACAGGATATGAAGATCTTATTTTTGATCCGCAACTCCAGCTTATTTATCAACATCTTCAATTTGATAAGTTTCGTGATATTGATGGATTTGATGTTGAGATGAAAAAAATAGGTCAATGGTTGGTGCGTATTGGGGGGCGTTTAAATAAAACATTTTCAGCATCTGAAAAGGATCGTATTATTTGTTTTTATGGTAATATTCATCTTTCTAATCGTTTTGGTAAAAAACAATTTGTTCATTTTAAAGATGTTTTCCAGTTGGGTTCTTTTGGTTCTTCTTTAGAAACAGGTTTGGGTATTAATGCGCAGTTTTCTTCTAAAGTTACACTTCACAGTGATCTTAGCTATCAGCATAGGTTAACCAAGGCTGGTTTTTCTGGAGTTCATTTTTCTGGTGGTTTGCGCTATCATTTTTAATAAATCGTTTTAAAAATAATAAATGTGATTTTTAAAGTTTTGTTTTATTGTCGAGATTAAAACCATTGATGGTGCAGAATTTTAGTCCCTTCTTTTAATAATGGTATCATGTGTTTTAATAAGTATCAAAGGATCACGTTGATGTGTTTTTTATCTGATTGATAAAGGTGCTTAAATGCTTCAAAAAGATTGACAATGAGACTGTAAATCTATTTGTGTTATTTGGGCTATAAATATTGGGGATGTATTCGTCATCAGCTTTTTAAAATAGTAGCATTATTATCCTATCATGCTGTGAAGTGCTGTCATTTGAGGTCGCTGATATCAATCATGAAAGGCAGGGAGATATTGGCCTGCTTATTAAGAGCTTTTGCTGTTAAGGAAAAGAGGGGATTTGTAAAATATAGAGCTCTATCGTTTCGTGTTTTTATGCTTTAAAATTTTGTAAAAAGCGTTTTTGAAGCTGTTTGTATCAATCGCATTATTGTAGGTGGATAATGAGAAAAATGGTAAAGCGTGAATACTTTTAAAATCAAATGCAACATCTTTAGTTCTTATAAGGATAAATCCTTAAAAAAATATTCTAATGACTGTATTAAATATATGAACAAGATCATGTCTTATTTGTGAAATAGATATGAAATATAACTTTTAAATCAGAGTGGGGGCTGTGAGATCTTTTTTCTTCTTTGAGACGTGGGGAGAAGAGGTTGGTCGTATCGAAAAAGTCGTTTAGAAGTTTTTATTATTGTTTCAAATACAGAAACATTGAAGAGCTTTTATTAAAATGGGGTGTAAAAGTAGATCATATTTCCCTCAATTTCTGTTTTTTGAAATATGCATCTTTAATGGAAAGATATTTGCGAAGTTTTAGGCAGTCGCATTCGCATTGTGACTTCATTTGTATCGATAAGATTTATATCAAAGTTGAGGGTCAGTAGAAATATCTTTATCGGACTATTGATAAACATGGTGTTTCCATATGATGCTTAAGGTGTCATCAAGCCATTTATGGTAATTGCGTGCTTCTTCGTTTGAGTTATGAACAGAGAAAATAAAACCAGGATATCCACCAAATGCTGGTGGAGGTGGTGAAGTATGATTGGTTTCAAAGAAAATGATAGTTCTGGCGGTTTGAGGATGCTGTGCAACCTTATCTAGACCTAAAAATCCAGAAAACCGTCCATGACCACGAAGAGGAATAATGTAATTTGCAGCCACTTTTTCAGCTGGGAGTATATCGGGAAGGTTTGGGTTTGGTTCAGCTAAAGCGGCATTCATACATAGTTTTGCAAATGAAATCCCTGTACCTTGCTCAACAATAAAATGGGAGACACCCGATCCACCTATACGAGCGCCGATCTCAATTATATAAGGTAAATTATTAGCATCTAGACGTAGCTCTACATGGGCAGCACCCATATTTATGCCAAGAGCTTTAACTCCAGAGCATGCAGCCTCACATAAAGCAATAATTAAAGGATCATCTATATCACGGCGTTGACGATAAATTGTTTCTTCAAACCATGGTCCCTCAGGCTGTCCCTTGTCTCCAACGGTCAGAACGTGTACACCTGCTGTATCAACAAAGCATTCTACGACAAACTCTTTTCCTGGCAAATACTGTTCTATAACTAAACCTACAGGTTTATTTTTATCATTAAAACGTGCCATGTCTTTATGCTGAACATTCCATACGGCTTTAATGAGATCAGGAAGTTCGGCGGAATTTTTAGCTAACATTACGCCTGCACTTGCCCATCCAGAGACGGGTTTAATAACGAGTGGATAATCCAAGGCTTGTATTTGTGATAGGTCCTCTGGATTATCTATATAAAAGAATCCTGGTGTTCTTAAGCCTGCTTTAGCAAAAGCTTGACGCATGAGATATTTATTTCTGGTTAATGCTGCTACTTCTGGTTCAATACTTGGAGTATTGATTTTTTTTGCAGCCAAAGCTGTCCATAGGATGGCTTCTTCGCGAAGGGTCATAACTCCACCAATATTGCGTTCTTTTACTCCCGTTGCAAAAGTGTCTAGAGCTAACTCTGGGTTATCAAAAACAGGAAGTTGCCAAGTTGAAGTGACTGCTGCGGGGTGTTGAGTGGGAGCACTTTCAGTGGTATCATAGATCATGACTAATTCGATATTAGCTGCTTGTGCTGCTTCAAATATAAATGGTAATTTTGCATTGCGCTGGCAAACTAACGCGAGTTTTTTCATTTTGTTTCCTCATTAAATTTGGAATTTTGAGAATGACGTTTCTGTTGCCATGTAGATACCTTTGATGCATCTATAAATAAGAGTATCATCCCTATAACAACTACAATCATAGCAATTATTTTGATCATATTGAGAGAAGGGCTCGAGCCGATTATCCATTCACATGCAACCACTGCAAAAGGGGATAATACGCCGATAGTATTGGCGTATAATACGCCTCCTTCGGCTAAAACTTTTTGGTATAATACGTAAACTGGTGCCGAACAAACAGTTCCTAAAATCAATATTTTAAATATATCTTCTAACTTAAGATAGAAGAGTGGGGCAGGATCAAAAATAAATAATGGTATAAATGATGCTGCAGAAATTGTCGTGATCCAAGCCAATGAGGTGAGCAAAGGTAAATTTTTAAGATAAAGTTTGGACAATAAGCCATAAGCAGAATAAGAAAGTGCTGCTGTTAAAGCAAGAGCTGTTCCTATTAGGCTGTAATATCCACCCTCTGCACTGTTTATATTAAATGCTATAGCCGCTACACTGACAATTATCATACCGATAAGCTTTAACCATGAGAACGTAAGGTTATTCGTCAGTGCACCCAATATGTAGGTAATACCTGGAATAGTAGCGAGAACCATAGTTAAATCACTGGCTTTGAGTGATTTTAATGCGCCAAAACTGCATACAAAATACAGCGAAAATCCTAACACTGAGAGAATTAAAAAAGAAGGTATCATGGAAAGTAATGGTAGGGATCTGAAAACAGCTTTCTCACGAAATACTGCAATCAGCCATAAGGTGGCAGCGGTGGCAAACAACCTAAGTCCAACCGCATGCATGACGGGTATACTGCTAACCAAATTCTTAGATAATAACCAACTTATAGAAAACAACGCCAGAATGGCAAAAGTAAATAATAATAACCGTCCTTTTAAAAAACTCACTGATTTAATTCTCCAATGACTCGCCGCGCATAATATGAGGTTGAAAAATTAAATCGTGGCTTTGAGGTTTGCGGTCTTCCAAGATTATTTTGGATGTAATCCTTCCCCCCTTTTTCAAATAGTCATAATCTAATGCTTCAAGTGCTTCTATATCTGCTATCATTAATACTATTACTTGCTTAATACGCTCCAAATAAAATTGAAGATAACACTGATCCGTTTCAAACAATACTTTGTTACGCACCAATATTTCAAAAAGCAAGACACCTGTACCAGAACCGAATGTCATATGCTGATCAGAACCTTTTGGATAACGAAATATGCGTTCTAATAGGACAAACTCTGTTATTTCTTTCCAAAATTTGGGATGATTTTGTAGCATAATAAGCACTGTAATTAAGTTCACTTTAGTTTCTTCTAGAAGACCTGTAAACTAATTTAATTTTATATACAGATTTTTATCCAATGGCCGCGGTCCAGTATGATGTGCATAGTCATGATAATAGCCTCATAAACAGCGAACATCATAAATATCCTCTTTAGATAAGTTACAACTATGCAATTGATCGAATGAGAATTTACTATCTCTATCAAGCAAACATTCAGCTTCCACAATTGTTTGCTCATTGTAAATATCGAAGAATTTGCTGAAAAAAACAAAGCAAATGCCTGCTTATTAATTTTCTTAGCAGTCGCCCCAGATTCTGGGAATAGAACAATGCAATTGCCTTCTAAACAACCCTTTGATGCTATTCGCGTTTTTATACATTGAAAATGTAATACATAATTCTTTGTATATTTTACGTTGGCAAGATAGGCTATTTCATGACGGTAGCCTGTAACTAATTTTATCCGGAATTTTTCCGGATCAGTCCCATTCGTTGCATGCATTGGAGCTAAGGGAAATAGCGGAGCGTCTGGTAATGGTGCTTTGAATGCAGCCAAAGTGTTATCAAACTTTGGGGGAGTATTAAACTGTTGAGCATCCACCGATAAAGATCATCAGAAGTGGTATTTAAAAGTTCTGGAGATAATCCGTTAATAATATCTGCATGATAGTTCAACAGAGTGATCAATTTATTGATCATATTATTATCCGCTGAAGTTGGTTCCTCAATACTCCCATCGAGTTCTTGGTGCACACGAAATTGGTTTATCAGATTAACAATAGAAAGAAGTGCTTCAGACTGTTTCATGATAAGCTGACTTTAGTGAGTGGAGCAAAAAGACCATTGGCACTTGTCCAAAATTTTCGATAATATTTAGCTTATAGCGGTTTGTCGCAACAGACGTTGTGATACAAGCAACTGCTTTTTCAGCATTACAAAGAACGGTTGTGTCAGCATTTCTGTTGGCAAATATTTTGTCGTATTAATTAGCTAGCAAAGATTGAGGGGCAGAGTGAGTCGCTACGTTTTAATTTCATCAGACTTATTGCGTTTAGTTAAAACCATAGAGTGAGTAGGCATAATAAAGCTGTTAAACAATTGCATATCGCCTAAACGCATAAATATGAGAGTGTATACAAATCTGGGTAAGCCGTACACCTTAGAAGATATCCATCTTTTTTCTGGGTGGGTTTCTCAAAGGCTTTTTCAGGAGTTGTGTATAAGATAATACGTGATTCTAAATCAGCAGAAGAAATATTTTGATTGTGATTGTCAAGCCACTATTGTGCTGCAGCTGTGCAGTTAGTATCTGCAGGGATAAGTGTATAGATAAAAGTATTATTTTCAGATTGTATGAATTCTATACTTTTTAAGTATAATAATATATTTAAAATAGTGGAATATTTGAAGTATATCAAGCAAAATAAGTTAAATAATTTAGTGTTTTACAAAATATATGTATATGTGAAAGAAAATTGTGATATAATTTGGTCTTATCATTATCCTATTATGCCATAAAACATCGTTGTTTAGGAGAGTAATTGAGCAGGAAAAATTCTACGCAGGGGATATTTATTGGATATGTTAGACGAATGATTAGAATGGTTAAGCGAAGGTGAATGATACATAAAGCACACCGCTCTATCATTTTTTTGATGATGAGCTTTTTTGTTTTAATATTTTGTAAAAATTGTTTTTGAAGCTGTCCGTATCGATAACATTATTGTAGGTGAATAATAAGCAAAATGGTAAAGCATGATAACCTTTACTATCAAATTCAATATACTTAGCTTTTTAATTAAGATAATATTTTAAAAATTATTCTATAGCCATGATTGTATTGAATATATGAAAGATATTATCATTGCCTTGTTTGTAAAAGAAACATGAAATATAACTCTTAAATCAGATTGGGATTGGCAAGATCTTTTTCCTTCTTTGGAATCGTTAAGAAGGTCGGATTAAATCTTATTAAAGTGTATAAAACTTGGATAAAACAGTCGCTTTCTTGAAAAGATCAGAGGTAAACAAATATGCGTGAGATTTTGGATCATTTTGATATGCCATTGAATAAGAATAAAAAGAGTTCTGTTCAAAAGATTCAAAATCTTTCATGTCAGCCGCTAGCAAAACGATTTTATAAACAAGTGAAGATTGCTTGTGAGGAAGGGCGTTTTACTATCTTATTAGATGAACGTCCCGTTAAAACGCCCGCAAGGCGTCATTTTCATGTGCCAACAGAAGTGTTTGCTGAATACGTTGCTCAGGAATTTGAGAGCCAAAAGCACGTTGTTGATCCTGCAAAAATGCCGATGACGCGTTTGGTTAATACTGTTATTGATGGTATTGCTGATGATATGCAGGTTGTTTTTGAAGATTTATTGCGTTTCGTTGCGTGTGATATGATCTTTTATCGTGCACAGACATCTAAAGAGCTGGTGCAAAAACAATCTGAACAATGGGATCCTTTATTAGATTGGGCAGAAAAAAAACTGGGTTCAAGGTTTTATTTGACAGAAGGGCTGATGCATGTGGAACAATCACCAGAAGCACTTCAAGCTGTGAGTCATTATTTACGTAGCGTTGAGTCTCCTTATATGCTTGCTGCTCTTCATATGATGACAACCTTAACGGGATCTGCTCTTATTGCTCTTGCTGTTGCTGCGGGAAGCATTGATGCTGATCATGCTTGGTCTATTGCCCATTTAGATGAAGATTGGATGATGGAACAATGGGGAATAGATAAAGAAACGATGGTGCGTCGTGCTCATAAAAAAGTTGAATTTAAGGCTGCGGCTACAATTGTTACAACTTGTTTATAAGGGGTAAATTTTTTATTTACGTGCATTCTTTTCGCTCAGAGTATTTTTGTGACTTTTTGGGGATTGATTTTTACTTTTTCAAGTCCAGGAAATAGTTCATTGGTTATGTTTAAGAGCGCTTCGTCATTACCACGGATAAAATACCATTGGTTATTGTAAAATAGGGCAATAATTTCAGTTTGAATAGAGCATTTTTTTCCAGCATTTGTTGTGGTTACAAGCTCCACGGGTATAACAAAATAAGGGGTGCCATTATCAAGAGTACCTTCACGTTTTTGTTTTTGGTCAATGTTGATCGTTTCAATCTTGTAACTTTCTGCCAACCGTTCTATTTGGCTTTTCATGATTTGTCGAAATTGTGATTGACTAAGATTTTTTTTGGCGGTTAAACGGTTGATGATTTGGGGAGGAATAGCATTTAAGATGGCATTTGAATCGGCATTTTTAAGTGCTTTACTATAAGCGGATGTTGCTTTTTCAAGGGCTGTGAGTTTTTGATTGGTTATTGTATGTGCTTGAGTTGTTGATGTGATAAAGACAATGCATAAAAGAACGGGAACGAGAAAACAAATTCGCGGCATTAGAAACCTTGTTAATTCATTTGAAGAGATTCAACACATTATAAAGGAAAAGCAGATGAGCAAAAAGCCTCTTGCGCTTTTGCATGAGAAGAATATCCACAAAAATGGAGGCTTTTGCCTCCATTTTAAAAATCAAAAGAATGCGTATTGATTGTTTAAACAGAATAGTACATATCAAATTCAACAGGATGGGGTGTTGTTTCGTAGCGCAAGACTTCTTGCATCTTTACTTGAATGAAGGAATTAATCTGATCATCATCAAAAACGTCGCCAGCTTTAAGAAAGCCACGATCTTTGTCAAGTGCTTCAAGTGCTTCACGCAGACTTCCTGAAACAGTAGGGATTTCTTTGAGTTCTTTTAAGGGAAGATCATAAAGATCTTTATCCATAGCATGTCCAGGATGAATTTTGTTTTTGATGCCATCAAGACCAGCCATTAAAAGGGCTGCAAATGCCAAATAGGGATTTGCTGTTGGGTCTGGAAAACGAACTTCTACGCGTTTTGAATTTGGTGAGGAGCTCATTGGGATACGGCAAGATGCAGAACGATTACGTGCTGAATAGGCAAGAAGAACAGGAGCTTCATAACCAGGAACCAAACGTTTATAGGAGTTTGTGGATGGGTTTGTGAAAGCATTGATTGCTTTTGCGTGCTTAATAACACCACCGATAAAAAATAAACAGGTTTCTGATAGTCCGGCATATTCATTTCCTGCAAAAATGGGTTTGCCATCTTTCCAAATGGAGATGTGGACATGCATTCCAGAGCCGTTATCACCAAAAACTGGTTTTGGCATGAAGGTTGCTGTTTTCCCATAACTGTTTGCTATTTGATGTACAACATATTTAAAAATTTGCATCTTGTCAGCCTCGCGAACGAGTGTATCAAAACGAATACCCAATTCGTGTTGGCCTGCTGCTACTTCGTGATGGTGTTTTTCGACCTGTACGCCCATATCTTTGAGTGCTGTGAGCATTTCAGAACGCATATCTTGGCAGGAATCAATCGGCGGAACAGGAAGGTAGCCTCCCTTTATTCGTGGGCGATGTCCTAGATTGCCTGTTTCATATTCCGTATCATCATTGGAGGGAAGTTCACTTGAATCGAGTTTAAACCCTGTGTTGTAAGGATCCGTTTTATAGCGCACATCATCAAAGATAAAAAACTCTGCTTCTGGACCTACATTGATTGTATCTCCAATGCCTAAAGATTTCATATAAACTTCAGCTCTTTTGGCGATAGAACGAGGATCTCTACGATAAAATTCACCAGAGACAGGATCAAGTACATTACAAAATATGACCAAAGTAGATTGAGCAAAAAAAGGATCAATATGTGCTGTTTCTGGATCTGGCATTAAAACCATGTCAGATTCATTAATTGTTTTCCAACCAGCAATTGAAGAACCATCAAACATGACACCATCACTAAAAGTATCTTCGCTGATCTCTGCAATATCCATTGTAATGTGATGCAATTTTCCTCGTGGATCAGTAAAACGTAAATCAACAAAACGGATTTCGTTGTCTGTAATCTGTTTGATAATATCTGATGCGGTTGTCATATTCAATTTCCTTAATATGGCGTTGAGATAGATAAAAAAGTGAATTTTCTCGTTATTTATTAAAGGGCATCGATACCGGTTTCGTCCGTGCCTATACGAATGGCATCATCAATGGAAAAGACAAATATCTTTCCATCTCCTATATGTTTGGTTTGAGCTGCTTTACGTATTGCATCAACAGTTTGTTCTAGTTTTTCATCGGACACAACAATTTCAATCTTTACTTTAGGTAGAAAGTCAACAACATATTTCGTGCCACGATAAAGTTCTGTATGTTCCCTTTGACGACCAAAACCTTTCGCTTCTGTTACTGTAATACCATGTAACCCAATTTTTTGAAGCGCTTCTTTCACTTCATCAAGTTTGAAAGGTTTTATAATGGCTTCAATTTTTTTCATGCTGAAATTATCTCCAACGTTATTTTGTCTTTTTAGACTGCATCACATTATATTGACAACTGTAAGATGTCCAACAGATACTTTGTGCACAAAAAGTCGAAAATAATGACACTCTATACTCTTTTAGGAGAGTTTCTTTTGTAGAATAAAGTCAAATACTGTTTTTTTGGAAAAAATCTTACAATTCTTGTACAAGAATTAAAATAATATAATAAAAAAGTTTTGTTTCTTTTTTGTTAGATAATACGTTGACTTATAATGATAATTAGACGTTTTCTACACTGAATGAGAAACTCTAATAGCGTGAGGTTTTCTCATTTTAGATCTTTTTATCGTCAATCAATCAAAACGATACCTTTGTATATCATGAATAGTACGAGTGTGTGAATAAAAACATTTGAAAAAAATAAAATGCTTTTTATGAAAGCTTTCGATAACTAAAGTTTTTGCAATATTAGGGAGTAGGGGGGAGACACATATTGGAAAAGAGTGTGATGATGCCGACTATGCTTCTTCATAAACGTAAAGATGGTGGTATACAATAATGGATTTATCATTATAGCATTAGGTGCCGTCGTGAAATGGGCTTGAGAGCGTTGAGGAATATTTCTTTAAAACAGATGTGTGAATCGGCAACGCAAATATATTTTGTTTGGGGCGTTTTGTCTCTTCGTGAGGAATGTGATTCCATTAAGGAACGCGATAAACAAAAGCGTGAAGCAATGGGCACTCTTCATAAGATACTGTTGCGGATGCCTTTGAAAATCGTAAAGATAAATTAAAAGGAGATGTAAAGATAGGAACTTAATTTATCCCCTTAAAACTTCGTATTCTTTCCAAATTGGGCTGTTTGGCCGTTTCAGATATAAAAAACAGAGAATAAATACGCAATTATGCGCGCGTTCCTATGGGCAATACGAAAACTGAAACAGCTTATAGAGCGCTAAATTGTTTCAGCCTTTGCTTTAAACATGTTGCACCACTGGAATTTAGGTGTTGGTGTTTACAGGTAACAATAAAGTACAGGCTTTGTTCGTATGCTGTATTTACAATGGAAAGCGTTTTTAAGAATTAGAATTATAGAGAGAGGGGCGCAGTAAAACATCTTTTAGAAATTTTCCCGTGTAGGAAGCGGGAACCTTAATGATGTCCTCAGGGCGTCCAATTGCAACAATTTCACCACCACGATCTCCACCTTCTGGTCCTAAATCAATAATCCAGTCGGCTGTCTTTATAACATCAAGGTTATGTTCAATGACTATAACTGTGTTGCCTAGCTCGACTAGTTCATGCAGCACTTCAAGAAGTTTGGAAATATCGTGAAAATGTAAACCTGTTGTTGGTTCATCCAAAATATAGAGTGTACGTCCCGTTGTTTTACGTGAAAGTTCTTTCGCAAGTTTCACACGTTGTGCTTCTCCACCAGAAAGTGTGGTTGCTTGCTGTCCTACTTTTATGTAACCTAATCCTACTTTAATGAGAGTTTCCATTTTATTATGAATAGCGGGAATAGCTTGGAAAAATTCCTCTGCCTTTTCAATTGTCATATCCAAAATATCGGCTATAGACTGTCCTTTGAATTTTATTTCTAGTGTTTCTCGATTATAGCGTTTTCCTTTACAGACATCGCAAGTAACATAGACATCGGGTAAAAAGTGCATTTCAATTTTTATGACTCCATCACCTTGACATGCTTCGCAACGTCCTCCTTTAACATTAAATGAAAAACGCCCAGCTTTATAACCACGGGCTTTTGATTCTGGAAGATCAGCAAACCACTCACGAATCGGTGTAAAAGCGCCTGTATAGGTTGCGGGATTAGAGCGTGGGGTGCGTCCAATGGGGGACTGGTTGATATCAATGACTTTATCAAGAAATTCTAATCCTTCAATTTTGTCATAGCTGGCAGGGCTGTGATGAGAGCCCATGATATGATGTGAAGCTGCTTTGAAAAGCGTTTCAATAAGAAATGTTGACTTTCCTCCTCCAGAAACACCGGTTACACATGTGAAGGTTCCAAGAGGGATGTTCGCATTGATATTTTTGAGGTTATTTCCCTTGGCGCCGATGATTTTAAGTGTTTTCATTTTTGATATTTTGCGTCGCACGGCGGGTATTTTAACAGCCATTTTTCCTGAAAGGTATCGCCCTGTGAGAGAGGCTGAATTTTCTATAATTTCCTGTGGTGTCCCTTGCGCTATGATTTCTCCACCATGAACGCCCGCGGCAGGGCCCATATCGACAACATAATCTGCTGTGAGAATAGCATCTTCATCATGTTCAACAACAATAACTGTATTGCCAAGATTGCGTAAATGACGCAGCATTTCCAAAAGGCGTTCATTATCGCGTTGGTGTAAACCGATAGATGGTTCATCTAAAATATAAAGAACGCCTGTAAGACCAGAACCAATTTGGGATGCTAACCGAATGCGTTGGCTTTCTCCACCTGAAAGCGTTCCTGAATTTCGAGACAAGGTAAGATATTCCAATCCTACATGATTTAAAAAAGCTAAGCGTTCGCGAATTTCTTTTAAAATACGTATGGCGATATTACGTTGTTTTTCTGTGAGATATTGATGAATATTGGCAAACCAATCATCTGCCTTTAGAATAGAAAGATCTGATATTTGCCCAATATGCATTCCGTGGATTTTTACAGCAAGTGCCTCTGGTTTTAAACGATAACCATGACAAGCTGGGCAAGGCGAAGAAGACATATAACGTTCGATTTCTTCTCGAGACCAAGCAGAATCGGTTTCTTTCCAGCGTCTCTCCATATTGGGGATGATTCCTTCAAAAGGTTGGGTCGTTTTATGCGAACCAGAATTATTTTTATAGATAAAAGAAATTTCATCTTTTTTTGTACCGTAGAGAATAGCCTGTTGTGCTTCATTAGAGAGTTCACACCATTGATCTGTGAGTTTGAAACCGTAAGCTTTTCCTAATGCTTCTAGGGTTTGGCTATAATAAAGTGAATCCGATTTAGCCCAAGGAGCAATGGCGCCATTTTTGAGGGTAAGATTTTTATTGGGCACAATTTTCAGTGGATCCATTGCTTTTTTGATGCCCAGTCCATCGCAGAGAGGACAGGCGCCAAAAGGATTATTGAACGAAAAAAGGCGTGGTTCAATTTCAGGAATAGAAAAACCCGATACAGGGCAGGAAAACTTTTCTGAAAAAATGAGCCGTTTGTGTGTATTATTTTTCGACTTATGAGCAGATTCCTTTGTCGTTTCTTTTTGTGCTAAGGGTTGGTCTGCCATTTCAGCAATGGCAAGCCCATTTGCTAGCTGTAAACAGGTTTCTATACTATCAGCCAAGCGAGAGGTGATATCCTTCTGTACAACAATGCGGTCTACCACGACATCGATGTCGTGTTTATATTTTTTATCAAGAGGTGGAATATCAGCGATTTCATAGAATTTTCCATCAACTTTAGCGCGTTGAAATCCTCTTTTTAAAAGTTCTGTTAGCTCTTTTTTATATTCTCCCTTTCGTCCTCGCACCAAAGGGGCCATAATAAAAATTCGTGTTCCTTCTGGTAAGGACATAATTTGATCCACCATTTGGCTTACTGTCTGGCTTTCAATAGGAAGTCCTGTCACAGGAGAATGAGGAATACCAATACGTGCAAAGAGAAGACGCATGTAATCGTGGATTTCAGTAACGGTACCTACCGTTGAACGAGGATTGCGACTGGTTGTTTTTTGTTCAATGGAGATAGCTGGAGAGAGACCGTCTATGCGGTCGACATCGGGTTTTTGCATGACTTCCAAAAATTGGCGTGCATAGGCTGAAAGGCTTTCGACATAGCGGCGTTGTCCTTCAGCGTAAATTGTATCAAAAGCTAAGGATGATTTTCCTGATCCGGAAAGTCCTGTTATAACAATAAGTTTGTCACGAGGCAGATCGAGATCAATATTTTTAAGGTTATGCTCACGTGCACCGCGAATGGAGATATATTTTTGATAAGTCATATTTTATCCTTGGCATATGTGACAAAAACTGAGCACCTAAAATGGAATAAAACTGTTTTTTTAGAATTACAATGTGTTTAACTGCTTTAATGCTAAAGGAAGGTATAAGTTTTGTGAAAAGAAAAATACAAATGAGCAGCTTTTTATTCTCTCGTGGTGGAATAAACTATGCGTCTTTATCATCTTTTGTTATAATTACACGGATACAATATTGGGAAAGGATAGCAATATCCATATTGAAGGTCAATTGCAGACATGTAAATTGAAGGTCGAGATGGTTATAACTGTTATAAAACAGAGTATTTTACGAATTAAAATTTTGGAGTTTATGCGATGGCTGGTAGCCTTAATAAAGTTATTTTGATTGGTAATCTTGGTGCGGATCCTGAAATCCGCCGTTTGAATTCTGGTGACCAAGTGGCAAATTTACGTATTGCTACTTCAGAAAGTTGGCGTGATCGGAATACAAATGAGCGAAAAGAACGCACTGAGTGGCATAATATTGTTATTTTTAATGAAAACCTTGTCAAAGTTGCAGAGCAATATTTAAAAAAAGGCAGCAAAATTTACATTGAGGGGCAGTTACAGACACGAAAATGGCAAGATCAAAATGGAAATGACCGTTATACAACAGAGGTTGTTTTGCAAAAGTACCGTGGCGAATTACAAATGCTTGATGGGCGGGGAGCCGCGGGCGGGGAGCAAGGAGCAAGTCAAGGGGGGAGTTATAGTGGTGGCTTTGCCGATAGTAACTCAAATCAGAGAAATACGTTTGGTCAAAATAATAATCAATTGGGAGAAAGTTTTTCACACAAATTAGATGATGACGTACCTTTTTAAGAGTCATTATTTGTCGTATTACGATTACTTTATGATTTGGTTGTTTCAGATTTTTGAAGTTTAGCGAAGTGAAAATTGTTGATTATTATTGGTAATTTTAACATAAATTAATAACATCTTGAAAAATATTGTTAAATTTCTTTTTTGTCATGGGGGAGAAATTAGCATTTTGGTGTATTTTTCGATATAAATAAAGTGAAATGATTCTTTTTTGAAAGTTTTAAAATTGTGACCGATCTTACTCCACACCCAGAACGTGATGTGCTAACCGGTATTGAACCAATCAGTATTATTGATGAAATGCAACGCTCCTATCTCGATTATGCGATGAGCGTGATAGTTTCACGTGCACTCCCTGATGTTCGTGATGGTCTTAAGCCTGTTCATCGACGTATCCTTCATGCTATGAATGAGATGGGGCTTTCTTTCAATAAGTCGTATCGTAAGTCTGCTGGTGTTGTTGGTGAGGTTATGGGGAAATTCCATCCCCATGGTGATGCTTCAATTTATGATGCTTTAGTGCGTATGGCGCAGGACTTTTCTTTAAGAAATCCATTGATTGATGGTCAGGGAAATTTTGGTTCCGTTGATGGTGATCCACCCGCAGCTATGCGCTATACTGAGTGTCGTTTAGAAAAAGTTTCAGAAGAACTTTTAGCTGATATAGATAAAGATACTGTTGATTTTCAGGATAATTACGATGGGCGTGAGCGTGAACCGGTTGTCTTACCAGCGCGTTTTCCCAATCTTTTGGTTAATGGGTCAGGGGGGATTGCTGTGGGAATGGCAACCAATATTCCTCCCCATAATCTTGGTGAAGTCGTTGATGGTTGTATCGCTTTGATTGATAATCCCGATATCACACTCGATAAAATAATTGAAATTATTCCTGGTCCAGATTTTCCTACAGGGGGCATTATCCTCGGCCTTTCTGGTGTCCGTGCAGCTTATGAAACAGGGCGTGGCTCAATCATTATGCGTGCTAAAGTTGAGATCGAAGAAATTCGCAGTGGTCGACAAGCAATTATTGTGAGTGAGATTCCTTATCAAGTTAATAAGGCAACGATGATTGAGAAAATGGCCGAATTGGTGCGCGATAAACGCATTGAGGGAATCTCTGATTTGCGTGACGAATCTGATCGTGATGGATATCGGGTTGTTATTGAGCTGAAGAAAGATGTTGTTGCGGAAGTTGTTTTAAACCAATTATATCGGTATACGCCGCTACAAACTTCCTTTGGTTGTAATATGGTTGCTTTGAATGGGGGAAAACCCGAACAGATGACGTTGCTTGATATGCTTCGTGCATTTGTTTCTTTTCGGGAAGAAGTTGTCAGTCGGCGAACAAAATATCTTTTGCGTAAAGCGCGTGAGCGAGCACATGTTTTGGTTGGTCTTGCCCTTGCTGTTGCCAATATTGATGAAATTATAGCACTTATTCGCAAAGCTCCTGATCCGCAGACAGCACGTGCACAGTTAATGGAGCGACGCTGGCCAGCAATGGATGTCGCGCCTTTGATTAAACTTATTGATGATCCTCGTCATATTATTCATGAGGATGGTACTTATAATCTCTCTGAAGAACAGGCGCGTGCTATTTTAGAATTGCGTTTGCAACGATTGACAGCCCTTGGGCGTGATGAAATCGCTGATGAATTGAATAAAATTGGCGTGGATATCGCTGACTATCTTGATATCTTGGCATCACGCGTACGCATTATGTGTATTGTTAAGGATGAGTTGAGTGCTCTTCGTGAGGAATTTGCAACGCCGCGACGTACCGTATTTGGTTTTGGTAGCGCTGAGATGGAGAGTGAAGATCTGATCGCACCAGAGGATATGGTGGTAACGGTGAGTCATAGTGGCTATATTAAACGTGTGCCTCTTAATACCTATCGTGCACAGCGACGTGGTGGTAAGGGGCGTTCTGGTATGTCCACGAAGGATGAGGATTTTGTAACGCGATTGTTTGTTGCCAATACGCATACTCCGGTTCTTTTCTTTTCATCACGTGGGATTGTTTATAAGGAAAAAGTTTGGCGATTGCCGCTGGGTACACCCCAATCGCGTGGGCGGGCTTTGATCAATATGCTTCCCTTACAACAAGGTGAGCGTATTACAACGATTATGCCTTTGCCTGAAGATGAAGCGAGCTGGAGTGCATTGGATGTTATGTTTGCGACCACACGTGGAACTGTGCGTCGTAATAAATTATCAGATTTCGTTCAAGTTAATCGTAATGGTAAAATTGCAATGAAACTTGATGAAGAAGATGAAATTCTTTCTGTTGAAACCTGTACAGAACATGATGATGTTGTTCTAACAACAGCCAATGGACAATGTATCCGTTTTCCAGTTGTTGATGTTCGTGTCTTTGCTGGGCGTAATTCTGTGGGAGTTCGTGGTATCAATTTAGCTAAAGGCGATAAAGTCATTTCGATGACAATTTTAGAGCATGTCGAGGCGACGTCCATTGAGCGTTCTGCTTATATTAAACGTGTAATGAATGAACGGCGTGCTTTTGGTGCAGATGCTGATGTTGAAGATATTGTAACTCTTGATGAGGAAGATGGGGGTGCTGAAACAGAGTTAACAGATGAACGTTATGCAGAACTTCATGCACGTGAACAAATGCTTTTGACGGTGAGCGAGTTTGGTTATGGTAAACGCTCTTCGTCCTATGAGTTTCGGATTTCCGGACGTGGCGGAAAAGGGATTCGTGCAACGGATCCATCTAAAACAGCTGAAATTGGTAAATTAGTAGCGGCTTTTCCGGTGAAGGCGCAAGATCAAATTATGTTGGTATCAGATGGGGGACAGCTTATTCGTGTTCCTGTTGAGGGAATTCGTACTGCTGGGCGCTCAACTAAGGGAGTCACAATTTTTAATACAGCCAAAGGTGAAAGAGTCGTATCGGTTGAACGTATTTCTGAACCTGAAGATGATACGAGTTCATTAGATGATGAAGGTGAGAAGCATTCTGATACAGTTGATATGAGCGAAGAAAAATAATTTTGAAGAGGATGGAGTAAAATCATGAAAATTGCTCTTTACGCAGGTTCTTTTGATCCTCTTACAAATGGTCATCTTGATGTTTTGAAAGGGTGTTTTGTGTTAGCTGATAAGGTGGTCGTCGCTATAGGGATACAGGCTGACAAAAAAACACTCTTTAGCTTTGAAGAGCGTGTTGATTTCATTACGCAGGTAGGGAAAGACTTTTTTGGTGCGGATTCTAATCGATTGCAGGTTCTTTCCTTTAGCAACCTTCTAATTGAGAAGGCGCGTGAAGTTGGTGCTTCATTTCTCATTCGTGGATTGCGTGATGGTACTGATCTTGATTATGAAATGCAAATGGCAGGGATGAATGGCGTTATGGCTCCTGAATTGCAAACTGTTTTTTTGCCGGCAAGCGTTTCTGGGCGTGCGATAACTTCTACATTGGTACGCCAAATTGCCTCTATGGGAGGTGATGTGACACCATTTGTGCCGCCCAATATTGCACAAGCTTTGAGTTCGAAATTCCAATCTTTTAGGGAAGAATAATTGTGTCTCGTAGAATTTTTGCTGTTGTGATATGTGTGTTTTGTTTTTTTTCATTATTCGCTGTCGCCGGTAATTCTAGTCCAGCAAGTGATGCGAGCCTCCTTGTTTTATCTCTCAAAGATGGTGATGTCATTATTCGTCTGCGTCCTGATTTGGCGCCAAAACATGTTGCGCAAATCAAAAGATTAACAGAAGAGGGGGCCTATAATAATGTTGTGTTTCATCGCGTTATTCCTAATTTCATGGCACAAACTGGTGATGTAAAGTTTGGAAAAAAAGGCAGTAGAGATTTTGATCTGAAACGCGTTGGTATGGGAGGCTCAAATTATCCCAATATACCGGCAGAGTTTTCAAAGCAGCCGTTTAAGCGTGGTACTGTTGGGATGGCACGGTCACAAGATCCGGATTCCGCGAATTCTCAATTCTTCATTTGTTTTGATGATGCTGCTTTTTTAAATGGTCAGTATACGGTTGTTGGAGAGGTTATAAAGGGGATGGATGTTGTTGATAAAATAAAAAAAGGTACGACAAGCAATAATGGATCTGTAAAAAATCCTGATGTTATTAATGCTGCTACTTTACAAGTTGAGAAATGAATCAAAGGAGCTTTCCATATGGCTGAGAATAAAAATCCAGAGAATACTTTAATTCTTGAAACAACAAAGGGCAGAGTTGTTATTGAGCTTTTGGCTGATTTAGCGCCTTGTCATGTTGCACGTATTAAAGAACTGGTACGTGAAGGTGCTTATGATAATGTTATTTTCCATCGCGTTATTGATGGTTTTATGGCGCAAACTGGCGATGTGCAATTTGGAAAGAAGGATAGTGAAAAATTCAATTTATCCCGTGCGGGTATGGGGGGGGCAGAAAAACCAAATTTAACAGCAGAGTTTTCAAATCTTTCTCATAAGCGTGGTACAGTTTCTATGGCACGTAGTCAGAATCCAAATTCTGCTAATTCTCAGTTTTTTATTTGTTTTGCAGATGCTCCGTGGCTTGATCGTCAATATTCCATATGGGGACAGGTTGTTGAAGGTATGGAAAATGTTGATAAAATTAAACGTGGTGAACCTGTTGCAGATCCAGATTCAATTACCAAAGCCGTTATTGCTGCGGATGCAAAATAGTATAAATTATACTGACTTCAATTGTAAGTTTCTAAGAAAAAATACTCTTTTCTGATCAATAAAAGCACACAAAACTTTTTTGTAGTATCACGCTTACCTTTTATAATTTCGAGCTAAGAATTGTCCATATATTTCCTTCAATCGGATCTTCCTGAAGAGTATAATGCGAAGGATTTGTACAAACACCTGTCAGAATAAGAAAACGCAAAGTCTGTTGTGTTATGGTTGTTGTTTGGAAAAGTGTTTTATAAAAAATTCGGCATTTCTCTTCAATTCATTGTCGGTCTATTAATGGTTTTATGATGTTACTTTCCTGAGAGAGCGTGTGCTTTTGTTGCTGCTTGTAAATCAACATCCAATCCTAATGCAGCAGCACACATATTAATACGGATAAGAGCCTTATGAGCTTCTCCAGTTTTGCCTAGCAAGGTGGAAAATCAGCGTTTGTGTATATCTCATTGGTGTCATCTTTAAAACAAGAAGACAGTTTAATCTTAGAAGAATGTAAAGGCGCAGAGGTGAAATAAATGGCTAGTCTTGCCATATTCTTTTTAATTCAGCTTTGCTTTTTTAAAAAGTATCTAAAGCGATATCATTTAAATAATGAAGGTTATGCATAGCCTTACGCTTTTATTTTTCTCGTTTTTTAATAGAGGAACGCTCCAAACGGAATATACTTAATGTTGCACATTTACGTGTTTTTTTAAGAAGCATTTCTCAGTACATATCAACATTCACTTCCATAATGAGGTTCGTGGTGTGTATAGTTTTAAAGCTATAAATAGTATAAATCTATTATGCACCACCATCTTTAAAGCTTGTGAAGGAGCAAGAGGGGACCATCATACGCTTTTTCAGCCTCTAATGTTACGATAGAGCTTTTGATATTTGAGAATCTTTACAAAAAGCATTTTTAGTTTTTTTATTTACACGTTAATTTCTTTTGTGAATTATCTCAAGTGCCAAGAGCTATCTCAATATTGTGAGGGGATAAATGATTATGCTCATTTGTGCTTTTATTAAGCGTGAGGATCGCCGTGCCCAGTAGATGAAAAATTTTTATCTGTAAAAGTAAAGAATATTGTAAGCTGTACAATGCGTTCAGATTTTTCTTCTATACGTACAAAGTTACTGCTTATGGAAGTATGTGAAGATGAGATTATTGTGATAATAATTTTGCAGTTCTATTAAGGATTTAGTGCGTTAAGCGTAGGTATTTTGAGGTATGATATTATAAAGATTTTACTATTTTTCTGGAGCTAGATTATCACTTTATTATGGTGATTTCTTAACAAGAAATGTTCTTTTATCTCGTTTAATTTTTTATGCTGGTTACAATATTGAGCGAATCAAAAATTAATTCATAAAGCTTATGACAATGCTCGTAAGGGGATATCTTTTTTCTTTCTATAGAGATATGCATTGATGGAATCAAAAAGACGAGAGTTATGATAAAGACATTTCATTATAGAAAAATTGCTCAAGATGGGTATGCACGTCGAGGCGAAATTATAACGGGGCGAGGATGTGTTCGTACACCCGCATTTATGCCTGTTGGAACGGCGGGAACTGTTAAGGCTATGTATATGGATCAGATACGTGATCTTGGTGCAGATATCATTTTAGGGAATACTTATCATTTAATGTTACGTCCAGGAGCTGAACGTGTTGCGCGTTTGGGAGGATTACATGAATTTTCACGCTGGAGTGGACCTATTTTAACCGATTCTGGTGGCTTTCAGGTTATGTCATTGGCGGGAATCCGTAAAATTACTGAACAAGGTGTTATTTTTCGTTCTTACATTAATGGATCTTACTATGAAATGAGTCCAGAGCGTTCTATCGAAATTCAAGAACTTCTTGGTGCGGATATTC
Organism: Bartonella grahamii ATCC 700132; assembly: GCF_000518085.1. GTDB lineage: Bacteria > Pseudomonadota > Alphaproteobacteria > Rhizobiales > Rhizobiaceae > Bartonella > Bartonella grahamii. The sequence continues at coordinate 52,341 of NZ_KI912377.1, forward strand.
AGATGCAGTTAGATCAATGTATTGCATTACCTGCAACTGAAAAAGAAATGGAAGAAGCTATGGAACTTTCATTGCGGTGGGCGCAGCGTTGTAAAACAGCTTTTGGAGATCAGCCAGATAAAGCATTGTTTGGGATTGTTCAAGGTGGTGATAATATGAAACTGCGTGAACGTTCTGCTCAAGCATTAAAAGAAATGGATTTAAAAGGTTACGCTATTGGAGGGCTTGCTGTTGGTGAGCCGCAGAGTGTTATGACAGCAGTATTGGATACTACTTGTCCGATTTTACCAGAGGATAAACCACGCTATCTTATGGGAGTAGGAACACCTGATGATATTTTACAAAGTGTTGCTCGTGGTGTTGATATGTTTGATTGTGTTATGCCGACGCGTGCAGGACGTCATGGTTTAGCTTTTACCCGCTTTGGTAGAATTAATTTGCGTAATGCGCGTTATGCAGAAGATCCACATCCTCTTGATCCGCAGTCACTTTGTCCAGCAGCACATGATTATAGTTGTGCTTATTTGCATCATTTGATCAAATCTGGTGAATCTCTTGGGGGTATGTTGTTGACTTGGAATAATCTTTTTTATTATCAACAACTGATGCAGGGAATTCGTGATGCCATTGAAGAAGGCTGTTATGCTGATTTTTGCGCTGAAACGCGTGCTCTATGGGCACAAGGACGCTAAAATATTAATCGTAATATAGCGTTTCATTTTTTTATTGAATTTATTCTTTCACTTACAAATTTAGCTAAAAATATGAAATTAGAAACACCTTCCAAAATTATAAATTCCACTATCCTAAGATATAGCAGTGCGGTTTTATAGGGCATATATTCTTTTTCTAATTACTATATAAAACAGAAACTGTTACTCCGGTACGCGCTACCTGATCCGGAGAAAAACAGTTTATTTCTGTTTCTGATGACTGTTTAAAGCAACAATGTTAATGAGGCGTTAGCGAACTATTAAAGAAGTATGAAAATTGTATTTTTATGAGCTAATTTGTGTTTTTTATTACTAAAGGTAAAGAATGGGTTATATACAATCGAATAGATAAATTTTTAGAAAATTAAAAGAAAACTAAAATAAGATTACAACATTTTAAATATTATAATTATATATTTTAAGGCATAAAAAAATTTAAATATTAATCACGATAATTAGCACATTTATAAAATATCGATAAATATATTAAAATAAAACTTATTATATTTGTTTTCTGCTCTATTTATAGAATTTATCTGAAAATAAGCATAATATATTTACGTGAATATTTTAATTTAAAGATAATGAGTTAGATATCTGATGCGATTCCTCTGTTAGAGGAGGGAGGGGTAAAGATGCCTAAAAGAGGATATTTAATAAATCTAGAAACCAAGCACTATTATCATGAGAGTTTTTAAAAGATTCTATAATAATTTATAAGAATGGCGTAAAGTTGAAATTATAGCTTATCAATTTGGAGGATCTGCATTTAGATAACAAAAATAATGCAACAATAATTTTGGGAGAAGTTTTATCTTTGTATCAAGATAATGATGAGATGTGGTTCACTTGTTTGAAGTGCATTATTCGAAAAATTTTAGAATTATTTATAGGGTATAGTATATCGTTGCAAAATAAAGGTTTCACTGTAAAATTGGAACTGCTGAAAATAGGAGACAAAGTTTATTGTTTGGCAGATCTGATAAAAATAGGTGAATACGTCTATAACCTTGAGGGTTTCAAAGATTTTCCATTAAAGAATCTTACCTAAAACTTCATAAAATGCTTTATATATCAAAATATTTCTAAAACTTTATTGGGGACTATTGGGCATGCGTATAACAATATTTTGAATTTTTGTTTGTGTGTATTACAGATATCTACAGTTAAAACTCCTATCCAGAAGTGATGATATGACGGATTCTTATAAACAAAAGGTTCTTGCATTGGAAATTGATTCGAGAATACGGCGTTTAATAATTTTAGCTCTTGCCGTGGGGAGTTTTGCTATTGGTACTGCAGAGTTTGTTGCAATGGGGCTACTGCCAGAGATGGCACGAAGTTCATATGTTGATATTCCTACCGCTGGTCAATATATTTCTGCTTATGCATTAGGAGTTGTGATTGGAGCACCTCTTTTAGCTGTGGCAACAGCTCAGGTATCACGCAAAACTGTTTTGATAGGATTGATGCTTTTTTATGCTTTAGCAAATATTGCTAGTGCCTTTGTTTCTGATTTTAGCATATTAGTAGTATTACGCTTTCTCAGTGGACTTCCCCATGGAATCTATTTTGGACTTGCGGCTATGGTTGCCTCTTCAATGGTAGAAATGAAAGAACGTTCTAAAGCTGTTGGATATGTTATGCTTGGCTTAACAATTGCAACCGTTTTGGGAGCACCCAGTGCTACTTGGATTGGTCAACTTATTGGTTGGCAGATTGCTTTTGTCCTTGTTGGTATGATTGCTTTATTATGTTGTTTGCTTATTTGGAATTTTTTGCCTTGTGATTTAAGTTTTCCAAAAACGAATCCTTTGCACGAAATGGGTGCATTAAAGCAAAAGCAGGTATGGCTTCTTTTGTTTATGGTTTCGGTGGGAGCGTCAGGATTATTTTCTGTTTTCACTTATATCAAGTCAACATTAATGCATATTTCTGGTGTTTCACTTGAGTGGGTACCATTTATCATGCCGCTAGTTGGATTGGGAATGGTGGTAGGAAATCTCTTGGGGCCTAAATTAGCTGTTAAAATTGGTATTTCGCCGATGATATTTTTTTCTATGCTTTGGAGCGTATTTGTTTTTTTTCTTTTTTTCTTTTTATCCTATGCTCCGTTAACAGCGGCAGTAGGATGCTTTTTTGTTGGGACTTCTTTTGCTGCTATGCCTTCTATACAAACAAAAATTATGGATGTTGCACTACAGGGACAGATTTTGGCAGGAGCATTAATGCAGTCTGCTTTTAATATTGCCAACGCTCTTGGTGCAGAATCTGGAGCATTAGTTTTAAAATTGGGCTATAGTTATGAATATACAGCTATTTTAGGAAGTGTTCTGACTTTGTGTGGATTAATGATTTTTTGCGTCTCATGGTATATGGAGAAGCATGCTTAACATTTCTTTTAACTATTAAGAGAAAAAATATTTTTTTATTTATTTAGTTATTTGATTGTCCTGTTGGGTTTTTTAATATGCGATAGGAAACGCGTAGAGCAAATGGAATACCAAGACAAAATAAAAGACCGATGAGTACGACAAGAAGAGTCTTGGCGGCTGAAATCATTCCTACTGTTCCTCCAGGATTAAAGAGGCCAGCAAAATTGGTGATTGCTCCTGCAAGTGTTGCACTTAATGCGGCTGAAAATAGTTGTACAGAAGTAAGGGATTCGCTAGCACGTAGAGTATCTTCATTGTTTGCACATTGTAAGATCCGTGTTAACAAATGCGGCCACGCTATGCCTGCACTAATCCCGATAGAAAACAATGCTAAGCAAATGATAAAAATATGTTCAGATGTAGAATCTTTTATTGGAATGAGCCATAAAAGACTGCTTATACCAAAAAGGCTTAATATGGGGGAATATACAATGATGCTGCGAACTTTTTTTGCGGATATACCAGCACTTAATAGAGAACCGCATGTCCACCCCAAGCTCATGAGTGATGCTATATAACCAGCAATAAGTGGGGCTTGTCCATGAAGCTCTTGAAGAAAAAGTGGAAAATAAAGCTCTACGCTATACACTACTGTCGTCATAACGAGTATCAATGCATAAATAGAAAAAAACTCAGAAGAGAAGGAAAAGGATTTATGCGGTAACATGGGATGAAGTGTGGATGATTCGATCTTTGCTAGAACAAAGAAAAGGGTTAATCCAATAACTAATCCGAAAATTTGCGCAATTGTGGTATTTATAGCACCACCAGCAGAAATAATAAAAATTAATAAGATGAGTATGGAGAGTTGTAGGAGAGGAAAGGGAGATGTTGGAATCTCTCTTTCATTTTCGTTTGGTAAAACTTTAAGAGCTATGAGCAAGAAGATTATCGCTAATATGCCGATAACCCAAAAGGATGCTCTCCATACGCCATAATGTACAGAAATGCCACCGATAGCTGGTCCTAACAAGGTTGATATTCCCCACATTCCAGAGATGATACTCAATGCATGTGACCATACAGATGGACTAAAAACAAGACGCACCATAGAATAGGATAAGGATAGTAAAGAGCCGCTTCCAAATCCTTGAATAAAGCGTCCTATTAGAAATAATGGCATAGTCGAAGCTGTAGCACATATGAAGGTACCAAAAGTAAAAATGAAACCAGAGATCACATAAGCTTTGCGAGGACCTGTTTTCTCTAATATTTTTGTTGCAAGCGAAGTCCCAAGGAGCGACGCTGTAATAAAAACAGTTGCCACCCAAGAATAATATAGTCCATCGCCAATATCACTCATAAGAGAGGGTAAAATAGTAATAACTACATAAACGTTAGTAGCGTGCAATATAACACCGCCTATAAACGTTAAAAAGCGAATACCATTTCTACCTAATAAAAGTGCAGACCAGCTTTTTTTTTCCACTGTTTTTACTATTCAGTAAAGAGTTGACCTTTTTTATTTATAAGGCAGTTATCTGAATTTGCCAAGAAAAGATTCAAAGCCCTCCTTTTGCAGAGCTTTGGAATTTAAATGAAGTGATAACTTAATTGTTCACAGCTTTTTTAAGATTTTCATCAATTTTATCAAGAAAACCTGTTGTAGAAAGCCATTTTTGTTTAGGTCCAATCAAAAGCGCGAGATCTTTGGTCATAAAACCTTCTTCAACGGTCTTAATACAAACTTCTTCTAATGTTTTGGCGAAGTTTTTTAATTTTTCGTTGTTATCTAGTTTAGCACGGTGTGCCAGTCCACGCGTCCATGCGAAAATAGATGCAATAGAATTTGTTGATGTTTCTTCGCCTCTTTGATGCTGACGGTAATGGCGTGTTACGGTGCCGTGTGCTGCCTCTGCTTCAACAATTTTACCATCTGGTGTCATAAGAACAGAAGTCATGAGACCGAGAGAACCAAAGCCTTGGGCAACAATATCAGATTGAACATCACCATCATAGTTTTTACATGCCCATACATAGCCTCCTGACCATTTAATTGCAGAAGCAACCATATCATCAATGAGGCGGTGTTCGTAATATAATTTACGATTTTCAAATTCAGTTTTAAATTCCGTATCAAATATTTCTTGAAAGATATCTTTAAAACGACCATCGTAAGTTTTTAGAATGGTATTTTTTGTTGAAAGATAAACTGGGACATTCCTTTGTAGTCCATAATTAAAGGATGCTCGGGCAAAATCACGAATTGACTCATCAAGGTTGTACATAGCCATAGCAACCCCTGCGCTTGGGGCATCAAAAACATCATGTTCAATAACTTGATTGTCATCACCTACAAATTTAATACTTAATTTCCCTTTTCCTGGAAATTTAAAATCTGTTGCCTTGTACTGATCACCAAAAGCGTGACGTCCAATAATAATTGGCTTTGTCCAGTTAGGAACAAGGCGAGGGACATTTTTACAGATAATGGGTTCGCGAAAAATGACTCCTCCTAAAATATTGCGGATTGTGCCATTAGGTGATTTCCACATTTTTTTTAGGTTAAATTCTTTAACGCGTGCCTCATCAGGTGTGATGGTTGCACATTTTATACCAACCCCATATTTTTTGATAGCATTGGCAGAATCGATAGTTACCTGATCATTGGTTGCATCACGATTTTCGACGGAAAGATCATAATATTTGAGATCAATGTCGAGATAGGGATGGATTAATTTATCTTTGATATATTTCCAGATGATACGAGTCATCTCATCCCCATCAAGTTCAACAACGGGTTTTTCTACTTTGATCTTTGCCATTAGAAGTCCTTTTTTTTTAAGCGATACTACTTTATAGCACTTTCAAGTTTATAATGAAAAGTAAAAACAAGGGAAAAAAGCACTCAAATATGAGCTTTTAGAATCTATGATCAATAGAGTGTAAATTTTGTTGGAGGGTTTAATTTTTGAAAAGAAGTGATGTGTTTGCAAATCTATAATTATTCTATGATTGATGAAGAATCTGTTTAATAGATAAGGTAGTTAGATCACTGGGGGGCAGGAATTATGCATTTTTATTATCAGAGTTTCCATTTAATAAGTTGATCGTATTCTAAATTATAGTTTCTTGATTTATTGTGTTAGGTGAATAAGAATCTATTTTTATATCGCATTTCAATTCTAAGATTACGGTCTGTTTGTTTATAGAAAAGTTTAATGTGATACAAAGGCACCGTAATTAAAAATGTTTCATATAAGATGTGTTTTGGGGTGAATTTTAGTTTTGAAGGTTGGAAGAAACGTATAAATGATGTGGCTGGTTTTAATTTAAAAATTAACGGTATACGCAAAAATATGGCTTATAAACTCACCGGATCACGAGTTAGAACCCTCTAATTTTTATATTTTATCGATTTTTATTGTTATTAACTGTGCGCAGTAAAACACTATCCTCGAAATGCAACAAAGAAATCAATTATCTAATGATTCTTGTGTCTTTTTTACGAAGAGATCCCTTTAAAAATCTTATTCCCTCGTTTTTATTTATGCATTCCTCATTTTTAAAAATACAAATAAAATGAATGTATTACACATAGAAAAAAGGATTATGGTACGCCCAAGGGGAATCGAACCCCTGTTTCCGCCGTGAAAGGGCGATGTCCTAACCGCTAGACGATGGGCGCGAACCATTGATGAGGCTTATAGAGAGGATCTTTTTACTTCGCAAGCCCTCTGTGTCATTTTTTTTGAAAAAAGTGTGTTTTATTGAATAATTTTTGAGCAATTCCTGTTTGGATTGTTTCTTTTCAGTTTGAGTAGTAGGCAAAAATGACCAAAACATTATTTTAAATGTGTTTATTTTTTGCATATTTTATTGTTTGTTATCTTTGCTTGCACATGAGAATATTATTTAACTTTCTTGAAAGAGCCTTTATACAGAAGATTTCTCATTTGAGCTTATCATAAAGCAAAAAACTGTATAATTTATGAAGTATAAAGCAAATATTTATTACCAAATTAACAAATAATACCAATCATACAAAAGTTTTTTGAGGCATAAATCATAGATTAGTTTCAGTTTAAAAAATATAAATAGATTCTGTATGATGAAAATGAAAATATTAAAGCAATTTTTACAGAATGTATTAAAAATATTTTTCTTATCTTTAATTTTACATGTTTATAAGGAATTTAAAATTAAAACCCCTTCATTTGTTCCCTCAAATGTTGAGAAGGTTATTTATTTGAAAATGAATTAGCATGGGTAAAGGGTAGATTGAGGTTTTTGTCATTTCAATTCGCTGGTTTTTCAAAGGGGTGGCAGTAAGTCTAGGTAAAATATTTGAGTTTTGAAAATTTATTTTCCATATTTATAATATTTCAGAATTATGGTGTGCACATATTAAGTCTTGTTTTTTACTTTAATGTAAGGTTCTATTTTGATATATAAATGCATTAAGATTTTTGCATTAAAGATTTATATTTCAAACTATGGAATGGTAGGAAAAAATGTGTTATTATTTACTGATCTACTTTGTTTTATCCATTCTCTTAATTTATCATATGAAAGAATGTTTTTTGTTCCGTATTTGTTAATTTAGAAGAGATGTTTTTATTCTTTCTTACTAAGTCCTTAATATTCTTTAACTTGTTATTGATTATTTTTTAGAACTTTTCTTTATGGCAACTTGCATTTATCAGTTTTACAGATTTTTATTCTGAATTAGATATTTTATAAAGATTCTGAAATCTTTGAAGACAATAAATATTATATTTTTAGGAATGTTGATTGAACAAGCGGGGATAATTCTATTGGAGAACATGAAGTGAATAGAGCGGAGTATTTCTTTTGTTCTTATGGATGTAAGTGCTCTTTGTGTTGATTGGCACATCATTTAAACGATTTTTCAGTGAAGATAGGGATCAGTGGTTAATAATGGCAGAAGCTTTAAAAGTTGGTGTTGCGGGACTTGGTACGGTTGGTACTTCAGTTGTTCGAGCTCTATGTGAAAAAGCGAATAGTTTAGCTTGTCAATGTGGGCGATTTATCAAAGTCGTTGCTGTTAGTGCGCGCGATAAAAACCGTAATCGTGGAATTGATCTCAGTGATATAAAATGGTTTGATTCACCTGTGGAGTTGGCTGCTTCTGATGAGATTGATGTTTTTGTAGAGTTAGTTGGTGGTGAATTGGATGTGGTGTACACCGCTGTTAAGAGAGCGCTTGAGGCGGGACATCATGTTGTAACAGCCAATAAAGCCCTTCTTGCTCGACATGGAGTAGAGCTGGCTATAATTGCAGAAAAAAAGGGTGTTTTTCTTCATTTTGAAGCAGCTGTTGCAGGGGGAATTCCTGTCATCAAAGCGATGAGAGAATCACTTGTCAGTAATCACATATCGCGAATTTATGGTATTCTCAATGGAACCTGTAATTATATATTAACACGCATGTTTACGGAAGGTCTTTCATTTAAAGATTGTTTAGCAGATGCACAGAGACTTGGGTATGCTGAAGCAGATCCAAGTTTTGATATTGAGGGAAATGATACTGCTCATAAATTAGCTTTGTTGACAAGCTTGGCATTTGGAACAGCTGTTTCGTTAGATGATGTTTATGTTGAAGGAATTCATAATATTTCGCAAATTGATATTCGAGCAGCTGATGAATTAGGGTATCGGATTAAGCTTTTAGGGGTTGCATTAAAAACGGATTCTGGAATAGAGCAACGCGTTCATCCGACAATGGTACCAATATCTTCAATGATTGCACAGATAAATGGCGTAACCAATGCTCTTTCTATTCAAAGTGATTTATTAGGTGAATTACTGTTTTCTGGTCCTGGCGCCGGAGGAATGGCAACAGCATCAGCCGTTATTGGTGATTTGGCTGATATAGCAAAAGCGCGTTCTGGTTTTCAGTATGCACCTGTTTTAAGACGTCCAGCATTAGAACTTACTCCTCATAAAAAAGCACGTATTTCGCATCATGCGGGGGGTTATTTTATTCGTTTAAATGTTCATGATCGTACTGGTGTTTTTGCCGCGGTTGCAAGGCATATGGCTGATAATCACATCTCATTGGAGTCGATTGTTCAAAGATCTTTTGTAGAAGATCAAATTGAAAAAACAATTATTTTAATTACGCATGAAACAACAGAGGTGAATGTACGACAGGCACTTGCAGAAATTGAAAAAGATGGACATCTTGTTGCAAAATCTCAATTTATTCGTATTGAGCCTATGGCAGAGAATTGATAACTTTCTTGATAATGACAAAAAGGCAAGCTTGAGTTCTTTTGTCTCTTGTGGAAAATTTTCATCTTTGCCAAAAACTTTATTCTTAGTATTTAATAAGGACTCATATTTTTTCTGGTATTCATTCGGTAGGATTTTTTCATATGCCCACAACTCAGAAGATTTTAAATGGACTTGATCGTATTTTGACGCTTGAATTGGTACGTGTTACTGAACGTGCTGCTGTTGCTGCTGCACGCTGGCGCGGGCGTGGCGATGAAAAAGCTGCGGATCAGGCTGCTGTAGATGCAATGCGGCAGGAACTTAATCGATTGCCTATTGATGGTACAGTGGTGATTGGTGAAGGTGAGCGGGATGAAGCGCCTATGCTTTATATTGGAGAAAAAGTAGGTCTTCAAAGTGGATTGGCGATCGATATTGCACTTGATCCATTAGAGGGAACAACACTTTGTGCTAAAAATATTGCCAATTCTTTGGCAGTAGTTGCAATTGCTGAAAAAGGTAATCTCCTTTACGCTCCTGATGTTTATATGAAAAAAATTGCTATTGGTCCTGGTTATCCAAAGGGAGTAGTAGATATAGATGCTTGTCCTACCGATAATATCCATGCTCTTGCGAAGGCTAAAGGAGTGGCTGTTAATCAGATTGTTGTTTGTATTATGGATAGGCCTCGTCATGAAAAATTAATTAATGAAGTACGAGCGACAGGGGCATCGATTCGCTTGATTGGGGATGGAGATGTTGCTGCTGTTATTGATACAACTGATCCAGAAGAAACAGGTATTGATATCTATATGGGGATTGGGGGAGCACCTGAAGGTGTTTTAGCTTCTGCTGCTTTGCGCTGCATTGGAGGACAGATGCAAGGTCGTTTGCTGCTAGATACAGAAGAGAAAATTGCTCGTGCAGCTAAAATGGGGATTAGTGATCCCAATAAAGCTTATACAATGGAAGAAATGGCAAAGGGTGATGTTTTGTTTGCAGCAACAGGGGTGACAGATGGTAATATGCTTTCTGGTGTTAAATTTACATCTCGTTACATTCAAACGGAAACTCTCGTAATGCGCTCCCATACGGGTACAGTCCGTAATATTAAAGCGCAGCATAGAGATCATTCAAAATTTGATTAATGTTTTCTTTTTTCGTCATTAAAAATAGAGGGAGTTTTTTAGGAAATACGCTTCCATGAATCTATTTTCATGGAAGCATTTATAGATATGAGAATATCTTATTATTATGAGAGCTGGACAGAATGAACCCAGCCATTTTTATCTTCTATGTTCCCTTTTTGAAGGCCAACCAATTGTGTACGAAGCTGCTTTGTAACTTCTCCAACTGTTTCATTTCCAATAATAAATTCTCCCCCTTTATATTTAAAACGACCAATTGATGTGACAACGGCAGCTGTACCACAAGCAAAGACTTCTTTAAGGTGTCCACTCTTTGCATCTTCTTGAAGCGCTGCAAAAGAATAAGGACGCTCTTCTATTTTTAATCCCATTTGTTGAGCTAATCTTAAGATTGAATCACGAGTTATCCCTGGAAGAATAGTGCCGTTAAGCGCAGGGGTTACAAGTGTACTATCTGCCATAATAAAGCAGACATTCATACCACCAAGTTCTTCAATCCATTTATGTTCAATCATATCAAGAAAGAGTACTTGGCTACAATTATTTTGCGTTGCACATTTTTGTGCCAGTAAGCTTGCTGCATAGTTTCCGCCACATTTTGCAGCGCCTGTGCCCCCTGGACCAGCGCGGCTATAATCTGTTTCAATCCATACACTGACAGATTTTTCTTCTCCTTTGAAATAGGATTCAACTGGAGAGGCTATGATACAAAAAAGATATTCTTGAGAAGGGCGGACTCCCAAAAAGTTTTCATTGCCAAACATAAATGGACGGATATAGAGGCTAGCGTTGGGATGATCAGAAACCCATTTTTGATCAATTTTTACTAATTGATGAACGGCATCCAGAAAAATATCTTTTGGTAATTCTGGCATAGCTAAACGCCTCGCTGATTCTATAAAGCGTTGTGCATTGGCATCAGGACGGAAGAGCAAGATGCGCCCATCTTTTGCTCGATATGCTTTTAAACCCTCAAAAATTTCCTGTCCGTAATGTAAAACGGTACTTGCAGGGTTAATTTCTAAAGCTTTGTATTGAGAAATGATGGCATTATGCCAGCCTTTGTCTTCAGTCCATTGAATAGTACACATGTGGTCTGTAAAAAATTGACCAAAACCGGGATTTTTTAAAATTTCTTCACATTTTTCTTCTGACAGAGGAGATGGGTGTTTTTCTATTTTAAAGGGAAGCGACGATATAGGAGATTTCATAAAAAACCTTTTGAGTATGTTTCATTTTTATTAATAAAAATAATGAGATATTTTGATCACAACTCTATTATTAACAAAACCTTTGTGTCAATGTTTTATTATAAAACACAAAGAGGTTTATTATAGAATTCAAAGGCTATTATAGATATTTTAATTCTACTCTCGCCTCTTTTTCTCAACTTTATAAAGTAAGCTGGAACTTTTTTCTATAATTATCGTTTTCTCAAAATAGGTATCTGAATAATTTCATATATGCATATTGTCTAGAAATTAAAAGGTAAGGGAATTGAGAAAAGGAATCTACTATGATTGATAAAAATTATCACACATATGAAGAACGTATGGCAGCAGAAAGAAGAGATAGTGAACAACGTGTTTCAATTGCTAAGGGTATTTTTGCTATTCTTCTTGCGGTCGTTATTATCTGGTTTGTTTTTGGTTTTTTAGGATCTTTTTTTGCAAAATCTCCTGAACATAGTTCGCGTTATAATACTCCAGAAACAAGCCAAAGCGTAACAACGCCCAAAAAAGATTTAAATTCGCTTCCTTCTGTACCTTATACTTATAAGGGTACGTAGTGATTTTTTCATAAATATAATCTTTTAGATAGGACGCAAATCGACGTAGATTAAAGAATAAAGTCAGCACAAAGACATAAAAAAGATTAGACGATTTTAATTTCTGAAGTTTTTGATAAGTAATTAAATGGTATGGAAATAAATAATGCAACGGTTTTAATAACCGTTGCATTATTGGTTTAGCGTGTGATGAAGCAACTTCCTCCAGAACTTTTAATGGATTCACAAAGGATTATGGCTTCATTACGGTCTTGTGTTTGAATCCGAACACGGTAATAAGTACCTTTTCCTGGTATAAAAGCGGGTTGAATATTTAAAGAACGGGCACCGATAAGGAATCCAAATTTAGATTTCATATTTTTTAAAGAACTTCTAGCTAGCTCATGCGTTGGCTGAGATGCAAGTTGTACGTAATAACTTTCTGAATTTTGTGCTGCGACTCTGTTTGGTGATGTGGGGCGAGATGCGGCGGGTGTTTCAACTTGTGTATTTCTTTCTGCATGAGAAGGAATAGGGATAAATTTTTCTTCAATATTTGAGCTAGAAGTATTTTCTGCGATTATTTTATCAATATTATTTTTGAGATCAAGGTCTATTTCTTGATTGTTTATATCAGAATCATGCGACGAAACAAGGGACGAATCTTGAAGTTCATTAGGAGTTTGATCAATGTTTTCTTCAGATTGAGCAGCAGTTTTGCTCTTTGTTTGATGTACGGGAGCTAGTGTAACTGTACCATCTTGATTTACAATAACAGTTTGTACTTCTTGCGTGGGAATAGTATGGTTTATGGCTTCTGTGACTGCATCTTCAACATCAGATTCATTTAAAGAAGAAGATGAAGCGTTTGAAGATTCTTCAGGATTTAATTCTTTTAAATTTTCAGGTTGTTCAGAGTTATCAATAAGAAATTGTTGTGTGTTTTCTTGTTTTTCATTTTGTTCAGTTGTTTGTTTATAGATATCTAAATTATGTGCAACATCATTTTTCGGTTCAGTTGTTTCTGGTTTGAATTTAAAAGGCGCATTATCAGCGTGGATAATGATCGTTTCTTCATTTTTTTGTGATGGCATAAAAAAGTGCGAATAACCAGCAAATCCAATTCCTATTAAAATAAGTATAAAAATACCTTTAATGAAAGTTTTACCAAAAATAAAACTTTTTAAGGGAGGAGGAGCTGGTGGATGCGTGGGAACTTCATTTGAGCTTGTGTATGATGAATTCTCGCTAAAAGGGGGAAAATTATATTCCATATTGGCAGAAGAAAAATAGTCGGAATTTTGTTCTTTAGAGTTTATATAAACACCTTCTTTTGAATTTTGCATAGACTGATGAAAAACCTCACTAAAAACCTCATTTTTCTGTTGTTTTTGAGAAAAATTATCCGTTGGGACATTTCCTACATTAAGTACATCAGCAAATTCTTCTTCTAAACCACCACTAGTTGGCACATCATATTCTGGCGCTTCATACGGGACTTCTGGAACCATAATAGGGCCAGTTTTTTCTACGATTTCCTCTGAAAATTTATAAGTATCAACATTGGGAGGGGGAGTATCTCTGTGCGTATAGTTATGGGCAAAAAAGCCATCCGTTTGTTTTGTATTCAAAGAGGCTGATGAGGAAAGAAACTCATCTGAATTATTTTCATTATATGAAATTTCTCTATTTGGGTTAGAGGTACCTTCGGTGTTATTGATGTATTGGGCTTGAGCCTCATTATATATTGGAACTTTTTCGCTATAAGTTTCTTGTTGTGAAGGGTTTTCTTCAAAAAAATGGGGATAATTGGTTGTATGATCTTCTTGTGAAGCCCCCTTTAAATAAGATTGTCTATCAACTGGTGGAGAATCCAAAGGTGAGGAGAATGTACTTTTTGTTTGATTTCTTGCAGTGTTTTGTCTTTCTGACATAAGGTTAGAAGATGAGAAAAACTCATTTGCCTCTGTAGAAGAGGAGATATCAGGATAAGAAGAGGAGACATCAGAATAATCTTTTTTGATCCAATTTTCTTGATCAGCTGAAATTTTATAGGGATGGTTTACAGGAGTGTCATAGAGGTTTTGATTGTCATCATAAGTTTGTTGTATATTCGTAGTTTTAGGCTGTTGTGAATTTGTTTGTGAAAACCGATTGGTTTGTTCAACAGATTCTGGAATCTCTTTCTTATTTTCGCGCCTTTCAGATTTATCAAAAAAGAAATTTTCTGATTCTGATCGTGAAATAAGATTACTTTTTTTAAGAAACGGATCAGCACTGGTTGCTGTTGTTTTCTGTTGAGGGGATTGATTCTTTGGGATTGGTAATGGAGAAAGCTCATCTAAAATTTGTTCTTCATCATGACTGCTAGGTGAAGAATATTTCTCTTCAGATAAATTATTTTGTTTTGAATGGTTGAAAGAAACAGTTTGTGCAATATCTGAGGCTGTTGCGTTGCTGGTTGCATGCAAGTCCCATTGTTTTTTTTGATCATCAAACGGTAAGTCATGTGCTAAATTATTTTCAAGTTCCTCTTCTAGAAAGGACAAATCAAAATCATCATCATGGGATGATGTTTCGGGGTGAGATGTTGATCGATCTGTCTGTAAAGAAGATTGCTCATTTTGGTTTCCGCTTTGTTTGTGCGGATTGAAAATGCGCGTAAGCCTTTCCAAAGGATCATGGTGTTCATGATCGTGTTTTGTTTCGTGTAGATTTTTGCGATCGTTATCGCTCATAGCTTTTCTCACATGGTGATTTGCATCTGCGTGCAATCAATGGTTGATTTTGATTTGTTATATTAAAATTATAAATTTTCCCCCTCTCATGCAAGGATACATGAAAAAGTTTATCAATAGAGTACCTATTGTATGTATTTATAGAACTTTTTCAACGCATTTCTATTGGTGCTTCGACTCCTATGATGGTAAGTCCTGATGATAAAATATTGATAACAGCTTGTATCAACCCCAATCTTGCAAAGGATAACTCTTTATCATCAGGTTGAATAAAGCGTAAATTGAGATTTTCACTCCCTTTATTCCAATGGGTGTGAAAGCTGGAAGCAAGGTCATAAAGATAAAACGCTAATCGATGCGGTTCCTTATGAATGACGGCCTGTTCAATGATACGTGGATATTCAGAAAGTTTGCGTATTAACAATATTTCATGGTCATCTGTTAATCGATGAAGATGGGCGATTAATGTATCATTCGAAAAGTTTTTAATATGAAGCGCTTCTTGTGCTTGACGAAAGACTGAGTGACAACGTGCACTTGCATATTGTACGTAAAAGATGGGGTTATCTTTTGATTGTTCTGTTACTTTTGCAAAATCAAAATCAAGAGGTGCTTCACACTTACGGTATAACATCATAAAACGCACAGGATCACGCCCAACCTCTTCGACAACATCCCGTAGAGTGACAAAAGATCCCGCTCTTTTTGACATGCGTACAGGATGACCGTTGCGAAAAAGTTTTACCAATTGACATAAGAAGACGCTTAATTTAGCTTTATCCCCAGAAATTGCTTTTGCCATTGCCTCTAGCCGCTTTACATAGCCAGCATGGTCTGCGCCTAGAATATAAATCATTTCATCAAAATGACGATTAAATTTATCCCGAAAATAAGCAACATCAGCAGCAAAGTAAGTGTAAGAACCATCAGATTTGACTAAAACACGGTCTTGGTCATCACCAACATTTGTTGAACGGAACAAAGTTTGTTCACTTGGTTCCCAATCTTCTGTATTTTGTCCCTTGGGAGGGGGGAGTTTTCCTTTGTAGATATAACCATTTAAAGTGAGGTCGTTGATGGTGTTACGAATGGCGCGTGCATTATCTGCATAGAGCATTCGCTCAGAGAAAAAGATATCATGATAAATATTAAGAGCAGCCAAATCTTCGCGAATCATGGTCATCATTGCATGAATTGCACGTTCTTTCACAAGAGATAAGGCTTCATCTTTATCCATCGTGAGGAGTTGGTCACCAAACTCTTGAGCAAGCGATTGTCCCAATGGTATCAAGTATTCTCCAGGATAGAGCCCTTCTGGAATTTCATTAATTTCTTGCCCAAGAGCCTCACGATAGCGCAATAGTACAGAGTGGGCGAGGACTTCGATTTGTTGACCAGCATCATTGATATAATATTCTTTCGTAATGTTATAGCCCGTAAATTGCAGCAAATTGGAGAGAACATCTCCAACAACCGCTCCGCGGCAGTGTCCTACATGCATTGGTCCTGTCGGATTTGCTGAGACATATTCAATATTGACGCGTTTTCCTTGTCCCATTGGGATACGACCATAAGAAGTGCCTGATTCAAGCATGGATTTTATAGCATCTTGCCAAAATAATTTTGTAAGCTTTATGTTTATAAAACCAGGACCGGCAACATCTATATTTTCGATAGAGGAATCATTTTTAAGAAGTTCTATGATTTTATCTGCAAGTGCACGTGGATTGATTCCAATAGATTTTGCAAGCACCATAGCAGCATTGGTTGATAAATGACCATGGGAGGAATCACGCGGAGGATCAACAGTGATTTTTGATAAATCTAGATCTTCTCCATTTTTTCCTTTTATATCAGATAATTCAATTGATCTCTTAATTTTTTTTTCGAAGTTTTTAAAGATATTCATATTTAGCTTCCATGATGATGCCAAAAGCCATTAGACGAAATTATCTGTATGGTCAAATAAACGGTGATATTCACGTAGAGCGTAGTGATCTGTCATGCCTGAAAGGAAGTCAGCAATCAAACGTGCTAACTCTTGATTTTTTAAGTGCACTGTTTTGCTCTGCCAACTTTCAGGCATTGTATTTGGATTTTCATAATAACAATTGAATAATTTTTGTACAATGCATTTTGCTGCATTGCGACGACTAAGAACTTGTTCATGGTAGTAAAGATTTTTAAATAAAAAGTTTTTTAGTTCTTTTTCATAAACGGTCATTGTTGGTGAAAAGGTAACAATAGTTTGTTTTGCTTGGTGAATATCGTTTATGCTTGTTGGTTTGATGCGTGCTAAATTTTCTTGTGATTGTTTGATAACATCTTCAACCATGGTTGTTATTTGTCTTCGTACAAGTGTGTAACCGCGACGCGCTTGGTCGAGGTGGGGATGCTCATCTGTTATATCTTTTAATATTGCTGCTGTTAGTGAAACATGTTCAAATTGATCGAGTGTTAAAAATTGCGAACGTAGACCATCATCAATATCATGCGCATTGTATGCGATATCATCTGCAATAGCAGCACATTGCGCTTCTAGTCCTGCAAAACAATCGAGTGCAAGATCTTGCCCTGCATTGTATTGTAAAATATCGATAGGAACTTCCTTATTCTTCGCGTGAGGACCTAAAAGGGGACCATTATGCTTTACAAGTCCTTCGAGGGTTTCCCATGTAAGGTTAAGTCCATCAAAATTTGCATAGCGCTGTTCTAGTTTTGTGACAATGCGTAATGCTTGTGCATTATGATCAAAGCCGCCATAATGTACCATGGCTTCATTAAGTGCATCTTCTCCAGCATGGCCAAAGGGCGTGTGTCCAAAGTCGTGAACAAGGGCAATGGCTTCGGCAAGGTCTTCATCAAGACAAAGGGCACGGGCTAATGTTCTTGCAATTTGAGAGACTTCTATGGAATGGGTTAGGCGAGTACGATAATGATCGCTTTCGTCAGCAATAAACACTTGCGTTTTATGTTTAAGACGTCGAAATGCATTAGAATGGATAATACGATCTCTATCTCGTTGAAAAGGTGAGCGTGTGGTGCTCATCGTTTCATGGAATAATCTACCACGGCTTGTTTGCGGATGAGCACTGTACACTGCTCGAGATTGGTAATTAAAGTTGGTATTGCCTATATCCATTGCAAGTTGCCCATTATCATCTTAAAATTGAGAGTGGTTTATGACAAATAAACTGCTCTTTGAGTATGGGATACTCTTTCTTGATGGTTTAATGCAAGGATATATAAAATGAATGTGAAAATTTCAGATGTTGCTGCCAAAAAAATTGCACAGATACTTTTGCGTGAACCCGATAAAATAGCATTGCGTATTTCTGTTGAAGGTGGTGGGTGTTCTGGTTTTTCTTATAAATATGACTTGGTTTCTGAAATGTGTAAAGATGACCTCGTTCTCAAAAAAGATGGGGCAGTTGTGTTTATTGATTTACTATCACTTCCTTTCATGGAAGGAGCTGAGATTGATTTTGTTGATGATCTTATGGGGCAGTCTTTTCAAATCCACAATCCCAATGCTGTTTCATCATGTGGTTGTGGTGTGAGTTTTTCAATTTAAAATGATGGCTTTGTGATATTGTTTCTTGAAAAAAATATCATGTTGGTCAACAATGTGAAAATGGGTATTCTTATAAAAATAGTGCACCGATGTGTATGGTTGTGCGTGGTGCTTACTTTATTGATCTGGAGCCACTGTGCTTTTTCTGAAGAAGGAGAAGGGAAAGATCAGCAGCAGGGACAATCAAGGAGTTTTATTGTAAAGTCTCAAGAGCAGGAAAAAGAAAATGTAGCATCTCAAACACAACTCATTTTGAATGCTCGATTAACAAATAGTCATCCGGATATTGAAAAAGGGCTTGTCTGGCGGGTTTATGCCCCTATTCTAGGGATTGATAATAAATTACCATTAGTGGCAACCTATAAGGGGGGAAGTGCGCGTTTTGATCTCGAACCAGGAAGTTATCTTGTTCATGTCTCATTTGGTCATATGAGTGCTGTGCGCCATATTCGTTTAAAAAATGGACAGAGTCTTGTAAAAAACTTTAATCTTGAGGCTGGTGGAGTCATTTTAAATGCAACACTGCTCAATGGTGTAATGAATGAAAAGGAATTACGTTTTACCATTTATGAGGATGAAAAAGAAAATGATGATACGGGGGTGATTTTATCAAATGTTAAACCCCAATCAGTTGTGCGTTTAAAAGCTGGCCGCTACCATGTTGCTTCCCATTATGGTTCTATTAATGCGACGGCTCGTTCGGATATTCAAGTGGATGCTGGTAAAATGACAGAAGTTACCCTTGAACATCAGGCTGCTCAGATTGTCTTAAAGCTGGTACGACAAGAAGGAGGGGAAGCGCTTGCAGATACAAGTTGGTCTCTTGCCAATGATTCTGGTGATATCGTTTATGAAACAGTTGGTGCTTATGTTTCACTCGTGTTAGCGGAGGGAGAGTATATTGCAATTGCTAAAAATAAAGATAAAATCTATCAAAAAGTTTTTTCAGTCGTTTCTGGTCATGATGAAGATATAAGTGTGGTGGCGAATGAGCAAAATATGCAACGAATTGATGAAGATGTGGATTGATCGTTGTTCATGGGGGTAAACTATGATGAGAGACGGGGTATGAGTTTTGATTGAAATTTCAACAGTTGGTGTGTTTTTTGCTGGGGCACTCTCTTTTTTGTCGCCCTGTGTTTTGCCATTAGTTCCTCCTTATTTGTGCTATATGGCAGGTGTTGGTATTGATGATTTTCGTTCAGAAAATCGTGATGAGAAAGTCTTTATACGATGGGCTTTATTGTCTTCTGTTATTGCTTTTGTTCTCGGGTTTACGACTGTTTTTGTTGCTTTAGGTGCTAGTGCTAGCACAATTGGGAAATTCATCGGTTATTATCGTGATTGGTTCGCCCTTGCTGCTGGAATTGTCATTATTATTTTTGGTTTAAATTTTTTGGGGATTTTCAAGATCGCTTTTTTATTCCGTGAAGCGCGTTTTCAGACCAAAAAAACACCTTCTGGTCCTTTAGGCGCGTATATTATTGGGTTAGCTTTCGCTTTTGGTTGGACACCGTGTATTGGCCCCATTTTAGGCCCTATTATAACGCTTGCTGGAACAAAAGAAACTGTGGGAGAGGGAGCTGTTCTATTAGCGGTTTATGCATTAGGTCTTGCTATTCCTTTTATGTTGGCAGCTTTATTTTCGAGCAGTTTTATGCGATTTTTAGGAGCTTTTCGTATTCATTTAGGAAAAGTTGAAAAAATTATTGGTGTTTTTCTTATTCTTACAGGGATTTTGTTTTTAACAGGCTCTATGCAGGATCTTTCATTTTGGCTTTTAGAACATTATCCTTCGTTGAGTTATATTGAAGATATTCGTTGGCACGATATTATGAATTTTTTTGGATTTTCTCGTTAGTCTTATGTGTTTTTATGGTTAGAAGTTGTCTTTCTATTGTTCTTGCTGCAGGTGAGGGGACGCGCATGAAATCGTCTCTGCCTAAGGTACTTCATAAAATTGCTGGATTGCCTCTTATATGCCATGTTCTAAAACAAATAGAATTGGCAGGCTCTTCACAATTAGCAGTCGTTGTGGGATTTGGTGCTAAGGAGGTTACGCACGTTGTTCAGTCATTTGTAAAAGATGCGATGATTTTTGAACAAAAAGAGCGTTTAGGAACAGCTCATGCTGTTTTATCTGCTCGTTTAGCTTTGCAAAAGGAAGTGGATGATATTCTCATTGTTTTTGGGGATACGCCTCTCATTCAGCAAGATTCATTGCACCAAATGCGTGCACAGCTTGCTGATGGAGCAGATGTTGTTTTTGCAGGTTTTCATACCCAAAATCCAACAGGTTATGGGCGTCTTCTCGAGAAAAATGGTCAATTGATCGCAATTTTAGAAGAAAAAGACGCTAGCGATGAAGAAAAAAAGATTTCTTTTTGCAACGGTGGAATACTCGCTATGCGTGGAAAATATGCACTTTCTCTTTTAGAGAAGGTTGGTAATAACAATGTGAAAAAAGAATATTATTTAACAGATATTGCTGCTCTTGCAACACGCGAAGGATTAGATGTGCGTGTTGTTGAAGTTCCTTTTGAAGATATTGTAGGAATTAACAACGGTCTTGAGCTTTCTGAGGCTGATTCTTTGTGGCAAAAACGTAAAGCGCGCGATTTAATGTTATCGGGTGTTACACTCTTAAAACCAGAGACACTCTATTTTTCTTATGATACAGAAATTGAACCAGGGGTGGTGATAGAACCAAATGTTTATTTTGGATTAAGCGTGAAAGTACAATCTGGTGCTGTTATTCATGCATTTAGTTATCTCGAGGGTGCTGTGGTTGGTAAGGATGCACAGATTGGTCCCTATGCACGTTTGCGTCCTGGAACAGAGTTGGCGAAGTCCGTAAAGATTGGAAATTTTTGTGAAGTCAAACAAGCTAAGGTAGGAGAATCTTCTAAAATCAATCATTTAAGTTATATTGGTGATGCCGAAATTGGTGCACATACCAATATTGGAGCCGGTACGATTACTTGCAATTATGATGGATTTAACAAATATAAAACCATGATTGGTGATTATGCTTTTGTTGGGTCTAATACGGCACTTGTTTCCCCATTAGTAATAGGGGATGGCTCTTATGTTGCTTCAGGAAGTGTTATTACTGAAAATATTCCTATGAACAGTATGGCTTTTGGGCGTGCACGACAGGTTATAAAAGAGGGCTATGCGACAAAATTTCGAGAGCGCTTGTTAGAAAACAAACAGAAAAAATGATTATTTTCAGTCTATTCCTTTGTTTCGTGTTAATCTAACGATGGATAGGATGTTTATTCTTAAAGATTGCCGTACTCCATGTTTGAATTATTTTATTATTTATAGTTTTAAATAAAGGCTGTTGGATTGTTTTATAAGATTTAAATCTTAAGATGTGGGTTGGAGTTTTTTAATGTGTGGAATTATTGGAATTCTTGGAAAGAGGGGTGTTCCGTCCTCTTTGGTTGAGGGGTTAAAACGTCTTGAATATAGAGGGTATGATTCATCTGGGGTGGCAACAGTCCATAATGGGCATCTTTATCGTGTACGTGCTGAGGGGAAGCTTGTTCATTTAGAAGAAAAATTAAAAAAAACACCTCTGGAGGGAAGTTTAGGGATTGGTCATACCCGTTGGGCTACGCATGGAATTGCTGTTGAACGCAATGCGCATCCCCATGTGACTGAAAAGCTTGCGATTGTTCATAATGGTATTATTGAAAATTTTGTAGAATTGCAAAAGGAACTCATAGAAGATGGTTATATCTTTGAAACAGAGACGGATACGGAAGTTATTGCACATTTAATAACGCGTGCATTAAAAGAAGGTCTTTCTCCGCAAGAAGCTGTACGTACCAGCTGGAAAAGGCTGCAGGGGGCTTTTGCTATTGTTCTTATTTTCGAAGGTGAAGATAACCTTATGATTGCGGCTCGTTCTGGTCCACCTCTGGCAATTGGTTATGGAAAAGATGAATTTTTTGTGGGGTCAGATGCGATTGCTTTGGCACCATTCGTTGATCATATTAGCTATATGGAAGATGGGGATTGGGCTGTTCTCACACGGGAAGGCGTTACAATTTATGATGTATATAATCAACCGGTAAAACGTCCTGTGACAACATTACTTGAAGAGGCTTTATTGATTTCTAAGGGTAATCATCGTCATTTTATGCACAAGGAAATGTTTGAACAACCTGAAGTGATTTCTCATAATTTGGCGCATTATCTTGATCTTGGAAATTATGCCGTTCGACCCTTTGAGAATTTGATTGATTGGAAAAATATTCATCGTCTCCTTTTTGCGAGTTGTGGAACGGCTTATTATTCAACCTTAGTTGCGCGTTATTGGTTTGAGAAATTTGCCGCTTTAAGTGTTGATAATGATGTTGCTTCGGAGTTTCGTTATCGTGAACCTCCTATAACGTCTGATGTGTTGTCGCTGTTTGTTTCTCAATCTGGTGAGACAGCTGATACATTGGCTTCTTTGCGTTATTGTCGTGAGCGGGGTGTAAAAACAGCAACAATTGTGAATGTAGAGCAATCAACAATGGCAAGGGAGGCTGATTTTATTCTCCCAACACTTGCCGGACCGGAAATTGGTGTTGCGTCAACAAAAGCTTTTACCTGTCAATTGGCAACGCTTGCTTCACTAGCACTTAGTGCTGCTAAACAACGTGGCTATCTCTCGGTTCAAATGGAACAGCAATTGGTTCAACAATTGGCAGAAGTTCCACGTATTTTAAATGAGGTCTTAAAATTAGAGAGCAAAATTGAATGTATTTGTCGTGATTTAGTGAATGCAAAAAGTGTTCTTTATCTGGGACGTGGGACTTCTTATCCGATTGCTTTGGAGGGAGCCCTTAAACTGAAAGAGCTTTCTTATATTCATGCTGAAGGTTATGCGGCGGGTGAGTTGAAGCATGGACCAATTGCTTTGGTGGATGAGACAATACCTGTTATTGTTGTTGCACCTTATGATCGGTGGTTTGAAAAAACTTTTTCTAATATGCAAGAAGTGGTAGCGCGTAATGGTCGTATTATTTTAATAACCGATAAAAAAGGAGCAGAAGTAGCTTGTCTTAAGACTTTATCAACGATCACTTTGCCAGAAGTTCCAGAATTTATTTCTCCTATTATTTATGCACTCCCTGTTCAGTTAATCGCCTATCATACGGCTGTTTTATTAGGAACAGATGTCGATCAACCCCGTAATTTAGCAAAATCAGTCACGGTTGAATAAAAGTATATTTCTGAATCTTTGGGAGAATAATCAAGTGTAAGAAATTGATTTATAATGATAGCTTATTTTTTCCACTTTTCTCTGTTGAACGAGAATATCGGAGACGGGATTTTTCT
Source organism: Bartonella grahamii ATCC 700132 (assembly GCF_000518085.1). GTDB lineage: Bacteria > Pseudomonadota > Alphaproteobacteria > Rhizobiales > Rhizobiaceae > Bartonella > Bartonella grahamii. The sequence continues at coordinate 76,234 of NZ_KI912377.1, forward strand.
TTCTAAATTCTTTACGATAAAATAAAAAATATTTTCTGACCTGTCAAAAAATAGATCAGCTATGTGAATATAATGATAGAAAAAGGCGCAATATTTCTTCTACTGTTTTAATGCAAGAATAATTTAGATTGAAAGAAAAGATGCTGTTGTTGGGTTGTTACTCTTTCATGAAGCATAAAGATGGTAAGAGATTGCATAGATCGTTTATGGGTTATTCTAAGAGAGAAAACCGTATTTGAACAGAGAGGTATTTTAATTTTTTATTAGAGGGGCTTTGTTATCCTGCTCGCAAGAGGCGTGTAGCATCATCGTGTCCGAAAAGATAAAGCAGCAACTGTAAAGCTTGTCCTTGCTGAGAAGAAAGATGAGGATCGCGTTGTAAAAATAAACGAGCATCTTTTCTTGCCATTGACAAAAGATCGCTATGAACTGCAAGGTTTGCTATATGAAATTCAGGGACTCCGGATTGTTTGGTACCTAAAAGCTCTCCTTCGCCTCGCAGGCGCCAATCTTCTTCAGCAATTTCAAAACCATCTTCTGTATTGCGGATAATATTAAGGCGTGTTGCTGCTGTTTTTGTCAGTGGATCTTTATAGAGCAAAATGCAGGAAGATTTTTTATTGCCTCGTCCTACACGTCCACGTAATTGGTGCAATTGTGAAAGGCCAAAATGTTCCGCGTGTTCGATGATAATGATCGAAGCATCTGGAATATCTACTCCCACTTCAATGACGGTGGTTGCAACTAAAATACGTGTATTTCCACATTTAAAAGATGCCATAGCGGCTTCTTTTTTTTCTGTAGACATTTTTCCATGGATCATACCAACGTGTGCACCAAAGCGTTCATGGAGAAATGCAAAGCGGTTTTCAATTGAAGTGAGATCAAGAGCTGTCGATTCCTCCACTAAAGGACAAATCCAATAGAGCTTTTCTCCTTTTTCTAATGCAATTGCGATTCGCTCTATAAGCTCATGAAGACGTTTCAAAGAAAGCATTGCTGTTGTAATGGGTTGTCGTCCCATTGGTTTTTCTGTAATTTTAGATACATCCATATCACCAAAAGCTGTTAAGACAAGTGTGCGCGGAATGGGCGTGGCGGTCATAACCAGCATATCAGGTTTATTGCCTTTTTCTGTAAGAGCGATACGTTGATGGACACCAAAACGGTGTTGTTCATCGATAATGGTTAAGGCAAGATTGTTATAAGTAATGCTGTTTTGTATGAGAGCATGGGTTCCGATGATAATAGAAACTTGACCTGATTGAATATCATTCAAGATATTTATTCGCAATTTCCCTTTTTCTCGTCCTGTTAAAAGAGTTGTTTGTAATCCGACTTTTTCGGCAAGAGGAGCAATGGTGGAAAAATGTTGCCTGGCAAGCACTTCGGTTGGTGCCATTAAAGCTGATTGTCCTGAATTTTCAGCAATTTGTGCCATTGCCATCAATGCAACAACAGTTTTTCCTGCGCCTACATCACCTTGAAGCAGTCTTAGCATCGGTTCTGGCGAAGCAAGATCATTCGCGATATCTTCTACTGCTTTTTTTTGTCCGGTTGTGAGTTGAAAGGGGAGGACATTAAGCAATTTTTTAGTATAAATTCCTGTTGATGGTCGAGAAGTGCCAACAAGAGATTTGGTTTTCAAACGCACCAGTCCTAGCGCCAATTGACAAGCGAGCAATTCATCATAGGCAAGACGTTTGCGTGCTGTACTTTCTAAGGATAGATCGTTGGGATCAATGGGCGCATGGATACGGCGTAAAGCAACAGAAAAAGAAGAAAAATTTTGCTGCTTTTTCACATTTTCATCTATCCATTCTGGGAGTAGAGGAATAAAATCAAGAGCGTTTTGTATGGCGCGTCTTAGTGTCTTTGCAGTTAGTCCTGCAGTAGAGGGATAGACAGGTTCGATGAGAGGAATCTGATTTGATTGTTCGCTTGGAGCAATATAGTCGGGATGCGCCATTGAAAATTGCCCATTAAACCATTCAACTTTTCCTGATACAGTGACTTTTTTTCCTTCAGGGAGTTGTTTTTTTAGCCAAAGAGGCTGAGCGTGAAAAAAGACTAAATTTATTTTTCCTGTTTGATCATGGGCAATAACACGATAGGGGATTTTGTTGTGACCACGGGGCGGTGGTTGATGTTGATCGATGATAATTTCGAGTGTAACAGTGTCTCCTTCTGTTACACAAGCAATGTTGGGACGCATTCTGCGGTCTATGACGGAATGAGGCATTAATTGAAGAAGATCAATAAGAGTTGCTTCGCGTTGTGTAGGATTAACATTTAAGAGTTTGGTCAGTAAACCATAGACTTTAGGTGTAATACCAGAAAGAGTTCGAATAGAATTAAAAAGAGGGGTAAGAAGACTTGGAGGCATGAGCAAATTTAACCTGCTCTTTTTGTTTTTTCTAGACCTTTAGAAGAGCTTTTTGGGGATAAAGTTATAAAGAGGAGGTTGCTTTACTTACACATTGAATTTTAGGAAGAAAATTAATATTTAAAGATAAATACAATAAAAGGGAGCTAAAATTAAAGTGCTTAGATGAGCTATATTATTTTTCTTTTTATTTTAGCTGTTTATTTGCTGTGAATAGAAGCATTTTCTTGATATAATTCTCTTATAAATATTAATAAAATTGGGATATTTCTCCTATGTAGGATGATGAATTTATAGCTTTAAAGTTATGATAAACAGAGGTTTTTTTCTTTTATAAGGGGTGCTATTTGGCATTTATTTTGTAGTGGGAAATTGTGAGAGTGGTAAAAAATAAAAATAAAATGCAAGAAAACAAAAATTCTCTTCCTCGCTTTATTCATTTGAGAGTGCATTCAGCTTATTCCTTGCTCGAAGGGGCTTTAAAAATCCCCCAAATTATTCAACAGGCTATTTCAGATCATGCACCAGCGGTTGCTATTACCGATACCAATAATTTATTTGGTGCTTTGGAATTTTCACAGCATTGTCTTGCTCATGGGGTCCAACCTATTATTGGTTGTCAGCTTACTGTTGATTTTTGTGATGAAAATGATCATTCACGTTTGGCTAAATGGCGTAATCCTTCTGATTTTTGCTCTATTGTTCTGTTGGCTGCTAGTGAAATTGGTTATGCTCATTTGGTTCGTCTTGTGAGCCGTGCTTATCTTGATAAACGTGATACTGATCCTCCTCATATTAAAGCTAATTGGTTGTCGGCACACAGTGAAGGAATAATTGTTTTAACGGGAGGCAAGGGAGGACCTATTAATCTTTCTTTGGCAGAAGAGAAAAAAGAACATGCTGTTGAACGCTTAATTTATTTGAAAAAATCTTTTGCTGATCGTCTTTATGTGGAATTACAACGGCATGGCTCTTATGATCGGAGAGTAGAAGCTGATCTTATTGAATTGGCTTATGCGCATGAAATTCCTCTTGTTGCAACAAATGAAGCCTTTTTTCTGAAGAGAGAAGGGTATGAAGCGCATGATGCGCTGATGGCTGTTTCAGAAGGGCAAATAGTCTCTAATCCAGATCGCAAACGTGTGACGCCAGATCATTATTTGAAGTCACAAGATGAAATGGTTACACTCTTTTCTGATCTTCCAGAAGCTTTAGAAAATAGTGTTGAAATTGCATTGCGTTGTCATATTGCCACGCCTCTTCGAAAACCGATATTGCCTCGTTTTATAGAACAATCTGCTAATTCAGAAAATACTTTGGAAGTAGAAGATAGTGAGTTGTTAAATCAGGCTAAAGCTGGTTTGAAGATGCGGCTTGAAACAATTGGATTGGCTGAAGGGTATACGATTGCAGATTATGAGCAGCGGCTTGATTATGAAATTTCAGTTATTACGCGTATGCAATTTTCTGGATATTTTCTTATCGTTTCAGATTTCATAAAATGGGCAAAGGTTCATGATATCCCCGTTGGACCAGGACGGGGTTCTGGTGCTGGTTCACTTGTTGCTTATGCATTGACGATTACTGATGTTGATCCATTGCGGTTTTCTCTTCTCTTCGAACGTTTTCTCAACCCAGATCGTGTTTCGATGCCAGATTTTGATATCGACTTTTGTCAAGAGCGGCGCGAAGAAGTTATTCAATATGTTCAAAAAAAATATGGACGTAATCAAGTTGCTCAAATTATTACCTTTGGTAAGTTACAGGCACGTGCAGTTTTGCGTGATGTGGGGCGTGTTTTAGAAGTTCCTTATCGTCAGGTGGATTATCTTACAAAATTAATTCCTGCCACACCAGGAAGTCAGGTAGAATTGGCTGATGCTATTAAGGATGAACCTAAATTTGAAGAGGAAAAGAAAAAAGATCCCGTTGTTGGACGCGCATTAGATATCGCACTCCAGTTGGAGGGACTTTATCGTCATGCTTCGACTCATGCTGCTGGGATTGTTATCGGAGATCGTCCGCTTTGGGAGCTTGTCCCGATGTATCGTGATCCTCGTTCTGATATGCCTGTTACACAATTTAACATGAAATATGTTGAACAGGCAGGGCTGGTAAAATTTGATTTTCTTGGATTAAAAACGCTTACTGTTTTGAAAATGGCAGTCGATTTTGTTGCCAGAAAGGGGATAAAAATAGATTTATCAAATATCCCTCTGAATGATGAAACAACCTACGCCATGATGGCACGTGGTGAAACGGTTGGTGTGTTTCAGGTGGAAAGTTCTGGTATGCGCAAGGCGTTGATTGGAATGAAGCCAGACCGTATTGAAGATATTATTGCGCTGGTCGCACTTTATCGTCCAGGTCCAATGGAGAATATTCCAACCTATAATGCACGCAAACATGGGGAAGAGGAAATTGCTTCTATTCATCCTAAAATCGATCATCTGATCAAAGAAACACAAGGTGTTATTGTCTATCAAGAACAGGTGATGCAGATTGCTCAGGTGCTTGCTGGCTATTCGCTTGGAGAAGCCGATTTATTACGTCGTGCTATGGGGAAAAAAATTCATGCTGAAATGCAAAAACAGCGTACGCGTTTTGTCAATGGAGCTGTTGCAGGTGGTGTTGATAAAGATCAAGCTGATATTATCTTTGATCTTTTAGCAAAATTTGCTGATTATGGTTTTAATAAATCGCACGCTGCTGCTTATGCAATTGTTTCTTACCAAACAGCTTATATGAAAGCAAATTATCCCGTTGAGTTTTTAGCAGCTTCAATGACATATGATATGACGAATACAGATAAACTTAATGATTTTCGGCGTGAAGCATTAAGGCTGGGTATTGAAGTTATTGCACCTTCTATACAAACATCTCATCGTGTTTTTGAGGTTGGTGATAACTGTATTTATTATTCTCTTGCTGCCATTAAAGGAGTGGGAGAAACTGTTGTGGATCATATTGTTGCTTGTCGTGGGGATAAGATTTTTAAGGATCTGGAAGATTTTTGTGCGCGTGTTGATCCTCGTATTGTTAATAAGCGTGCGATGGAAAGTTTAGTTTGTGCTGGTGCTTTTGATTGCTTCAACATTGCACGTGAGGTTTTATTAGCTAATCTTGGAACCCTTCATGCGCGTGCACTTCGTATTCTCGATGACAATTCTAGCGGGCAGGTTGATATATTTGGAATGGCAGGCGGATTAAAAGAACCATTGATCTTATCGCAAACAACCTCTTGGTTGCCGGCTGAGAAACTTTATCGAGAATTTCAAGCTATAGGTTTTTACTTTTCTGCGCATCCATTGGAGGAGTATCAAGCTATTCTAGACAAAAAACGCATTCAGACTTGGGTTAATTTTGCCAATGCCGTTAAAGGAGGAGCAACGGCTGCACGGCTTGCTGGAACTGTTGTGGCAAAAAACGTGCGCAAAACAAAATCTGGTAAAAAAATGGGAATTATTCATTTTTCTGATACAAGTGGACAATATGAAGCTGTTCTCTTTTCTGAGGCACTCTCGGATTATGAAGAGATGCTAGAACCCGGAAAATCTTTTATTATTACGGTGAGCGCAGAAAATCGTTCTGAAGGAGTTAGTTTGCGAATTGAAACAATTCAGTCGTTGGAACAGGAATCATTAAAACAGCATAAAATGATGCGTCTTTTTATAAAAACAGTTGATATGCTTCCACAAATTGAACAAAATTTAAATCTTGGGGGGAATGGAGAGGTTGGGCTTATTTTAATTCAAGAGGATGGATTGCGAGAAGTCGAAATTGCGCTTCCTAAGCGATATAAGGTAAATTCACATGTCGCAAATGCTATGAAATTAATTCAGGGTGTTGTTGATGTAGAATTGAGTTAACAGAAAGATTAAAGATGGGAGCTGATTTTGAGTGGTGTTTTTGCTTTTAGGAGAGCTAAAAATTGAGCTTTTAAAATCGGATTGTAGGTTTCGGAAAATATTGCTTTTATTTGAGTGAATTATGATGTTTTTTTAGTGTCATAGTGTCATAGTGTCATAGTGTCATAGTGTCATAGTGTCATAGT
>NZ_KI912377.1:82683-122779 GCF_000518085.1 Bartonella grahamii ATCC 700132
TAGTGTCATAGTGTCATAGTGTCATAGTGTCATAGTGTCATAGTGTCATAGTTCAAAAAATCTCTTTCTTTCGTAATATTCAAAGTACTGGAAGAATTTTATAAGTTTTTATCATTATTTTTTATGGAATTCATCGCATCATACATGTAAAGCCAATTGAGATCTGACATAATGCTCTCTGGTGTACGAATTTTCATCATGAGATTGCGTGCAATTGCTATAGGACCGGTTGCGTGATAGACTAATCTATTGAAATCTCCGCGTTTTTTTACTGCTACAATACGGGGGGTGCGTGTTGTTTCGTAAAGCGAAAGTGCTTTCGTTAATGAAAAATCTTTCAATGAAAGTGCTTCTGCTAATGTGGCAGCATCTTCGATTGCCATAGCGGCACCTTGCGCTGCAAAAGGTAAGGCTGCATGTGCACAATCGCCAACAAATACTTGTCTCTCTAAGCCGATAAAACGATTTTGTTTCATTTGAAAGAGTGGCCAATAGCTCCATTCATCGATATGATCAAAGATTTGTAAGATTTTTGAATTCCAACCTTTAAAAAGAGATTTGAGTTTTTCTTTATCTCCTTTATGAGCCCATCCTTCTTTTGAATTTTCTCCATGCGTAATGGCGACAAAATTAAAAATTTTTTCTGACGATTGAATGGGATAGACAACAAGATGGTTTTGGGGTCCCATCCAAGCTGTAATTGTCTTCATATTTTGCAATGAAGAACGAAATTTTTGAGGAAGATGATCAAATGTTGTTGTTGCACGCCAAGCAATAAAGCCACTAAAATTTGCTCTTTCATGAAAGGGAGATTGTTTCCGTAATGTTGACCAAACTCCATCACATCCGATCAGGAGGGGCGTTGAATGAAGCTGTTCTGTTGTTGTATCTGTTTTTATTGTCTTTATTTTAATGTTGGTTGCAGATTGGGTAGAAGATACAATCGTTTCGCCTGCTTTGTATTTGATCAAAGGATTTTCAATTACTGCATCATATAAAATTTTTTGTAAAGCCGCGCGGTGGATCGTCATATAAGGGGCTTTCCAATATTTTTCTGTTAGATTGATAAGATGAGCCCGTAGATGTATTTTTAAAGATAATCCATCTTTTAACTCAAGAAAATGTGGGATTGTCGCGACTTCAGTGAGTTTGTTAAGAAGTTCCCAGCGAGCAAGAATAGATGTTGCATTTGGTGTCAGTTGAATACCAGCACCTATTGTTTCAAGTTGCTTACACTTTTCGATAATGGTGCTTGCAATTCCTTTATGAGCGAGTGCTAAAGCGGTGCTTAAACCAGCAATTCCTCCTCCAACAATGAAGGGTGATCGGTTCACAAATGATTCCATATTAAACAAGCAGAATTAAAAGAGTGGTTATTAAGAAAGCCCAAAAACGCGATTATAATAGCTTTTCTGGATGATATAAACATCCTGTTGGGTTTGTTTGATTGTATGATAGCGAGGGAACATAACGATAAAGGGTTGAGCAATAAGGGCAAATTTTCTCATCTGCTTCTCCCATGTCGATAAAGATATGGGGATGATCGAATGGTTGTGTAGCGCCTACACACATAAATTCTTTCACACCAATTTCGATTGTTTTATATCCAAGGTCATTTTGGAAATGGGGAATATTGTGATCAGCCATGGCGTACAAACTCCAGAATAAATTGTCTCATCAGCTATAATTGGGCTCTTTTATTTTATAGGCGTGAGTTTGTAATAAAGCTTATAATAATGCAAGCTGCTTTTTAAGACAAATTTCTCCTCCTTTTATGCTATATTAGAATAATTGTCGTGTTTTTAGCGCTTTGCGCATAGAAATAGTTCCAAATATTTTTAAATATTAAATGGAAACACGATGAGAAAAGTTAGGCATTGATATATTATTATGATGATAACACATTATAAAATGTTATATGGGATATTTCGTCAAGGATTTTAGAAAATATAAAGGAAAATTATTTAGGATATATGGAACAGAGGGTGGTAGATAAAATTTCTATATCGAATATAACAATGAAAAATCCGGTACGGTTTATTAATCGAGAGTTTTCATGGCTACAATTTAATAATCGTGTTTTGATGGAAGCGGCTAATTCTAAACATCCTTTATTAGAACGTCTACAATTTCTTTCTATTTCAGCGGCAAATCTTGATGAGTTTTTTATGGTTCGTGTTGCAGGACTAGCAGCTCAAATTCGTGCTCGCGTTACAGCGTGCAGTGCAGATGGACACACTCCACAGGAACAACTTGATATTGTATTAGCTGAGATTTCAAAGTTGCAGGCTCGCCAACTACGAGAATTGAATGTTTTACGTGATGAATTAAAAAAGAATGATATTGAAATTATTTGTTCTGATGATCTTTCAGAAATTGAAAAATCCTGGCTTGAAAAATATTTTCTTGAGACAATTTTTCCTGTTTTAAAACCTTTGCCTGTTGATTCTACTCATCCTTTTCCATTTATTCCTAATTTAGGGCTTTCTATTGCTCTTCAATTGTCTGGAGAAACTGATCAGAACTTACACACAGTGTTGTTGTCTATTTCAATGCTTTTAAGGCGTTTTATTCTTCTTCCTCAAGAGGGTAATCATTTTCGTTTTATTGCATCTGAAGATGTTATTTGCCTTTTTATTAAACATGTATTTCCTAACTATGAGGTTAAAGGAATTGGTACATTTAGAGTAATCCGAGATAGTGATATTGAAGTAGAAGAAGAAGCTGAGGATCTTGTTCATTTTTTTGAAACTGCTCTCAAAAGGCGGCGCCGTGGGCAGGTTATTCGAGTTGAATTTGACGCAAAAATGCCAGAGAGTTTACGCCAGTTTATAGCGAATAGTCTTGCTGTTCCTGATAATTGTATTAATGTTCTTGATGGATTTTTAGCGTTTAATATGGTATCAGAAATTGTTTCTATCCCCCGTAATGATCTCAAATTTATTCCTTATATTCCCCGTATTCCAGAATGTATTCGTGAACATAAAGGGAATTGTTTTGCGGCTATTCGTGAAAATGACATTGTGATTCATCACCCTTATGAGACATTTGATGTTGTTGTCCAATTTTTACGTCAAGCTGCTTGCGATCCTGATGTTGTGGAAATTAAACAAACACTTTATCGTACATCAAATGATAGTCCAATTGTTGGCGCTTTGATTGAAGCAGCTGAACAGGGGAAGTCTGTGACTGCTTTGGTAGAACTTAAAGCACGTTTTGATGAGGAAGCAAATATTCGTTGGGCACGGGATCTTGAAAGTGCTGGGGTTCAAGTTATTTTTGGTTTTATTGCATTAAAAACTCATGCCAAGATGTCATTGGTTGTGAGACGTGAGGGAAAACGTCTTTGCTCTTATGTTCATCTTGGAACAGGAAATTATCATCCCATTAACGCTAAAACTTATACGGATCTTTCTTTTTTTTCCAAGGATGATGATATCGCTCATGATGTTGCGTTATTGTTCAATTATATTGCGCAATATGAGCGTCCGAATGAAACAATGAAGATTGCTTTTTCACCCTTAACATTGCGTGGTCGTATCTTAGAGCATATTGAGGGAGAAATTGCTCATGCACAACAGGGAAGGTTTGCTGCTATTTGGATGAAAGTTAATGCATTGGTTGATCCTGAAATTATTGATGCTTTATATCGTGCCAGTCAAGCAGGGGTGCAAATTGATTTGGTTGTGCGGGGGATATGTTGTTTACGTCCTCGTATTCTAGGAATTTCAGATAATATTCGTGTAAAATCAATTGTCGGGCGTTTTCTTGAACATAGTCGCATTTTTTGTTTTGGGAATGGTCAAGATTTGCCTAATGAAAATGCACTTGTTTACTTAGGTTCTGCTGATATGATGCCTCGTAATCTAGACTATCGTATTGAAATATTGGTTCCAGTTTTTAATAAAATAGTGCGTCAAAAAATTCTTTTACAAATTATGTTGGCTAATATCATTGATAATCAACAAAGCTTTGATATACTTAAGGATGGAGCATCAAAACGTATCACACCGCAGATAGGTGAAAGTCTGTTTAATGCGCAGGAGTATTTTATGGCTAATACAAATTTTGCGGGGAGAAAAGAGTCCTTTGAATCTTCTGTTTCGCGCTTGATTGCGTTGCGTCGGCAACAAGCCGAAATACATAAAGATTAAAATCCAATGACATATATAGATGCTCAAGGTCGGTTAAAAGGGCGTAAGCCTGTTGCTGTTATTGACATTGGCTCAAATTCTGTTCGGTTGGTTATTTATGAGGGGCTTGTTCGCTCACCAACGGTTTTGTTTAATGAAAAGATTCTTTGTGGTCTTGGTCATGGTGTGGCAAAAACAGGATTTTTAGAAGAAAAATCGATGAAAATGGCGTTGCAAACACTGAAACGGTTTCGTACGCTTTGTCGACAGATTGGGGCAGATGAGGTCTATACTTTAGCAACAGCAGCAGCACGAGATGCAAAGAATGGTGTAGCATTTATTCAGCATGCTGAATATATTTTGCAAAGTAAAATATATCTTCTTTCAGGAAGTGAAGAAGCTATGTATTCAGCATATGGAGTTGTGTCTACTTTTTATCAACCAAAAGGTATTTCTGGGGATCTTGGTGGTGGAAGTCTTGAGCTGATTGATATTGATCATTCTGATGTTGGTGAAGGGATAACTCTCCCATTGGGTGGTTTAAGGCTACAGTATATGTCAAATAATGATAGTGCTGTAGCTACAAAAATTGTACATGAGCAACTTTATAAATCGTCTATTGTTCGTACTCGTAAAGGTATAGCACGTTATTTTTATGCAGTGGGGGGGACATGGCGTAATTTGGCAAAACTCCATATGGCAATGAAACACTATCGGCTCCCTGTTATGCATGGCTATGAAGTTGATGCCGTTGAAATGGAGAACTTTTTACGTCTTGTAGCACGTGGCAATATTGATAATATGAGGGGGATTGCAGCGGTTTCTCAGAATCGTCGGAAACTTTTATCTTATGGGGCAATAGTTCTTATTGAACTCATTCAGTGTATGGAGTTTGAAAAGATAATTTTTTCTGGTGCTGGCGTTCGTGAAGGTTTTCTTTATTCACGATTGCCGCAGGCGCTTCGACTTTCAGATCCTCTCATTGCAGCATGCACAGAAATGGCTATTTTACGGGCACGTTCACCAAAACAAGCAGAAGAACTCATTGATTTTACGACGAATGCTTTTGAAGTTTTTGGAATTTCAGAAACTGAAAATGAATGCCGTTATCGTCAAGCCGCTTGTCTTCTTGCGGATATTGGTTGGCGTATACATCCAGATTATCGAGGCAATGAAGCAGCAAATCAAATAGCTTTAGGATCTTATCCAGGAATTTCTCATGAAGGGCGCCTTTATGCGGCGCTTGCTGTTTTTTTTCGTAATACAAGTTTACTGGTTGATAAAGAATCTCTCCCCATTTTTCAATTAGCAACTCAAAATATAATTGAAAAAGCACGTATTCTTGGCGAAACTATGCGGATTGCTCATCTTTTTAGTGCTTCTGTTGCAGGTATTTTACCTCATCTATTGTGGCGTAAAAAAGAAGATCATATTATTTTGCAGATCCCAAAGAATTACGCTGGGTTATTAGGAGAACGTCCTCTTGGACGATTAAAAAAGTTATCAAAAATAATAAAAAAACCTCTTGCTTTTGAAATTTTTTGATTTTTTTCTAATTTATTCGGGCTTTTAATAGTGCCATTGACAAGGGATAAACTAGGCAACCTATCATCATGAGCTGGACAACGGGGGGGGGCTTGTTCCATAACGCCCGTGTCATCCCCCACGCAAGGCATTTGTAATGCCCTGAGCATTCATAAAAGAAAACACAATTTTTTATCCTGCTACTGGCGTCACAGGATGGAATTTGCACTTTCACGGTCCGCTAAAAGAATATCATTTTCTGTCATTATAAAATTCTTTCACTATAAAAAATAGAAACAAATCATAAGCATTTATTAACCATATTTTTGAATCCTTTGAAAGGTATTTAATTTATAAAAAACAATATTTTATCATATAATTTCTGATGTGATTATTTATGATTCTTATTGAGACGATATGAGAGAAAAGAGAGAGAAAGTCATCCACAAATAATGGGGTTATGTATCCCATATCTTAGCTTTGATCTGTAACATAAGCCGTCCATTTATCCATATAGACACGGCGCTGTTCTAGATAGTCTGTTCGACGATAGGCACCGCTCTACTTGTCTTCCGACTGTATGACCTAGGATGGTTTCTGCGATTTCATAAGGGGTATCGGTTGTTTCAGTGAGCCAATCGCGTAAACTAGAACGAACCCCATGGGGGCAGACATAAAGTTTATTTTTTCTCATATACTTTGACATACAATTCTGAGCAAGGGGTCTACGACTGGTTGCAGAAAAAAAGAAAACATTGCAAGAAAGCAAGCGCGCTTGTTTTAAAATTTCTGATGTCTTTGTTGATCAGGGCACGCGAAATTCTGTTGTAGCGTCATGCAAACCGTTCATATTCTCAGCAGGGATAGTCCATATACCCCCATCCACTTGATTTTATGAATATGACACAAAGGAAAAGTGCGAATCCTGTAAGGATGCGTAGACGCAAAGCCAATAGTGTTAGGATTGTTGTTTGGCAAAGTGTTTTTTATAAAAAGATGGTACATCTCTTCAACCCATTGCTGATAAATTTTGTGTTTTATGGCGTTGTTTTCTTAAGAGAGAGTGCTTTTTCTGTTATTTGTAAATCAACATTCAAATCTAAGGCGCAGTATGTTTGAGATAAAGATTAAGACGGTTCAAGTGCTTTCTTTGCTGTTGCATCTTTTGTGTACCAAATTGGGGCAAGGGTATTGCGTATCTCTGTTTGTATACTCTCTGAAACAGGCAGACAGCCTAATTTGGGGAGAATATGAAGGCGTAAAGATAAGACCAATCCCCAGCTTTTCCATTATTTTTGAATTCAGCTTTACGGCTTTCAAAGGCATCTAGAGCAATGTATTTGAAGTAACGGAGATTATGCATTGCCTCACGTTTTTGTTTGTTGCGTTCTTTAATAGGGTCACGACCTTCACGTAAAATAGAACGCCATTCGGTTGCACATTCACGAGCTTTTTTAAAGAGACATCTCTCAAGGCACCCAAGCCCATTTCACGGCGGCGTCCATGAATTGTATAACGATAAAGCCATTGAGCACCACTATCTTTACGTTTGTGAAGAAGCAAGCCGGCACCATCATTATATTTGCTAGCTCCCAATGTTGCGACAGCCCTTGGCACTTGAGACGATTCATAAGAGCCATTTTAGTCCTTTCTTGTACAGTTTTTACCCATACGCCAGCCCCGCTTATGGTGTGCAAGAGAATGGTTTTGATTGTTAGATTGTAATCTCGGTAGTTTTTTAATACGATATGGTGACGTGAGGCATTATATCTTTGTTTGTTCCTATTGCTAGGCTGCTATTTTTGTAACGAATGCGCTTTTATTATAAGAACTTTTTCTTTTTAAAACTTTTAAATGAGGAGCTGTCTGTGTTTTTAGATTTTTGTAATAAGATTGCTATTTGATTGACCTGATAAAGATTTAGCTGTCATTTTTAATAAGAGTTTACTATTTAAGTTTTTAACTTTGTCAGAAGTAGGCTTTAGTTATTCTATTTGCGTTGGTCCATAGGGCATACCAATTTATGTAGATAATAAGTAGCGTAATGGATTTTTAAAAATGAAAATGTAAATTAAAGCTGTTTTGTGCTTATTTTTCCATCGTTAAAGTAAAACCCTATTTGCCCCTTTAGCAGTTGTTCGGCTTTTTTACCAAAAATTTCATAGCGCCAGCCATTCATAGCGGGAATATTTTTCTTTATTCCTCCATTGGCAATTTTTTCTAAATCATTAGATGTTGCAATAATTTTAGGGGCAATGCTGTTTTCGCTTGCAACAATTTTTAATAACACTTTGAGCAGATCGATAACAGCGGCCGTCGTATCATTGAGTGGATTATGTTTAGGAATGGGGGGTAAAGTAGAAAGATCCACCTCTAAACCTTCGTGGACAGCTTTGATTAATGATTGAGCAATTGAGAGTTTATCCCAATTCTTATTAAGACTGCGCAATCGTTTTAATGCAGATTCATCTTTTGGTTGTTGGGTTGCTATTTCTATAAGACATTCATCTTTTATGATATGACGACGTGGCATATTGTATCTTCGTGCTTCACGTTCACGCCAAGCTGCTATCTTTTGTAATACAGCAAGTTCACGAGGCTTTTTAATTTGTCCTTTCACTTTTTTCCATGCTTCATCTTCTGGCATATCATAGGTTTTAGGATTTAAAAGGATTGTTAGTTCATCATCCATCCAGTGAGCACGTTGATTTTTTTCTAACCTTTTTTTCAATAACAGGTAAACATCTCTTAAATAGGTTACATCGGCAAGTGCATAAAGCAGTTGTTTTTCAGACAAAGGTCGGCAACTCCAGTCTGTAAAGCGGGAAGATTTATCAAGATGATGCCCCGTGCAACGTTGTACAATTTGATCATAGGAGATAGAATCACCAAACCCACAAATTGATCCTGCTATTTGCGTATCAAAGAGAGGGGAAGGAATAACACCTCCAAGATGATAAATTGTTTCAATATCTTGGCGCGCAGCATGAAAAACTTTTACAACTTTTTTATCGATCATAAGGTCAAAAAAAGGTTGTAAATCAATATCTGGTGCTATGGGATCAATCAAAACTGTGACATCTGGTGATGCGAGCTGGATTAAACACAGTTGAGGCCAAAAAGTTGTCTCGCGGATAAATTCAGTATCGACTGTTACAAAATCAGAGGTACGTAGAGCGTTAAGTGCAATTTCAAGATCTGTTGTTTGTGTAATAAGATTCATCATTTTATTATAATTCGATAAATTAAATTTGTCCTTTATTGACTTTATTTTTGAGTTTTTATTCTCATATCTTGACAAATGGTTATTAAAAAGCGTTTGTAGCGCATATGAATATTATAATCAAAGGCAAAAAACATGCACCGTTATCGCAGTCATCATTGTGCGGCTCTTCGTAGATGTGATGTAGGAGAACAAGTCCGTCTTTCGGGATGGGTTCATCGTGTTCGTGATCATGGAGGAATTCTTTTTGTGGATTTACGTGATCATTTTGGAATTACACAAATTGTTGCTGATCCTGCTTCGCCGGCTTTTAAAGTTATTGAAAAAGTGCGTTCTGAATGGGTTATTCGTGTGGATGGAGAGGTATGTGCACGTTCTGATGAGGTTATTAATGCAACGCTTCCAACAGGTGAGATTGAAATTGTTGCACAAGAGGTAGAAATTCTTTCAAAATCTGATGAACTTCCTTTACCGGTTTTTGGTGAGCCTGATTATCCAGAAGATATTCGATTAAAATATCGTTTTCTTGATTTGCGTCGGGAGACTATGCACAAAAATATCATGCGTCGGACTGAAATTATTGCGGCTATGAGACGGGCTATGCAAAATAATGGTTTTACGGAATTTACGACGCCACTTTTGACAGCTTCATCGCCGGAAGGAGCACGTGATTTTTTGGTTCCAAGTCGTGTTCATCAGGGAAAATTTTATGCGCTACCGCAAGCACCACAGCAATATAAACAGTTGTTGATGATGTCAGGTTTTGATCGTTATTTTCAGATTGCTCCATGTTTTAGAGATGAAGATCCAAGGGCCGACCGTCTTCCTGGTGAATTTTATCAATTAGATGTTGAAATGAGTTTTGTTGAGCAAGAAGATGTTTTAGCAACTATGGAACCTATTATGCGTTCTATTTTTGAAGAATTTGCAGATGGAAAAACTGTGACACAGAGCTTTCCTCGCATTTCCTATGATGAAGCAATGCAAAAATATGGTTCTGATAAGCCTGATCTACGTAATCCGATCATTATGGAAGATGTTTCTCAACATTTTTATAATTCTGGTTTCAAAGTCTTTTCTCAAATTTTAGCGAATGATGAGAATGCACAAGTGTGGGCTATTCCGGCTAAAACGGGTGGAAGTCGTGCTTTTTGTGATCGTATGAATGTATGGGCACAAGGCGAGGGGCAACCAGGGCTCGGTTATATTTTTTGGCGTGAAGAAAAAGGAAATTTTGAAGGAGCAGGGCCTATCGCCAAAAATATTGGTCAACAGCGAGCTGAAGCGCTCCGTATACAGCTTGGACTTGAAAGTGGTGATGCTTGTTTTTTTGTGGCTGGAGATCCAAAAAAATTCGCATCTTTTGCTGGAGCAGCCCGTACACGGGTAGGGGAAGAATTAGATCTTCTCGATAGAGAGAGTTTCTCTTTGGCTTGGATTGTTGATTTTCCATTTTTTGAATGGAATGAAGATGAGAAAAAGATTGATTTTGCACATAATCCTTTTTCCATGCCTCAAGGGGGAGAAAATGCTCTTGAGACCCAAGATCCTCTTACTCTTAAAGCTTTTCAATATGATCTTGTTTGCAATGGTTATGAAATTGCATCAGGTGGAATTCGTAATCACTTACCAGAAATGATGCTTAAAGTTTTTGAACTTGTAGGACTTTCTAAGGAAGTTGTGAAAGATCGTTTCGGTGGTCTTTATCGTGCATTCCATTATGGGGCTCCGCCACACGGTGGTATGGCTGCGGGAATTGACCGCATCATTATGCTGTTGCAAGGTGTTAAAAATTTGCGTGAAGTTGCTTTATTTCCTATGAATCAACAGGCACTTGATCTTTTGATGAGTGCTCCGTCTGATGTTTCTCCCACACAATTACGTGATTTAGGAATCCGTATGGCTCCTACTCACAAAAATAGCTCATAAAGTTGATTATGGATTGTTTTCATCTTTTTCTTATGTAGAGTGAAGTTTTGATGCCTCTCAAGAGCATCATGTGTGTGTGCTGTTTGTGAAATTTAGATAGACAAAAACGCCATTGTGTTGATTCTTTACGAGGCATTTTTATTCCTTGTTTTTATAATGCCTCTCCCCCTTGTGATAGGTGAGGAAATGATTGTGATTGTTTTATCATGAATAAATTAGAAATAAGAGAATTCTATAAGTTTTGGGAGTCTCATTTTAGTTGAAAAAAATGAATTATCTTTATAAGTCAATATATTATTTATTTTTTGTTGAAGTTTTTACAATGTTGTAGCAGAGAATTGTGTCTCTTCGTTTTTATGAGAATAATACGGTTTTCTATTCTATGAACTTATTCTGAAAAGTTTAAATTTTATAAGCTTTGAATATTTTTTTAGTTTTTCATAGAAAAACTGAATGGGGTTGTTATACAATTTATCTTTATAATAAAAGGTGATGTTTGAAAAGTGCTTTTGTCATTCCAAAAAGAGATGAAATAACCCTTTGTGAGCAGTTAAATTATTGTCGGATTTGACAAAGCTTTCAATAAATCACTTAGGACAAGGGGGGAAGGACATGTATAAATTTTTCAAATTGATATAATTTTCTGTTCATGTTCTAATCGCAGCGTTTGTTTTTATGTAATTGACTTTTAATAAAAAAGTCGACTCATAGAAGATTTCATTAAATAAATCCTATAAAATAATTTCTTATTATTGTGGGAATTGTTATTTTAATACTATGTCTGATAAAATGAATTTACCTTTTGATAAAGAACATATTGAACCAATAGAATTACGTTCTGCTTTACAGGAACGTTATTTGGCTTATGCACTTTCTACGATTACACACCGTGCATTGCCTGATGTACGTGATGGATTGAAGCCTGTCCACCGGCGGATTGTTCATGCGATGCGTCTTCTCAAACTAAATCCTGGACAGTCTTATGCGAAATGCGCGCGGATTGTCGGTGATGTCATGGGAAAATTTCATCCTCATGGGGATGCATCTATTTATGATGCTTTGGTGCGCTTGGCTCAAAGTTTTGCTGTTCGTTATCCGTTGGTTGATGGGCAAGGCAATTTTGGTAATATTGATGGTGATAATGCTGCTGCCATGCGTTATACGGAAGCACGTATGACTGAAGTGGCTGCATTGTTACTTGAAGGAATTAATGAGAATGCTATTGATTTTCGTTTAACCTATAATGAAGAAGATGAAGAGCCTGTTGTTTTACCAGGAGCTTTCCCTAATCTTTTAGCAAATGGTTCTTCTGGTATTGCTGTTGGTATGGCAACATCTATTCCACCCCATAATGTTGCTGAGCTTTGTGATGCAGCGCTCCATTTGATTGCGCATCCCGATGTAAATGATGAGGAATTAAATCAATTCGTTCTTGGTCCTGATTTCCCGACAGGGGGAATTTTAGTTGAGCCTAAAAAAAGTATTGAGGAATCTTATCGTGTTGGGCGTGGATTCTTTCGTTTGCGTTCACGTTGGCATCAGGAATCGGGTAGCCGTGGTTCTTATGTGATTGTTGTGACTGAAATTCCTTATCAGATTCAAAAGTCACGTCTTATTGAAAAAACAGCAGAGTTATTGCTTGCACGGCGATTGCCAATGCTTGAGGATATCCAAGATGAATCAGCAGAAGATATCAGAATCGTGCTGGTTCCTAAAAATCGTACGGTTGATCCGGAGCTTCTTATGGAGTCTCTTTTTAAATTGACTGATTTTGAAGTAAGATTTCCCCTTAATCTGAATGTTTTGTCTTTGGGAAAAATACCCAATGTTCTCTCTTTGCGTGAGAGTTTACAGCAATGGCTCGAACATCGTCAAGAAGTCCTTATTCGTCGCTCTCATTATCGGCTTGATCAAATTGATTGTCGATTAGAAATTCTTCATGGATATCTTATTGCCTATTTAAATCTTGATGAGGTTATTCAGATTATTCGTGAAGAGGATGAACCTAAAAAGCAGCTGATTAGTCGTTTTGAATTAACAGAAAATCAAGCTGAAGCTATTCTTAATATGCGCTTACGTTCTTTGCGTAAGCTTGAGGAATTTGAAATTCGTAAAGAATTTGAAAGTTTGAAAGCTGAAAAAGAAAAGCTACAGAATTTGTTGGCTTCTCCTATAAAACAATGGAAAATAATTTCAGAAGAAATCAAAAAAGTTCGAAATACTTTTGGTCCTGAAACACCCTTAGGGAAAAGACGTACGACATTTGAAGAGGCACCTAGACATGATCTTGATGATATTCAACAGGCAATGATCGAAAAAGAGCCGATTACTATTGTTATTTCTGAAAAGGGGTGGATGCGTGCTTTGAAGGGACATTTGAACGATTATAAAGCACTTTCTTTTAAAGAAGGAGACAGTTTAAAGTTAGCATTTCCAGCATTTACGACCGACAAGATTGTGCTGATAAGTACGGGGGGAAAGTTTTTTGCTATTGGTGCAAATAGTTTACCTGGAGGGCGGGGACATGGTGAACCTATTCGTCTTTTAGTTGATATGGATGATGAGCACGATGTCCTTACAGCTTTTGTGCATCACGCTGAGGAAAAATTGCTCTTGGTTTCATCTCACGGTAATGGTTTTATTGTTTCTTCTGCAGAAGTGATCGCCAATACACGAAAAGGAAAGCAAGTGATGAATGTGAAAGCTCCTGATAAGGTAAAGCTTTGTGTTCAAGTAAATGGTGATCATGTTGCGGTGGTTGGAGAAAACCGTAAAATGCTTATTTTTTCTATTGAACAAATACCAGAAATGAATCGCGGTAAAGGTGTTCGTTTACAGCGTTATAAAGAAGGTGGTGTTGTTGATGCCAAGACTTTCAATTTATCAGAAGGCTTAAGTTGGCAAGATACAGCTGAACGAATCTTTAACCGTCAGGCGGACGATCTCTTTGAATGGATGGGAATGCGTGCGGGAGTCGGGCGTTTGGTTCCAAGAGGATTTCCAAAATCAGGAAAATTTATTAATTAAATGTATTTTATAAATGGGAAAATTCCCTATGGTTTTATGATTGTGTAAGATATTAATTTATAAGGATAATTTATTATTTTTTATATTGAAAAAAACCTAAAGCGTGAGTTTTTTCTATTTCGATCTTGTTCAGGTTAAATCAATCAAAACTGTTTTTTAACATTACAGCATTTATGGGTGCTGTCGTGAAATGGTTTGATATTTTGAGAGCTGTACCTTTAAACAAACAATGTGACTGTTTAACACAAGAGTGTTCTATTTGGAGATGTTTTATTTGTCTGATCGGTTTATCTCCTTATTGTCTAAGAGAGATGTTATTAATCTTTCGTAGTAATATTTATTCGTTAGGATTGCTATGATATTGCCTAAAAAGATGCCCACGTTCAGCCCATAAGACGAGAAGTATGGCAGCGAGACTCAAAAAGAAAAATCCTGCTGAGTTTGGGATGGTTGTTTCATCAAATTGTTGGGCAATAAAAAAGCTGAGTCCTGCACCGATAGATGTTTGAAGAAAGCCAGATACAGAAGAAGCTGTTCCAGCAATTTCCCCCACAGATTCGAGAGCGAGTGTATTGAAATTGGCCATAATGCCACCGCAGGCAAACATCAGTATACAGAATAACAGCATGTAAAAAGCAAAAGGAAGAATACCATCTGTTAAGATAGAGCCAATAAACCATACACATGAAGTGATACAAAAGAGCAAAAGCATAGTATGAGCAATACGCCGCATTCCAAGGCGTCCAACGAGTTGAGAGTTCATGAATGATGAGAAAGCCTGAAATGCAGCACCAACTGCAAAGGCAATAGGGAACCAAAGTCCTAGATTATAGATCCCTTCATACGTTTGTTGTGATGTATTAACGGCAGTAAAGATACAGCCTAAAATAATCGAAGTTGCTAGTGTATAGCAAAGTGTTGTGCGATTGGTTATTACAATCCATAAATTATGTTTGACTGAAGAAAAGGAAAGAGAGCGTTGCGTATAAAGAGTTTCCGGCAAGCGGAATTGAATCCAAATCATCAATCCGAAACCAATCATTGCCATGAAAATAAAAATATATTGCCAATGTCCAAGCAGTAAAATGATCTGTCCTGTTGCGGGACCAACCATTGGTGCAACAAGAAAAACCATCATAACAATAGACATAACTTCTGCCATTTTTCGACCACTGTAAAGATCACGTACGACGGAAACTGTAAGAACCCGCATAGCAGCTCCTCCAATACCTTGTAAGATACGCAAAATAAGTAAGAGAGAAAAATCAGTTACAAAGGCACAGCCAATCGCCGTAAATGAATAAAAAGCAAGACCAATAAGAATAAGTTTACGTCGTCCATACCTATCGCTTATTGGACCGAAAAATATTTGAGCAATACCATAGCTAATAAGATAACTCGAAATGATATAATGTTGATCATTTTCATTGAGAACATTTAAGCCATCTAAAATATTAGGCATAGCTGGCAGCATAATATCAACAGCTATAGCGTTAATAGCCATGAGCGAAGCAATAAGAATAACAAATTCTTTATAGCCAATTTTTTTTCTAATCGCATCACTATGCGTTTGTTCATCGACTGAATATGACATATGGCATCCTTGAAATAGAAATTTCGTCTGAAAACAGCTCTTTTTAAGAGTCTGAATAAAATGAAAGATACCTATGATTGATTACAGGGAATATTTTTTTCTTTCAAAAGTTCCTGTAACTCATTGTTTTGAAACATCTCTTTAACAATATCACAGCCTCCGACAAATTCACCCTTGATATACAGCTGTGGAATTGTTGGCCAATTTGAGTAATCTTTAATTCCTTGACGCAATTCGTTAGAAGTTAAGATATTAATTCCTTTATAATTCAATCCTAAATAGTCAAGGATTTGAACAACTTGTCCTGAAAACCCGCATTGCGGAGCGTCAGGTGTTCCTTTCATGAATAAAATGACGTCGTTTGTTTTAATCTCGTTGTCAATAAAATCATGAACAGTGGTCATTTTTATCCCTCGATATTTCAGATTTTTATAAGTGTGTAATTTATATTCATACTGTTTTTAATCGTATTAAATGAGTGAATGCAAGAAGAAATTTTAGATTATTTTGGGATATTTGTTTGCAACATTAAGGCGTGAAGGTCATTTCCCATATTGCCTTTAAGGGCATCATAGACCATTTTATGTTGTTGAACACGGGTTTTACCACGAAAGCTTTCAGAAATAACTTCTGCAGCGTAATGTTCTCCATCTCCAGCAAGATCACGAATTGTTACAGTAGCATCAGGAATGCCTTCACGAATAAGCGTTTCAATTGCATGGGCACTCATTGCCATCATTATTCTCCTATGTTATTCATTTTTTATAAAGGCTGTTTAAGAGAAAAAAACAATTTTTACTCTTCACCCATAAATTGTGGAAACCAGTTTTCATAGGCTTTTGTGAGTTTGTCTACTGAAAGTGTTAATATCCCATCTATAATGAGAGAAGTTCCCTCAACTTGACCTAACTCTGTTAAAGAAACTGTATTGATTTGTGCGCGCTCTTTAAGACTATTGAGAGAGTGAGGTTTGACGGCTAAAAGATAACGTCCTTGGTCTTCTCCAAAAAGTTCTGCATGATGGGGTGATTTGTTGCTTAACGTTACTTTGATTCCTTTACCTGCTTTAATCACCATTTCGGCAAGTGCTATCGCTAATCCTCCGTCAGAAATGTCATGAGCAGCATGAATAAAACCGCTATTAATGGCATCTCGAACAAATTGACCATGCTTTTTTTCAAGTTGTAAATCTACAGGGGGGGGGGCACCTGCATCAATATTTAAAATGTTACGTGCATAAATTGATTGTCCTAAATGAGAGCCGCAATTTCCTACTAAAACAAGAATATCTCCATTTTGCATACCACTTATTGTTACCATTTTAGACCAATCATTAAGAAGTCCTACACCAGCAATTGTGGGGGTTGGAAGAATGGCTTCCCCATTTGTTTCGTTGTAAAGAGAAACATTGCCTGAAACGATAGGAAAATCGAGGATTCTACAAGCTTCTCCTATACCTTTAATAGCTAAAACCAGCTGTCCCATAATTTCAGGTTTTTCAGGGTTACCAAAATTGAGATTATCTGTCGCAGCCAGTGGTGTTGCACCTGTCGTACTAATATTTCGCCAGCATTCTGCGACAGCTTGTTTTCCTCCTTCATAAGGGTCTGCTTCACAATAACGAGGTGTTACATCAGAAGAAAAAGCAAGAGCACGTTTGCTGTTGTTTCCTACACGGATAACGCCTGCATCACCTCCTGGACAAACAAGGCTATTTCCTTGGATAAGGGTATCATATTGTTCATAAACCCATCGCCGTGAACTTTGATCAGCAGAATTCAATAAGGATAGAAGCGCATCACCAAGATTTTCAACCTTTTTGACGTCTTCTGCTTTCAAGGGTGTTTTTTTGGCCGGTTCACTCCAAGGACGATCATAAACAGGCGCTTCATCACCAAGCTCTTTGATGGGAAGATTGACAACTTCTTCTCCTTGATGAAATACACGAAAACGTAAATCATCGGTTGTTTTTCCAATGATAGAAAAATGCAGCCCCCACTTATGAAAAATTGCTTCTGCTTGCTTTTCTAGTTCTGGTTTAAGAACCATGAGCATGCGCTCTTGACTTTCAGAAAGCATCATTTCATAGGCTTTCATGTTTTCTTCTCGAACAGGAACTGTATCGAGATTAAGCTGTATCCCTAGATTTCCTTTTGCACCCATTTCAACGGCAGAAGAGGTGAGTCCTGCTGCCCCCATATCTTGAATAGCAACTACGGCTCCAAGTTCCATGAGCTCTAAACATGCTTCAAGAAGACATTTTTCTGTAAAAGGATCACCTACTTGAACAGTTGGGCGTTTTTCACTGATTGAATCATCAAATTCAGCAGAAGCCATTGTTGCTCCACCGACACCATCACGTCCTGTTTTTGCACCAAGATAAACAACAGGGAGTCCAATACCTTGCGCTTTAGAATAAAAAAGGGCGTTTGTCTTTGCAATACCGGCGACAAAAGCGTTAACAAGGATATTGCCATTATAACGCTCATCAAAATTTACTTCTCCACCAATAGTTGGAACGCCGAAAGCATTGCTGTAACCACCAATTCCAGAAACAACACCAGAAACAAGATGGCGTGTTCTTGGGTGATCAGGAGCACCAAATCGCAATGCATTCATAGCAGCAACAGGACGGGCTCCCATTGTAAAGACATCACGTAAAATACCACCAACACCTGTCGCTGCACCTTGATAAGGTTCAATATAAGAAGGGTGGTTATGGCTTTCCATTTTGAAAACAACACATTGCCCTTCGCCAATATCGACAACACCAGCATTTTCACCGGGTCCTTGGATGACACATTTTCCTTCTGTCGGAAGAGTCTTTAGCCATTTTTTAGATGATTTATAGGAACAATGTTCGTTCCACATTGCAGAAAAAATTCCTAGTTCAGTAAATGTTGGTTCTCTACCGATTAACGTCAGGATACGTTGATATTCATCCTCTTTTAGCCCGTGTTGTGCAATGAGTTCTGGTGTAATAGTGATGTTATTGCAAGGCTTCATGAGTATTTATCCGTTAAATTAATCGAAATTTAGCATTTTTATTTTTTTAATCTAGTAGCTTATATTATAAGCAATAATGTTGTTTAATAATAAATAGTTATAGATAGTAAGCTGAAGATTTTGTTCGTTTGTTTGGTGGGATTTAAGACTAAAATGGTCTTAAATACTTATGTGTTTAGAAAATGATATCCATTGTTGTTTGTGAAGAGCTTTGTTCATAGATTTACGATGCGAGGAATAGTATAGATCCTTATTTTTGACAATCATGGAGCGCGAGTATTTTTGCAGCATTATCCATTTACTAACTCTAAAGCACTTTGAAAAAGTAAACGACCGTCAGTACCTCCGTGGGCGGGTTCAATAAAATTTTCAGGATGGGGCATCATACCAAGAATATTACCAGTTTTATTAACAATACCAGCAATATCTTTCATTGAGCCGTTCGGGTTTGTATTTTCTGCATAGCGAAAAACAATTTGTTCATTGTCTTCCATTTGCTTTAATGTTTCACTATCAACAAAATAATTTCCGTCATGATGGGCAACAGGACAACGAATAATTTGTCCTTTAGAATAATATCGAGAAAATTTTGTCTTGGCGTTAACGACTTCAAGTTTGATTTCACAACAAACAAATTTTAAAGAAGCGTTACGCATTAAAGTTCCAGGTAATAATCCTGCTTCCAACAAAATTTGAAATCCATTACAGATACCTATTATTGTAGTACCTTCTTGTGCTTTTTCACGAATGGCTTTTAAGATGGGCGTTCGCGCTCCAATAGCACCACATCTTAAGTAGTCGCCATAGGAAAAACCACCAGGAATAATAATAACATCTACATCTGGAATTGTTGTTTCTGTTTGCCAAATTTTTAGTGGCTCAACTCCCGTTATATGATGTAATGCTGCAACCATATCTCGATCACGATTTAATCCAGGAAGTTGAATGATGGCAGTTTTCATGAGCGTTCCACTTAAAAAAGTTCGATTGTATAATTTTCAATGACAGTATTTGCGAGTAACTCTTCACACATTTGTACAAGTTTTTTCTTTGCGGTTTCAGAAGGTAGATCATCAAGAACAATATCAAAAACCTTTCCTTGACGAATGGATTGAATGCCTTCGAAAGCTAAACTTTTTAAAGCACCGACAATTGCTTCTCCTTGTGGATCAAGAACGCTTTCTCTTAAAGTAACTGTAATGCGTGCTTTCATTTTTTGCTTCCTGCTTGTTAAAAGAACCTCTCCTTTGAAGAGGGGTATTTATATAAGGTGATGTTTTTTTGCCCTGTTTTTACTTTACGAGAACGGGACCACTTGGTCGTGTTGGTTCGTTTTCATTCATAATACCAAGGCGTTTGGCAACTTCTTGATAGGCATTAATAAGCCCACCCATATCACGACGAAAACGGTCTTTATCCATTTTTTCTTGTGTGTGCATATCCCATAGTCGTGCAGAATCAGGTGAGATTTCATCAGCAAGAACAATGCGCATTGTTTCATCTTCCCACAGGCGACCAAATTCCATTTTAAAATCAATTAATTGGATGTTAACACCGGCAAAAAGCCCAGAAAGAAAATCATTAACACGAATTGAAAGTTGCATGATATCTTCTATCTCTTGTGGGACAGCCCACCCAAAAGCTGTGATATGTTCTTCCGTTACCATAGGATCATCGAGAGAATCATTTTTATAGTAGAACTCAATGATGGATTGCGGAAGCGGGGTTCCTTCTTCCAGTCCTAAACGCTTAGCAAGAGAGCCGGCAGCAACATTGCGAACAACAACTTCCAACGGAATGATTTCCACTGCTTTAATAAGCTGTTCGCGCATGTTTATACGTTTGATAAAATGTGTTGGGATGCCCAAACGCCCAAGATGGCTAAAGATATGTTCCGAAATTCGGTTGTTTAAAACCCCTTTTCCGTCGATAATTTCATGTTTTTTTGCATTAAAGGCAGTTGCATCATCTTTAAAAAATTGGATATAAGTTCCTGGTTCAGGTCCTTCATATAAAATTTTAGCCTTGCCTTCATAAATACGGTGGCGACGATTCATCATGATTCTCTATTTATCTTGAGAGGTTTTTAATAACATTGGTAAATGATACTATCCTAATTGATAGAATTTCTCAATGATATTGCTATGATACTTTTATAATTTTTGTCATTACACGTCTACCCAAAGGTGAAGATACATAAGTGATGAGAAAGAAGATTACCTCTCTTTGGTCAAATTTTTGCAAGAAAGTGAGAAAGGACCATAAGCCCTTCAGGCCAAGGTCCGTGTCCGGATTCTGCGTTAATATGGCCAGAATACCCAGCATCAACAAAGAGTGATCCCCAATCATTGGCAATTTTTTCTGCTACTGAGAATTGACAAAACTCATCGTTGCGACTGGCTACGACAAT
This sequence comes from Bartonella grahamii ATCC 700132, assembly GCF_000518085.1. Lineage (GTDB taxonomy): Bacteria > Pseudomonadota > Alphaproteobacteria > Rhizobiales > Rhizobiaceae > Bartonella > Bartonella grahamii. The sequence goes on from NZ_KI912377.1 coordinate 103,530, forward strand.
AGAAGGAAAAGGCAGTTTTTGACGATGATAGGGGCCAAATGTCATTAAATGTTTGGGACGTATTTTCTCATTGGAGACATCTGGAGGTGCAACAAAGAAAGCGCCGCAAATTTTTTCTGTATTTTGTACAGTTGCATGAATAGCGCTGGGAACTCCTAATGAATGAGCAATAAGCATAACAGGCCTTTGAGCTTTTGCGATGGCAGTTTTAATTTTGTTAACCCGCTCTTCACAAACAGGCTTTGACCAATGGAGTTGTTCAATGCGGCGGGCCGTCGACAATTTTTTTTCCCAGCGTGTTTGCCAATGATCTGGACCAGATCCTTTGTAGCCAGGAACAATAAGAATATCGAGTTGATTTGCTTTCATGAATTGTTTTCTTTGTTACAATAGATTTTTGATCATAGGTAGAATAGATTTGGGTTTTCTATGTCGCCTTTATTGTTCTTCAAAAACACGTTTAAAAATCGTATTGATATGTTTGGTGTGGTAAGAAAGATCAAATTTTTCACGAAGTTCTTCTTCACTTAAAGCTTTGGTAACATCTTTGTCGTTGAGGAGTTCTTCTAAGAAATCTTTTCCTTGTTCCCAAACTTTCATCGCATTTCGTTGTACAATCCGATAAGAATCTTCACGACTGATTCCTGCTTGCGTGAGTGCTAAAAGCACCCGTTGTGAGTGAACAAGACCGCGGAATTTATTGAGATTTTTTTGCATATTTTCTGGATAGACAATGAGATTTTCAATGACAGATGTGAGGCGAGAAAGAGCAAAATCAAGTGTAATAGTCGCATCTGGAGCAATATAACGCTCAACAGATGAATGGGAAATATCACGTTCATGCCAAAGTGCAACATTTTCCATGGCTGGGAGTGCAAATGCACGTACCATGCGGGCTAATCCAGTTAAATTTTCTGTTAAAACTGGATTACGTTTATGAGGCATTGCCGATGAACCTTTTTGCCCAGGTGAGAAATGTTCCTCTGCTTCAAGAACTTCTGTTCGTTGTAAATGGCGTATTTCTATTGCTAACCTTTCAATAGAGGAAGCAATAACACCAAGTGTTGCAAAAAACATAGCATGACGATCTCTTGGTATTACTTGAGTGGAAACCGGTTCAGCACGCATTCTCAAGGCTTTTGCTACATGTTCTTCAACGCGGGGATCGATATTTGCAAAAGTTCCTACAGCTCCTGAAATTGCGCAAGTAGAAATTTCTTCTCGTGCTGCAAGAAGACGTTTGCGACAACGGGAAAATTCAGCGTATGCGAGAGCAAACTTGATTCCAAATGTTGTCGGTTCAGCATGAATGCCATGACTCCGCCCAATGGTGATTGTCTCTTTATGCTCAAAAGCACGTCTTTTTAATGCTTCAAGAAGTTGATCTATATCCTCTAGCAAAATATCACTAGCACGCATCAATTGAATGTTTAGCGTTGTATCTAGAACATCAGATGATGTCATGCCTTGGTGGATAAAACGTGCCTCTGGTCCAATGAATTCAGCTAGGTGGGTCAGAAATGCGATAACATCATGTTTGGTAATTGCTTCAATTTCATCAATGCGATTGATATCAAATTTAGCTACTGCCCCTTTTTCCCAAATGACTTTGGCGGCTTCTTTCGGAATAATCCCTAAGTGAGCAAGGGCATCACAGGCATGGGCTTCAATTTCAAACCAAATACGATATTTTGTTTCTGGAGACCAAATTGCTACCATTGCAGGGCGGGAATAACGTGCGATCATTATTTTTTTCCTTCTTGTGAGAGGATTGCGGCTTGGCGCAATGCATTAATACGTGTTTTGTAAAGCTCTTTATTTCCGTTTTTATAAATTGCAGAGCCTGCGACAAATACATTTGCACCAGCTTTTGCAGTTATCCCAATTGTATCAACGGTGATACCACCATCAACTTCAAGATCAATAGGGCGGTTTGCAATCATGCTTTTAACGCGCTTAATTTTATCTTTTATTTCTGGAATAAAACTTTGTCCACCAAAACCGGGATTAACCGTCATGATGAGAATGAGATCTAATTGATCAAGCAAATATTCAAGTACATGTTCAGGGGTGCTTGGATTGAGTGCAATTCCTGCTTTTTTTCCCATTTTTTTTATTGTTTGTAATGAACGATGAAGATGTGGACTTGCTTCAGCATGAATGGTTATAATATCTGAACCCGCTTTTGCAAAAGCTTCCAAATAAGGGTCTACCGGTGCGATCATCAGGTGGACATCAAATGTTGCTTTGGTTAATGGGCGCAGAGCCTTGACTATTTCAGGACCAAAGGTGATGTTAGGAACAAAGTGTCCATCCATGATATCAAGATGAAGCCAATCTGCACCAGCATCAACAACATCTAACATTTCTTGTCCAAGTTTAGAAAAATCAGAAGCCAAGAGTGAAGGCGAAATGAGATGAGAATGGGGCATTAAAATCTCCTTGATTGGCTGTTTTTATCATATCGCTGTGTATACACAAATATCTTTTGTGTTATGACGGAAAAGAAAAAATATGTATTATAGGTCTTTGTTATGGAAAGATCGCTTGAAATTTTAAAGCTTTATAAGTGAAAGATATGTCGAATCATAAAACATATTTGATGCCTGAACTTCAACATAATATTGCGGTTTCTTCCCAAGAATATCGAGATGCCATGAGTCTTTTTGCAGGAGCTGTGCATATTGTGACAACAAATGGCATTAAGGGAAGACGCGGGGTGACTGTTTCGGCGTGTTGTTCTTTATCTGATAATCCTCCAACCCTTCTTGTTTGTCTCATGCGCCATAATTTAAAGAATCAGGTGTTTATGGAGAATGGAAATTTTTGTGTTAATAGCTTGGCAGGAAAACATCGTTCATTAGCGGATGTTTTTTCGAGGTGTTGCACTCTTACACAAAATGAGCGTTTTGATGCTGCTCAATGGGGAGTTTTGCAAACGGGGGCGCCTAGTCTTTCAGACGCTCTAGCGTCGTTTGATTGTCGTTTGATTTGTTGGCACGAGCACGCAACCCATTGTGTTTTGATTGGTGAGGTTGTTGCAATCAACTGTAATAAAGAAAAAGATGCTTTGATGTATTTGAAACGTGAATATCACACTTTGCCTTTATAAAGATTTTATTTTTTTGCATTGCTGAAATGATTTATTGTTGCTTCATTTAGATTTTAAACGATGAGAAAGCAGGGGAGTGATGACTCTGATATCTGATATTAGATTTCCTTCTTTTTGAAGTTTCTCAGTAAGCAAGAAAAATGTTCTGGATGAGATTTGATCAAGAATCCAACCTACATAGAAAAGCGATCAAATCTAAACAGTGTATTTAGACATATTTGTAGATTGTTATGAAAAAACATTTTACTCTTGTGTTGATGGGTATTGCACAATATATAGACCGCACATAGCATATGTGGAGGTTTTTTATTGCATGAGCGAAGAGATTGATGGTCAATATCGCCCTAGTGAAGATGAGCCTTTTATGAATGAGCGGCAAAAGGCGTATTTTCGTGCTAAATTGGTTTCTTGGAAGAATGATATATTAAAAGAAGCTCGTGAGACTTTGGAAAATTTGCAGGAAGAGAATGTTGGTCAACCTGATTTGACTGATAGGGCTTCTTGTGAAACTGATCGTACAATCGAATTACGTGCGCGGGATCGTCAGAGGAAACTTATTTCAAAAATAGATGCTGCTTTAGAGCGCATTGATAATGGGACATATGGCTTTTGTGAAGAAACCGGCGAACCCATTAGTATAAAGCGTCTTGAGGCTCGGCCAATAGCCGTTTTGTCGTTGGAAGCGCAAGAACGTCACGAACGACGTGAAAGAGTTTATCGCGATGATTAAGGTCATTGAAATGATAAACAAACAAAACTCGTGGTGATAAAATTGTATATTTTTATTTTTGAGGGGTAGGAATGAATAAAGATGGTTCTTGCCGCCCCTCAATTTCGGCGGTAATTGCTGAATCTTTTACCGCTTGATTCGTAAAAGGAGAGGGATTTTTATCCGGTATATCGTTTCTTTCTGTAGGGGCGGAATTTGGATGTGTGAGCGTTTCTCCCTTTTGTATTTTTGATGTACCGGTAATATCGGATTCTACAACCACATCTGTTAATCCACCAATAAGGAGCAAATGTTCTTTATTATCGCAACGGACTAAAACAAGGCGGCGTGCTCGATCTATAGAAATTACTTCACATAATGCTAATCGTGATAGACTTTTTTTTCTATTAATGCTGAATCTTCTCGTACTTAAACGACGTAAAAACAAGATAATTATGGTAATAGCAACGATTGTTATTATAAAAAACAAAAAGCTTATCGTTATTTTCGCAGCAGATACACCTATTTGCTCTGATAACCAGATATACATAGATTTTCTCCCATTTTTGTGTGAAAATATCGTTTTTTATCGAGATAAATTTATAAACACACCCTTAAAAGGTTCACTTAAATACAAGAAATAAACTTTTTAACATTAAGTGAGCTTTCTTAGAGAGATAATATCATAGTATATACTTTATAACAATGAATATAAAGGAAATTTTGTGATATAAGAAACAACTAAATCTAAGGCAATGAGAGATGGATAAAGGTTTTGATAATAATAAAAGATCAGCGTCTTCTGTTCATCGAAGAGTTGTGATTTTTAGTGTTGTTTTTATATTAATTTCTCTTTTCATTGTGGGTATTTTAGGTTTTTTTTATCCACAAAGCTATTTGCAAAAGGCTATATTGATATCTTTTTTGATTCTAGCAATTATCGGCGTTGCAACACTTGTTTTGTGTGGAATGGGAATTTTAAGATACCATGTGTGGTTGCATGAAGATTTTGATTTTAGCATCTTTAATGGGAGCGATGATGTAATTGTAATCTCTGACCTTTCTGGTTTTGTTTATTATTCTAATCAAAACTATCGAAAAATTCTGACCTATAAGCCTGAAGTGTCTTGTTATATGGTTATTGCTGATCTTCCAGGAGCTGGCGCACTTTCGTATCGCTTAAAGGTTGCAGCCTGTAATAATCTTGCAGCGCGAGAGGAATTAAGAGTAGAACAACCAATTTTTACCGATGCTACACCAAAAAAATCTGTTTGGTATAATATTTCCGTTCAACCTATCACAAAACAGAAAAAAAAGCTTTTATTTTGGCGTATTGCTGATATTTCGCATTTACAACAAACGCGAGAAGTTTTTTTCTCGAACCTTCAAGAGGCTATCAATCACTTGGATCAAGCTCCTATTGGTTTTGTATCAGTTAATACACAAGGAACTATTCTTTATGCTAATGCGGTTTTTGCCGAATGGTTTTCAATTGATTTAGCGAGTTTCTCAGTTGGTCAATATAATTTTGATTCGTTATTTGATAGCGTTGGCGCTAAGAGCTCATGGAGTGATATCTGTTTGCAAACCAACAGATATCAAAGTTCAGGTTACTCATTACCTTATAAGTTTTCGTTATGTTTAAATTCACAAGCGACTTGTGAGAAAATATTCCATTGTCTTATCTCTGTTTCTTCTCTCTTAGAAGAGGAAGCCGTTTATCGCATTATGATCATTCCACAACAAATACAAAAAGAAGAGGACGATCAATTAAAATTACCCACTATATTAGGAGAATATTTTGATGCGAGTCCTTTTGCAATAGCCGTGGTGGATCATGAAGGGCAATTGGTCCATATGAATAAAGCTTTTTCATCACTCACGGGATGTGTGGACAAAGCTGTTAATTTTTATGATGTTGTTTCTCGTCGTGATTGTGTGCAGTTAGAGCGTTCTTTTCAGAGAATTGCGACAAATAAAAATTATTTTGTTTCTCTAGAAACTGTTTTAGAAAAAAATGAAGAATGCCATTTACGGCTCCATATTATGTCTGTACCGCCTTATCATGGTGATGCATTGCAAGATTTGCTTATTATCTCTGTGATTGAAACAACCGAACAAAAAACGCTTGAAGATAAAATGATGCAAAGTCAGAAGATGCAAGCTGTTGGACAATTGGCTGGCGGCATTGCTCATGATTTTAATAATGTTTTAACAGCAATTTTAATGTCGTGTGATCTTCTTTTAAATACGCATCGTAGTTCTGATCCGGCTCATGCTGATCTGATCAATATTAAAAATAATGCTAATCGTGCAGCTGCTCTTGTACAGCAATTATTAGCTTTTTCTAGAAAGCAAACACTTCGACCTGAAGAAGTTGATTTTACTGAATTTTTATCAGATATTCGCAATCTTATTGTACCACTTTTGGGAAATAATATTCAGTTAAAAATTATCTATGGAAGAGATTTGTGGAGCGTTGAAGTTGATCAGGCATCTTTTCAGCGTGTTATTATGAATTTGGTTATTAATGCGCGTGATGCCATGTTGGATGGAGGTATTGTTACGATTGCGACAAACAATATTACAAAGCAACAAAGTGCTGAATTTAATCATCTTGGTTTAGCAATTGGTGAGTATGTGCAATTGACTATTTCAGATACAGGGGCTGGTATATCTGCTGCTATACAAGAAAAAATGTTTGAGCCATTTTTTACAACAAAAGAAGTTGGAAAAGGAACAGGACTTGGTTTATCAATGGTTTATGGAATTATCAAGCAGAGTGGTGGGTACATTTATTGTGAAAGTAAAGAAGGTGAAGGAGCAACATTTCATATTTTTCTTCCCCGTTATATCCCCAATATAAAAGGAGAAACTTCTCAAAAAATTGAAAAAGATGAAGAGAAAGATAAAAATATAGACTTAACAGGATCTGCAACTGTTTTATTGGTTGAAGATGAAGATGCGGTTAGAATGGGGGGGGTAAGAGCTCTTCAAATGAGAGGATATACGGTTTTAGAGGCAGCGAGTGGGGTGGAAGCACTCTCTATTCTTGAGGAACAAAAAGGAGCTGTTGATATTATTGTTTCTGACGTGGTGATGCCAGAAATGGATGGGCCCACTTTATTGAAGGAAGTACGTAAAAACTATCCTGATATCAAATTTCTTTTCGTTTCTGGATATGCAAAAGATGCTTTTGCTAAAAATCTTCCACAAGATGCTGTTTTTGGTTTTTTATCTAAACCTTTTACACTCAAAGAGTTAGCTCTAACAGTTAAAGAAACACTTTCGTCATGAGGAAAAAATTTTTATGCAATAGAAAAATTGCGTATTTTAAGATTTTTTAGGCGAAATACGAGAGTATTTTGATAAATAGAGCTTATAACTATGTTATAGAACTGAATAAAGAAGAAGAATTTGAAAAATTAACTAAAATTTAAAAAATCACACATTCTGCGCAAAAATTTATGAAGAGATAGACTCTATTACGTCAACATTTAATAGAGATTTTCAATTATAGACACTGAGCACAAATTATGTATAAAACATTGAAAAATGCTGATTAATAGATTATTGATACACTCAAAAAGATAAAAGTTGTTGCTGCATATCTACCATTTTGCTCTTCCCTTCAATAAATGCTTTTAAGGCTTCGGGGTAGAGTTTATGCTCTGCTTTAAGAACTCTTTGTGCTAAGCTCTCAGCAGTATCATGGGGATAGACTGGAACAGCTGCTTGGGCAAGGATTTTTCCTGCATCCATGTCTTCTGTAACAAGGTGAACAGTGCAACCCGTGATTTTTACGCCTGCTTGTAAAGCTTTTTCATGTGTGTTTAAGCCTTTAAATGAAGGCAAAAGAGAAGGATGAATGTTTAAAATTCGTTCTTCGTAAAGTTTTACAAAACGTGGTGAGATAAGGCGCATATACCCTGCAAAGCAGAGAAAATCCGGTTTATATTGATCTAAAATCGTAAAAATACTTTCTTCATGCTCTTCTTTTGTTTTGTAAATTTTGCGATCAACAATATGAATAGGTAAGTTATGGTTTTGCGCCTTTTCAATACCATTTGCACGTGGATTATCGCAAATAACTGCGACGATTTCAGCAGGATATTCCTTTTGCTGACTAGCTTGAGCAAGGGCGACCATATTGGATCCATTACCAGAAATGAAAACGACGATTTGTTTTTTCATAAATGCAGTACCCCTTTATAAAGTATTCCTTTATTTTGATCTTGGCGTTTTGTTAAAATGCCAAGTGGAGTTACATTCTCTTCTTTTCTTTCAAGAGCTTGCGTAATTGTTTCAGCTGCATGCTGTGCTACGATAATGATCATGCCAATACCACAATTGAATGTTCTTAACATTTCTGTTTCTTCTATTTTACCTTGTTTGGCAATCCATGAAAATACTGCTGGAACATTGATGGTAGAAAGATTAATTTCAGCGCAGAGAGAAGATGGAACAACACGTGGAATATTTTCAGGAAAGCCTCCACCCGTAATATGAGCAAGAGCTTTAATCCCTTCGTATTTTTGCATGATGGGAAGAAGCGATTTTACATAAATGCGTGTTGGTGTAAGAAGTGCTACACCAAGGCTGTTTTCGGGGGCAAAAGGGGCAGGGTCATTCCATTTGAGATCATGTTGCTGGATGATTCGTCGAACAAGCGAAAAGCCATTGGAATGAATTCCAGAGGCGCTTAGACCTAATATAATATCTCCTTCTGTTAAATCTTTTGAAGGGAGTAGCTTGCTGCGTTCGCATGCTCCTACAGCAAAACCGGCTAGATCATAATCTCCCTCTGCATACATTCCTGGCATTTCTGCAGTTTCTCCTCCAATAAGCGCAGCACCGGCTTGTTTACATCCTTCGGCAATACCAGAAACAATTGTAGCACCTTGTTCTGGGTCAAGCTTTCCAGTTGCAAAATAATCCAGAAAAAAGAGAGGTTCAGCCCCTTGTACGAGTAAATCATTGACACACATAGCTACAAGATCAATACCTACAGTGTTATGGTGACCTACTTCAATGGCAATTTTTAATTTTGTTCCCACACCATCATTGGCTGCTACTAGGATAGGATCCGTAAAACCAGCTGCTTTTAAATCAAAAAGGCCGCCAAAACCGCCAATTTCTGCATCTGCTCCGGCTCGTTTTGTCGCGCGTATAAAGGGTTTAATTTTTTCTACCATGGCATTACCCATATCGATGTTTACACCGGCTTTTGCGTAGGTAAGACCAACTTTGGATTTATTATTTGTAAGATCTTGATTGCTCATTGGAGCCTTCCTTTAATGGAAAATCAGGTTTTGACATTATGCAATGCCATGATAGAGTTCTCTCTGCAAGAGATATTGATAAGAAAATAAGCAACTTTTCTTGTACCTTATTTAGAAGATGTTTATAATTTTTTGTGAAGAATTTTTTAGGATATTTTATGAGCAAGATATCAGATAATCACGGACAGTCTTCTTGGCAACTTATGAGAAAGAAAGTGGGTGAGAATACATCTCGTGATCGTTATAAGACTTATGTGCCAGCGTATACTCAATTACCGTTGCCGAATAATATGAAAAGGCAAATCTTTTTTTGGCTTAGTACGCTGATTTTTTTCGTTCTTTTTATGTTTGTTTTTGGATCGATTTTGCTTCCTTTTGTGGCAGGGATTGTGTTGGCTTATTTTCTCAATCCTATTGTTCAATTACTTGAAAGATTTGGTATTCGCCGTGTGTTTGGGACTGTCCTCATTACCTTATTTATTGTTATTACCTTTGTTGCTGCTTTAGTTATTTTGATTCCTGTTATTAGTTGGCAAATACAGCAATTTATGAGTGATGGTTTACCTGTTTATATTAATCGTATTCAAACCTTTTTTGTTGAGCATGATTTTGATTGGATAAGGCGCTACTTTGGAAGTGATCCAAATGAATTACGGAATAATATTAAAGGATTTTTGGGAGAAGGTTCTGATTTTATTACGTCTCTTTTGAATTCACTTTTAAAGTCAGGAAAATCTATCGTTAATATCGTTAGCCTATTTGTTGTGGCACCTGTGGTGGCATTTTATATGTTATTAGATTGGCCGCGTATGGTAACAGCAATTGATTCGTTAATACCGCGTGATCATCTTGAAACCGTTCGGAGTATTTTTCATGAAATGGATAGAGCTATTGCAGGCTTTGTTCGTGGACAAGGAACAGTTTGTCTTATATTGGGAGGCTATTATGCTATTGGTTTAACGATTGCAGGACTCAATTTTGGTCTTTTGATTGGTATGTTTATTGGTCTTATTAGCTTTGTTCCTTATATCGGCACAATGAGTGGTTTGGTCCTTTCTGTTGGTATTGCATGGGTCCAGTTTTATCCCAATAATTGGGGAGGAATCATCGTTGTGATGGCACTTTTTTTAATTGGTCAATTTATTGAAGGTTATATTCTTCAACCCAAGCTTGTAGGTTCATCAGTGGGATTACATCCCGTATGGTTGATGTTTTCACTTTTTGCTTTTTCTTCACTCTTTGGTTTTACTGGTATGCTTGTTGCTGTTCCTGCGGCGGCGGCTGTTGGCGTTTTAGTTCGTTTTGCTCTTCATACTTATCTTAGTTCTCAGATGTATTCGCGAAGGGGAAATTCGGAGCCGCTAAAATGAATGGGCGTGAAACGCAATTATCTTTAAATTTTCCTTATGATCCGATTTTTCAATTTGAGGATTTAGTGGTAACGGAAAGCAATCGTATGGCTTTTCAGCTTATTGATCATTGGCCCAATTGGAGCTTACCTATTGCAGTTTTGGTTGGAAAAGAAGGATCTGGGAAAACGCATTTTTCTAATATATGGCTCCAAAAAGCAGATGCTTTCAGGATTCAGCACAATGAAATTGATCAGGCTGTTACTATGGCTTCTTTAGGCAGATCATTTTTAATAGAGGATATTGGTGCAGGTGAAATTAATGAGACAGAACTTTTTCATTTAATTAACAGTATTAAGCAAGCAAATCTTGATGCACGACAAGCTACTTTATTGATGACGGCACGAACACTTCCTTCCGCTTGGAATTTAAAGTTAAATGATCTAAAAAGTCGTCTTAATTCGGTGATGTTCGTTGAAATTAATCAGCCTGATGATGCATTATTAACAGCTGTTGCATTTAAGCTTTTTTCCGATAGGCAACTTATTGTACATCCAGACACGGTTTATTATCTTGTAAGTCGTTGTGAACGTTCTTTATTTTCATTGAAGCGTGTTATTGATTCTGTTGATCAGTTGGCATTACAAAGAAAAAGAAAAATAACACGTGCTGTTATTGCTGAAGTTTTGAATAGAAGAAATCCGTAAATACTCCCTATCATGGCTTACTTATTCTGTCCTTCTATTATCGTTTCAATATGTGGCAAGACAAGTCATTTAAATTTTCTTCTTTTTTGATATCTGTTAAGAGTGAAAAATAGTATTTTTTACTTTAGTCATGTGTTTATCTTAAATAGCTTTGAGATTTTATTGTATGATGTTGACTTTTTTCCATCGTTGCATTTGAAACTTTCGTGCTTTGAAAAAATGTTTGTTGTTTATGGATTTGGATTGTAGAAGATTCTAGGATTTTTAATAAAAGAGTTCTTTGCAAGATAGAAAAAGAGGGGAAAAAGCTTAATACAGCTGATTTTTTGGCTTGTGTTCTCTTTTGGAAAGTTTTTCTATGATATTTAAGTCTTTTTTTTCTAAAATTGTATCTGTAGAATGCGTTTTGATACAGTGAGAGTTTGCTTAAAGCAGGATGAAAATTATGAAATCCTTACAGAGAAATTCATTATTTTTTTAATATAGATTGGATTCTTTACGGAGGTTGTTTTCTATTATTTGTCAATAAATATGTTATTGAGTAGGGAAAAAATTTTTAAAACGTGCTTTTTTGTAAAGAAATGCAACAAAATTAAAAAAAAGTGTGTTTTTCTCTTGCACTTCTGTTGTGAAAATTTTAGGAAATGTGCATCAAGTAAATGTAAATGGCGGAGCGTAGCGCAGCCTGGTAGCGCACCTGATTTGGGATCAGGGGGTCGTAGGTTCGAATCCTATCGCTCCGACCATATTTGATTAAGTGTGTGAGAATGACCCAATTGGATACGTGTGGTGGAAAACTATCATTCAAGCGTTGTGTAATCTGAAGGAAAAAGGCATGATCGCACGTATTTATAGTCCTGCTAAGACAGCTATGCAGTCAGGTAAGGGGAATACAGGTTTTTGGATTCTAGAGTATGAGCCGGTGAAAGCAAAAATGCTTGAACCTCTTATGGGGTACACGGCAACGTCTGATATGAATAATCAGGTAAGGATCAGATTTAATAGGAAGGAAGAAGCGATTGCTTTTGCGCGTAAGAATGCTATCTCTTACCGTGTAGAAAAGAAACGTACGTCGATTCGACGTGCTATTTCTTATTCTGATAATTTTCGCAGTGATCGGCAGCACTCTTGGACACATTGAATTAAAGATGCTATTTTGAATTGAGAAAATAATCAGTTGGGTCCCGTAGCTCAGCTGGATAGAGCAACGGCCTTCTAAGCCGTGGGTCACAGGTTCGAATCCTGTCGGGATCACCATCCAGTTTTTATCCATGTATAACGTATTTATTCTTTGTAATCTTTTTTAAGGTTCGGGAACATTAACAAAAGTTCGGGAATAGGATTTTCCAACATACTTTTACAAAGCTCATCTGTTTCCTCCAACGTTCTCTAATAATTTTTTGTTTGAGAACCACTATTTTAAATGGGCGAAGACATTCTCTATCGCCTCCATGAGACGAGCAAAATTAAGAAATCATTTTCTAAAGAATTTCGCGCGTCTCAGAGTATGTTTAGAGTCGGATATTTGGTTTTTGTGTAAAAATACTTACAAACGCATCCATAATACGTGAAAAATCAAGCGCTAATAAGAGTATAATGAGTACAATCCATTTCGTATAACGAGACATCACTTTTACACTTTTGTAGGTCATGATGATTTCTTGAAGTATTTCTTTTTCTGCTTCTGTAAGCTCTATATCGTCTTGTGTTTTTTTTCTAGCCATGTTTCCACCTACACACGCGTTCACCTAGATTATTGTGCTTTAAGATTTCTCTTGCTAAGTTTGAACTGATGGCATTCAGATCTTGCCGGCTTAAATAAATTGGCAACCAGCCAACACAAGAAGAAACATATTTATTTGTCGCGCAACCAATCAGAGAGAGCAGCACGCACATCAGCATCACTTTTTTGATTAACTTCATTTTCCACCTCAAGCCGTGTTGTGGCTGCTTTTAAAGCTTTTTCTGTTTGCTTTTGCTGTTCACTCTTTTTACCAAGAGTAAATGCTCTAGCTAATGCAATAAAAAAAGCGGCTAAAGCCGCGCTTGTTACCATCAGATTTCTTTTTATCCATAAGATCATAGACGATGCTCCTGAAAGCGTTTAGCAACAAAGAAAATACCAGCACATGCGGCTAAAATCATAATGGTTGCCAAAGCCCATTGGATTGGTCCATTGCCTGCTAACAAGCCACCAAGCCCTTGTTCCACCCATGGAACCCCATAAGACATATCAAGTGCTTTATTGAAAGCGTCTCTGATTTCGTCCTTGAGACCATTTGGTACTGAAATATTTAGATTTGTAATGGTTACATGGGCGTCTACTTCAACAGATTTGTGAACCGTAATGGGCTTTGGGGCTTTAAAGGCACCCACTTTATTTGTTGCCTGCATTTGTCCTGTTTCAATGACACTTGTATTAAAACCACTCTTGCGTTTTTCAGGTGGGGTATTTGTAACCACTACTGTATCCAGCATTCTTTTTGCGCGTGCATTGGTTTCATCGGTAAGGGTTTTAATGGTCTGGGTTGAAGTTTTGTTGATTGAAACATTAAAGCCTAGCTTTTTTTTCATCCAATTAGGCATCCAGCTGATTAATTTGCTTATCATGCCGCTAAACCATTCAGACAGAGCATTCCATTGGCTTTTGATGCCGTTTCACAAGCTATCAATGAGATCGGATTTTATCTCCAAAAATGCATGCAACTCACGAGCATTTATCGTTTGAACTGTATCCTGCTCAATAATTTGTTCTTTAATTTCTATAAGGGTGTTCATAAAGGACTCCTAGTTGTTAGATGTTTCTTAATGACACTCTAAAAGAGCTCTGGGTGCTAAGAAACATGGGCAACTAGCCCGTCGTTATATTTTCCCCGTAAAGGGTCTTGTACAGTGTAACTATACCCGACAAAGCTATTATATGCGTGTAACATACAACGAGTCAAAACTTTAATTGGCGGAGAAGATATTGTTCCAGCAATCCGTTCACTAGTTGCTTTAAAGTGTTTCTTAGGCACCTGATTCGATTATTCATATCGCTGTAATAATGTCACGCAGCAATATCACTTTTTTCTAAAAATTATAAGCACATCTTTACTTTATTTGTCGACTCACTTTAAATTTTTCGGCTTAGTTTTTTATTTATAGTGGAGGGGGAAATAATGCTCGATACGCTTGATACAATTGCGGTGATCTTATGCTTGTTATCATTTCCAGCGATGGTTGTCGGACTTGTTTTAGTGTGTATAAAAAAATGGCGGAAAAACGGACTGAAAACTCTTGGTATTGGAGTTTTATTATTTCTCGGCTCTGCAATATTAGGTGCGTTTTTTTTTCACACAATTGAACCAGATCAAGTTACATACAATAATGAAATTTTTTCCTCCTCCTCGACTTCATTAATATATGTTGCTACTCAAAATGAAAGCGTGAAACAGGTACTACCTGAGAATACTGATAAGCAAAGTATCCATGTTCAAGACAAAAAGTCAGACGAAAATGATGGTCTAGGTTTTTGGGGATGGTTCAGGTTAATTTTCTTTGCATTTATTGCTTTGTCTATTTTTGTTCATTGGCAAGATAAACGCAAAAAACGTTTTAAAGAAAAAGTTTCAGAGCAGGTTTTAATGCCTCCCCCCCATATCCACCCTTCTTCTGATTTATCAGTTGTTAATAAAATGTCGCCGGAACTTGAAAAAAAACGGTTAGAAAAGAGGGTACAGATCTTTCTCCTTTGTGTTCTGTTGAGTGGAGGCATTGTGGTAACAGTAACTATTACACCATGGTTATTAGTACCCATTCTTATTGTTTTAATTTTTGTTATTATTGCCTATCGTGAGGCGAAAAAGGAAAAAAACTTTGAGCAAGAAGTTGCTTTGTGGCAATCAGATATTCCTCCCTCTAATTTTGAGGAAGCATGTGAAATGTTTCAAGAACTTGACGCAAGTGAATATGATTATCGTTTAGCAAAAAATGAAAAACTGTTGGGAGTTCAAGAACGCGTTACCTTCAATATTGGCGAAAAGACTCCAGCTTTAGGACGTCTTTTAGTAACAAACCAAGCTATTGTATTTGAAAGCCCTGAAGATAATGAAAGGACTACTTGGGCAGGAATTGCATCAGTCACTATAACATACCAAAGATGTCACATCAGTCACCGTGCTGGCGCACCATGGAATTACCGATTTAGTGCCATTCCAAATCCAAGGTTTGCAGCAGTAATCCGGGCTCTTGGGCAGCCTTATTGATTTTTTAACACACAAGATAAAGTTACGTCCATTTTTTATCTCCCGCAAGATAAGCTTATACATACTAGATTCTGAGGCTTGGACATCTGTGATCACGAAGTGCTCTTGGGAAGAGGGGAGCTTTGCTGTTTTCAGGATCCATCACAATAACACTATCTTGAGGGTTTGGTGGCACCCCCCAATATCATTGATACAAAGATCAAGTTCCTTTCTTGCAATTGTCGTAGGGATTCTACCACCAGCATCCGATTCCGAATGCTTAATGGTGTAAATCGCTGTGATACGAAAAGATTGCTGGTTGTCCTTTCGCGTGTAGATGATGGGCTGCCCAAAAGTGTTGCGCACATCTTTAACCATTTGGTTTAGCAGCCCGTGCCATCGCATGTTATTTCGCTCCAATCACGGCTTTAAACAGCATTTCTGGGCGTGTACAGATGTAAAGCGGATAGCTATAGACCTCCGGTTTTCCCCATGCATTACGGTCGTGGTCGACGATTAGCATGGTGTAGAGAGGTTTTCCAACGGTGTTGGCAAAATCCAAGCTTTCCCCTGGCCTGTGGTGCAAAGGTTTTTTGGAATACACCAGGCGCATCAACAGGAAAGAATTGACATTCATCAGGCTTAATGCCTATGGCGCGCTTTGTTACAGCCTTCGCACTCACATTATAGTTGTGAATACTCCGGTAGTTAATGAAAGTGACACCTGCAAAGTCAAAACTGCCAAAGCTGCCCGAGCCAAGAGCGCTTGGTGTTGCAACACCTCCGGCGCTATCGGGTGTCTGTGCTAAGGCTGTGTTTAAATAGGTTTCCCGAATTGTTTTATGGTTTTTCAACTTGGAAAAGAATTCATTTCCACAAAGCCCAATAATCCGTGAACGATCAGAAAATGCTCCTTTTGAAGCCTCAATCATCCTCATAATGACCCGATCAACATGGGCAGCAACATTGGTTGTCTCAACATTCAGTTTAAAGTCAATGGGCTTTGATGGTGTGATTTCCCATTCCTTGTACCAATCGACAATTACGGAACCATCAGTATCAAGGACAACACCTTGAACAGCGCCAAGCTGCATATTTTCCCATGTCAATTCGATTTCAGAAATCAGTTTCTTTTGTTTTCTGGCAATATATTTCATTGCTGTCTCTAACTGATCTTCTGTGTCAAATTCACGACGGTTCTGGATTTCTTCTGATTTTACGGTATCACTTTTGGCAATTCGTGTTGTTTTGAAAACCGAAGATTACGACCCTCTCTATCACCTTCTGCCAAAGGTGCGCCACGTTTACTGGTTTGAATAAGCGAAAATGTATTATCACGTCGTTCAATCCCAACCACTGTGGTACTCGTTTCAACTTCCTCAAAAAGATTAAGAGAGCTTACAAGACCAGGTTGAAACTCATAGTTTTCAATGGCTCCCATTCAAAACTTGATCTTTAAACTACCTCCCCATTTTTGAGAATGGAGAGGGGAGTTATGTTTTTGCTAAGCAGCTTCCACAACAGGGCTCTCCAAAGTAGGAGCATAAGCTTGCAATAACGAATTCATGCTATGCGGGAGTTCTGAAGTTCCAAAGTCTTTAAGAACTGCTAGAAGCTTTGTAATATTCGGTACCTCATCTTGAAGTTTTAAAATCAAAGCTTTTTCTACCACACCCATAATGTCAACCAGAGTACTACAATTTTTGTTATCTACATATTCACAATTGACAAACTGAAACAAAGCCATTCACAAATTACATAAAAAGTTGGTATCTACCTTCATTGCACACCCCCAAAGATTTGTTCTCTCAAACATGCCAATCCTTTTGGTGTAATTTTTGTTGAAGGCAGTATCTTTTCTGTAGCATCAGGTCCTTGAATAGTGATAGCAGGATAATCCATAAATCCTTTCTTGATTTTATCCTGATAGGTAATAATGGACCACTTGGAACACGGCGATACACCCAATCATGTTTATACAAGTAATCTGTTAAGTCCTTTGGTCGTACTTCAAGAATTTTTCCGCTTCAATAAGACCGAACAAACCATCAGAAGGCTTTAAATCCTCAAGCGCGTCTGCTTTGGGTGCCATTCTGCGATGATGCTATCTTTCTGTTCGATTTGATTTTGTAGATGATTCAAGACGCCAAGTAATGCTTCGGGCTTGGAGTAATCGATTTGCGGTGTCGCTACTTGTTTTGCAAGCTTTTCACATTCGATAAAATACTCTTTTGCTTGATGACCTTTATCATTACGCTCGATCATTGAAAGGTGTTTTGCCATGTCTAAGGTGAGGTGATATTCCATGCTTGGACGCCCCCCTTTTTCTAAATTTTTAGAAAAAACTATAAGTCTATATTTTCTCGAAATTTGCATTCTTTAATACGATTTTTAATCCAGTTTGCAAATTTTGATGTAATTTCCAAAAATGCATGCAAATAACGAGCATTGATGGTTTGAACAGCTTCTCTATCAATAACCCGTTCTTTAATTTCTATAAGAGTGTTCATAGTGAACTCCTATCGATTAGAGGTTTCTTATTGATATTCCAGAAGAATGCTGGGCGCTAAGAAAGACGGTCGATAGTCCGTCGTTATGCTTTCCCCATAAAGAGTATTGTATAGCGTAACTACACCCGACAAATCCATTATATGCATGTAGCATATAATGAGTTAAAGTCCCTAATGTGCGGAGAAGAGATTGTGTCGGTAATCTATCCGCTATCGATTTAAGGTGTTTCTTAGGAACCTGATTCGAAAATATACATTGACGCAATAATGTCGAGAATAAAAATAATTTCCATCTCAAAATAATTATATACTGTACAGTGTGCATATTGAAATCATTATTTATCAATGAGTTAAGTGTACAATGTACAGTTAATTTGAAAATTCTGTCGCTAGCGATAGTTTACGCAGCCTGCCCCGTAACGAAGCTAACTCGCTGGGAAGTATCTTTTATATTGATTTTATTGACTTTTTTATAAAAAAACAAAACATAAGCGATAATTTGTTTTTAAAATTGCAATCAAAGTGTGTAATGCATAAACTCATAAGGATATGGGATAGGTAGATAAAGCTTGAGAACATTATTTAGCTTTCTTATTAGCAGCGTATTCTTGACGTTCAAGTTGTCTCTGTATGTTTTAGTTAATCTTTCACTGGCATATTGTGCGATAGAATTTGTGATTTCTGGCTTGGACATCACTCCAGCAATTGATGATTCTTCTTGTTTTGCAATGGGGAATTTACCTCCGTCTACCCTTTGAAAAACATTATTCTTCATCTTTTTAAAATCAACACGCTTTGGAAAACTCCCACCCTTGATAAAACCATGAGGTAAGATTTCTCTTTTCCAAACATTGTGTAAGTTACGCCGCGTTTTGTTTTTTTTTGCTTGAAAAAATTAAGAGGTATCGGTGTTCCAGAACCAATGATATCTGTCTCGAGAAGTTTTGCTTTATAGCGGCTTTAGCCAAGGCGTTTCACCTTGGCAAGCAAAGCGAACGGAAAAAGCAAAAAGAGAATGCTTTAAAGACAGCAACAATACGTCTTGAGGTAGAAAATGAAGTTAATCAAAAAAGTGATGTTGGTGTGCGCTCTGAACTTTCTCTTTGGGTGCGCGGCAAATAGGTCAGTTTCTTGTGGTGGCTGGTTGCCCATTTATCTGGATAATCAGGATGTTGCGGTCATCAGTTCCAACCTTGCAAGAGATATTTTGAAGCATAACAAGCAGGGAGCCCATTTATGTGGTTGGAAAGATGGTCAAGAAACGAAGCAGCAAAGATAAAGATCTTACAGAAAAAGAACAACAACTCCTTCACGAGATGATAGAGACCTATCAAGGCTTAAAGATGATGTCACGC
>NZ_KI912377.1:122959-280078 GCF_000518085.1 Bartonella grahamii ATCC 700132
AATAAAAGACCAGCAAAATATTCCGTGATTAATGATTTGAATGGAGAGATCACGAATCTGTTTCAATGTGTTCAAAATGACTTTGATGATTTAGCCAAACGACTAGAATGGTTTGTTTGTTCAAGACAGTTGTTTTTTGAACTTGCGGCTATTGAACCAGAGAGCCTCTCCAAGGTTGAAAGAGCTGCACGTTTTTTGTTTCTCCAACGTTGTGTGATGTATGGGAAAAAAGAGTATCTCTCTTTTAGCTTTGGAAGGAAAAAGCCTATAGCATTTAATCCAGAAAAGCTGTTATCGAGGATGCGGCGTGTTAGACAGAAGCTTCTTGATACGACAATCTTAAATTTGTCGTGGGAGCGGGTTGTCGAACTTTTTGATGCACCCGACAGTTTATTTTATCTAGACCCGCCTTATCTTGTAAAGAAGAAGTGTTACAGCTCTGGGAATTTTGTTGAAGATGATTTTGTGAGTATGGCAAAAGTTCTCAAAAGCATACAAGGCAAATTTGTCTTGAGTCTGAATGATTGTGATGCGGTTCGAGAGATCTTTAGGGATTTTGACTTTTTAGAATTAGAGACCCTTTGGACATCTGGTTTTGCTAAAAAAAACTCTTCGAAAAGAACTCTTGATTCGGAATAACTGAGGAAATCATAAAAAGATTTGTTAGAATCAGAAGAAATATTTTTTCTCTAACAGAACTTTTTTGATGCTTACATCCTTTGGTAAAATTTTACGGAAACTTTGTCTTGATCACTCAGAACGCCTCTTAGATATAGCTAAGAAATTAGACATATCTGTAGCATTTTTATCTTTTGTATAGATCAGAAAAAATCTGTTCCTGTAGGACTGGAGGAAAAGATAGTTGAACTCTATGCTTTAGATCAAGAGGTAGCAGAAATTTTGAGAAGAGAATCGGATGCTTGTTGCACAAGTTTTACAATCAAGACTTCTGATCCGTTGAGGCGTGAAATTGTTGGCATGTTTTCTAGATTTATAGATGTTTTTACACAAGAGGATTTAGAAAAATTCAAACAAATACCAGAAGTAATTCGCGAATCAAAAAGAGAGAAAAATGCTACTTTTGTAGAGAAATGTTAAAAAATCCTATTCCCCTAACTTTATTCAGACATCCCTCACAGTAAAAAAGATGTACAAATACAGCAAGTTATAGGATAAGAAAAAGAATCTGGTGGGCGTGACAGGGATTGAACCTGTGACCCCTACGATGTCAACGTAGTGCTCTCCCGCTGAGCTACACGCCCATTCATTGATGTTGCATACACCATATAGAATGACAAACGTCAATGCCTAATTTCGTTTTCTCTTTCAACAGATGCAAATAACTTAAAAAAATACTTTTTAAGCAGCGATAAGGATCTTTTCAACCTCATTGACGAGTTCACGTAAGTGAAATGGCTTAGAGAGAACCTTTGCATCAGGAGGGGCATCACTATTTGAATTGAGTGCTACCGCTGCAAAACCTGTAATGAACATTACTCGTAAATCTGGGTCAATCTCAGTAGCACGTCGTGCGAGTTCGATTCCGTCCATCTCTGGCATCACAATATCAGTCAGGAGAAGGGAAAATGGCTCTTCTTGTAAACGTTCATACGCGCTAATACCATTATCGAAATCGGCGACTTCGTAGCCTGCACGTTCTAAGGCTTTTACGAGGAAGCGACGCATATCGTTATCATCTTCTGCGAGCAGGATTCGTTTCATGATTATGTTCCAATGGCTCCATTTGTCAGAGTTTTGCCGCATCAATTATACAATATAGAGTATTTATAAAAAAGACGGTAAAATGCTCATAATTGAAATGAATGGCAAAATGGTTAATTCTTACATTCTTATTCAGAATACAGCATATTCGTTGTGAGTTGGTTAAATTCAAAATATATGTGATTTTGAAAAAAGAAGGGGTTCTCTAAAACTTTTAAGATGATTCATTGCTATCTTTTTTTTTAAATTCGCTGATTATTATCAGAATTTCATTAAAAAACTTATGAAAACCGTTACTGTAGGGGCTTGCTATATAGAGAAATTAGAAGAATATTATGTTAATTTATTGTTTTTTAAAAGTTCTCTTAAGAAATAGAAATTTCATAGTTATTTGTTTTTATAGAGATTTGTAATAAATATTATAAGTGCGCTTTATTTTCAGTTTTTTCCTTAAATAGATGAAAACTATTATTTTTCTAGATATAATATTAAATTAACACTTAATAATAGATCAAAAATAGTATTTTGATGTTTTATTTATAAATATGTGTCATGTTATATTAAGGTAGATTTATTATCTTCATTTTATTAATTATACAAAATATTTTTTTATTAAGTTATTTTTTATGATGTCAAATAATTTTGTTTAATGTAACGATATACTTTGTATATTAGTTTTTTATTAGAATGCGTGGTAAATATTTAGGTCATGGCTTTCCTGTAGAGGTTAGAAAACGAATCATATGAGTGGTTGGAAAGTAAAATCCATTATATTAAAAAGTGTTTGTAGATCCAACGCTCGTAGAAATTTTCTTTTTTATGGGGTGGAGCGGAAATTAAGATTTAGTGTTATTTTACAAATACATTATCGGGAATAAATGCATCAAATGCAGCCCAAAATTGCTTTTTATAATTTTCGTTAACCATAATTGTATCCAGTTTAGCGCCTGTAATAGTAATACTTTCTGTCAGGCGTGTGTGTTGGCATAATTGCCGCACTTCAATGTTGTTTGCAATATTGTTTTGATTGGCTAGAATAAAGAGTGTTGGAATTCGTAAATCTCCGTGGAGTACATTTCTCTTCATAGAATCGATCGCATTAAATACCGATGCCATCCATTGGGATGTTGGGGGCTTAATGGAATGGAACGGCACTTTATGCATGTGTTCCGATTTTATATTACTTTGTTTTTTTTTGTTTAATTTTTTCCCATCTTTCGCTGGTATAAAGCCAAGAGCTATATCAGAAAGAAATTGTGTTAATTTATGTTGAAAACCGTTCGTTTTATTACCGAATGGAGCAAAAAGGGGAGAAACACAGAGCAATTTATTAAACTGATAATTAATGAGATCTAATCCGCTAAGTGCTATCAATCCACCTATACCATAGGCGAGCATAGAGTAAGGAGGCGGACAATTAGGATAAACAATATTTTTAAGAAATTTATATAAGTCATTAATATCATTATTTATATCAAAACAATGATGTCGGCTTTGTTTTCTTATCTTGAAGGATTTTTTTTCTTGATCAAACCAGTCAAATATTGCTGTATGAAAACCGCGTTTAGAAATTTCATTTATTAATAAAAAATATTTTTCTAAAGTACTTGCGTAGCTTTTGAGAATAACAATTGTTCCCTTAGATTTTTCCACCTCAGGATATGTTATCGCAAAACGAATTTCGTGATCTATTGCTATTTTAAGAGTACCATGATGGATATTAGGAAGAGTGGAAGCCCAGTCTATGGGATAAATAGGTGTTTCCAATTGAAATCCTTTACAGTGTATTTGCCGCTTAGTGCAACGTGAGATAATGAGAGGACTTTGACATTTATGTAATGAAGAAAAAGGATTTAAAAAGGGGTATATTGCTTTTTAGATAGTTTTTATCAATTTAGGTTCCAAAGAGTTGAAATAAAGAAAAACAATTACCAGATAATATAGTGTGGTTGCCATGATGGGGCCGCAGGTTCACAAGTAAGTTTGCCATTTGGGAACTTTGTGAATTAATTATAAATTATAGTCGCTCTAGAGGAGGGCAATATTATGCGTCAAGTAGATTTTTCACCATTTTATCGTTCCACAGTAGGTTTTGATCATCTTTTTAACTGGTTTGATTCTAGAAGACAACCAGATGAAGTTTCTTCTTATCCCCCTTATAATATCGAGCGTTTAACTGAAGATTCTTATAGAATTTCTATGGCTGTTGCTGGTTTTTCTCAAGATGAAATTGATATTGAAACGCATTGTAACCAGCTGATCATTAAGGGAAATAGAAAGTCTGAAAATGATGATGAAGAGCGAGAATTCCTTTATCGAGGCATTGCTTCGCGTGCTTTTGAACGGCGTTTTCATTTGGCTGATCATGTTAAGGTTATTGGAGCAGAACTTGGAGATGGGCTTCTTCATATTCAGCTTAAAAGGGAAATGCCAGCTGAATTAAAACCCAAAAAGATAACCGTACAGATGTCACCATCCATTACAAAAAATGATAATAGCGACATTGTCGTGTAGGAAAATTTAGAAAATATAAGACCGAATAATTATAAATTTTTCTGAAGAATAAAAAACGCGAGGCAAAAGGTCTCGCGTTTCGTGTGTGTGTTTTCCTAAGAACGAAGCTTATTTTAATAAAACAGCTTATTTCGAGTTTGTGATAAAATGTTATTGCACATTATTTTACGTTGAAGAAAAAATTCATGTATGTGCTAATTGAAATGCATAATAATTCACTTTTTAAGTAAGCTTATTTTTTATTTTATAGCATTTGAAAAATGGTCGGAGCGGCGGGATTTGAACCCACGACCCCTTGACCCCCAGTCAAGTGCGCTACCAAGCTGCGCTACGCTCCGAGTTTGTGTAAAACGATTAAATGACTGTTTCTTTAAAGGCAAGAGAAAAAATAAACAGAATAAAATCTAAAATGCTCTTGCACTTAGAACTTTTGAAAGTAAAAAATTTTGGACATCAATATCTTGTTATCAATTCAAGATACGTAACAAATCTGTAAAATTCTTTGTAATCATTTTGTGAAGGGGTAAGATTGGTGGATTTAGGGGTATGAATTGGAGAAGGAGGGGAGAAAATGAGTACGGGGGGTATATTTTTTCCTTATCTAATCGTTACTTTTCTAAAAAGATAAAGATTTTCAAAAGGAGAGGAGTGAATGTATGGTATTGAAACGTTTTCCTTTGTTTAGAGTTTTTATAGACGAAGTATTTTGTGTTTTATGTGGACAAAAAATTGTAAGTTCTGGATTGTATAATCATAAATCTCATTTTATGGGTACGCGTTTTTATCCAAATAAACAAGGTTAGAATACTTTAATTTAGGTTTTGTTGTTTTTTTTCTAAAATACCAGATACAATATTATAGAGGAAAAACTTTCAAAGTGTTTATTGAACTAAGAAAAGAGTAAACCATGAGCCGTTTTTCGGTAATAAATTTGACGGAAGCAGCAGTGGATCGTGTTAAAGCGATTATGGACGCAAAAGATGCACAGGGTATTCTTGTTGGTATCAAAAAAGGTGGTTGTGCAGGGATGGAGTATACAATTACTCTTGTCAAAGAAAAGGGGATAGATGCGGATGTTGTTGAAGTGAATGGTGCCCGTGTTTTCGTAGCACATGATGCGGTATTATTTTTATTAGGAACGCAGATGGATTATGAAGTGACAACGCTTCGTTCTGGTTTTGTCTTTAAAAATCCTAATCAAGTTTCAGCATGTGGGTGTGGCGAATCGGTGGAACTTCGTCCTGCTACGCAGGATCAATATAAAACAAATTGAGTTGAGCTGAATTATAATTCAGTAATTTTAGAGGGACTTGTTCTTTGAGGTAGAAAAAATCTAATATTTTTATTGTTCATTTTTAGCTTGTTTCCAAAGTGCTTCCATTTCATTCAAGGATGCGTCAGTGAGTGTTTTAGATTGAGTGGATAGCTTTTCTTCAATATAGGCAAAACGGTTTCGAAATTTTATATTCGTTTTTTTTAATGCTTTTTGTGAATCAATCGCTAAGTGGCGTGCGAGATTAAGGAGAATAAAGTAGAGATCTCCAAACTCTGCTTCTATCTCTGAATTTTGTTTATTTTTAATGGCTTCTTTGAGCTCTTCGAGTTCTTCTTCTATTTTTTCAAAAACTTTATCACTTTCTTTCCAATCAAAACCTACTTTAGCTGCTGCTTCTTGTAAAGCAAGTGCCTCTTGGTTTGCTGGCTGGATTTGTTTTACTTGTGCGAGTATGCTTGTGGAGGAATTGTTGTTTTTTTCTTCGCGCAATTTTTTTTGTTCAACCTGTTCTCTTTTTTTTATATATTTCCACTCTTCTTTTATAAATCCTCGTTTTTTTTGCTCGGCATTTCCAAAAACGTGAGGATGGCGTCGAATCATTTTTGCCGTGATTGCATAAACAACATCTTCAAAAGTAAAGCTGCCTTCTTCTTGTGCAATGGTAGCATGATAGATAACTTGTAAAAGAAGATCTCCAAGTTCTTCACAGAGATCCTTTCGGTTTTTTCGTTCAATGGCATCGATGACTTCGTAAACTTCTTCGAGCATATAGGGTATGAGGGATTCAAAAGTTTGTTTTTTATGCCAGATACAACCGCTATCAGAATTTCGTAATGCAGTGATAATTGCAATGAGATCTTTGATGTCTTTTGAGGCTAACATTTGCACTTCCTTTGTAAGCAATAGAGCCTTATGTTAGATGTCCCAACGTCTATGTAACCACATCCATTGTCCAGGATATTCACGGACCCAAGATTCAACAATATCATTTAATTTTTGCGTAGAAGCAGCTATATCGATATCATTTTTTTCATCACGTGGAAGTTCTATATGTTCATATAACTCTAAACGATGACGTCCATTAGGCAAACGAATACAACGTGCTGGATAAATATCACAGTCATATTGTCGAGCGAGTTTTATAATTAAGGGATTTGTTTTAAGAGGTCTGTTAAAAAATGTTCCCATGATACCGCGGCGAAATTTTTGATCAACGAGCATACCAACATTTTCACCTTTTTCTAATTTGGCTGCTAATGCCCATGCTGCACCGGCCTTGGAGGGAATAAGATGCCCCATAGAAGTTTGTCGTGCTTTAAGGACTCGTTTGGCAACATAGGGATTATTGGGTGGTCTAAATAATACCGTAACATTAAGATCAAAACTTTGTGCACAAATAGGCAGAAGTTCAAAATTTCCAGTATGTGCGGTGAAAAAAATATGTGGTTTTTTTTCATTTTTTAATCGCTCAAATATTTCAACGCCTTTAACCTCAATGAAACCTGGCTCGTCCGCATGAGGATCAAAATCAAAAATTTTATCAAGAAAAATATATTCGGCTAGGAAACTTCCTATATTTTCCCACATTTCTATTGCAATCGCATGGAGTTCTTGCTCTGTTTTTTCTGGATATGCACCTCTAAGATTTGTAAGTGTGATTTGATGACGATGTAAAAGGGGACCAATTTTTTTTACCAACCAAGAAAAAAAAGAGACTCCCATTTTGGCAGGAAAGCATTTTAGAATAAATAAAGAACCAAAGAGCAGATATGCCCATAACAAGTAGGATATCTTTTTAGCTATAATTTTAATAAGATATATGAGATTTTTAAGAGAAAGCTTCATCATGATTTAATCGATTTTAAGGATAATTTTACCAAAAACATCACGGCTCTCCATTCGTTTTAAAGCTGTATCAATTTCATCAAGCCCAACAATCGTATCAATGACAGGGTGTACAGTTTTTTCTGCCATTTTTTGCATGGCATTTTTCATATTTTCCATACGGCAGCCAAATGAACCGAATATCTTAAGTTGTTGTTGGAATAATTGCATGAGATTTATTGGTGCTGAAACACCAGAGGTAGAACCGCAAGTCACTAAGCGTGCTCCTTTTTTCATACATAACAAAGAACCGTTCCATGTATCTACACCAACATGCTCAAAAACAACGTCAACACCTTTTTTTTGGGTTAATTTACGCACCACACCTTCAAAACGATCTTTACGATAATTAATCACATGATCTGCCCCAAGAGAGTGTGCTTTTGCAATTTTTTCATCTGAACCTACCGTTGTGATAACTGTACAGCCCATGTGTTTTGCAAGTTGAATGGCTGCAGAGCCAATACCTGAACCACCAGCCTGTATCAGGATTGTTTCTCCTGCTTGTAGTTTTGCATTATCAAAAAGCATATGTTCTACGGTACCAAAAGTAATTGGAGCAACCGCTGCCTGCAATTCATCACATTGGGGAGGTGATGGAACTAATAAACGTGCTGGCAAATTGACAAGCTCACACGCAAATCCATCAAGGTGAAAACCGTAGACTCCCTTTACATGACTGCAAAGATTATCCCGTCCTTCATGACAAGCTTGGCATACTCCGCAGGTTTGTGCACCATAAATTGAGACAATCTGTCCAAGTTGGAGATGTTCAACGCCATCTCCTATTTGTATAACCTCACCAGAGGCTTCTGCACCAATGATGAGTGGTATTTTTCTTTTCGCAAAAGCCATGCCACGCCATCCCCATACATCAATATGATTAAGAGCAACGGCTTTTATCCGCACAGTTACTTCACCTAGACTAGGTGAAGATGGCGGGGAAATATTAGTGATTTCAAGCCGGCGATCATCGAAGAGTTGCAGTGCACGCATTACCATTCCCCTTAAATATGTTATTAGGTTAGCGTTATAAAATTTTATTATTAAAGGATTATCCTTTATATGCAGTGATGACAAGACTCATATTTTGACCACCAAATCCAAATGAGTTGGACAAAACTGCATTGACACAGGCTTTACGGCTATGATGAGGAACAACATCTAAAGGGATAGCAGGGTCAGGATTATCATAATTTATTGTAGGTGGAAGTATCCCCGATTGAATGGTTAAAAGCGAAAAAACCGCTTCTATTGCACCAGCAGCAGTTAATGTATGCCCAATCATTGATTTATTAGAAGAGACTGGAATATGCTCTAAAAGATCACCGAATACTGTTGATAATGCAAGATACTCCATTTTCTCATTTTCAGGTGTTGAAGTTCCATGTGCATTAATATAATCAATTTCATTGATGGTTATTTTTGCATCGTCTAAAGCTTTGCGAACGGATTCAATTGCTGGTGATGCATCGGGTTTTGAACGTGTACGGTGAAAATCATCGGCCGTTTCTCCACAGCCAGCTAAAATTCCTAAAACTGTAGCATTACGGTTTAATGCGCTTTGAAGAGATTCAAGAACAAGAGCGCCTGAGCCTTCTGCCATAACAAAACCATCTCGATCACGGCTAAAGGGTTTTGCTGCTTTTTCTGGAGGCTCATTCTGAGTTGAAAGAGCAGATAGTAGCGAAAAACGAATAAGAGATTCTGCTGAAACTGATCCATCTGTCGCAATTATGAGAGCTCTATTTGTCTCTTTCCGTCTAATAGACTCAACACCTAATTGAATTGCTGTTGCACCAGATGCACAGGCAGTGGAAAGTGTAACAGGAAGTCCTTTTGTGCCAAATGTTTTTTGAAGTTTTTCTGCAATTGCACCAAATTGTGTGGATTCAAAAAGCGTCTCATGGAGTTTATCTTTACAGACTTTAAGAAGATGTGCATAAGAAGGCTCATTATTGAATTCTTCCTCTTGATCAAGACTAAAACGTGCTTTCCATTCAAGTTCAACAGGAGGAGCAGCTAGAAAGAGTGGTCCATTAAAATTTTTTTTATCAATAGCAGCTTGTTCTAAAGCTTCTTCAGCAGAAAGATGTGCAAGCTTCTCAGAAAGAGCTGAAGCACCAAGTGTACTTTCTTTAAGAAAATCAATTGTTCCAGCAATATATGTATTTAATCCCTCAATGGGAAAACGTGTTATTTTGTGGATACCGCTTACACCGCTTGTTAATTTTTGCCAATTTTCATGTTTTCCTTGTCCCAGTGATGTGACAATGCCTGCCCCAGTTATTGCTACAAGTGGACGTCCAAAATGATCATGATATTTCACTATAGAAATTCCTCTTCAAACAGCTGTAAGACGTACGATACCTTCAGCTCTTTTTATACCAATAGTTGTAACAAATATTTCACGCACTTCTTTAGAAAAAGGTTTTTCATGAGGACTTAATGCTGGAAAACCGCTTTTTTTTTCAATTGAAAGTGCTGCAAGAGCTAGAGCTAAAGGAAATTGTGCTTCCCGCATATAACCAAATAATGTTGTAATGCCACGGTAAGATAGATCAGCATTATCAAGAGCATTTTGTTCTGCTTTTGTTGCTTCGTGAGCTCCTGAGGCTGCTGAAATGGCTAAGGCAGATTTAGCGCCCGCAGTTTTTAACATTGTTGCAATTGATTCTCTAAGTGGAATTTTGGTTCTATCTGTTTGGTCTGTAATAATTTGGCTAATTTCAGCATAAGCACGTGCGTTGCGTTTTTTGGCATGTTCTCCACTTTCAATAACTAGGAAGATACCACCAGAACCTGCTATGACACCGCCGCCTGGATAGATTCCGCGATCCCACACTGGGCTCCATCCATTATGGGTTAAAAGACCACCAAGTTCATGCGCCAACAACATATCATAACTTTGTGCATTATAGGAACCTCCTACAAGAGCATGGGTACTTTGAGCTGATTTAATACGAGCTACAGCAATTTGAAGAGCAGAAAGCCCACTGCCTTCTTCTCCCATAAATGTACGAGATGATCCAGTGACTTTATGAACAATTGAAATGTTTCCTGCCAAAAGGTTTGAAAGTTGTGCCAAAAATAATGTTGGACGAAGTTCGGTTGAAAGAGCAACATTTAACATAGAGGCATGATCGGCAACTGCGCGCGCTTTAGAAAGAATCTGTGTATCAACAGTAATATCACGTTCTCCTCCACTTGCTGCTACAATCATATCCATTGTTGAAGTGAGTTGTTCATTATTTTTCATGCCAGCATCATCAAGAGCAAGACCAGCCGCATAGGTACCAAGACGCTGCCATGTTCCCATTTGCCGTTGATCACTTTTTTTAGGAATTTGTAAACTCCAATCAATTTCAGACAATTTATGAACAGGGTAGGGTGAAAAAGTTGTACAATCTAGGTTTGGTGTACGGATTGGATCATTTAAGAGATTCCAATGTCGATCAGTTCCTTCCCCCAGAGAGCTTATGAGGCCTATACCAGTGATGAATACAGATTGATCATACATGGTGAAAAAATTACTCCGCCTGTTTTAAGGCAACGAGATCATCAATTTTTGCACAAAGGTTTTTAAGAACAAAGTATTCTTCTGTTGCAACAGTACCTTCGTTGACTTCTTGTGTCCATTGTTCTAGAGGGACTTTTATTCCGAAAGCTTTATCAATAGCGAAAACAATATCAAGAAAATCAAGACTGTCGATTCCTAGATCGTCAATTGTATGACTTTCTGGTGTAATTGTATCGCGATCAATTTCACTGATTTCTGCAATGATATCAGCAACTTTATCAAACGTGGAAGGCAATGTACGGATTCCTTATTATAGAGTTAGTAAATTCAAAATACATTTAATATTGTTCTTCTAGCCTTTTTTTTCTTTAAAAAAAAGACTTAATCCAGAATATAGCTGTCTTTATCTATAGAGAAAAGAGGTTTACAGGACATGAAATACTATATCTCAATATTTAAAAAACTTTGAAATTTTATTGCGCATTTATTTTACGAGTCTATTTTTTCTATTGGCTGCAAGGACAGCAAGGGCTGTTATATTAACAACTCCCCGTGAAGTTACTGAAGGCGTTAATATATGGGCGGGACGTGCTGCCCCGATTAGAATAGGACCAACATGGAGTGCATTTGTGAGGCTTTTAACAGTGTTGAGCGTGATATTGGCTGCATCAAGTGTTGGAAAGACAAGCAAATTAGCTTCACTTTTAAGACGAGAATCAGGAAAAACACGATCACGAAAAACTTTGGAAAGGGCAGCATCACCATGCATTTCACCATCTGCTTCTAAATCAGGGTGTAATTTGGCAAGAATTTCTGTTGCACGTCGCATTTTACGCGCACTTTCTGTGTTTTTAGAACCAAAGTTTGAGTGTGATAATAGGGCTGCTTTTGGTGTTATTCCAAATGCTTCAACTTCTTGAGCTGCCAATACAGTCATTTCAGCGATTTCTTCTGCAGAAGGATTTTCATTGACGTAAGTATCTGTGAGGAAAAGAGTACGTTGTTGAGAGATAAGCAAACTCATAGCAGAAAAACGGTGAACATTAGGATCAAGACCGATAATTTGTTCAATCAGTTCAAGTTGACGTTCAAAACGTCCTTCTAAGCCGCAAATCATTGCATCTGCTTCTTCACGCATGACGGCAAGGGCAGCAATAGCCGTTGTTGATGTTCTCACTACTGTTTTTGCCATTTCAGGCGTAACACCACGCCTTCCTGTATAATGAAAAAATAAATTAACATAATCACGAAAACGTGGATCATCTTCAGGGTTTGTTAATTCAAAATCTATACCAGGACGAATTCTTAAACCAAAGCGTTTTAATCTCGCTTCTACGACATGTGGACGGCCGATAAGGAGAGGCGTTGCTGTTTGTTCTTCAATGACAACTTGTGCTGCACGAAGGACGCGTTCATCTTCACCATTGGCATAGATGACGCGTTTACGTTTTGCTGTTTTTGCTGCAGCAAAAACAGGTTTCATTGTTAAACCAGAAAGAAAGACAAATCGATTGAGGATATCATAGTAGGCTTCCATATCTTCAATGGGACGAATGGCGACACCAGTTGCCATTGCTGCTTTAGCAACAGCGGGAGCAATACGCAGTATTAAACGCGGATCAAAAGGAGAGGGAATCAGATAGTCTGGTCCAAAATTGGGTGGTTCTTTTGAGTATGCACGTGCTACAACATCTGAAGTTTCTTCACGTGCAAGGGCAGCAATCGCATGAACAGCGGCCATTTTCATTTCTTCATTAATTGCACTAGCACCTACGTCTAATGCACCACGGAAGATATAGGGAAAACAAAGGACATTATTAACTTGATTGGGATAATCAGAGCGTCCTGTACAGATCATTGCATCTGGTCGTATAGAGCGTGCTTCTTCAGGCATAATTTCTGGTACTGGATTAGCCAGCGCTAAAATGAGTGGATTTTGAGCCATTCTTTTAAGATATTCAGGCTTTAAAACACCACCCGCAGATAGGCCTAGAAAAATATCCGCATCATCAATAATATCAGATAAAGTTCGTGCGTCCGTTTTTTGTGCGTAATTGATTTTCCAACGATCCATAAGGGTCTTGCGACCTTCATAAACAACTCCCTCTAAGTCACTAAGCCAAATATTCTCAACTTTCGCCCCAAGACGAACTAAAAGATTAAGACAAGCTAGGGCAGCAGCACCTGCACCTGAGGTAACTATTTTTGCATTTTCAATTTTTTTTCCTGAAAGATTTAAGGCATTTAATACAGCTGCAGAAACAATAATGGCAGTTCCATGTTGGTCATCATGAAAAACTGGAATATTCATTTTAGCACGAAGCTTTTCTTCGATATCAAAACATTCAGGAGCCTTAATGTCTTCAAGATTAATACCACCGAATGTAGGTTCTAAGGTTGATATCGTTTGTACCATTTGTTCTATATCGGATGCATCAATTTCAATATCAAAAACATCAATATTCGCAAATTTTTTAAATAAAACGGCTTTGCCTTCCATAACTGGCTTTGAAGCGAGTGGACCAATGTTTCCTAAACCAAGAACAGCAGTTCCATTGGATATAACAGCGACTAAATTAGCACGGGAGGTATATTGAGCAGCAAGATTGGGATCTTCATGAATCGCAAGACATGGTGCTGCAACGCCTGGAGAATAAGCAAGAGCTAAATCACGTTGATTATCAAGAGGTTTTGTTGCTTGTATTTCCAATTTTCCAGGTTTTGGGTGTTGGTGATAAAAAAGTGCGGCACTGTCAAGTTCAGCTTTTGGTGAACTGAAATCACTATTTCGTTCTCTAGACATTTTTATGATATCCAAGTTAGCGTATGTGTATATGAGATGTTCCATCTACGATAAGGTTTTGTCCACTAATAGATCCTCATTTCTCTGAATATCAAAATGCATGAGCATGAGCAAATTCCTCTGGATCGTAAAACCAGTTTGATGATTCTTTTTGTTTGTGTGCATGAATAACTTCATTGATAGCAGCACATTTGTTTTTCTTTCCTTAATAAAACTCGTAAAAATTGATTATTTTACAAAAAAATAAAATATTTTCTAACGATTACATTATCAAGCCATTATTTTTTTGCAATGTTTACAAAATAAGGAAAGAACAGAAGAACGGTTCCTATCAATTTCATCCATTTTTTATAAAATATATATTTTATTTAAAGTTTTATACGGAGGTAGAAGAAATTTTAAATAACAATTTGTAGTTTATAAATTGTTTATTCCGCTATTTTAAAGGAAACTGGAAAGTTGAGAATGAAAGTTATGTTGTTCATTGTTTAATTGGATTCTTAATAGTGAAAGCTGTATCTTTTATATACTGACAATTATGTGTTTTAATAAACAAAGATGTGGCTGAAATGGCTGTAATTGCGGATTTTATACATGAAAATCATATATTTAGCATAACGCTTTTCTTTATAATTTATAATGCATCATTTCGTATGTTTAATGAGAAATTTGAATACAATAAGATTATTTTATTTAAAATTCACCTAATATAATAAAAAATATTCAATTACATAATTCAAACGAGAGTAATGTGTGGATAAAAAACGTTTGAAAAATAAATAGAAATGTTTCTATAAGCTATTTTAATATAAAAGCATGGAATTTTTTCACAATTAGCAAAAATAATTATTACCTATTTTGTACCTTTATGAAACTATGAAAAATAAAGGAGTTAAGAAAAAAATAAGGAAATAGAAAATATGCTTATCATTCTTAAAGTGATATGTTGTTTGATAAGTCATTACGCTTCTTTGGGGTTATTGCTTAGGATATCAAAGAAAACCGCATGCCAATTATTTCAGCCTTTGAAGTACAAAGCTGTAGTTGAAAGCAAAGTACTCTACGATGAGCCATTAAAACAACTGGAGAGGAAAAAAGTGGAAAAAATATCTTTTTCCACTTTTTTTATTTTTTTATTGAATTCGACCACTTGCATGAGCAAGCATAGTATAAACTTTTCCGGTATCTGATATCAGGTATTTGCGAACTGAGCTGGAAGAACCAGAACTGCGCGATATATCACGTAAGAGCTTTTCGAAATCTGTAACATATTGATTCACTGAACGTTTAAACTCAAAATCGCTCATATATTTTCTCTTAATCATTTCAAATATTTTTTGTCCATTTAAGGTATAAAGGCGTTCTGTTACGATATTTTTTTGTCCACGTTGATAATGATCCCATAGCTCAACAATGGCATTGTGATTGATAGCTTGCACTATACCAGAAGCTAATGAATTAAGAGAGCTGTTTGCAGGAGATGGTTTTGTTTGCACTGATGTTAAAACATTATCACTAGGGGGAGCATCATAAAACGTTTCTTCACGTGAAGCTCTTTCTAAGAGATTTGATACCCATTTATTTGGTCTTTTTTTGCTTTGATCTTGTTGCAAAATAGGCTTAGGTGGTACGATCTTTTTAACGGACTCAGTGGAATTGTCACTTCTTTGATTAAACGTTGATGATGCAGGAAATTCTGATATCAGCTGTTTTTTTGCGCTCTTTTGATCATTTTGTATAACACTGACTAGATCTTGTAACGCTGTAATCTGTTCATTCAAAGCTGTGCGAATTGTTTGCGTTGTTTCTTTTGTCTTTTCTGGAAGTTTTTTAACATTTTCATTGATATCATTATTAATCTTTGAAAGCTCTAAACGAACTTCATCAGCGGAGCGACGTATGTCTTCTGCTGCTTCTGAAAAACGCGCCGATGCTTCACTAACAAGCCTATTAAGTGATTGTTGGAATGAATTTGTGGAGTTACGTGCATTTTTATCAGAGCGTTCAAGTGCTGAGTTGAAGATTTTTTCATAATGCCCAATCAATTGATTAATTTCATGAGACTTTGAAACAAGAGCATCGCTTAATACAGAAAGCGTATTATGTTTTTCTTCAAGTGTTGTACTAAGTGAATTTTCAGATTGTTCAAGAACATGAATAGTTTGGGAAAGTGTCTTTGCATGTTCACCAAAACTGCTCGTTATATGACTAATTTGTTCAAAGGTATTCTTTGAAAGTCTTTGCAGAATTTCAACATTATTATTGAGCGCTTGATTTGAGGCTGACAAACGCTCTGCTACTTGGTCCGTGTTGCGGAAAAAATTATTCGCACTCTCATTAAACTGACCATCAATATTTTGAACAGCTGATAATAAAACATTACTATTTTCATTAAAATTGTAAATTGATTGATTCAACTGTGTTAAGACGGATGAGACATTATTAACAAGTTCTTCCTTCATAACCGTTATTGTTTGAAGTGTTTCAGAGTTAGCTTTGGTTAAGCTATTCACTAAAAATTCATTATGTGCATAAATTCTTTGTTCAGCTTCTTGTGTGGAGAGAGAGAGTTGTTCACCGATATGCTGTGTTAAAGAATCAATTGATTCTGTCGTATTTTGCGCTGCTTGATTTAAGTGATTTGTCAGCTCTGTTATTTTTCCAACATGTTTTGAAATTTGTGTTGCTGTTTGATTTTCAGCATCTTCCAGACGGCTCGTTACATCAGAGAGCTGATACCCTAAATTATTTTTTAAATTTTGCATAGAGTGATGAAGAACATCACAGCGTTCATTAAGAACTTGCTCTATTGCTGTTGTTGATGTGTGAATGGTTTCATTCAATAATGCTTGTGCATTATGACTGGCTGTTGCGAAAGCTTCGACAGTATGCGCTGTTTGTTCAGACAGAACGGACAGAACTTTTTCACTGGTATCATAAACAGTTTTTTTGACATTTGATACAATGCGATTGCCTGATTCTGAGAGAATATTTTCTGCTTGTGTAGTAACATTTGTAACAGATGAAAGAATTTGTTCACTCGTAGAAGAAAGAATATCAGAAGCTTTTATAATCTTATTATGCAGGTTATCTGTAACTATATTAACAGAGTCTTCTAAGGTTACACGCATATTGTCAACACTGCTTTCCAGCGCTTGTTGAATTATCTGACTTTGCTCATTATTAAGCATGAGAGACGTTTTTAACGTGTCAGAACGTTCCTCAATAACAGATGTTTGCATATCAATGGCTTCACAGATTTGGCTAAATTTTTCAGATAATGTTTCCTCTAGCGTTGTTGTTCGTTCAAAAATTTTGTGTGCACGATCTTCTAGATCTGTATCGAATGATTCCATACGTGTTTCAAGGGTTTCAAAGAAAACACCACTCGATTGAGAGAGAGTATTCTTTAAAATTTCGGCATGGCTTTCAAGGTTTTTGATATGATCTTGAACCGTTTCAGTAATGTTCTTATTATTGGCGACAATTGCACTCTCAACTAAATCTATTTGTTGTTTCAATGCAACATCGACACGTATATCACTTTTTGCAATGAGGTTATGGATTGTTTCCATGCGTTGCTCAAGTGTGCGTGCTTGATCGGCAAGAACTTCATTGAGAGAAAAACTATTAATCGCTAAAGAGTCACGCAGAGCATCGGCACGGATATCAATATTTCTCGCTTGTGCTTCTAAAGCATCTTGGGTTGTATTGCAGCTTTGTACAATGACATCTTGTAGTTTTTCAGTGCATTGAATGATGTTTGTGATATGATTTTCAGCTTGTTTATCAACGACTTGAATATTTTCAGCCAAAACTTTTTCAATATGAGAAGTATTTTGGGACAAGACATCAATTTGATTTCTTAATGTATCCGCAATTTTATTCTTCTCGTTATCGAGCATGTCTGCCATAAGAGCTCGTTGATCAGAAAGTTGTACTTTAAAATCTTGTGAACGTTCTTGTATGATATCAACAATGGCATTGTCGACATACTGAATTTCTTCTCTCAGACTTTCTTTACTTTTATCAATTGCAGAAAGAATAGCTTCACGTCCATTTGTAAATGCATGGGTAATGTCTGCTGTTTTTTCTTGGAGGTTTTCATTTATTTTCAAGACATGAGATTCCAAGAAGTTACCAAGTTTTTCAGCATTATCCTCTAAAGCCTGGCTGCGTTCTATAAAGGAATCAATGATGGAATCACTATGTTCTTTAAGAGAAAGATCAACAGTTGCTAAACGTTGTTCAAAGGCTCCAATTGCTTGCGAGGTTACGTTATCAAATTTAGAAGAGAGTTTATGTGCTTGGTCGTCGAGCTTTAAGATCTTCTCATCAAAATTCTGTAGAGATTGATTATTACGATCAATAAGAGCTTTATCCAAGGCTTTAAACTTTTCATCGACAGCGTGCAAAGTTTGATCTGTTACTGCTTGTATATGTGTTGCAATTTTAGCAACATGTACTTCCGCTTTTTCAGCTGTTTCATTAAAGGTTTTTTCTATTTGCTTTTCATTATGATCAAATCGTTTTGCAAAACCATCGAAGTTTTTTCCTAATTCATGAAAAAAATCTGTGTTTTTCTGCTGAATTTGTGTTGTTGTTTCGTTAAATTTTTCAACAAGCTGATTTGTTACGCCATCACCGGCATAGGAAAGTTTTTCAACAAGGTCTTCACCTTGTTTTTGTAAAGTTTGAGAGAGAGTTTGTGCAAGCTTTTCAACATTGGTTACAATTTTAGAGGTAACTAAACCAAATTCATCACTCAGTTGTTCTTGGGTTCCTTTAATTGTTGATTGTACGCGATCTGCGTGATTCAAAATGGCGATGCGTTCATTGCTCAATTCTTTGATTAATGTGTGAATACGTGATTCATTCTCAGCATAGGCTTGTTCTAGGTTGTGAACTTCACCTTGTATGATTGCTTCAAGTTCAACAGCACGTCCGAGGGTACGTTCAATACCTTCGTTCATTGCCGCTACTTCTTCACGAATGGTTTGCCCTATAGCAATAGCTTGTTTTTCAGATAAATGTTGTGGTTCACTAAGGCGTTGTGCAGCATTTGTCATAAGAAGAGCAATGTTATGCAAGTCGTTTGAACGTTTTGTTAATTGAGCAACGCCCCAAGATATAAGGATAGGAATTGCTGTTCCGGCTGCTACAGCAAGTCCTGTTGGGGATGTAACAAAAGTGCTGATATTGGATAAGGAGCTGAGTCCGGTAGGTGCGAGCTTATGCGCAATAAAAGCTCCTCCCGTTGCCCATAAAGCACTAAGCGCTGTTGTATACCAGTAGACTCGAGAGGAAGAACGCTGCTTTAATAGTCCAAAATTTACAGGGGTTGTTATATCATCATTTGCAGGAAGAAGTTTTGTAGACAACAATGTATTATGAACAGTTCCACCTGAAATATCAGGTGAAGGTTTTGGAGCGAAAAGCTGTTCAACAACGGATTTATCAACAACAGCTTCATCATGAATATTAGAAACAAAAGTTGACGTACCGTTTTCAGCAAAGAATTCTTCTTCTGCCATTGCAATTTTTTGAATCAGATCATCGACATTAACAATATTTTCAGAATTATTGGATGATATTGTTTCAAATTCTGTGTCATTGAAATTAAAGTTCATAGCTTTTGTGAGGGCTTCTTCAACTTCAACTTCAAATGTTTGCAATTTGGTTCTGCGTGCCATACTCGCCTCGTACTCTTACAGACGGAAAAGGGATACGTCCTCTTCCACATAATTTCTACATACTAGCTGTTAATTATTTAGAAAGGAATATGCTTAGGAAAAAATTTTAAAAACTTATCAAGATAAAGTTAACGCGGTTTCTTATACCCTGTTTAAAAATGTTATAAAATATAGTAAAAACAATTTATTATTTGAATCTAACAAAAACAAAAATACTGTTTACAACTTGTGTTTATAAAAAACTTTATAAGCCGCTAGTCTTTGAAATAAGGATAATTTAATAGCGGTTATATATACAGTAGGGTGGCGAATACCTCTCTATTAATACCGATGATCGTTAATAAATATTGTTGTCCGTTTACTTTTATTGATTCTAAATGAAGCAGCTTCATCATCACATATAGTCTGTAATAGCTTAGGATGTATAAAAGTATGCCTTTGAATTGTAAGCTCATAAAAAAGTAAACGTGGAAAAATTTTTAATTTAATATCGCTTTTCGTAAGTTGCGCTTTATTATTGCCTTAAAGAGCCGTTTTTTCTCTAATTTCAGTTGTTTGTTGCTAAATTTTGAAGCTTCTACGTTGACAATTGGATATTTTTCAGTCGATATGCATGCACGAATATTTTATGCAATCGAGATGAAGGTGTAAGAATAATGGCAGAGCGATCACAACACCTGCAAGATGTGTTTTTAAATACGGTGCGTAAGCAAAAAATTTCCCTTACAATTTTTCTTGTCAATGGCGTTAAACTCACAGGTATTGTAACTTCATTTGATAATTTTTGTGTTCTTTTACGCCGAGATGGACACGCGCAATTGGTTTATAAGCATGCTATTTCTACGATTATGCCTGGACAGCCTGTGCAGATGTTTGAGGGTGAAAGTCCTGAGTAAGCATGTCATTTTAAGATAGACCTCTTATCCCATTTTAAAAGTACTTAGATTGCTATGATAAATGAAAATGAGAGATTAGGAGGGATATTTTCGCAGAATACAGGACAGGTGCGCGCACTTGTTTTGATACCAATTTTTCAAGAAAATAGAAGTGAAAGCTCTTTGAGAGAGTGTTCGATATCTTCTCGTGTTAAAGAGTCATTAGGCTTAGCGCGTGCTATAAGGTTAGAAGTTGTTAATTATGAAACGATTAATATTGCAACGCCTCGCTCTGCAACTCTCTTTGGAAAAGGTAAAGTAGATGCGTTAACCTGTTACATAGATGAATATTCTATTGAGCTTGCGATTGTAGATCACTTTTTAACACCAGTACAGCAGCGTAATTTAGAAAAATTATGGAATTGCAAAGTTATCGATAGAACGGCTTTGATTCTTGAAATTTTTGGGGATCGTGCACGAACAAAAGAAGGAGTTTTGCAAGTAGAGTTAGCGCATTTGTCCTATCAAAAAGGACGACTTGTGCGTAGTTGGACGCACTTGGAAAGGCAACGGGGGGGGCGTGGCTTCTTAGGTGGACCTGGTGAAACGCAAATTGAAGCAGACAGGCGTCTTTTACAAGAGAAAATTATTCGTATTCGACGCGAATTGGAAACGGTTATAAAAACACGTGCACTTCATAGAGCAAAAAGGAAAAAAACATCTTATCCTGTTGTGGCACTGGTAGGATATACGAATACAGGAAAATCAACTCTCTTTAACCGTCTAAGTGGTGCAGATGTTTTAGCAAAGAATATGTTATTTGCAACGCTTGATCCGACTTTGCGCAAAGTTGTTCTTCCCCATGGAAAAACTATTCTTTTGTCTGATACTGTAGGGTTTATTTCTAATTTGCCAACAAATTTGATTGCAGCTTTTAGAGCAACCCTTGAAGAAGTGGTTGAAGCGGATCTCATTCTTCATGTAAGAGATATGTCAGATCTTGATCATCGTGCACATGCTCAAGATGTTTTAGAAGTGCTTTCAAGTCTTGATATCGATATTGATGATATGGAGCATATCATAGAAGTTTGGAATAAGATTGATATGTTGGATGAGCAGGCATTGAATGTTTTACAAACAAGCGCAAAAACACGATTAAATCCTGCTCTCATGGTATCAGCGCTTAAGGGGGATGGACTCGATCAATTATTAAGAGCCATTGAAAAGCGAATTTTTGGAGAGGTGCAAAGCATTGAATATCTTTTAAAACCTCATGAAATGTCGCTTATCGATTGGTTTTATGAAAACTCTGCGGAAATAATGCAAGAAGGACATGATGATGGGTCTGTTACTATTAGAGCCGTTATTACTTCTGAAGCAAAAAAACAATTAGAGAACATCAAAAAAAATATGAATTAAGTTCTTTAAAGCTATTGCTGAACATTTGTGCTTAAATTTTATGTTTTTATTATCTGAAAAATAATATGACAGCAAGTTAAGAGGATAGTTACTACTTTCTCTTAATAAAACAATATGAAGAAGTATTTTGCTGGTTAAAATAAAGATGAGTCTTAAGTGTAATAAAAGACTATTCGTACGTACCGTATGGCGAAGCATTTTGATTGTTTTGCTATTACAAGTGCTATGTATATCTTTGATTTGGTTGTATTATTTTGTCCAACCCCGTGGTTACCAAGCAACTTTAATATTTTCGTTATCTGATTCTGTAGGAAAACCATTACCAATCAAAAAGCAAGACAATGTTATCGCCTTTTTGTTTTCACAGCCTATGTTCTTCAATGATTCGCAATTTTCTTTAAGTGCTTTTAATAAGAAAAAAAATCATGAAAATATCCGTTTATCGCGTCGTGGTGATTTTATCGATTTGACTTTTGAAGCTGAGACACTTGAAGCAGCTCAACGTGGGTTGGAAACTTGGTTTTCCGCATTTTCACAAGCAATCATAAAACAGAAACAATTCTTGTTAAATGATAAATTAGAAGACAAACAATATGATAATACTGCAATCGTTAATATCGTGCAGGGATTTCGTACATCTGTTGAGTCTTTTATTCAGCAGGGTGTAAAACAAACAGAGCTTCATGATCTTTCTATGCAATTAACGGAAGCAACTTTAAAGCGTATTCATTTAACAAGTTTGAATTCAACGATTAACACGATGCGTGAAAAGGGACAGTCTTTATTGTCTTTATCGTT
This sequence comes from Bartonella grahamii ATCC 700132, assembly GCF_000518085.1. Taxonomy (GTDB): domain Bacteria; phylum Pseudomonadota; class Alphaproteobacteria; order Rhizobiales; family Rhizobiaceae; genus Bartonella; species Bartonella grahamii. The sequence continues at coordinate 145,464 of NZ_KI912377.1, forward strand.
TATTGCAGGTAATTCAGCAATTGTTGCTCTGGAATCTAAACGTGATCTTTTGGAAACGCAAAGAGCACATATGGCGGTGCAATTGGGGTGGACACATCCTCAAATTAAAGCAATGACTGCGGAATTAGAGACAGTTTCTCATCAATTAAAAAATAAAATTTTACAAATCGTTTATCAAGTTCATTCAGATGAGGTTATTGCAACGGAATTAGAAAAACAGCTCAAAAAAAGAATAAACTTTTTTGTAAAAGATCAATCCCAATCTTTGAATGAAATATTTAACGAGTTTGAAAATAAAATAAAAGCAGCAGTCGATGCACAAAATAAAGCGATAAGTAACTCTGCTCAACGAAGAGAAAAAATTATTGGTTCATATCGGAGATTGAGTGATGATCCTCTTCTTTTACAAAACACAAATATCCACGTGGTTATGCCAACAACGTTAGCACCAATTTCTTTTATGGCTCTTTATGGAAAAAATATTTTTGTGAGTGCATTGGCTAGCTTCCTTACTCTTTTACTAGGAATATTGTTATTTTATCCGTGCTTTAAAAGCAAAAAAGATCAACCTTCAGAAGAGGATTTGAGATCAAAAGAAAATGCTCTTAAGAAGAACGAGAGTATTTTAGTCTCTCAAGAAATGAAAAATCTTGAAGCTTTTATTACGATAGAGGGATTATCTGATGTTTTGAAATGGCGTGCTTCAACCATTATTTCAATCATTGGACCAGAGGCTGCACGGACAGCGGCAAAGCTTTCACTTCATCTCACAAAAGAGAACAAAACAATTTTGTTGGTCGATATTTCTGGTCAACAAATAGAGAAGGTCATTGGTCCACATCGCGGACTGAGTGATATTTTAACGGGCAATGCCCAGTTGCATGATGTTATTTACCGTGATTATGATACGGGGGTTGATATTCTTCCTCAGGGGTTAACAAGTGCTATTTCTGCACAAGATTTTTCAAATTACATTTCTCATATATTACAAGAATTTAAAACAGAATATGACTTTATCATCCTTGAGATGGCAAGCGAACCAAAATATGGATTTGAGCAATTTGCAGAGCTAACAGACTATTATATTTGTAATACTGTTCTTAATGAACAAGAATGGATGATGCGGATGGTAAGCAGCTTTCCAAAGACTGTTTATCGCGTTGTTGCATCATAAACTTCGTAAAAAAGAAATATGTATCGCATGTTATAGTGGTACGCTTGTTTTTTGCTAAAGTTATAGTACATACTAGAATACACAAAGATTTGATGTTTAAATTTTAAAATGCATTGTAGTTGGAGAGAAGCGTGGGGCAATCAGAGATGGCAGTAAAGAGATTAAACAATAGCATTTTAACGCCCGTGCAAAAGAAAAATAGAAAACAAATACAGGTGTGGCTTTACTCTATTTTATTGCTTTGTTTAGCAATTGTCTTAGTAGGTGGCGCTACTCGTTTGACGGGATCAGGATTATCTATAACGGAATGGAAGCCAATACACGGCGTTATTCCACCGATTGGTGTGGATCAATGGCAAGAGGAATTTTTAAAATATCAACAGATAGCACAATATAAGCTGCTTAATCCTGATATGACCTTAAGTGCTTTTAAGGTCATTTTTTGGTGGGAATGGGCGCATCGTGTTCTTGGGCGTCTTGTTGGTCTTGTCGCTTTATTGGGGCTCATTTGGTTTTGGGCGACTAAGCGTATTGAAAAAAATATCTTACTCTCGCTTATTGTCGTGCCTATTCTTATCGCCTTTCAAGGCTTTATTGGTTGGTGGATGGTTGCTTCAGGGATTGGGCAAAGTAATTTAACAAGTGTGAGCCAATATCGTTTGGCATTTCATCTTATAACGGCATGTTTTGTTATTGTTTTTGTCACTTATTTATCTCGAGGACTTGCAGAATACTCAGAAAAGCCAGCAAATCAAAAGGTGCAATATTTTGCGGCTTGGCTTGTTGTTCTCGTCTTGATAGAGATTTATTTTGGAGCTTTGGTTGCAGGGCTTCATGCTGGAAAAGTCTATAATACATGGCCTCTTATGGATGGGCAGATTATTCCTGATGGATTGTTGCAGCTTCGTCCTGTTTGGCTCAATTTATTCGAAAATTCCTTAATGGTTCAATTTATTCATCGGTTTTTTGCTTATTTTTTATTTATTGTCTCAGTTATTCATGCTTTCTATGTACAAAAAAACATTCCACATTCAACCCATTCTCGTCGTGCATTTCTTATCTGTGTTATGATTATTATCCAAGCACTCTTGGGTATCTTAACACTGTTACATGAGGTTCCGATAAGTTTAGGGCTCATTCACCAAAGTATGGCACTAGCAGTGTTGTGTTTTGCGGTTGCGCACTGGCGAGCAACGAAAGGGGCATATCGCGTTGTTGAGTAAAAGTTTGTATTTAGGGAGTTTTAGTCGCTTGAAAGCATTAAGTCGAGGTTCTGAATAGCCGCAGCTGATGCGCCTTTTCCTAAATTATCGAATATGGCGCTGAGATTAAAAATACCTTCACGATCATTTCCAAATACGAACAGTTTCATATCATCTTTATTGGCTAAACACTCTGGATTAAGTCTTTGAAGTGAAGCAGTTTCTTCTTGTGATGCAACTAAAATGGTATTTTGTCCATCGTAATGGTTTGCGAGAATTTCGCGCAAATCAGAACAGTTTGCTGATTTTGTGAATAAATGGCGATGCAGAGGAAGATTCACAATCATTCCTTGGGGAAAACGACCAACACTTGGTATAAAAATTGGGGTTTGGTTGATTTGTCCATAAATTTTAATTTCTGGCACATGTTTGTGTTCAAGATTAAGACCATAGATAAAATAATTGTCCTGAATATTTTGTTGAGATTGATTTTCCATTTGTAAAATCAACTGTTTTCCACCACCAGTATAGCCGGAGATTGCATTAATCGATACGGGATAATAGGCGTCTAGCAGTCCTGCTTCACGGAGTGGGCGAATCAAACTAATGGCACCGGTAGGATAGCACCCAGGATTGGTTACATAATGTGCTGCTTGGATGCGCTTTCTTTGTCCTGCTGTCATTTCAGGAAAACCGTAAACCCAGTCTGGTGCAACACGGTGGGCTGTCGAGCTATCAATAATCCTAATGTTTTTATTTTTTTTAAGCCAATGAACTGTTTCGCGTGCAGTATCATCTGGAAGACACAAAATAGCAATATCGGCTTGATTAAGATAGTCTTGTCGCAGATGAACATTATGGCGATCTTTATGAGCAAGAGAGAGTAGTTTTAAATCTGTACGCTTCTCTAAGCGTTTTTGTATTTGTAGTCCGGTTGTGCCATGTTCACCATCAATAAAAACTTTGGTTAGCATTCTTATTTGCCTTGTATTAACTTTGCCTATTATATTCAGCTTTTCACATTATAAATTATTTTTAATCATTAAATTATTGAATTTCTTTAGATTATAGATACCTTTTGTAAAAGGTGTAAACAAATAAGAGTGTAAAAAAAGAAATGTAATCTCATTTTTCATCATTCTTGAGAGGGAAGTTTTTCACTGTTTTTATAACAAAGAGTAAGATAAATATTTGCATCATTATTTTTGAGTGTAAGTGGTTTAAAATGTTTGGTTTGCATGGTTTGCTGTGTTATCGTTCAGTGACTTTATTTTTTTATGTTAGGAACGTGTTTTATGACCCAGCAAGCAAGTGACGCAGAAAAGCGCTTTTTTAATGATAATTTACAAACTGTTGATGGTGCAATCTTTGATGCAATTAGAGGGGAGTTTGAGCGTCAACAACATGAAATTGAGCTGATTGCTTCAGAGAATATTGTTTCAAGGGCGGTCCTTGAAGCGCAGGGGTCTGTTTTAACTAATAAGTATGCAGAAGGTTATCCAAGAAAGCGCTACTATGGCGGGTGTCAATTTGTTGATGTCGTTGAAGATTTAGCCATTGAAAGGGCAAAACAGCTTTTTGGTGCTGCTTTTGCAAATGTACAGCCTAATTCTGGTAGCCAAATGAATCAAGCTGTCTTTTTAGCTTTACTTCAGCCTGGTGACACATTTATGGGATTAGACTTAAATGCTGGTGGTCACCTTACGCATGGTTCATCTGTTAATATGTCAGGAAAATGGTTTGATGTTGTTTCCTATGGTGTGCGTCAAGAAGATCAGATTATTGATATGGATGAGGTTGAGCAGCTTGCAAAAGAACGTAAGCCCAAACTTATTATAGCGGGTGGCTCATCTTATCCACGGCTATGGGATTGGAAACGATTCCGTGAAATTGCAGATGAGATTGGTGCTCATCTACTCGTTGATATGTCTCATATTGCCGGTCTTGTTGCTGGTGGCGTGCATCCTTCACCCGTTCCACATGCGCATATTGTAACAACAACAACACATAAGTCGCTTCGAGGTCCTCGTGGTGGTTTAATATTGACAAATGATGAGTCTTTATCCAGAAAAATTAATTCTGCAATTTTTCCTGGTCTTCAAGGTGGTCCTTTAATGCATGTAATTGCCGCAAAGGCTGTTGCGTTTGAGGAGGCTTTGCGTCCCTCTTTCAAGAGTTACAGTGCCAATGTGGTCGCTAATGCGAAAACTTTAGCAAAAATATTACAGAGTAATGGTTTTAATATTGTTTCTGGTGGTACAGATAATCATTTGTTGTTGGTTGATTTACGTTCCAAAAATCTAACAGGTAAACGTGCTGAATTGGCTTTGGGGCGCGCTCGTATTACCTGCAATAAAAATGGTATTCCTTTTGATCCTGAAACGCCATCTATAACATCGGGAATTCGCTTGGGATCACCTGCTGCCACAACACGTGGTTTTTTAGAAAAAGAGTTTATTCAAGTTGGTCATCTGGTTTCAGAAGTTCTTGATGGTCTTCGGAGCGCAAAAAGTGATGAAGATAATTATGCCGTTGAAATGGCTGTTGAGAAAAAGGTAAAAGATATAACGAGTCAATTTCCTCTTTACTCTTATCTTAGTACTCGTTAAGGACATAAAAGATGCGCTGTCCTTACTGCCAATATGAGGATACACAGGTTAAAGATTCACGTCCAGCAGAAGAGGGGGCAGTGATTCGCCGACGTCGTGTGTGTTCCGTTTGTGGTGGTCGTTTTACAACTTTTGAACGTGTTCAGTTGCGTGAGCTCTTGGTTGCTAAAAAAAGTGGACGATGTGAACCATTCGATCGTGATAAGTTAATGCGATCAGTTGATGTAGCTGTACGTAAGCGCAATATTGATCCTGATCATATTGAACGAGCAATTTCTGGCATTGTGCGCCAGCTTGAAAGTTTGGGAGAACCAGAGATTGCTTCAGAAAAAATTGGACATCTTGTGATGGAAGCATTGAAAAGAATTGATGATATTGCTTATATTCGTTTTGCTTCTGTGTATCGAGATTTTCGTAATGCAAGCGATTTTCACGATGTTATAGATGAATTGTCAAAGGGTATTGCGGATACAGAATCTCGTTTTGATGAATAAAAAAGTGCAAGATGAACGGTTTATGGCTGCAGCTATTCGTTTAGCAGAACGTCATGTCGGTCTTACAGGTGAGAATCCTTCCGTTGGTACGTTAATTGTGCGAAACGATAATAGTGCGGGGGCATTTATTGTTGGCTATGGCGTAACAGCTATTCATGGGAGTCCTCATGCGGAAGTGCAAGCTTTACATATGGCTGGTTCTTTAGCTCAAGGAGCGACTGCTTATGTTACTTTAGAACCTTGTGCGCATTATGGAAAAACTTCGCCGTGTGTAAATGCACTTATTGATTCAGGTATTTCTCGAGTTGTTGTTGCGCTGACTGATTGTGACAAGCGTGTTGATGGTCATGGTATTGCTCTTTTGCGAGCAGCGGGTATTGAAGTGGTTGAGGGAATTTTAGCTGAAGAGGCTTTTGAATCTTTATGGACACATTGGTGCATAAGGAAGATACAACGCTGTGCGGTCACTTTTAAAATGGCAATTTCTGCTGATAATGGTGTTGGAAAAAGAGAAAAGGGCAGCGTAAAAATTAGTGGAACACTTTCTCATGCTCATACGCATATTCTACGTGCCCAAAATAATGCTATCCTCGTTGGTATTGGCACTATATTAGCAGATGATCCACAACTCAATTGCCGCTTGCCAGGGATGGAGGTACGCTCACCAATTCGTATTATTTTGGATACAGATTTATCTATCCCCCTTGATGCAAAAGTTGTCCAAACAGCCATGAAAATTCCTACATGGGTTATTTGTGATGTGGATCTTTCAAAGAAAAGCAAAAAAAATGCATTGGAGCAATATGGTGTGTCTGTTTATTCGGTAGAGATGAACAATGGTTGTGTAGAACCCTTTGCTCTTTTACAGATGCTTTATAAATATGGGATTAATAGTGTTTTATTGGAAGGGGGCGTAAAAACAGGGGAAACGTTTTTAAATGCTGGTTGTGTGGATCATTTGATATGTTTTTATGCACCCGTTATTTTAGGCGAAGGTCGTGTTGAAGCCCCTCATTTTGGAAATTATCTTTCGCAATTTCGTAAGGTTGAATCAAGAATGTTTGGAAATGACCGTTTTTATAAATGGAGGCGTAAAGCACTATGTTCACAGGGATTATAACAGACATCGGTTGTGTTGAAGATGTACAACCTTTAAAGCAAGGGGTACGTTTAGATATTTCTACGCGCTATGACATACAGAGTTTGGAAATTGGTGCATCGATTGCGTGTTCAGGGATTTGTCTGACAATTGTAGAGCGGGGGGTAAAACAAGCGACTGCTGGTTGGTTTGCTGTAGAAGCATGGGAAGAAGCATTGCGTTTGACTAATCTTGCACAATGGACAAAAGGAACTTTTGTTAATTTGGAACGTTCGCTTCGATTAGGTGATGAAATAGGAGGACATTTGGTTTCCGGTCATATTGATGGTTTGGCTGAAATCATTGATCAAAAAAATGAAGGGGATGCAATTCGTTTTTATTTAAAAGTTGTAAGACAATTTATGCCTTTCATTGTCAATAAGGGATCTATTGCACTTAATGGGACATCTTTGACTGTTAATGGTGTTGAGGATTGTGTTTTTGATGTTCTTATTATTCGCCATACACTCGAAATGACAACGTGGGGACAAGCTAGAATTGGAGATTGGGTCAATTTGGAAATTGATCAACTTGCTCGTTATGCTGCGAAACTTTTTGCTTTAAAAAGAGAAGATGAATAAGCCAAAACTCTATTGATCGTTTTCAGAATTTTATGCTTTATAACTTTGATTTTTTTGATTCGTTTTTTGTGGAATTCCATTATGATGAAAGAGATACGTAAAAAGCCTCACGTATTGATTGTTGAAGCACGTTTTTATGAGGGGATTTCTGATGCGCTTTTGAGAGGTGCAGTGAATACTTTGCAAAAAGCTGAAGCAAGTTATGATGTTGTAACGGTTCCTGGAGCATTAGAAATACCAAGTGCAATAGCTTTTGCTGAACAAAATAACATATCTTATGATGGTTATGTTGCTCTTGGTTGTGTTATTCGGGGCGAAACATATCACTTTGAAATTGTTGCTAATGATTCTTGTCGTGCATTGATGGATTTAACTGTTCATCAGCATTTGGCTATTGGAAATGGTATTTTGACTGTTGAAAACGAAGAACAAGCATGGGTGCGTGCAAAACTAGATGACAAAAATAAAGGTGGTTTTGCGGCTGAAGCTGCTTTATGTATGATCGCTCTAAAAAAGAGATTTGGAGATAATCGTTAAATATGGCTGATATAAAAAGCAGACATTTTCCGCGTTCAGCCAATAAACGTGGAGCAGCAAGACTCGCTGCAGTTCAAGCCCTCTATCAAATGGATATCGTGGGGTCGGGGGTGATGGAAACAGCAGCTGAGTATGAAGCTTATCGTTTGGGAAAAGATATCGATGGAGACCAGTATCTTGAAGCTGATTTTCAATGGTTTTTGGCTATTATAACGGGTGTTGTAAAAGATCAAAAGCAGCTTGATCCTCTGCTTCATCAACAGCTTTCTGCTGAGTGGTCTCTTTCACGTCTTGATTCTATATTGCGAGCAATTTTACGAGCAAGTTTATGGGAGTTGATCAACCGTAAAGATGTTCCTGTTGCGGTTGTCATGAATGAATATGTTGACATAGCGAAGGCTTTTTTTGAAGGTGATGAGCCAAAACTTGTTAATGCAGTTCTCGACAGTATGGCAAAAAAAGTCCGCCTATAAGAGCTAAAAATCCCTCTATTATTAGGTCTGATAATATCAGACCTAATAATATTGAGACGGTATGTAGACTATATGATTTAGTTATGGGGTGGCAAATTCGCAGGGCCTTTTATAATTTGAATTAAGAAAGGATGTTCTTTTGTTACAGTTGGTGTTGTTTGTGTAATAAAATCAAATACTTGACCGTCTTGTAATCCGTAATTAGCAACTTTTGCAACCTGATCATTTTTATTGAAGTAAATGGCTAAAACTTTGCGATCAATAATCTTTGTTTTCATAAACTGCATCCCACGATAGCGTGTCTGTGAGATGTAATAAAAAACTTCATTATCATATTTTGTTTTTAATGAAGGGGTTCCTAAAGTTAAAAGAACTTGCTCTTGACTTGAGCCAATAGCAATAGAACTTAGAGCATTTTTATCAAGAATATAGCCCTCTCTATAAATTTGGCTCGAACCTGAAGAATCGAGAAGACCACATCCCGCAAGCATTCCTATGCTTGCTATTGATAGACCAATCAATAATTTACGTTTGATTAAGGCTATTATGTGAGGCATTTGAAACAATGATATCTCCCTTTATACTGAGATGTAGGACAAGAAGGCAACCTCAAGTTTTTTCTAATTTTAGCTTAATCCACCGTAGCTTACACTGAGTTTCCCTGTTATAAAGCAAATTATGCCATATAGAATTTCTTTAGAAAAGAAAAAAATGCATGAATACTTGAGATAAATAAAAACACAGTGTTTTATGCGTTTTTATGTTTGGGAGTTGTCAATGAATGTTCAAAATGTTCCTCAAATGACATTTGCTTTGGCTTATCCAATATCTGTACGTTCTCTACCTGCTAAAGGTATAAGGGTTCATTTTTGTGCAAACAAAAAAGAATGTACAAATTTAGCTCAGAACCATGATTTAATTGAAGTAAAATCTTGTGAGGGAAATTTTCATATTTTCCCGTGGAAAAAACGCGGAGTGCGTATAAAAGGTCTGTTGCAAGCGCGCATACTACAGTTATGTGTCGTTACATTAGAACCATTAGAAAATATCCTTTGTGAAAATATTGAGGTTGTTTTTGTTCCTGAAGATTCAAATTTGATGAAGCCAAAAACATCAGAGGATACAGGAGAATTGTTTTTAGATGTGGAGGGGCTTGATACTCCTGAAGTGTTTTATGATGATAAAATTGATATTGGTGCAATCATGGAAGAGTTTTTTGAGTTGTCTATTAATCATTATCCACGTAAAGAGGGGATAAAGATGGATATGGTTGAAAATTTAGAAGAAGCAGAGCAAAAATTCTCGCCATTTTCTGTTTTGAAAAATTGGAAGTAATTGTAAAAACATAAAAAAAATATCTATTGTATGCTAAACGGTATTTTCTACGGAGCGATTTTTGCAAGATTTGCTTTGTGAGTGTTCAGGAGCCGAAAATCATAATATGTGTTTAAAGATGTAAATGAAAAGATGTGGGATATGCAAGCGTGATTAGAATTTCTGTGGATGTCATGGGCGGTGATTACGGTCCAGAAGCAGCTATTGCAGGAGCAGCAATTGTACAAAAATATTTATCAAATATTTATTTTCTGTTTTATGGAATAGAGGAGGATGTTCGTCCGGTTTTAAAAAAATACCCTTGTTTGGATTCTGTATCGCGCTTTTGCCCTACAGAAAGTTATACACGCATGGATGAAAAGCCAAGCCAAGCACTTCGTAATGGACGTGGTAAATCATCAATGTGGTACGCCATTGAAGCGGTAAAAAATGGTGAAGCTGATGCTTGCATTTCTGCTGGTAATACGGGTGCACTCATGGCCATGTCTTATTTTTGTTTGAAAATGCTAGCAGAGGCTGAACGTCCTGGTATTGCGGGTATCTGGCCAACACTTCGCAGTGAGAGTATCGTTTTGGATATTGGGGCAACAATTGGTGCCTCTGCTAGTCAGTTGGTTGATTTGGCGGTTATGGGAGCGGGTATGTTTCGCGCTTTATATCACACTGAAAGACCAAGTGTTGGGCTTTTAAATGTGGGGGTGGAAGAGGTTAAAGGACTTTATGAAATAAAAAAAGCAGGAATGATATTGCGTGAAGTGCAATTAGAAGGATTGGAATATAAAGGATTTGTTGAGGGCAATGACATTGGAAAAGGAACAGTCGATGTTGTTGTAACAGAGGGGTTTTCTGGTAATATTGCTTTAAAAACCGCAGAAGGAACCGCGCGACAGATAGGAGAGATTTTAAACTCTGCACTGCGCAGTTCTTTTTTAACATCTCTTGGTTATTTTTTATCGCGGGGTGCTTTTCGTACGCTGAAACACAAAATGGATCCCGAGAGGGTGAATGGAGGAGTGCTTTTGGGGTTGAATGGTGTTGTGATCAAAAGCCATGGGAGTGCTAATGCTAACGGTTTTGCTTCTGCTATCCGCGTTGGTTATGAGATGGTTAATAATGGACTTTTGAAAAAAATAACAGCTGATTTGCGACGGTTTCATGAGAATAAAGAAACACTTTTTGATCAAGAAGTTGAAGAGACAGTGAATGGAGAGTCCTTATGATAAGCTCTTATAATAGAAATGAAAAAATTGAAGAAAAGGTAAGAGCTGAATGATTCGGTCAATTATACGTGGTGTAGGAAGTGCTTTGCCGAAGAGAAGTTTATCAAATGATGAGATTGCAAAGTTTGTTGAAACGTCAGATTCATGGATTGTTCAGCGTACAGGAATACGCCAACGTTATATTGCCAGTGAAAATGAAACAACTGTTTCTTTAGGAGTTGAGGCTGCGCAAGCAGCACTTACAAATGCTGGTTTAACAATAAAAGACATTGATTGTATTATTTTAGCAACATCCACCCCGAATCGTACTTTTCCTGCTTCTGCTGTTGAAATTCAGTGTGCTTTGGGAATGAGCCATGGATTTGCTTTTGATATTCAAGCTGTTTGCTCTGGTTTTATTTTTGCTTTAACAACAGGAGATTCTTATTTACGGTGTGGAGCGGCTAAAAGAATTTTAGTTATTGGATCCGATACATTTTCTCGGATTTTAGATTGGGAAGATCGTACGACATGTGTTTTGTTTGGTGATGGTGCGGGTGCTGCTATTTTGGAAGCACAAGAAATTGAGGGGGGTATTGCTTTTGAGCGTGGTATATTGTCTGCGAAATTGCGCTCTAATGGCGCTTATATAGATAAGCTATATGTTGATGGTGGACCTTCAACAACACAAACGACAGGCTATTTGCGTATGGAAGGACGAGAAGTTTTTAAATATGCTGTTGGTATGATAACGGATGTGGTTGATGATTGTTTTGCAGCTGCAGGTATGGATTCTTCACAACTAGATTGGTTCGTACCTCATCAGGCTAATAAGCGCATTATTGAAGCATCTGCTAAAAAACTGGGAATTTCACTAGATAAAGTTGTGATTACCGTTGATCAACATGGTAATACGTCTGCGGCATCAGTTCCGTTGGCTTTAACAACAGCTGTTTGCGATGGAAAAATAAAAGAAGGAGATCTTATCATGTTAGAGGCCATGGGAGGTGGATTTACATGGGGAGCAATTCTTATTCGTTGGTAAATTATGGCTACTTGACCATATTTCAAGAAAACGTATAAGTCATTTTGTAATTTTTAATATTTTAATAGGTGGTTATAATGACAAGTAAGACAGTAACGCGTGCAGATTTAGCGAGCGTAGTTTGTAAAAGAGTGGGCTTGTCACATACTGAATCAGCAGCTTTAGTCGAATTGGTTTTGGATGAGATTTGCAACTCACTTGTAAGAGGTGAAGCGGTTAAATTATCCTCTTTTGCAACTTTTCAGGTTCGCAGTAAAAATGAACGTGTTGGGCGCAATCCAAAAACAGGTGTTGAAGCACCTATTCCGCCGCGACGTGTTGTGACGTTTAAGGCTGCCAATGTCCTTAAACAGAGAATTTTAGATTCGCATCGTGCAAGACAGAAAAAATGATTCTTATAAATGAATGCCATGGTATGTTTAGTATTTGTTAAAAAAATGATAAAATAAAGGTCTTTGTTTTTTAGAAAAAGACAGTTGTGTAAGTCGTCAATGATGGTCTTATTTTTGACTAATCTTGTTGAGAAATTGAGACAGAATGAGTCATTGTAAAGTAATTTATTTTGTTTTAAATAAGGTGTTGCAAAATGGATAAAAGCTCTGATGCTTTTCGCACAATTAGCGAAGTAGCCGAGTTATTGGAGCTGCCGCAGCATGTCTTAAGATTCTGGGAAACACGTTTTAGGCAGATTAAACCAATGAAACGTGGGGGAGGAAGGCGCTATTATCGTCCGGTCGATGTTGATTTGCTCAATGGTATTAAGCAGTTATTATATGATCAGGGTTATACGATAAAAGGTGTGCAACGCCTTTTGAAAGAAAATGGTGTTGCTTTTGTGACTGCATTGGGTAATGGTGATCTTGATGCTATGAATGTAGTCATAGAGAAGAAACATGCAGGACAAACTTCTGAAAATGCTAGCAATAAGCCTAAGAAATCTTCTTTTGGGCTTTTGAGTTTCATGAGGAATGAGGAAGAAACATCTGTCGGTTCTGTGAATCTTTATAAAGATAAAACTGATAAAGCATTGTTGCAAGAAATCCTATTTGAACTCATTGAATGTAAGCGTGTTCTTGATAGAGCACGATAGCAATAATATTTTTTGTTTTATATGTGTTGCTTTTTTAGCAAAACATGTGTTTTGAAATTGTTTTACAAATCAATATCTTGCGTCTAGCGTAGCAATGTGTTTTGTAGATATTTAGATGTTTTATGGGGGTGCCCAGAGTTTTATACGTTCAACGAATAGTAATGTATCGTATGTGTATATTTAACGAGTTTTTTATAAGAGTTTTTAATTTGGTAAAATATAAAGAGGGGAAAGAATAAACGCTGAGTTTTACCATTTTTCTCTGATTGGGCTTTATAAAAGTTAAGGCAATATCTCATCAGTGTAGATTGCGGGATATAGAACGCTATTGGTTTACCAATTTATGTGCTTGTTTTAAAGAGATGTTTCTTAAGGCTCCTTAAGCTTATTTTACCATGATTCCTCGTGAATCATATAATGCTAAACCCGTTGAGTACCGCTATTTTTACACTTATGAAAGAGCAAGTCGGCATCATCATTATAGTTTAGCTTGCCCTCAATGATTGCAACAATCTTAGCACTTGAGGCAGTTTATTGTGAGCATTTTAAAGTCCTTTCTCAATAATTTTTATCCACACACTCATTCCGCTTATTTCGTGCAAGCGAATGATTTTGATAGATTCAACATAAACATATTTAAAATGAGAAAGCCCTATGATATTCAAAATCTTATTTAATATGAATAACGATATATTATCATTATAAATCAATATCTTTTCTTTTTTATAAGGGCTTATTTTACGAACAAGACATATCATCGTTCAGCTAATTTTACATATTTTTTATTTAATAAATATGATCTTGTTTTCAGTCTTCTTGCTTGATGTTGCTATAATTATCGTAATGATCTATCCATGATAATAGCGCCATCTTTTCATTATAAAGGTAAAAGATTAATGTTATTATTAATATTCAATTGTCTATGATTTTTGCATTTAAGCAGCTCATAGCTTACATTCAACTTTTTCACCAATCCACTTTGTAGAGAGTGATCACGTTATTCTTTCTGGTGATAGGTAATTGTGCATGAAACAAAAACGCACTAGAATATCAAATCATTTCATTTTGTACAAAAATTGAAGATTTATAGTAAAAAATTAACGTATTACCATCTTCTGTGATGTTATGCATTTATTACACGCTGCAAATCCGGAGGTGTTGCTTCATTTGAGAGTTGCTTAATCACATCTTCTACAGATAAAAGGGTTTTATTTGTACTTCCTAAGCGGCGCATATTTACGCTATTTGTTTCAGCTTCACGTTTACCACATACCAAAATTACGGGGACTTTTTGTAAAGAATGTTCTCGTATTTTATAGTTAATTTTTTCATTGCGGAGATCTATTGTTGCGGAAAGCCCAATAGCTCTAAGTTTTGCCGTTATCTTTTGGGCATATTCATTTGCTTCGGATGTAATTGTTGCAACAACAACTTGTTCAGGAGCAAGCCAAAGTGGCATATGTCCAGCAAAATTTTCGATTAATATACCAAGAAAACGCTCCATTGATCCAAAGATAGCACGGTGGATCATAACAGGTTGACGTTTTTCTGAATCTTTATCAATATAGAATGCACCAAAACGTTCGGGGAGATTAAAGTCTATTTGTGTTGTTCCACATTGCCATTCACGACCGATAGCATCCTTTAATGTATATTCAAATTTTGGACCATAAAATGCTCCTTCACCTGGAAGGATGCTTGTTTTGATTTGTCCTGCAAATTTTGTTTCAATCGTTTTAAGGACAGATTCCATGATACTTTCTGCATGATCCCATAATGCATCAGACCCAACTCGTTTTTCTGGACGTGTTGAAAGCTTAAGACTGATTTCTTTAAAACCAAAATCAGCATAAGTTGATAAAATAAGATCATTAATACTGAGACATTCATCGGCTAATTGTTCATCAGTACAAAAAATATGCGCATCATCTTGCGTAAAACCACGCACACGCATAAGACCATGTAAAGAACCCGAAGGCTCATAACGATGAACAAGTCCAAATTCAGCAAGTCTAATAGGCAAATCACGATAAGATTTTAAACCATGTTTAAAAATTTGCACATGACCAGGGCAATTCATTGGTTTAAGGGCATAAACATTCCCATGATCTGAATTTTCTGCTACTGGAATTACTTTGAACATATTCTCCTTATACCAGCCCCAATGGCCAGATATTTCCCAGAGTGACCTATCCAGAACTTGTGGTGCATTAACTTCAGCGTATTGATGATCATCAAGGCGTCTACGCATATAGTTGATCAAATTTTGGAACATTTTCCAACCTTTTTTGTGCCAAAAAATCATTCCTGGCCCTTCTTCTTGAAAATGAAATAAGTCCATTTCACGTCCCAAGCGGCGATGATCACGTTTTTCAGCTTCTTCTAGCATATGGAGGTAGGCTTTTAAGTCATTTTCATTTGCAAATGCTGTTCCATAAATTCTTGTGAGCATTGGATTATTGGCATCGCCACGCCAATAAGCTCCTGCGACTTTCATTAATTTGAAAGCATTCCCAATTTGCCCTGTAGATTGCATGTGCGGTCCGCGGCAAAGATCAAACCAATCGCCTTGATAATAAATTTTTAAATCTTGATCTTCGGGGATGCTATCAATAAGTTCAACTTTATAAAATTCCTTTTTCTCAGAAAATTTTTTTCTCGCTTTTTCACGAGACCAAATTTCTTTTCTAAAAGGTTTATTGCGTTGGATAATTTCACGCATTTTCTTTTCAATGATGGTGAGATCATCTAATGTAAAAGGTTGTTGGCGTGCAAAATCATAATAGAATCCATTTTCAATGACAGGACCTATTGTTACTTGCGTTTCAGGAAAGAGTTCTTGCACTGCTTCCGCAAGGACATGGGCGCAATCATGCCTTATGAGCTCAAGAGCACGTGAATCTTCTCGGGTAATAATCTCTACTTGACCAGATTGTTCCAATGGATCCGATAAGTCTCGCGTGATACCATCAAGACTATAGGCGACTGCTTTTTTTGCGAGTGATTTAGAAATGGATTCTGCTAATTCCAAACCAGTCATTTCGGGGGGGTAATTACGTTTTGAACCATCAGGAAAAGAAAGAGAAACAGAGCAAGACATAAAAACACCCTTTTAATCCAATCCCGCTAACGATTGCGGATGGTTTCGTGAAAATTGAGTAAAAAGTTTATAGACTAATTTTTTATCAATACATACGAAAAAAGAAAAGGATTATTTGTTGTGTTTGTCAGAAATTCTCCAGTAACGCCAAGGTTTATAAAAACAGCAAGAATTTCCAAGAGAAATAGGTACTGGATCAAAGCCATCTGTTCCAAAGGGCCCACAACGTATGATACGAAAGAGTCCCATCCATGCACCAGCCCAAAGCCCATGACGTGCAATCGCTTCATATGTATATTCTGAACAAGTTGGGGCATGGCGACATTGATTGCCTATAAGACTTGAAAGTGTTATTTGATAGAAACGTATTAAGAAAATACCCAATAATCGTCCAGGTGTTTTTTGCCAAGTGCCTGTGTAATTTCGAGTCAATTTTTTTTGTCGAGATTGTGATTTGAACATTTATTTTTCTTCAATTTTTTGAATGCAGTCTATCGTTGCATCAAAGGGTAGTAGTGTTGCTGCATGGCGCACTTTATAGTCTTTAATGGGCTGTAAGCAAGAAAAATCCTCAAATGGAGCTTGAGGAGAAGGACCATTTTGCGTTAGCATTTGATAAATAACTTCACGCAATTTTTTAAGATCTTGTGTTGTTTGTCCGATGATATGAGATGCTAAAAGTGAAGCTGATGCTTGCCCTAGCACACATGCGTGTATTTCATGGGCAAAATCCGTAACAATACCATTTTCCACTTTTAAATCTACAGTGATTGTCGAACCACAAAGGTGTGCATGTTTTCTTGATGTTGCATCAGGATTATTAAGACGCCCAATTTTGTCTATATGTGCAGCATATTTAAGTATTTTATCATTATAGATATTATCAATCATGCGCTATGACCTGAAATTTTGAGAGTCGTGATTGTTTAAACTTTTAATTCGCTTATATAGAGATTATACAAAATGAAATAGGTATGGAGCAAATGCTTTGTATAGAGTAAGCTTGGAGTTTTTGAATGCGTAATATTGTTAAAGAAGACGCGAAGGATTCTTTTTTATCTGAAGAAAAGCGTCCGAGTATTGAAGAGGTGGAAGAAGCGATTCGTACATTACTCTTATGGATAGGGGAAAATCCAAATAGAGAAGGGCTTTTAGATACTCCAAGACGTATAGCCAAGGCATATCGCGAGCTTTTTAGTGGTTATAGTCAATCGGTTAAAGAAACCTTAGGTACAGTTTTTGAAGAGGTTTCAGGATACAATGAAGCTGTAATCGTAAAAAATATACCTTTTTATTCACACTGTGAGCATCATATGATCCCAATTATTGGGAAAGCACATATAGCATATCTTCCTAATGAAAAAATTGTTGGCCTTTCAAAAATTGTACGTGTTGTAGATACTTTTTCTCGTCGTTTACAAACACAAGAAGCTATGACAGCGCAAGTGGCCCACGCGTTAAAAACGTATCTGAAGCCTCATGGTGTAGCAGTATTGATTGAGGCTGAGCACATGTGTATGGCTATGAGAGGAATCCAAAAACAGGGCTCTACAACAATTACAAAAAACTTTCATGGTTATTATGAAAAAGATCACGTTGCACAAGCACACT
This sequence comes from Bartonella grahamii ATCC 700132, assembly GCF_000518085.1. GTDB lineage: Bacteria > Pseudomonadota > Alphaproteobacteria > Rhizobiales > Rhizobiaceae > Bartonella > Bartonella grahamii. The sequence goes on from NZ_KI912377.1 coordinate 163,052, forward strand.
TTATGATGATGATTCAAAGATCGTAGTAAAGTCCATATTTTTAGTAATCTCTATTAAGTTATAAATTGTCCGGATAAAAATAAATTATGAGAAAGAGAAAATTGGCTTGTACCTTTCTTTATGATTTGTTAAAGGCTAAAAACCAAAATGTTTTTCTTCCCACGTGCGGTCGTGGCGGAATTGGTAGACGCGCAGCGTTGAGGTCGCTGTGGGGCAACCCGTGGAAGTTCGAGTCTTCTCGACCGCACCAGTTAGCAGTGAGTCTCTCTGTAATGAGATGAAGTTATGTAGAGAGGGGATTTACGGGCATTATAGAAAAATCTTTTTTGTATGTTATTTGTTGATGTGTTGCTAATAATGTTTCATTTTTTATTACTTTATCTGTACATTTGAAATGTTATATTTTTATCGGGTGGGGGTGAAGTTGCAGTGAGAAGTATAATGATTTTGAGATATTTAACACTTCTTATTTGTATTTCTTTATTGTCAGCATGTAGTGATTCACGCGCTGTGCTTTGGCATGGAGTGCATGCAACTCCTTCTATGACTGCAGTAGAAAGGGAAGTTGAAGGGAACCCGATTTCTCCAAAAGCCATCATTCCAGTGTATGTTGCAACAAGTCGTATGATGCAAAATAATTACGCTCAACCTTATGGTGCAGAGCGATCAAATAAAGTACATTACAATCGCGTTGATGTAGGAATTCCTCAGCAACATATAAAGGGAGTTGTTGAAATAAATGCGTATAAACCTACGCATGATAAGTATTTTGCAGCAGTAGCATTGCAAAAATACGATAATAAAGAACAGTTTAAACAGCAATTAAATGCTGCTTTAGAAAAAAAGCCAAAAGGAAAAAGAGAAATTTTTCTTTTTATCCATGGATATAATAATAATTTTGCAGATGGTACATTTCGTACAGCACAGTTTACACACGATTATTCTTTAAATGTTGTCGCTGTGCATTATTCTTGGCCTTCTGCCGGATCTGTTCCTCTTTATATTTATGATCGTGACAGTGCTAATTTTGCCCGTGACGGATTGATAGAGCTTTTAACACTTATTAGTGAAACCAATGCTGATCAGATTTCGGTTATTGCGCATTCTATGGGCAATTTTGTTATAATGGAAGCATTTAGAACTTTAGCCTTACAGAAAAAATATAAGCCTATTCGTCGTATTACAAGTTTATTAATGGCGGCACCAGACATTGATGTTGATGTATTTGAGCGCCAACTTAATGATATAAAAAAACTTCCGCAGCCAACAGCTATTTTAGTATCCAGAGCGGATAAAGCTCTTGCGGTTTCAGGACGTCTTACGGGTGGACATCATCGTGTGGGCGATGGCTCAGATATTGAAATGTTGCGTAAAAATGGAATAGCTGTTCTTGATTTCTCTCATGTAGATGGGGGAGCTCACAATGTCTTTGCATCTTCGCCAACGTTGATGGCTCTTTCTCGAGAAGGTTCTTTGGCTTCCACAATTATGCAAGGTACAGAATTGTCACCTAGTCAAGCCCTTCTTGCTGATGGTAGTAGTGTGTTGGAGAAAACAACACATCTTATCCTTTATACACCTGTACGTTTTCTCTCTCCACGGATTCCACGTTGATAGTGAAAAGAGAGAAGGGGACATCGAATAATACATTGGAGGTAATATTTTTTAGCACTTTCTTTAGAATGGCTTTGTAAAATGGAAAATAAATAGCGGGATGAATGTAAAAAACAGTTATTAGGTGAGTTTGTGATGATTGCACGGAAACGCTATGTTAATACGCCTACAGTTGTTGATTATTTATCTCATTCCGCAATTAAGTTGTTAGATATTCATGCTATGCTTGTGAAGGTGAGAAAAGGTGATATGGGGGAAAAACCAAATTTATTGCGTCAAATTGATTCTACAAAAAAACAGTTAGATGAGATAAGCCATGCTCTTATTTTAGAATACCGTAAACGCCAAGAAAATGAGCGTTTTTTAAAACAAATTCTGCTATCCATTTCCGATCAACTTTTTGCACTTAACAATGGTTTTAAGGAAACAGGACGTCTTTTTTTTCAAGAAGTTAGAATACTTCAATCTCAGATGCAATGTTTATATGAGGGAAAGGAGAGGCTGCATTTGTTGAATAGTCAAGAATCTTTTTGTTCTCCATCAAAGATTGATGAAGTCATTAAACAGTTACAGAAAGCACGAGAAAAGCTTATTCTTGAAAGCCCACATCTCTTTGAAAAAAGCACAAAAGCTAAACAATAAAAGTTCTTTTAGTTGAGCAGATAGATAACTTGAATTTTACAGTAAAAAACGCTGTTAGATAGAAGGCTATAATTTTTAAAAGAAAAGAATTTGTTTTAATAAATGAAACACATGTATTTTATAATCATACTCTTTATCGCGTTAAAGCTTTAAAAGACTTTGGTTATATCTTTGGTAAAGTTAAGGCTGATGCATTAGGTGGCTTTATTGAAGAAAATATTTGTGGAAAGAAACTTTACAAAAAACTTTCTGATTCTTTTAATAACGGCTCACCGGATAATTTTGCCAATGTTATGGAGTTGTTAGTATATTCATTAGAAACTTAAACTCTAATATTTTCCTTGGTAGGAATTGGCTGAATTTAAAGCATTAAAAAAGAAATTTTATAAAAATAATACGTTTTTTAAATTCACGCCCAGCTCTACCTTCTCCTGAATTTCAAAAGGATTGGAAAATGAATAAGCTACACGTAATTAAAAAATCATATGGTGCCCCCAGAGATTCAATAATTTTAAATAAAATAAATGAGTTATTGCGATATGGGGGAAATTCATCATTATTGATTCCATTAATGTTTTTTATAGCACTATCCCTCATTTTTTTGGAGCTTTTTTATCGCTTCTATAGCTAGCCTTTTGCGATCTGCGCTTTTTGTATAAAGAGATGCCATGTTGTCGTCGGTCCATCCAAAAATTGCCTTGAGTTGTGATACTGTTGCACCAGAATTAGCGGCGCGTGTTGCTGCTAATTTTCTTAAGCCATGTGCTGATTTTTTGATTCCCGCCGCATTACACGCTTCACGAAATAAGTTTCCAAAACTTTCTTTTACGAGTTTATTTCCGTTTTTTCCGCAAATGAATGTTTCATTTCCAATAGGACCAATTTTTAGAGTTTCTGCTAATTCAGGCAAAATGGGTAGAAAAACATCTGTTTGGAATTTACTTTTCTCTGTCTTGAGATGAATGATATTATCTTTGACATCTTTCCAACCAATTCGTACCGCATCACCACGACGCAAACCCGTGTAAAGAAGAACATCAATCCAGACGCGTTCATGTGAACCATGTGACCAATGGTGATAATATTTTTCAACATCTTCTTCTGTCCAAACAGCAAATCCATCTTTGTTGTTGAGAGGAGGTCTTTTTATTCCTAAAGCTGGGTTATTCTCCAGAAGTTCTTGATCGATCGCCCAATTAAAAAGTCCATTAAGTGCTTTTAGAAAATTTTGGGCAGCTGTTGGTTTTTCTTTGCGGCGTTCAACACCCGCTGTAATATGTGATTTCTTTATTTCTCTGTATGGAATGTTTCCTATAGCATCACATACCTTCATAAGGATAAGTTCTCTTTGTCTTTTCGTAGCTTTAGCAAGGCTATGCCAATGAACTTAATTAGTCCTCACTTAAAAAAACATATGGAAAATCAATAAATTATTTTTGATAAAAAAAAGCATGGTGCCCCCAGAGAGACTCGAACTCCCGACCCCCTGATTACAAATCAGGTGCTCTACCAACTGAGCTATAAGGGCGTAACCATGTAGGAGTTAGCACAAACTCACAAAAAGGAAAACAGAAAATTATCAAATTTTGTACATATTAAAAGAAAACTATATAACAAATAAAAAAATAACCAACTTATTTCCTCTTTATACCACTTTTTACAGCAAGGTTGGAATTATCCTTATGTTGATATCTTATAGAATCTTTTATAAGAATTTACCATTTTGCTATCGAATTACGAACCTGAAGACTTTGATTGATGAGCAAGGTATTTTTCTAGCCAGTGAATATTATAATTACCATCAGCAACATCTTGATTATTAATAAGATCGCGAAAAAGAGGTAGTGTAGTTTTTATCCCATCGACGACAAATTCATCTAAAGCACGCCGTAAACGCATCATACATTCTAAACGGGTACGTCCATGAACAATCAGCTTTCCAATCATACTATCATAATAAGGGGGGATGCGATAACCTGAATAAGCACCTGAATCAACACGAATCCCTAAACCTCCAGGTGTATGAAAATGTGTAATGGTTCCAGGTGATGGCGTAAAGTTAATAGGATCTTCTGCATTAATACGGCATTCAATGGCATGACCAGAAAAACAGACATCATCTTGTGTCACTGAAAGCTCGCAGCCTGATGCAATATGGATTTGTTCATGGACTAAATCTATACCTGTAATTGCTTCAGTTACAGGATGTTCGACTTGTAAACGCGTATTCATTTCAATAAAATAAAATTCGCCATTTTCATAAAGAAATTCAATAGTACCAGCTCCACGATATCCAAGTTGGGCACAGGCATTTGCAACAATACTACCAATTTTTTTTCGTTCAGTTTCATTAAGTGCAGGTGATGTAGCTTCTTCCCATACTTTTTGATGCCGTCGTTGAAGTGAACAATCGCGTTCTCCTAAATGAATAGCATTTCCCGCACCATCACCTATGACTTGAATTTCAATATGACGGGGTTTTTCTAAATATTTCTCTATGTAAACAGCGTCATCACCAAAAGCAGCTTTCGCTTCTGAACGCGTTGTTTTGAGAGCTATAGAAAATTCTTGTTCAGAATGAACGACTTTCATACCACGTCCACCACCACCGGCAGAAGCTTTGATAATAACGGGATAACCAATTTCACGAGCAGTGCGTAAAGCATCTGATTCTTCAGTGACTGCTCCATCTGAACCGGGAACTACAGGAATACCAAGTTTTTTGGCGGTCTTCTTTGCTTCGATTTTATCGCCCATGATTCGGATATGAGTAGCTGTTGGACCGATGAATGTAATATCATGGGCTTCTAGAACATCTGCAAATTTTGCATTTTCAGAAAGAAAGCCATAACCTGGATGAACAGCATCAGCTCCTGTAATTTCACAAGCAGCAATAATTTGCTGAATACTCAAATAAGAATCGCGAGCGGGAGGAGGGCCAATACAAACACTTTCATCAGCAAGACGAACATGCATTGCATCTGCATCAGCGGTAGAGTGAACAGCTACGGTTTTTATGCCAAGTTCTTTACATGCACGCAAAACGCGAAGAGCAATTTCTCCCCGATTAGCAATGAGGATTTTTCGAATCATGGTTGCCCCTCGCTTTATTCAACAATAATAAGTGGTTCACCAAATTCAACAGGTTGGCCATCTTTGACAAGAACAGTGGTTACCGTGCCTGAGCGTGGTGATGAAATTTGATTCATTGTTTTCATGGCTTCAATAATAAGTAATGTCTCTCCTTCAGAAACATTTTGTCCTACTTCTACAAAAGGTTGTGCACCTGGTGAAGGTGCAAGATAAGCTGTTCCAACCATCGGAGAGGTTATTGTGTTTTTTGATTTATCTTCTTGGATAGATTGTATAGGAGATTCAGTTGTTGGGACTGGAGAAGATGTTACAGAAAAAGTAGGAGTAGAAACAGGAGCATAGATTGCTTGCTCAGAAGAAGTTAAGGTATTTTGGCGTGAGACACAAATACGAAGCTCCCCTTGTTCAACTTCAATGTTCGTTAAATTGGTATCATTCAAAATTTCAGCAAGATCACGAATAATTTTCGTATCAATTGCGTTTTTTGCCGAATCCATTTTTTTTGTTGCCATTTTATTTCTAACTCCTTGATCAATGAAGATCGTCATTATCTCATTTTATGACCGAATATCTCTAGATTAGGGATGAGATCTTTTGAGGCTTTAAAGATTTTTATTTCCTTTAAATCATTATACTTTGCAATTTAAACTCGTATCTGCTTTACGCAAAATTGCACTTATAAGCCTGTTATCAAAAAAGAGAAAGCATAAAATTACCTCATTTACAGTATTCTTCTTAAAACTGATCAGGTATTCACCGTGTATTGTCTATTGCTTGTTTTAGAGTATCTTGTCTGGCTGCGCCAATGAATATTTTATTACCAATGATGTAAGAAGGTGTTCCCGTAATATGAAGTTTAGAGGCAATTTGGATATTTTCTTTAAAAGCGTTTTGTAGAGTGGGATCTTTTATTGCATTACGTAGTTTTGTCTCATCTTCTCCTAATGAAACAGCTACTTTAATAGCTTTAGCTTCATTTGCGCGACCCTGATACATTAAAAGCGTTTTGTGAAACTGAGGATATTTCTCTGGAAATTGTTTTCGAAATGCGTAGGCAACAGTATGGGCTGCCATAGAATCAGAGCTTAAAATTGGTAAATCCTTAATAATAACCTTTAAATCTGGATATTCTTTTATCAAGTCTTCTATATGTGAATAGGAACTTTTACAATATCCACAGTTGTAATCAAAAAAATTGACAAGCACTTTTTTACCATTTGGGTTTCCCAAAACGGCGTCATGAGGAGAATGAAAAATTTTTTTTTCTAATAAATGGATGACAGAAGTTTGTATTTTATTTTCGTATTCATTCTGTTTTTCCAGCTTATCTTGAAGAATAAGCTGCATTTCAATCAGAACTTCTGGATGAGTAAGAAGGTACTCTCTGACAATTTGTTGAATATGATGAGAATCAGTATGTGGTATCATTTTTTCTTTAAGCTTAGATAAAAAGCTAGAATCTTCCAAAAGTTGTGTTTTAAGCTTTTCTAAGCTTAAATGATTTGCTGTTTTTGAGTGTGATGTTGCGTTTGATAAAGAAGGTAAAAAGATTAAAATACTCGACATAACTGGGACTAAAATTTTTGAAAGAGGTGTTATTTTCGAATTTTGAGAGTGATGAGTCATCTGTATACCTTCATATTTCCTAGTGTGTCATTGAGTGAACTATATGAAAAGCGTTATCTATGTGCAATAAAGCATTTAGCTATAGTGTGTATTTAAGAATGAGAAAAAACATCAATTTTTCTCTAAAAAGACTTCATATGATGAACCTTGGCTTGGCAAGGATTATTTTTTGTAAAAGATAAAAAAAATCTCTTTAATTTGTCAAATGTTGTTTTGATGTATAAGGGTATCAAAAGCTTTTTGTGTGTGTTTATTTTAGGAAAAAGTACGTTGATAATACAATGAAGAACACTTGTATTATTTTTTTCCTATTGCTTTATTGAGTACTGAGAAACAAAATTAAATAATGAAAAGTGAAATTATGAAAACCACAACACATTATGAGCTGTTTATCATTGGGGGAGGGATAAACGGGTGTGGATTGGCAAGAGATGCAGCAGGACGCGGATTTAAAGTGGGATTGGCTGAAATGAACGATCTTGCATCTGGGACCTCAAGTGCGTCAACAAAGCTTATTCATGGTGGGCTTCGTTATCTTGAACACTATGAGTTCAAGCTTGTTCGTGAAGCATTGAAAGAACGCGAGATCATTTTACGTATGGCTCCACATATTGTGCGTCCTTTGCGTTTTCTCCTTCCTTATCATAAAGAATTGCGCCCTGCTTGGATGTTGCGTTTCGGACTTTTTATTTATGATTATTTAGGGAATTGGAATCAGAAATTATGGCGCAGTAAAACAATTAATTTTTCAAAAAAATTTTGCTCTACACTGAAGAAAGAATATCAGAGAGGTTTTGAATATTCTGATGCAAGAGTAGATGATGCGCGTTTAGTTATTGGCAATGCTCGTGATGCAGAAAAGTGGGGAGCTGATATAAAAGTACGAACAGAAGTTCTCTCTTTAAAAAAAGAAGACAATAAATGGCGTATCGTTCTTCAAGACAAGTTAACTAGTAAAGAATATAGTGTCACAGCTTCTTATGTCGCGAATATGACAGGACCTTGGATTGATCATGTTTTGACAAGCATATTAGACTGTAAAGAACATCCACCAGTACGACTTGTTAGAGGTTCTCATATTTTGGTTCCCAAGCTTTATACTCATGATCGTGCTTATATTTTTCAAAATGGTGATGGGCGTATTATATTTGCTATTCCGTATCAAGAAGAATTTACCTTGCTTGGAACAACAGATTGTAATTTTCAAGGAGATCCGGCTGACGTTCATATTACTGATACAGAAATTGATTACATTTGTGCAGCAGCCAGTGAATATTTCATACAACCAGTGTTGCCTGAAACAATTGTCTGGTCTTACTCTGGAGTTCGTCCACTCTATGATGATGGAGCTTCAAAAGCACAAGAAATTACGCGCGATTATGTTTTAAAAGAAATGGGAACAGGAACAACACCAAAGATTCTTAATCTTTACGGAGGAAAGATTACAACTTATCGTAAGTTGGCTGAAGATGCGATGAAATTTGTTGAAAAAGCGCTTGGTAAAAAGGGAGCATCATGGACAGCTAAGACAGTACTCCCAGGGGGTGATTTTCCCTATAATCAATTAGATATAATCGAAAATAAGATTGCTCTTTTGATGCCAGATTTAGATGCTTTTACACATCGCAGGCTTGCACGCTCCTATGGTACGGAAGCATTAGTGATATTTGCACATGGTAAGGCAAATAGAGGAAAAGATTTTGGACATGGGCTTTATGAAGTAGAAGTAAAATGGTTGATGGAAAAAGAATGGGCTAAAGCATGTGAAGATGTGTTATGGCGTCGTTCAAAACTTGGTCTCCTATTTAATGAACAAGAGGTTGATACTCTTTCTTCCTACATGCAAAGTAAACAAGAGATTGAACAACGTTTATGATCATTTCATTTTACAGATTTTATCTGCAATATTGTAAAATATTTCTCTTCAAGAGATACTGGTGTCAGTCATACATATTAAAAAGACAATGATTGTCTATACCCTAATTTTAGTTTTTTTTTGCAAGAATCATAAAATGGCAAAATTAGATAGAATATTTAGGATCAACTTTATCTATCTTATAAAGTGAAATCTAGGAATCTTACCAAGAATAACTAATTGAGAAAAAATGATTTATAGTCAGATTCGTATGAAATAAGGATTTTTGTTTTTTCTTGAGGAGAAGATAAAAGTACTTTCTGTAGCGTTTATTTGCACAATAATTAAAAAAAATCTAAAGAAAATTAAATCTATCATGAAAAATTGTATAATGTGTTAGTTTATCATTTATTATCTTAAACGCTGTGCTAAATCATGTAAAAATAGAGGCTTGATGAGCGTAAGAAGAACTTGTAAATGAGTTTTTTATATTATAGTGAAAATCTTATTTTTTATGTTTATATACCTGAACACTAATCTATGAGAAATGCCATATTGTATTTTATCATGATTGATTGTATTAAACTTTTATATCAATTGAATATAATGGGCTGTTATTATACTCATGATAGTATAAGAGAATAAAACTTTCCGTAAACTAAAAGTAAGTATTTTTCTATGTATAAAGAGAGAGAGCTATAGGGACATGAGAGTAATACCCTCATGATATTTTACAACCTTCCATCGCCTGTAAAATTTGCAGTAGCACCAATGTTGGATTGGACAGACCGGCATTGCAGGTTTTTTTATCGTCTTTTAACGAAAAAAGCACTCCTTTATACGGAAATGATGGTAGCAGATTCTGTCATTCATGGTGTTCGCGAACAATTGTTGGCTTTTAGCGATAAAGAACGTCCAGTTGCATTACAATTAGGGGGGGCAGATCCGAAAAAGTTAGCAGAAGCTGCACGAATTGCTGAAGATTTTGGCTACAACGAAATAAATCTCAATGTCGGTTGCCCATCAAATCGTGTTCAAGCAGGTGTCTTTGGGGCTTGTTTGATGCGACATCCAGACATTGTGGCAAATGCCGTGGAAGCGATGAAACGAGAGGTTACTATACCAGTAACTGTCAAATGTCGGATTGGAGTGGACGAACAAGATGAAGAGTTAGCGTTAGATCTTTTGGCTAATCAGGTTTGGAATGCTGGATGTGATGCGCTCTGGATACATGCACGCAAGGCATGGCTACAAGGATTGAGTCCGAAAGAAAATCGCAATATTCCGCCCCTTAATTATGAAAGGGTTTATAAATTAAAACGTAAATATCCTCATAAATTCATTGGGATAAATGGTGGAATTAAATCGATTGATGAGATCAAAGAACACTTAACTTTCTGTGATGCTGTCATGCTTGGTCGCCAAGTTTATCATGATCCAGCTTTGTTAAAACATATTGATTTTGAACTCTATGATGAGGCTCGAAATAATCTGAGTGAGAGTGATCTTATTGAGGTTATGTGTGATTATGCGGCTCGACATATTGCATCGGGAGGGCGACTTTCTCATGTGACGCGTCACATGATTGGTTTATTTCATGGGCGGGGTGGGGCACGTCGATGGAGGCAAATATTATCAAATGACGCAACAAAATCAAATGCAGATATATGTATTTTAAAAGAAGCTTTTTATGCTCTTATTTAATAACAGCCTGACAATTAACAATATGTTAAAGTTGAGATCCTTTGAGTTTTGATTTCTTTATGATCATTTTGATCCCTTCGATTTTATAAGTTTCTGAAAGTTTGCAACTTTTATTATAGAAGGAATGTTAGAATTTATATATTAAACAACATGCTGATTCTCCTATTTAATAGAGAAATAAGTTAAGAGCATAACGTAAAAATAGTAATAACATATTGATAATATTTTAAATCTTTCATGTTCGTTATTTGATTAGAAAATAGAATATAGAAATCATTGCTTTCATAATATTTAACGTTTTAAAAGCACTGTTTAAAAAAACAATAAATTATTCATATCCTGTGTATATGACGTGATTTTCATAAACATTGTAGATTTTAAAAGGTATCCTTATGACCGCTAGTCCATTTGATGATTTTCGTGCTTTGCTTACAAATTTACCTGTTGCTGATGAGTTTTCTATAATCTTGGCAAAAAAACGGCAAAAAAACTTAACAAAAGAGCACGGAACATTGGGAAAACTGGGAGATATTGCTGTTTGGTATGCGGGATGGAGGGGTACAGAAAAACCTATCGTAACGCGACCTTTGGTCGCTATTTTTTCTGGAAACCATGGTATAGTAGAAGAAAATGTTACACCATTTCCACAATCTATGACACAAAAGATGGTGCAAAATTTTGCATCTGGTGGAGCTGCTATCAATCAAATTTGTATTGCTTATGATCTTGGATTAAAAATATTTGATTTAGCATTGGAATATCCAACAATGAATATTACGAAGGATGCTGCAATGGATGAGCGGAGTGCAGCTGCTACAATGGCATTTGGAATGGAATCCATTGCGGGTGGGACAGATCTTTTATGTATTGGAGAAATGGGAATTGGAAACACAACAATAGCTTCAGCTTTATGCTTAGCATTGTTTGGAGGAGAAGTGGAAGAATGGACAGAAAATGGTATGGAATCAGAAGGTGATTTTTATCAGCGTAAAATCGCAGCGGTTAAGACAGCCATTTCTTTACATAAGGATTATTTTAATGATCCTTTTGAGATAATGCGTCGCTTAGGAGGACGTGAAATTGCTGCTATGGTTGGTGCTATTTTAGCAGCAAGAATAGAGAAAATACCCGTTATTTTAGACGGTTTTGTGGCAACAGCAGCTGCAGCGGTCCTTTATAAAATGCATCCAAAAGCTCTTGATCATACCCTTGTTGGACATGTTTCTTCTGAGACAGCTCATCGTAAACTTTTAAAAAAAATTGGCAAAGAACCACTTCTGGATTTGGGGATGCGTCTTGGTGAAGGGACAGGAGCTGCTATGGCAGCTGGTATTGTCAAAGCTGCTGTTTTAACACACGCACAAATGGTGGTTTTTTAACAAGAAAGTTTGAATGCCTAAAAGATAATGAGACGATATAAAAAACTCTTAAGAGTTTTGTTCATGCGTCTTGTCGTGTAATTTAATATAATTAAGTGGAAGTTCCGTTGTATATTTAATCTGTTCCATTGCGAAAGAAGATGAGACATCACGGATGTCAATTTTAGAAATTAATTTTTTATAAAAAAGATCATAGGCTTCAATGTTGGGCACAACAACACGCAATAAATAGTCAATATCTCCACTCATTCGATAAAATTCAATGACTTCACGGAATTCTTGTACAATTTTTGAAAAACGCTTAAACCATTCATGACTATGTGTGTTTGTGCGAATAGACACAAAAACAGTAACATGCGCATTTACTTTTTCTGGAGAAAGAACGGCAACACGACGCTGAATGACGCCATCTTCTTCAAGTTTTTGAATTCTACGCCAACAAGGAGTGGTCGAAAGTCCCACTTTTTTAGCAATATCAGCAACAGAAAGTGTCGCATTTTCTTGCAAAAGATGTAAAATTTTTCGGTCAAGACGATCCATATTTTTTCTCAGTATTTTAATTTATAAAAATTTACGCACTAAACGACGCAGATATACAATAAGCTCATCGTTAAACCATGGGTTTTTCTGTAACCAAGAAGTATTTCGCCATGATGGATGAGGCAAAGGCATAACATTATAGCCTTGAGGTTGGGAGATGGAAAGAATATTTCTCCAATCACTGACGGTTGCTGAAACAGTTTTATGTTTTAATTCCGTAATATGCCACTTTTGCGCATAACTGCCAATAGCAAGAACAAGCTTTATTTGAGGCATCGCTTGAAATATCTTTTCATGCCATATTTCTCGACATTCACGCCTTGGTGGTAAATCAGCTTTATTGTTGTCATAACCTGGAAAACAAAATCCCATAGGAACAATAGCAAAAAGAGATTTGTTATAAAATTCTTCTTTCGTTACCCCCAGCCAATCACGTAGCCTTTTGCCAGAGCGATCATTAAAAGGGATAGAAGTTTCATGGACACGCAATCCTGGTGCTTGTCCTGCAATTGCAATCGAAGCCGTATCGGATAAATAAACGACGGGATTTGGTTCGTGAGGAAGAGGAGGAAAATAATGTGGTTGTTGGATACAAACACGACAGGAATAGATTTTTTTTTCAAGTTTAATAATCTGATTACATCGTTTCATTGGTCAATGAAATTAAAAAATATTTTTCTTATTCAGTGCGAGGATTTGCTTTGCGCCATTCTCGCGGTCGTTGAAAACTTGATGCCCATATTCCTTTCTTTTTCTTTCTAGCTTCTTGTTCTTCTTTAGGGTATTCATAATAACTTACAGCCCAACCATTATGTACAAGCGTTGCATTGATATTGCTAACGTGTTTTGTTTTACATGTTGCAAGAACACGACGGTATTGGTCTATTTTATGCCAGTGACATGTAACAGTTTGATTGTCTAGTAGTTGTTCTAAATATTTTTTAGCCTCAAGTCCACAAGGGTAGCGTTCCTTCTTTTTTCCACAAAATTGGTGGAGTTCAGGAGCATCAATTCCAACCAGTCGAATCATAATTGAAGAAATCATGATAGAATCGCCATCAATAATTACTGCGTTTCCTTTAACAGAGTTTTGAGAAGAAAACTTTTCTTTTTGAGGCAACGGCTGATTCTGCTTAAAATAAATTGACATAAAAATAAGAATGCTAGCAGCAACAAAAATATTGAAACCAGTGATTTTTTTTAAGCTCCTTAGATTAAAATGAGAAATTTTTTTCATGAAACCAAGAAACTGCTAACATTATTATAATGCACTCTATTTTAGAATTGCTTATAATTCGTTCGAAAAATTTTATTCATATGACGAAACAATGTCTCGTTTTAATGACAAAATTTTTGTTAGATAATCACAATAATCAAATATTCATGTAGAATATATGTAAGCAACTTAAATAATAAATCAACTTATTCAAAACCGTACAAAACATACAAATTTTAAAGTAAACTTTCTAAACTTAAGGAAACAAAAAAACACCCCTCAAAAAATAACTTTGAAGAGCAATATCCCCACATTTCTTTTGGAATATAAAATTTATCAATTCAATGATAAATCTATTTATTTAATTTTTGTTTCTTTAAATTCAACGTGCTTTTTTACAACTGGATCATATTTACGCTTGCTCATTTTATCTGTCATTGTACGGCTGTTTTTCTTTGTTACATAGAAAAAACCGGTATCTGCAGTTGATAAAAGCTTGATCTTAATGGTTGCTGCTTTAGCCATAATGTAAGAACCCTATTTATACTGATTATACTGAAAAAATATTATCTTGTTATCAAAACCTATTTCTGATGTCATCAGATTTTCCAGCAACACTACGGATGTTCTCAAAAAAGTCAAGAGCTGATTAATTTTCTCATAAGTTGGACAAATACCAGAGTGACATATAAACTAAAAAAAACAGCCATAGCTATTGAAAAACCGAAAGGATTAAAGATATCCATGGATTTTCCGATAACGGTCGGCCCGATAAGCATACCAATTCCATAGCAAAAAATAAAAGCAGAATTAGCAGCAGCAAGTTCTTGTCCCTTGAGACGTGCCCCTAGATGTGCAAAGCCGATTGTATAAAGGCTCGCTGATACACCACCAAGAAGGAACAGATCAAGCATCAGAATCCATGGATATTGAATGATCCATGGTACCATGAAAGTTCCCACAAAACCTAAGATAGCGCAACTTATCAGCGGATAGCGTCGATCTTTGGCATAATCGCTTATAATGCTGATAGGAATTAAGAGGAAAACATTTCCGAGCGCAAGGGTTGCTATAAATTGTGCTGCTTCATTCTCATTATAACCAATGGATAAGCTAAAGGGTGTAATAAGAGTTAATGCGCCCATTTGAATAGCACCGTAAACAAGTACTGCCATCATTGCGCTTGGAACGTGAAAAAGATAACGAAAAAATGGTATATATTGGCTTTTTTGAAATTCTGGACTTAATTTCCAAGCGGCAAGAATTGGGATAGCAGCCAATATAATAATACTATAACCAACAGCAAAAGGAATAAATCCTTGTGTTCCCACTTTTGCTAATAGCGTTGGACCTACCGCAAACCCTAATCCTAGGACAATAGCATAAATGGAAAGAACAAAACCACGTCTTTTAGGGGGAGCATAACTGTTGATCCAAAACTCTGACAGGATAAACATAACTGTCATAGTAAAATGTAATATAAACCTTAAAATGAACCAAACCCATATGGATTCAAAAAAATAGAATCCTAAAAAACTTAAAGATCCTATGGCCATCATAAATAATATCGTTTTAGAAATGCCTAAGCATAAGGCGATTCGAGAAGTAAAAATAGCTGCAACAATTGTGGCAAATCCACCAACAGTTCCACTATAGCCGATCATACTATTGGAAATACCTTTCTCTGCCATAAGAAGAGAGACAAGTTGTGTTTCTATTCCCAATGCTGTTCCAACGGTGCCAATAGTTACAATAGCTGCAATAATTGCACGCAAAGAATTGTTTTGAGAGTCAAAAGCTTTTTTTTCATGAGAATGGCTTAAGGTACTTTTGTTGATTTAAACAATAAAAAGATGAGATGAAATGAAAGGGAGACCAAACTATTCTTTGCAGTTTTTCTCATTCCCTGAGTATAAAAAACTACAAGATTTTTATGTGGTTATTATAGAGATAACAATAAAATTCATCCTCTTGTATACTAAAAAAGAAGATTGTACACATAAAATAATAAAAATATTACATAATATAAGTCATTTCTTAACTTGAAGTTATTCATTCTTTTATTATTCATGTTCTATTTAATGGAGGACAAGAATCTTAATTTTTTATTTTCCCATAAAAAGTATGCTTTTGTTTTTTTAATTTGTTTTTATGGTAGGATGTCGGTGAAAATTTTATTGGACGAGGTTTTGTTAAGAGTTCAAAGGATAAAGCGCCAGCAAAAGGTTGTACCGTTATAAGTTTTACTTCTACAACATCACTGAGCTGATAGCCTTTATGGCTACGCTGTCCTATAAGAACATGTTGTGCTTCATCAAAATGGTAATAATCATTTTTAAGTGTAGAAATATGGACAAAACCATCTGTATTGAGTTTATCAAGTGAGATAAAAAGACCTGCTTTTGTAACTCCGGAAATGCGACCTGTAAAAATACGGCCGATTTTATTCGTTAAATAGTGAGCAACAAGCCGATCAATAGTTTCCCTTTCAGCCATCATTGCACGGCGCTCGTATAAAGAAATTTGCGTAGCAATTTCTGCAAGATTTTGTTCTTGTGTATCTGTTAATTGATCATTTCCTAATTTCAGCGTTTTAATGAGTGCTCGATGAATAATAAGATCAGCATAACGACGGATGGGGGATGTAAAATGTGTATAGTTATGTAGGTTTAAACCAAAGTGGCCGATATTTTTTGGATTATACTCAGCTTGAGATTGTGAGCGCAGAATAACTTGGTTGATCAATTCTTTTTGTGGTGTATTCGTCACTTTTGCCAGAATGCTATTAAGGCGCGCTGAGGTAAGTTCGCTTCCGCGGGAGAGTGGTATCCCCAAACTTTGAAGAAAGCTCCGAAGTATTTCTTGCTTAGCAAGAGAAGGTTTTTCATGAATACGATAAATGAGGGGCTGGTGATGTTGTTTTAATGTTTCAGAAGCTGCAATATTGGCTTGTATCATAAACTCTTCAATTAAACGATGCGCTTCTAATTGTGTTTCACTCACAACATCTTTTATGCATCCGTTTTGATCAAGAATAATCTTTTTTTCTGCAATTTCTAATTCTAGTGGTTGGCGACGATTTCGCGCAGCTTTAAGGCATGTATAGGCTTCCCATAAGGGTTGCAAAATGCTCTCAAAAAGAGCGGCTGTTTTTTCATTTATATTACCTTCAATTGCCAATTGTACTTCTTGATAAGAAAGCTTGGCTCTTACACGAATCATAGTACGATGAAAACTATGTTTTCGTTTATTACCGTTTGCATCAA
Source organism: Bartonella grahamii ATCC 700132 (assembly GCF_000518085.1). Lineage (GTDB taxonomy): Bacteria > Pseudomonadota > Alphaproteobacteria > Rhizobiales > Rhizobiaceae > Bartonella > Bartonella grahamii. The sequence continues at coordinate 179,987 of NZ_KI912377.1, forward strand.
AAATCATACGAACGGCTAAAGCTGGTCTTTCTTTTCCTTCACGCAGAGAACATAAATCATGAGAAAGGCGTTCAGGTAACATTGGCACAACGGTATCGGGAAAATAAACAGAATTTCCACGTTTCAATGCTTCTTTATCTAATGCGCTTCCTGTTTTGATATAGTAAGAAACATCTGCAATGGCCACAATAATAATCCAACCATCATTATTTGCTGGGTCCTTATCCTTGGTTGCATAAACTGCATCATCATGGTCTTTTGCATCTGGTGGATCAATTGTAATAAATGGTAATTGTCGCCAATCTTCACGATTATCCATATTGGCAGCTTTGATATGTTTGACTTGCTCAAGAACACTTTCAGGAAAAATATAAGGAATTCCTTTCGAAAGAATCGCTATCATTGAGAGTGTTTTTTCACTCTTAATGTGCCCTAAAACATTCTTTATTTTTGCGCTCTTTAATCCGTAACCAGTATTTTTTTTAATTTCGACTTCAACGAGATCACCAATTTCAATCTTCATTTCTGGAGACATTTCAACAATGAGTTCATTGGTTTTGCGGTCTATAGGATCAAGGCGCCATTGATTATTTTCAAATTTTCGTACAACAGCAAATGCGCTTTTGGGAGATACATCAATTTTACGAATAATTCGTCCCATATAAAGGGGGCTTGAGCTTTCAGAATTTTTATTTCGAAAAACTTTTACAAGAATATGATCTCCAACACCAATGCTACTTCCTTTTATGTGATGAAAAGAGTGTATTTCAATATTGGGCTTTGGAGAATCTTCCCATTCAAGAGGTTGTGCAATAAAACTCCCATCTTTATCACGTCCGCTAATTTTTACTAAAGTAACAGGAGGTAATTTTCCTTTATTTATTGCTCTTTTGCGTTGTTTAGAGATAGGATTTTGATCCTTTAACTCACGTAATATATCTCTAAGCCAAATACGAGAATCGCCTTTTAAGTTAAAAGCTTTGGCGATTTCTCGTTTACTTGAGTGGTTAGGATTCTCATTTATAAAGGAAAGAATTTCTTCCTTATTGGGAAAATTTTTCTCCTTGAATGAAGAGAGATATTTTATGTTTTTTTCACCTTTAGCCAAAATTTATGTCTCTTTTATTTTTGCTTTTGTTTTAGAAGAAGCTCTTTTTGAAGTTGTTTTTTTACTTGATGCTTTAGCCGATATAAGTTCTAATGCCTCTGGCAATGTTACACTAATGGGATCTTTATCTTTTGGCAACGTTGCATTAATTTTACCCCAATTGACATAAGGACCATAACGCCCGTTGCGTACGGTAATGGTTCCTCCTTCGGGATGCTCTCCTAATATTGCCAATGCTGCAGGTGTTGCTCTGCTTTGCTTGGTTTTGTTTTCTTGTTGTTCTGCCAATACTGTAACAGCGCGATTGATACCAATATCAAAAACTTCATCTGCATGAAGAAGGCGCGCAGATTTTCCGTTATGGCTAAGATAGGGACCATATCGTCCAATCGTAGCCGTGATTGTTTTTCCAGATTCAGGATGAACGCCAATTTCACGGGGAAGGGATAGTAAAGCCAAGGCTTTATCAAGGGTTACATTTTCTGCCTGCCATTCTTTTGGTAGTCCTGCACGCTTAACTTCTTTGCTTTCACCAAGTTGAATATAGGGACCAAAACGGCCATTACGAAGAGAGATATCTTTTCCTGTTTCAGGGTCAATACCAAGGATAACAGGTTCATCATTGCGCACAGCTTCATTCTCTTCTCCAGTATCTGTACCGAGTTGGTGTGTGTATTTACATTCGGGATAATTGGAACAGCCAACAAAAGCACCATAACGACCGAGTTTTAATGATAATTGACCATTTTTACAAAGAGGACAGGAACGCACATCACTTCCATCTTCACGTTCAGGAAAGGCGAGAGGTGCTAATGTTACATTTAAAACATCAAGAACATTGGTTATACGGAGTTCTTGGATATTGCTAATAGATGCATTAAATCCATCCCAAAAATCTCGCAATACGTCTTTCCAAGAAAGTTTTCCATCAGAGATAAGATCCAGCTTTTCTTCAAGATCTGCTGTGAAACCATATTCTACATAGCGATTAAAAAAATTTTCAAGAAAGGCTGTAACAATACGTCCCTTAGCATCGGGAATAAGCTTTCGTTTATCAATTACAATATATCCACGGTCACACAATGTCGCCAATGTGGAGGCATAAGTTGAAGGACGGCCAATTCCTAACTCCTCAAGCTTTTTAATTAATGAAGCTTCAGAATAACGAGAAGGGGGCTCTGTGGTATGCTGTACAGATTCAACTTTTTCTTTTGTAAGTGCTTCACCAGTGTTTACTTGTGGTAAACGTGTTGTTTCATTTTCTTCATTATTTTCTTCGTCTCGTTGATCGGTGTAGACGGAAATAAAGCCATCAAAGCGAATAACAGATCCTGTTGCTCGTAGATTTGCACGGTTTTCTCCTTGCTGTGCTTCAATTTCAACAGTTGTGCGTTCAATTTCAGCAGAACGCATTTGGCTGGCAATAGCACGCTTCCATATCAACTCATAGAGCTTTGCTTGATCGCTATCGAGAAAATTACGGACTTGACTAGGATTGCGTTGAAAATCTGTTGGACGGATCGCTTCGTGTGCTTCCTGTGCATTTTTTGCCTTTGTTGAATAAAAACGTGGTTTTTCAGGAATATAGTCTTTACCGAAAGTTTCATGAATAACTTTTCGTGCTGAATCAATAGCCTCTGGTGCTATTTGCACACCATCGGTACGCATATAAGTAATAAGCCCTGCCGTTTCACCATTAATTTCAATGCCTTCATAAAGCTTTTGGGCAATTTGCATAGTGCGAGAAGCTGAAAATCCTAATTTTGAAGAAGCTGCTTGTTGTAGTGTGGAGGTTGTAAATGGAGGAAGAGGATTTCTCTTTGTAGGTTTTGCTTCAACACTGAGTGTATGATATTGGGCTTTCTCCAACATAAAGCGAATTTGGTCTGCTTGTTCTTGAGATTGAATATCAAGCTTGCCTATTTTTCGTTGATTAAACATTGTCAATCTTGCTTGGAAACTATCATTTCGGATGGTTTTTAATTGTGTTGTAACGGACCAATAATCTTCTTTGATAAAATGTTCTATTTCTGATTCACGATCACAAATAATACGCAAAGCAACCGATTGAACGCGTCCTGCTGAACGTGCACCAGGGAGTTTCCGCCATAAAACAGGTGAAAGTGTAAAACCAACGAGATAATCAAGTGCGCGACGTGCAAGATAAGCATCTACAAGTGATGTATCAATATCACGTGGATTGTTCATAGCATCAAGCACAGACTTTTTGGTGATGGCATTGAAGACAACTCTTTTAATAGGTTTATCTTTTAAAACTTTTTTTTGACGAAGAACATCCAGAATATGCCATGAAATAGCTTCCCCTTCACGATCAGGGTCTGTTGCTAATATAAGGCTATCGGCTTCTTTAACGGCTTTTGCTATTTCATTTAAACGTTTAGCGGCAGAAGAATCTATATCCCATTTCATAGAAAAATCTTGATCCGGTAAAACAGAACCATCTTTTGCAGGTAAATCACGAACATGTCCAAATGATGCGACAACTTTGTATTGAGACCCAAGATATTTATTAATTGTTTTTGCTTTTGCTGGAGATTCAACGATAACGATATTCATAATTTTACCCAAATATTGAAATAAAAAACTTTTTTATAAACGCCTTTTACGCGAATAGCTAATGACAATTGCTTAAGAGAACATAAAAAAATATTAGCCATATAAAAAACATGAATATTGTACAACTTATGATTGTTATTATTAGAATACACCCTATATAGAATTACACGATTTACTTTCCACTGTTATTACAAAAACATACGGCGAAATACTAAGATAACGTCTATTGAGAGGTAGGAGGGGAAATGCTCAAGGATAGAGGATTATGTTTATAAATCATTTAAAAGTTATCCAATATATTACAGACATGTCTAAGCAAATGAATCAGATGGCGCGTCAGGCGCATAGTCCGCTTTTAGCATTGCTTTTGGATATGGTTGCCAAAGAAGGGCAAAGCATTATTAATAGTGCTGAGGCTCTTGGGGAAGATCAAGATTCGACAATGACACACAACCACCAGAGTGTCGAATAAGCTTTCCAGCAAGGTCGAGTTCTACCAACAAGAGGTAGAGAGCTGGGAGTGAAACACCTGAGTGGATACTGAGTGTGTCTAAATCGATTGGCGTTGTTGAAAGAGCAGAGAGAACTGCTGCACGTGCGGCATCATCACCTGCTAAAGAGAGGCTGCTGTTTTTTTCATCTGCTAAATTAAAATTCTCCTTTTTAAGTTGTAAAGAGGATGGTTCCTCAAAAAAATTGAGTTGCGAATTTGGAAGCGGTGAAATTAATGGCGTAAGTGTTTCTATAATGTCAGAAGGGTGTGTGGTGAGTAGAGCTCCGTCTTTGATAAGATTGTTTGTACCAACAGATCTTGGATCAAGTGGAGAACCGGGAATGGCAAAAATTAACCGTCCCATTTCAGCTGCTTGTCGTGCGGTAATTAAGGACCCTGAGCGCAGGGCTGCCTCTACAACCAAGAGACCAAGTGATAGAGCAGCAATAATACGGTTTCTTCTTGGAAAATCGATAGCGCGCGGCTTCCAAGAAATGGGCATTTCGCTGATGATGGCTCCACCGTTGGCAATAATATCTTCATACAACCTTTTATTTTCAGGAGGATAGATATGATCAATTCCCCCAGCCATGACTGCAACAGTTCCTGTTTTTAAACTTGCTTGATGCGCAACGCTATCAATTCCACGAGCGAGCCCAGAAATTGTTACAAAATCTGCTTCTCCGAGAAAACGCGCAAATTGAGCCGTAAGCTTTTTTCCAGCGGCTGAAGCATTTCGAGAACCTATAATTCCAATAGAAGTTTTTTGAAAAATTGAAACATTACCTTTGATAGCAATAAGCGGCGGAGGGGCTTCTGTAACCTTAAGAAAAGCTGGATAATCTGGTTCTCCCATACCGATAAACCGAACACCTAATCTTTTCGCTTTTTGTATTTCTTTTTCTGCATCTTCTAAGCTTGCTATTTTAATAGATACAGAACCACCGCCTTTTCTACTAAGCTCTGGCAGCGCTTCCAGAGCATTTTCTGCTGTTTTATAATGATCAATGAGATTGCGAAAACTCACTGCTCCAATATTTTCACTACGCAACAACCGTAACCAATTTAGACGTTGACGATCAGTGAGCAGGATTCCTTTATTTATCCCCGTTTTGAGTCCCAATCTTACTTTCTTCCCCAATTAATAATCTACCGATATTTGCGTAATGCTTTATATACACAAATATGCTCATCACAATCAGCATAAAATAGAAATAAGGATCGGAAAAGTAAAAAACAAATATCGCAGTTATAACAATAGAAACGAGTGCGGATAATGAAGAATAGCGTGTGAGGAGAAAAATCGTTATCCATACAATAATAAAAATAATTGCTGCAGGCCAATAGATTCCTAAGCAGATCCCTAGATAGGTAGCAACACCTTTGCCGCCTTTAAATTTAAGCCATATGGGGAAAAGATGCCCTAAGAAAACAAAAAAACCTGCTAGAGAAACAAGGATACTATTGTCTAGCGGATCACTAAAAAACTTTATAACGAAAACAACGATAGTTCCTTTCAACATATCACAAAGAAGTGTTAGAGCAGCAAGCTTTTTATTTCCTGTTCGTAAAACATTTGTAGCTCCAATATTGCCGGAACCAATTGTTCTCACATCGCCAAGTTTGGCTAATCTCGTAAAAAGAAGACCAAATGGAATCGAGCCCATGAGATAAGATATGAGGAAAATAAACCATGGAGTGGACTGAAAAAATATTTCTGCTTCATTCATTAAGAATCTCATTAAGTTTGTTTATCAAGTTTAAAAACGGTTTTCCCTTTCACAAAGGTCTGGAGCACGCGTCCTTGAAAACGTGCATTCTCAAAAGGGGTATTTTTTGAACATGAATAGAGCTTCTCTTTCGAAACAACCCATGGTTCTTCAAGATCAACCACAATAAGGTCTGCATGAGCACCTTTCTTCAGTGTTCCTGCATTGAGTCCAAAGAGCTTTGCAGGCGCTGTTGACACAAGTTCAGTTATCCGTAAAAGAGATAGGCTCTCATCATGGTAAAGGCGTAAGGCTGCACTCAATAAAGTCTCCATACCAATAGCCCCAACCGCTGCGTCATTAAATGGTAAATGTTTTGTATCTTTACTTTGAGGATCATGAGAAGAAACAATAACATCTATAGTCCCATCCTTTATTGCTTCAATCATTGCTATACGGTCTTCTTCTGTACGCAATGGGGGCATTAAGCGAAAAGAGGTGCGATATTCACCAATGTCATTTTCATTGAAAGATAAATGATTAATAGATACACCCGCTGAAATTTTCTCACTGCGTTTTTTACCTAAACGAAGTGCATCGGCAGAGAGTGCTGTTGATATTTGAGCGGCATGATAGCGTGTTTGCGTTAATACTGCTAATCGCAGATCCCTTTCAAGTGGGATAACTTCTGCTTCGCGGGGGATGCCAGAAAGACCAAGCCAACTGGCGAGCAGCCCTTCATTCATCACACCTTGTCCTGTAAGATCTTTATCTTGCGTTTCATGCATCAATGGAACATCAAAATCACGCGCATAAGTCATTGCACGTCGCATAACAGATGAACTTTGAAGAGTTTTTTTTCCTTCATAAAAGGCAACAGCTCCTGCATCTTTTAGTAAGCCGAATTCCGTTATTTGCTGTCCGTTGAAACCTTGTGTGATCGCAGCAACGGGATAAATATTGACCGATGACTTTTCTTGTACTGTATGCCTAATAAATTCAACAAGTGCCACATTATCAATGACTGGACGCGTATCTGGCATCATGAGGAAAGAAGTAATACCACCTGCGGCGGCGGATTGACTTGTTGATGCGATTGTTTCACAGTGTTCATTCCCTAATTCTCCAACAAAAACGCGCGCATCAACAAGTCCAGGGAGAATTGCTTTGTTTTGTGCGTTAACAATTTCCGCTTCTTCAGGGAATCCCTGATTCAGAGCTTCTTTTCCAGCGGCTATAATCCGTCCATTTTCAACAATAACTGTACCAATTTCATCGACTGCGCGTGAAGGATCAATAATACGAGCATTTTGAAAAACAATTGGTTTTATCATTTTTTTTCTCCACTGATCTTTGCGCGTGAATCTAATAAAGCCTCCATGACCGCCATACGCACTGCAATTCCCATTTCTACTTGTGTATGAATCATACTTTGTGGTCCATCTGCTATGTCAGATGCAATCTCTACACCACGGTTTATTGGGCCAGGATGCAGAATAATGGAATCATTTTTGGCATAGGCTAAATTTTCTTTATGTAAGCCAAAATAATGGAAATATTCATGCGTAGAGGGAATAAAAGAACCTGTCATCCGTTCATGCTGTAAGCGTAACATCATGATAACGTCAGCATTTTTAAGACCTTCTTTCATTGTGTTAAAAACCTCAACACTCATATGAGTGATTTCTGCGGGTAAGAGTGTTGAGGGAGCAACAACACGAACACGAGCACCCAAAGCATTGAGACTCAGGATATTGGAACGGGCAACACGTGAGTGTAAGATATCTCCACAAATCGCAACAGTTAATCCTTCAATACGACCTTTTGCTCTTTTAATGGTTAGAGCATCTAATAAAGCCTGTGTTGGATGTTCATGAGCACCATCACCTGCATTAATGACACAACAATCAACTTTTTGCGCTAATAAAGCTGCCGCTCCTGCACTGTTATGGCGAAAAACCAGTATATCCGGCTTCATCGCATTGAGAGTTGCAGCTGTATCAAGTAATGTTTCTCCTTTTTTTACAGATGAGTTGCCGATCGCAAGACTCATCACGTGTGCACCTAGCCTTTTACCCGCTAATTCAAAAGAAGATTGTGTTCGCGTAGAGGCTTCAAAAAAGAGATTAATTTGAGTCCGTCCATGCAAAGTAGATTTTATTTTATCAATTTTGTTAGAAAGGATAACATTTGCTTCTGCACGATCAAGCAATGTATTAAGATCTTGTACACTTAGATCTTTAATAGCTAAAAGATGTTGATGAGGGAAAAGTGGAAAAAAATTATCTTGAATCATAGCATTCTTCTTTATCTCTCTCTAAACAGGTTAAACAAGCATTTGTTTGAATATGATAAATGTTTCTTAACTCTAAAAAGACAAATAGTCTATGATATGAATGGTTTGAATGTAGGAATATACCTATGAGTGCTGTATCTGCGCAAAATAATCGTCGAAAAAATACATTTCTTAGCGATACGCTTATGTTTCGTATTGCCTCTACTTTGCCTAAGTTTTTGTTAGCAAGTTTTGAAGAAATAGGAGATTTTGCAGCGAGTCGAGAAGCATGTAAACTCTCTTGCTTAGCAAATCATTATAAGCCTTTATTGTGTTATAATGATGAATGGGGGCAACCGACGGAAAAATTAGAGATCCATTCTTCCTATCAAGCTCTTCAACAATATTCTAGACAAGCTGGTTTGGTTACCTCACTTTGGGAAAATACGAGCTCAGAAAATGGAGTACGCTATCAAGCGCGTGCGATTCGTTTAGCTTTATCTGCTGGTTTAGAAACAGGACATTTGAATGAAGTTATCATAACGAGTGCAGCTATTGCTGTGTTAATTAGTGATATTGAGCTCTTCAAAAAATGGCAAAATGTACTTTTATCACGCCAATATGATTCCTCATCAAAGCCTATTCATCATAAAAAGGCTGCTTCTCTAACTTGTGCATTTGATGATATTGAAAAATACGCTTTTAATTTTCCAAGTGTTAAGAAGATTTCTTTCGATGACAGTATGGAACGTGATCTATATCGTTTAAATGTTGTAAAAACCAATGTTATTAATCCTACCGCTGACGGATATCTTGTTAGTGCAGATTTAAATGGTCATTTAAGTTGTTTTTTTATTCCACGCATACAAGAAAATGGCGCATTAAATGGATTTATATCGATTCGTCATTTAATTCAGCGTTCTGGAGAACTTTTAACACCAGAGGGGGTTGTTGATTTCCAAGGCAGTTATGGTTGGCTTTTGGGAAATGCTGGAGAAGGGCTTAAAGTTATTAAAGATATCGAGACGATGATGCGTTTCGATCAATCAGTCATATCGGCAGGTGTTTTGCGAGCGGCTCTTCAATTTGGCATAGATTTTTTCCGGAAAAAAATGCCCAATCAACCTTTACCACCACTGACAGAACGTATTTTTGCAGATATTGCATTAGATATAGCTGCTTCACAAGCATTGGTTTTGCGTTTAGCGAGAGCATTTGACAATGCAGCAAATGACCGTTCTGAAGCAGCTTTTGCCCGCATTATGACACCTATTATTGCTTATCACGTAAGTCAATTGGTTGTGCCTATTATTGGCGAAATTATTGCACAACTTGGTATTGAAAGTTTTATAGAGAATAATCCATTATCACAAATGTTGCATAATGGGCCTGCACGAATTGTGAGAAATAGTTCTGCTAATCAATTGGTAAAGGATGCCATTCTTATTGCTGAAAAAGCACCGGGACTGTTTCAGAAATTGTTAGAAAAAATTGCTCTTGATATTGGACCAGCGGGACCACGAGCAATTGAAATTATTAAGTCAGCAGGTGATATGGCATCAGCAAATGAAGGTGCAGGAAGGTTTTTTGTTGAACAGGTAGCCTATGCAGCAGCAGCAGCAGCATTACGTTCTACAGACATAGAACATGTTGCAAATGCCTATATGGAAAGCCGTCTTGGGGGACAATGGAGATCTTCCTATGGGATGCTCATTGCACGATATAATGCAGGGCATTTGCTCAATGTCCTCTATCCTTCCATATGATGAAAGTTTTGAATTCTATTGAGAGCACCTTGCAATATAAAAGCAGCGGCTGCCGAATCAATTCGGCTTGCTCTTTTAGCGCGCGATACATTCATTTCTAGAAGAGAACGCTCTGCAGCAATTGTTGACAAACGTTCGTCCCAAAAAACAAATGGAATTTTTGTATAAGCTTTCATATTGCTCACAAAAGCTCTGGTTGCTTGAACACGAGAACCGCTGCTCCCATTCATGTTAAGGGGTAAGCCAATGATAATAACGCCTACATTTTCACGGTCAAAAATTTTAATAAGTGTGTAAGCATCTTCTGTAAATTTTTTTCGCTGTAGTACAGGACGCGGATTTGAGACAGTCAGCCCCATATCAGAAATCGCAATTCCGATAGTTTTTGTCCCTAAATCTAAGCCTGCTATTGTTTGTCCAGGCAAAAGATGTGTCATAACTTCGTTTATATTAATAACGATCATAAGGGTATAATGCGTTTTTTAATGTTTCAGATCTAATGGTTATATTCTTCATTCATGTTATCTAATATTCTTGCGCTTGCAAGCTCAGCCTTGTATAGCCAGAATAAAGATTAATAAAAACAGAAAGGCGTAAATAGTATGTCTGTTGATCAAGAGACCGTCAAGCGGGTCGCACATTTAGCGCGGATTGCTATCCACGATGATGAGATAGAACCTGTGACAAAAAAATTCAATGCTATTTTAGGTTTTGTAGAGCAATTGAATGAAGTTGATGTCAGTGGAGTTGAGCCATTAACATCTGTGATGCCGATGACTCTACGAATGCGTGAAGATAGTGTTACAGATGGCGATAAAGCAGCAGATATTGTAGCCAATGCCCCTGTTACAGAAGAAAATTTTTTTCTTGTCTCAAAAATTGTTGAGTAACTTTTTATATTTTTGAAATTTGAGAACCAATATGACCGATTTAACAACCCTCACAATTGCGCAAGCTCGTGATTCTCTAACAAAGAAAAATCTCAAAGCAACAGAATTAACGGAAGCTTATTTACAAGCAATAGAATCAGCTAATCCAATTTTGAATGCTTATGTAACAATAACAGCAGAACAGGCAATGAAAATGGCTGCTGAATCAGATAGTCGCTTAGCGAGAGGGCAGGGAGGGCTTTTAGAAGGAATTCCTTTGGGGATTAAAGATCTTTTTGCAACCTATGGTGTTCATACTCAAGCCTGTTCACATATCCTTGATGGTTTTAAACCGCATTATGAATCAACTGTCACGGCTAATTTATGGCAAGACGGTGCTGTAATGTTAGGAAAACTTAATATGGATGAGTTTGCTATGGGCTCATCCAATGAAACATCATATTATGGTCCCGTTATTAATCCGTGGAGAAAAAAAGACTCGAATGAAAAACTCGTACCCGGTGGTTCTTCGGGAGGATCTGCTGCCGCTGTTGCTGCACAAATTTGTGCCGGTGCAACTGCAACCGATACAGGTGGCTCAATACGTCAACCAGCAGCTTTTACTGGAACTGTAGGAATAAAGCCAACTTATGGACGTTGTTCACGGTGGGGCGTTGTTGCATTTGCTTCATCCCTTGATCAAGCTGGACCTGTTGCCAGAGATGTTCGTGATTGTGCCATCTTACTAAGATCAATGGCCTCTTTTGATGAAAAAGATTCTACTTCCGTGAATTTACCAGTTCCTGATTATGAAAGTTATCTTGGTCAATCAATTAAAGGAATGAAAATTGGTATTCCAAAAGAATATCATATGGATGGAATGTCTCCAGAAATTATTGAGCTTTGGCAAAAAGGCATAAGTTGGTTAAAGGAAGCAGGAACTGAGATTAAGAACATTTCTTTGCCCCATACAAAATATGCTCTACCTTCTTATTATATTATAGCTCCTGCAGAAGCCTCTTCTAATTTAGCACGTTATGATGGTGTGCGTTTTGGTCTACGCGTGCCTGGAAAAGACATCATTGAGATGTATGAAAACACGCGCTCTGTTGGTTTTGGTGATGAAGTCAAGCGACGTATTTTGGTTGGGACTTATGTTCTTTCATCTGGTTATTATGATGCCTGTTATCTAAGAGCTCAAAAAGTAAGAACACTCGTAAAACGTGATTTTGATCAATGTTTTGCTTCAGGCATTGATGCTATTCTAACACCAGCAACACTAACACCTGCCTTTGGTATTGCTGATGAAAAAATAAAAAATGATGCTGTAGCAATGTATCTTAATGACATTTTTACGGTACCCGTTAATATGGCTGGTTTACCAGGAATCTCTGTTCCTGCAGGTCTGTCATCAAATGGTTTGCCTCTAGGATTGCAATTGATTGGTAAACCTTTTGCTGAGGAAGTCATTTTTCAGATAGCGCACATTATTGAAAAAGAAGCAGGGATATTCAGTGCAGAAAAATGGTGGATGTAATAATCAAACTTCATAAAGGAGCATTTCTCATTGAGGATGAGAAATGCTTTTTTAAAAGGTGGAGGGATGAACTCTATTTCCTCAATTCGTAGTCTTTATCCACCAAGATAGGCTTCTTTAACACGCGAATCAGAGAGCATAGTTTTACCTTCACCGTGAAATAAAATATGTCCTACCTCTAAAATATAAGCATAGTCAGCTATAGAAAGCGCAGCAAATGCATTTTGTTCAATAAGAAGAACAGTTTTTCCCATCTCATTAATTTTTCTAATAATCGAAAAAATCTCTCGAACAAGAAGCGGTGCCAATCCCAACGATGGTTCATCTAATATGACCATATCAGGATTGCTCATGAGTGCACGGCCCACAGCAACCATCTGTTGTTCACCACCTGACATTGTTCCTCCCAACTGTTTTGCTCTTTCTCGTAGGCGCGGAAAAAGATCAAATATCCATTCAATATCACGGGAAATTCCCTGCTTATCATGACGGATATAAGCACCTAGATGAAGATTCTCTAAAACAGTGAGATGGGGCATGATACGGCGTCCTTCAGGACTTAGAGCAATACCTAATCGCAAAATCTCTTCTGGTGATTTTTTAATAATAGATTTGCCATTATAGGTAATTTTTCCATAAACAGAGCGATTAAGTCCTGTAATAGAACGTACAATACTGCTTTTTCCAGCACCATTGGCTCCAATTAAAGTGACAATACTTCCCTTTTTTATGGACATAGAAAGATTTTGGACAGCTTTAATGGCGCCATAATGAACGTAAAGATTTTTTATTTTAAGAATATCCATAAACATCTCCGCCAAGATAAGCTTCAATAACTTTAGGGTTATTACGAATTTCATCTGGTGTACCATTGGCAATGCAACAGCCATATTCCATAACCAAAATATGTTGGCAAAGCCCCATAACCACTTTCATATCGTGCTCAATAAGAAGAATTGTAAGATCAAAGTCTTTTTGCACTTTTGCTATGAATTTTCTAAGATCTTCACTTTCTTGTGGATTCATGCCAGCAACAGGTTCATCAAGAAGAAGCAATTTGGGCTTTGTGGCTAACGCGCGTGCAATTTCTAGACGTCGTTGCACACCATAAGGTAAAGCTGTTGCCGATTGATTGGCAAGGTGATCAAGCTGTAGCTGCTCAAGGAGCTCCAAGGAATTTTTATAAACTTCCTTCTTTTCTTTCATTGCTTTTGAAAAAAATAGAGCTGAAGAAAACCAAGGATATTTTTGTCGAACATGCGCTCCTACCATAACATTCTGCAAAACCGTTAACCCTGAGAAAAGACGAATATTTTGAAATGTTCTGGCAATATGGCGTCTACAGATAATATAAGGAGGCGCTCCAGAAATTTTTTGCTCATCAAAAAGAATGACGCCGCTTGTAGGAGCATAAAATCCAGAAATCATATTGAAAACGGTTGTTTTTCCAGCACCATTGGGACCAATTAATCCAGTAATACTTCCTCGTTTAATTGCCATATTAATATTATTTACAGCAACTAATCCGCCAAAACGCATTACAATATTATTGAGTGAAAGGATGGTGTCGTTCATAGCTTTCCCTCAGTATTAGAAAGCTTTTTGCGTGTCAAAAAGCTATAAATTCCATTCCATGAGAATTCTCGTTGTCCCATCAACCCTTTTCTCCAAAACAAGATAATTACCAGCAATAAAAGAGAAAAAACAACCATACGAAGCCCTGGTGTTTCTGGAATATGTATGAAACCTAAGTCAAATGGACTTTCAATAATACGAAGCCATTCAAGCATAACTGTAATAATAATGCTGCCAATAATGCTTCCTGTAATTGAGCCGAGACCACCAGCAACTACAATCATCAAAATATTAAAAGTTAGAAGAAAATTAAACATTTTGGGATCAATGGTTGAAATAAGAGCAGCCATTAATGCTCCACCTATACCTGCAAAAAACGCTCCAACAGTAAAAGAAAAACTACGGTAGAAAAAAGCGTTAATTCCCATAGTTTTCGCAGCAATTTCATCATCACGAATGGCACGTAATACGTTACCAGTATTGCTTTGCAGTAAAAGGACAATAAAGAGAACAGTAAATGCTAACCAACCATAGTTCCACCATAATGTTGCATTTTGAGGTATTCCCTTGATACCTAAAGAGCCATTTGTAAGCGATGTTGCGTTCGTAATGACAATGCGAATAATTTCTGCAAAACCCAATGTTGCAATTCCAAGATAATCACCACCAAGACGTAATATTGGCAAAGCAATCAATAAACCTACAACTGCAGCACATAAACCACTTATAACAACAGCGACAAAAAAAGGTAATTGCAGATGATACAATGGTTCAGCGATAGGCTCCAGAATCCACATCATTTCTTTTTGTTCAGGGGAAAGAAGTAAAATTGCGCAAACATAAGCACCAATAGCCATAAATCCAGCATGTCCAAGAGAAAACATACCTGTGAAACCGTAAATCAAATTAAGCGAAATTGCCAATATCGCATTAATAGCAATCAGATTTATGATACGAAGCGTATAGTCATTAAAATGGCTATCAGCATAAAATAAAAAACCTATGAGAACTAAAACACTTATACAAGATAAAACAGTTGTCACTGACTTTGCCATTAGATTTTCTCCTGACTTTTTTTACCCATTAATCCTGTGGGCAATATCAATAAAATCAGAATCAATAAAATGAAAGCGAAGGCATCTCGATATCCAGATAGCGCGGGGAAAAATGCGATAATCATAATTTCAATAAACCCTAATAACAATCCTCCCAACATTGCTCCTGGTATCGAACCAATACCTCCGATAACAGCAGCGATAAATGCTTTGAGACCAGGAAGAACGCCCATATAAGGCTGAATTTGAGGATAACGTAAAGACCACATAATACCTGCTATAGCGGCAAGAGCTGAGCCTATTCCAAATGTAAATGCAATAACTTTATTGACAGACACACCCATCAAACGCGTCGTTTCAATATCATGGGAGATTGCACGCATAGCAAGACCCGGTTTTGTTTTATGGATAATCCATAACAGTAAAACAATAAGAATCAATGACACAACGGGAACGATCAGAGACATGGGAGCAATTCTAATGATACCATCTGCTCCTGATCCTAAATGCCATAAAAATGGTGTTACAAGAAAATCTGGTTGTTTTACACCTTTCGGAACACCACTAAAGAGTACAGTAGAAAGATTTTCAATAAAAAAAGAAACACCAATTGCACCGATAAGCGCCGAGATACGCGGAGCATGACGTAGAGGTTTATAGGCAAGTTGATCAACAATAATACCCACTGCACTTGTAATAAAAATGGAAAAACAAAGAGCTAAAACCCAAATCGGGGTAAAATCTTGTGGAGAAATTTTAAAATAATAAACAAAACCTAACGCAAGGATTAAAAAAACAGCAATCCAGTAAATTGAAGGGCGCCTTTTAAACCCTATAAAGACCGAATAATAAATAAGAGCCGCGATAAACAAAAGAAGAAGTGCTGCCCAAGCAGGCATAAAGCTAATTGTGGAAAAGAAAACAAAATATGCTCCCAGCATGAAGATATCACCGTGAGCAAAATTAATGAGTCTCAGTATACCGTAGACCATGGTGTAACCAATAGCGATAAGCCCATAAAGAGATCCCAATGCCAGTGCATTAAAAAAATACTGGATGAACATTTCAGTGCTCATCTCTCATCCTTCCACATTTGTTAATTTACATAGGATAACAAGAAATTTCTAAGTTTTTGGTTGAGAAAAAGATCCTCAACCAATTCTTGCATTTTAATAAGTAAAACTTTTTAATTAAAAAGCAGGTTTAACCTCTTCTAAATAAACACGTTTTCCATCCTGTATTTTAATGATACCAATAGGAATCTTAGGGTTATGATTTTCATCCATTGACATATCACCGAAGGGGGTTTGAAAATCTTTTAATTTGCTAAGAGCGATAGTAATTTTTTCACGATCAGCGCTACCAGCATTTTCAATAGCCTTCATAAACATCATATAACTTGTATATCCCAAAACAGAATTGATATTCGGCTCTTTGTCAGGATACTCTTTTTTCCATTCTGCTGTGAATTCTTGCGCAGCTACTGACATATTTGGCATATCCTCACTATAGGGAAGTGTCGTATGTAAGAAACCTTCTGAAGCTTTTCCTGCAATCGCAATGGTTTCTGGATTATCCATAGCATCTCCACCCATAATTTGAAACTTTGCTCCTAATTCTCGTGCTTGTTTCATAATGATAGCACCCTCAGAAAAGTAAGATGGAATGAATAAGATATCAGGTTTTTGCGCGATAATTTGCGTAAGAACAGCTGAAAAATCCTGATCCCCGGAATTATAGTTTAAATTTGAGACAACTTCACCACCTAATTTTTTGAAAGCACGCATAAAGTAGCTTGCAAGACCAATGGCATAATCGTTTGAAATATCTTTGAGGATAGCTGCTTTTTTTGCGTGTAAAGTTTGACTTATGTAAGTCGCGATTCCCACTCCTTGATAGGAATCAATAAAACAAGCGCGGAAATAATATTTTTTACCCTGTGTAACAAGAGGACTTGTTGAGGAAGTTGCAATGGTTGGAGTCTTTGCTTTTTCAGATATTTCACCACCTGCCAACGAAAGCGAGGAACCATAGCTACCAATGATTCCACTTACTTTTTCACTTGCTGTTAAACGCATAACAGCATTAGCTGCTTCTACTTTATCAGACTTATTATCAATAATAACAAGTTCTACTTTACGTCCTAAAATTTCTGGAATTTTTTTATGGGCTAATTCTATACCTCTAATTTCAAGCTGACCTCCAAATGCATTTTGACCACTTAATGGAAGATAAACACCAATTTTGATAGGTTCACTTGCATAAACATTTGCAGTAAATGCCATGAATGCTGTGATTGTCGTAAGGATTTTCTTCAATTGCATTGCGCATTTTCCTTAATTGAATTGTTATTTTTTCACCTTATATTGAACTTCTTCATCATGCAAGTTACACATTTATGAAAATATCATTATGTAAAAAAACCTTTCATATAACCTCTTTTATAGGGCACTCCTTGTAAGATATGTAAAGCTTACAATCAAATAGTTTTATAAATATTCATGTTGATATTCTCTGACATTAACATAGAAGATACGACAATATGGGGAAATCTTATCTTGGGGCTTGCGTGTTGATACAAGAGCAATGTTTACTTAAACCTAGAGAATCAATATCGTACAATTTATAAGCTACAGGATCACGTTATTATGACGAGTAAGGATGCATTAAAAGATTGTCCCCTATCTGAAGATAGTATAGGTGCTTGTGGGGAGATTATCGAAATCAGTGGTGTCATTAAGTGGTTTGATGGTAGTAAGGGGTATGGATTTATTGTACCTGATTTACCTCATTTCCCCGATATATTATTGCATGTTACGGTAATGCGAAGGGATGGTTTTCAAACAGCTTTGGAGGGAGCAAAAGTTATTTGTGCTGTGGAAAAAACTGAAAGAGGATTAAAGTGCGTTCAGGTGAAATCCATAGATTGTTCTTCAGCAATTCATCCATCAGAAGTTCCAGCCCGTACCCATGTTGTTGTTACTCCAGAAAGTGGACTAGAACGTGCAATTGTTAAATGGTTTAATCGTGACAAAGGATACGGTTTTCTTAGCCGTGGGCAAGGAACAGAAGATATTTTTATTCATATGGAAACGTTGCGCCGTTTTGGTTTAGCAGAGCTTCGTTCCGGCCAAGTTGTTCTTGTACGTTTTGGTAAAGGAGAAAAAGGTTTAATGACAGCAGAGATTTATCCGGATATAGGCATTCCTTTAGCTACGCATTGAATTTCACGAATAAAAACAGTATGTTTTTAAAGGGGGTTATTCCGTAAATTTCTATAGAGGTAGGTTTTTAAAGAAAATATGGCTCTAGTGAATCCATAAACCAAATGGAGAAAGTTGCGTATATTACGTTGAAAGAAACTAGAAAACAACAAGGAAACAACCCTCTTACTTTTTTGACTTTTAAACTCTGGTACTTTTTATTTTAGAAACAAAATTTAAAAATTTTCTGTGGTGGAGACAAGAATGTTAAAGCCTTTTAAAAAGGGGCATATTGTTTTATTGGTAATGCTTTTTATGTTAGAAATGCGTGTTGTTGTAGCAAAAAAGCCCATAGAGATTCCTGTTCATCCGATTCCTTTAGAAATACATACAAAGCAAGGTACGGTTTATTATAAGGTAGAGATTGCTTTTACGCCGTCTCAAGCCGCGGCTGGTTTAATGTATCGGACTGATTTTCCACGCGATCGTGCAATGCTCTTTAAGCAGCTAAAAAGTTCTCAATCGGGAGATGAACAGAAAATTTTTATGTGGATGGCAAATACGCCTTTACCTTTAGATATGATTTTCTTAAACTCTGAGGGAATTATTGTATCGATTATTGAAAACACTTCTCCATTTTCGACAAATACCATTTCATCGGAAGTTCCTGCAGCTTTTGCACTTGAGATTAATGCTGGTGAAGTTTCTGAAAAAAAGATAGAAAAAGGGCAACGTGTTATTCATCCTGTACTTTGTGGAAAGTGCAATAAAAAATGACCGCTGAAGATATTCGTTTTTTTGAATATAATGGTTTGCGATTTGCTTATCGAGAAGAAGGGCAGGGTGCGCCTGTTTTGTTGATCCATGGTTTTGGATCTTCTGCACGAGTGAATTGGTATGCAACGGGTTGGTTTCGCATTCTCACTGAAGCAGGATATCGTGTTATTGCTCTTGATAATCGCGGTCACGGAGATTCAGTTAAAAGTTATGACCATGTTTTTTATACACCTCAAGCTATGGCTGGCGACGCAATAAAGTTACTACAGCATTTAGAGATATCTAAAGCCCATGTTATGGGATATTCTATGGGGGCTCGTATTAGTGCTTTCATGGCTCTTTTGCATCCAACATATGTACACAGTGTTATTTTTGGTGGTTTAGGTATTGGTATGGTAACGGGAGCGGGAAATTGGGAGCCTGTTGCTGAGGCACTTTTAGCAGAAGATATTTCTACTATTACTAATACGCGCGGTTTAATGTTCCGTAAATTTGCAGATCAAACGAAAAGCGATAGACGTGCTCTTGCTGCTTGTATTATCACATCAAAACAGGAGTTAACGGCATCTGAAGTTTACAAAATTAAGCAACCTGCACTTGTTGCCGTTGGTTCATTAGATGAAATTGGCGGTGCAGCAGAGCCGTTAGCAGCTTTATTGCCTTGTGGTGAAGCTTTATCAATTCCTGGTCGAGATCATATGCTTGCTGTAGGCGATAAAGTTTATAAAAAAGGCGTTATAGATTTTCTTTCTCGTTATCCTATAAGATAAGCATTCTTCATAGGTTCTAGCATTCACAAAAATACTCAATATTTTTATCTCGTATAAATTGAAAAACGCTTATTTAAAAATTTTTCTATTGTGACATAAGTTTTTTATAAAAAATGGGAAGAAAGCTAAACTCTTATTAGCCTATTTTGTATATTTTTTAGAGATGTAATTCTTCTAGGGTTAGATAATTATAATTTAAAATTTATTAAAAAGAATTATTTTTGAATGATATAATAATATTTTTTTCTAAAAAATGTAATTTTAAATAAAAAAAGTATTATTATTTTTATCCTTTATAAAAGGAACAAAATTATAAATTATTGATCAATTTTTCTTACGAATATGCATTCTAAATGCGTATGCTAAAATTGGAGATAAAGTAAAATTATTAAAAATATACAGTTTTTTGCCATTTTTTAATCTATACGGGTATATTTAATAATGATAGAATCCTTTTGTAAAAGTTTTTTATAAATGTATAAAGCGCGTTGTAAATATATGTAATATTAAGTAAATATTCAGATTAAGCTTTTTTACTAACTTTACAGAATCATGAGGTTGTCTTATTTGCGCGACACGCAGTTATTTAAATCGTTAAAAAAACAGGAGAGCATAGTGAATGCTGATGAAATAAAAAAACTTGATAATTATTTAAAAAATATATTCCAAAACTCAGCATTGCAAGTTAGAGCACGGCCTAAAAAGAGTGATTCTTGTGAGGTTTATATGGGAGATGAGTTTTTAGGCATTATCTATCGAGATGAAGATGAAGATGAGCTCTCCTATAATTTCTCAATGGCTATATTAGATATTGATTTAGAAAATTGATTTGTTGTTCATGGTTGAATGAAGTCTTTTTTATCCCATAAGATTTATATAAGTTTTAATGCTTTAAAGCTCGTATGATTATTTCGTGCAATAATAAGATGGTCATGGATAATAATGCCTAACGCATTTGCTGCATCTTTTAATCTATATGTCATTGTTATATCTGCATCAGAGGGGGTGGAATCGCCAGAAGGGTGATTGTGGACTAAGATAAGTCCTGATGCAGATAACTCTAAAGCTCGAGAAATAACTTCACGAGGATAAACAGGTGTATGATCAATGGTTCCAGTTTGTTGCACCTCATCAGCAAGTAAGCCGTTTTTCTTATCAAGAAACAAAATACGAAATTGTTCACGTGTTTCGTGCGCCATAACAGCTTTACAATAAGCTAACACTTTATCCCATGATGAAAAAATATCGCGTTTAAACAATTGCGCACGAGCAAGACGTCCAGCAACATCTGAAATAATTTTTAAATCAATTGCAGTGGCAGGACCACATCCTGGAATTTCTTGAAGTCGGTGAATATCTGCTCCCAACACATCAGCTAATGAACCAAAACGTGCTATCAAATTTTTAGCTATGGGTTTTGTGTTTGCACGGGGTATTGTGCGAAAAAGCAATAATTCAAGATATTCATAATCTTCGATTGCATTTCCTTTTGACTTTAAATAACGCTTCCGAAGACGCTCACGGTGTCCTTGATAATGTTTATGGAGCTGTGCGTTTTTCTGAGGGGCTTCACTTTTTCTTTCTGATACTGGGGTGAGTGGAGAACTCGATGTTAATGCAAAGTGATCACTTTGAGTATTTTCCTTTTGATTTAATTTTTTAGCCATAACATCTCTACATTGCGTTAGGTATGCGAATTTGGAATATAAAAAATATTTTTAGGAGATTGTGTAAATATTTCATACCCTTCATTTGTGACACCAATTGTATGTTCATATTGTGCTGTCAGAGAGCGGTCACGGGTAACAGCAGTCCAACCGTCAGATAAAATCTTAACTTGTGGTTTACCAAGGTTAATCATAGGCTCAATTGTAAACATCATACCTTGTTTTAATTCTATTCCTTCTCCAGGATTTCCATAATGGAGGATATTGGGTGCATCATGAAAAAGCTGCCCAATCCCATGTCCACAAAAATCTTTCACAATTGAGCATCGTTCAGATTCTGCATACTGTTGAATGGCTGCACCAATATCACCTGTGGTTGCTCCAGGCTTAACAACAGCGATTCCTTTCATAAGACTTTCATAGGTTATTTTTAGCAGGCGTTCTGCAGCACGCCTGATTTTCCCAACAGGATACATTCGGCTTGAATCCCCATGCCAACCATCAAGGATAAAGGTTACATCCACATTCACAATATCGCCTTCTTGCAAGGGTCTTTTATTGGGAATGCCATGACAGACAACGTGATTGATAGATGTACAGCATGAATGGCTGTATCCATGATAATTTAGATCAGCAGGAAGTGCTCCTCGCTTAGCACCAAAAATGAATACAAAATCATCAATTTCTTGCGTAGTAACGCCTGGCTTAATAATATCTGTAAGTGCATCAAGGCATTCTGCAGCAATGCGACCAACTTCACGCATTTTAGCAAAAGCATAATCATCGAAAATGCGAATCTTCCCATTAAATTTTAAAGGGCTTTTATTATATTCAATATACTCAGTCATTGTTTTTTCTGTTTTCTATTTTTACTCTCTGAATCGGAAAAATGCCTTCTACACTTACGTGACACTTTACAGCATAACATTCTACTCCTGATTTTAGTGCTAAATCAAATTTACGTCCATAGAGTGGATCAAGATCATGACAGATTGTAAAAGCTGCGCAATCTTCTCGTTGAATAATATAAAGCATAGCAGCTCTTTTTCCTTGTTGTACAACTCCTATGAGCTCATCAAGGTGACGTGCTCCACGTTTTGTTTTACTATCAGGAAATTCTGCTAATCCTTTTTGACGAATAAAATGAACATTTTTGACTTCTAGGTAACAGTCAGGAAGAATGTCATCACGTAAAAGAAAGTCAATTCGTGATTGTGTTCCATAGCGTTGTTCTTTTAAAATTGTTTTATATCCACTTAATTCTGGTAGTAATCCGCTTTGAATTGCTTCTAATGCAAGTTTATTGGGTAAAGCAGTATTAATGCCAACCAAAGTATTATCGGCTTCAATAATTTCTAATTGATAGGCATATTTTCGTTTGATGTTATTATGATATGAAAGCCAGATATTGGAGTTGAAAGCTGTTAATCCAAGCATTGATCCTGTATTAGGTACAGACACGGTGAGAACATGCTGATCATCTTGTTGAACATCCGCAAGGAAACGTTTATAACGACGGATAAGCTTTGCAGGAAAAAGTTTGGGAATAAAGTGCATATCCCTTTTTTAGGATTTATGATTTCATAATTCAACTGAGATTATGATTTGTAGGGGCTATTCCCTATAAAAAAAAGATAAAATTGATGTAAAAAACGCTACGATATCCTATATAAATTGTTATAAATTCCATCGTTCACTTTAATGGCTTTTAAAATTTATTATCTTTGAGTGAAAAGATAACATTGTCTATAATTTATTATTAAACAGCATTAGAGTACTGTGAAGAAGGTTTCGTAAAAAATAGTGGAGAGGGAGATAGTTAAGTGAAACTAGGTAAGATTGATGGCTGGAACGAATAAGAATCGTGAAAATTTAACAAATGGTCCCGTTATTATTTTAGTTGAACCGCAGCTTCCTGAAAACATTGGTATGGTCGCAAGGGCAATGGCAAATTTTGGGCTTTCTAAGCTTCGGTTAGTCAAACCTCGAGAAATGTTTCCAAATGAAAAAGCTATAGCTGCTGCGAGTAAAGCTGATCATGTCATTAACGACACTGTGATTTTTAATACATTGCGTGATTCAATTGCAGATTTACACTATGTTTTTGCCACAACAGCACGTGAAAGATGTGGATTTAAAACTGTAAAAAGTGCTGTCGAAGCAGCAAGCGTATTACGTCAGCGTGAAAGTATCGGACATAAGACAGGTATTGTCTTTGGAAGAGAGAGATGGGGATTAGAAAATGATGAAATCAGCCTTGTTGATGAAATTATTACTTTTCCAGTTAATCCTGCTTTTGCGTCACTTAATATTGCGCAAGCAGTTCTTTTAATGTCTTACGAATGGATGAAAACAGGTCTAGAGGATGTCAGCGATACGGCATTTCGTGCCGCAGAGATGGAACCTGCAAATAAAACAATATTTCATGGTTTTTTATCTCAGTTAGAAGAGGCTTTGAATATCCGTGGGTATTTTAGACCCCTTGAGCGCAAAGAAGTAATGCTTGCAAATTTGCGCTCTGTTTTTACGCGCGCTAACTTTAGTGAACCTGAGGTTCGTTTATTGCGAGGCATTATATCTTCTTTGGATCATTTTTCACCACAATATCCACGGGGGAGTAGAGCACCTGAAGAGCGTGATCGTAAAAAAATTAAAAATAAGTGTGAAAACTAATGGATGAACGACCTGTTCTTTTTTTTGATAGCGGTATTGGTGGTTTAACAGTGTTCAGGGAGGCACGTATTCTTATCCCTGAAATGCAATTTATCTATGTTGCTGATGATGCAGGATTTCCTTATGGAAATTGGAAAGAAAATATTTTGAAAGAGCGTATTTTAAAGATTTTTACAAATCTTTTAACACGCTACAATCCAGCCTTATGTGTGATTGCTTGCAACACCGTTTCTACACTGATGATGGCAGATTTACGACAGAATTTTTCTCATGTCCCTTTTGTAGGAACGGTTCCTGCAATTAAATCAGCTGCTGAACAAACAAAATCTGGTTTTATTTCCGTATTAGCTACTCCTGGAACAGTGAAACGTGCCTATACAAATGAATTAATTAATTCTTTTGCTGGACAGTGTCATGTTCAACTTGTGGGTAGTAAAAAGCTGGCTGGATTTGCTGAAGATTATTTACGGGGAAAATCTATCAATTCAGAAGAGTTAAGAAAAGAAATCCTACCATGTTTTGTGGAAAAAAATGGACAATATACTGATGTTATTGTTTTAGCCTGCACACATTATCCTTTTTTGATTAACTTCTTTCGTGAACATGCTTTATGGTCCGTTGAGTGGATTGATCCGGCGAAAGCGATTGCCAAACATATCAGATCATTATTACCACTGTCGGAAAAAGTACACGATCAATATATAAAAAAATATCAAGATTTTGCGTTGTTAACATCGAAAAATATCACTTCTTTAACGGAGAATTTGTTTAAAGGATTTGGCTTAAAACTCATGAAAGGAGTTGACTTTGGGTTGTAAGACCAATAATGATGATCTGGCTATTTTTTCAAGAAAATAGCATTAATTGACGTGTCCCGTGGATAACTTTGCATATTGATATGTTAAGGTATTCTGTCAGTCTTTAGTATTTAAAGGCAGAGGAGGGCGCGTTTCCTTGGGGTCTTGAGATCTCGTGTTTTATTTTATAAGGAAATGCGATGAGTAAACGCGAAACAACAAAGTATAAAATTGACCGTCGTATGGGAGAAAATATTTGGGGTCGTCCGAAATCTCCTGTCAATCGTCGTGATTATGGTCCAGGTCAGCATGGACAGCGTCGTAAAGGAAAACTTTCTGACTATGGGGTGCAGTTGCGCGCTAAACAGAAATTGAAAGGGTTTTATGGAGATATTTCAGAAAAACAATTTCATAAGACCTATGAAGAGGCTGCTCGTCGACGGGGTGATACTGGTGAAAATCTTATCGGTTTGTTAGAATCACGTTTGGATGCTGTTGTTTATCGTGCAAAATTCGTGCCTACGATTTTCGCTTCTCGCCAATTTATCAATCACGGTCATGTTAGTGTAAATGGTCGGCGCACAAATATTCAATCTTATCGTTGTAAACCTGGTGATGTTATTGAGGTTCGGGAAAAATCAAAACAACTTGTTTTAGTTTTAGAATCAGTGCAATTGGCAGAACGTGATGTCCCTGATTATATTGAAGCAGATCATAAACAGATGAAAGCAACCTTTACACGTATTCCTGCTTTTGCAGATGTTCCTTATGCTGTACAAATGGAACCTAATTTGGTTGTTGAATTTTATTCTCGATAATTTTTCTGCAAGAGAAATTATTTTTCTCTTCTATTATTATAACTTCAAAATATTGTGTTATTTTTACAATCTCTGAAGTTAATAAGTGCTTTTTGTGAATGGTTCTATATTAAGTTTATTGCTATGTTTTATAGTCATAGACTTATATAGTTCCATTTCTTTTTTGTGTATCTAATTTATAAATTCAAAAAACATAAATGTAAGCTTGCTTTAATATTTGTTTTTATCTTTGCAAAACAAGCTGTTTATTGTGCAGGATATGGTATTATGAATGATGTTTCAGTTGAATATCAGGCAATAGAAGAAAACGAAGGGAGAGATGATCCTTTAATAAGCGAAGCAGATAATTGTCATCCAATGTTTCGTGTTGCTCCTTCAAGCGTAGAATTTAATAAATTGCGCAAACGACTTTTGCGTCATATGCGACAAGCTTTGGATGATTTTTCTATGCTCTCTACAGGAAAAAAATGGCTTGTTGCTTTATCGGGTGGAAAAGACTCTTATGGTTTATTAGCGCTTCTTTTAGACTTAAAGTGGCGAGGTCTTTTATCCGTTGAAATTCTTGCCTGTAATCTTGATCAAGGGCAACCTGGATTCCCTAAGCATATTCTTCCAGACTTTTTAAGTTCTTATAAAATTCCATATCGTATTGAATATCAGGATACTTATTCCATTGTTACAGATAAATTGGCAGAGTCGCAGACATATTGTTCACTTTGTTCTCGATTACGACGTGGTAATCTCTATCGTATTGCACGTGAAGAGGGATGTTCTGCATTAGTTTTAGGTCATCATCGTGATGATGTTTTAGAAACATTTTTTATGAATTTGTTTCACGGTGGCCGATTAGCTGCCATGCCTGGAAAACTTAAAAATGATGAAGGAGATCTTTTTGTGTTACGTCCTCTTGTTTATGCAGCTGAGGAAGATATGGAAAAATTTTCTCAAGCAATGCAATTTCCGATTATTCCTTGTAATCTTTGCGGTAGTCAAGATGGTTTACAACGTAATGCAATGAAAGAAATGCTGAAAAATATCGAAAGACAAATGCCAGGACGTAAAGATACGATGATTCGCGCTTTAACAAATGTACGCCCAAGTCATTTGCTTGATAAGAAATTCTTTGATTTTAAGACCTGTTAATAAAGATTAGATATTTAAAAAAATAAGTTCAAAGAGTTTAAGATAAGATACTTATTTATAATGATAATTTATTTTTTTAATTTAAATACCGTAAGATTGTTTTGTTTTAAATTCTCTTATATTGCATCCATAAAAAACATTTGCTGGCATATCACAAAGGAAATTCTTGTGTGCATAAGACACTATTGAAAAAAGTTTCCTTTCACTAACTAATGACTGTCGCAATATGAAAAATGGGAAAATAGTACGATTGTCGATTTTCTCTTTTGTTAAGTAAAAATGGTGAACCTTGAGGATTTTATTCTTTTGCGCCGCCGTCACCTCATTTAAGGCATTAAATTAAGAGAATATATAACTGCTCGGTATTTGTGGAGTGTATAGCAAACATTCAGGGCGAGGATTGCTCGTAAATTCTCATGAAGTGAGTTACATAAGTGATCAAGTTCGATTGTGAGTAGCCGATCTTTTTATAAACCAATGCTGATAGAAATCTTCATCATTGAGGACAGGGAAGAAGTTAAATTTTCAAACTGCTACACCATAAAGATCATAGGCATCCGACTGTTCAATTTTAACGCTGACAAATTCACCAACACGCAACGGGCGTCGTGATGATATATGGACAACACCATCTATTTCTGGAGCATCGTATTGACTACGTCCTTTGGCAACTTTTCCTTGACTTTCATCGATAAGCACTTGGAGTCTTTTTCCAATTTTTTTCTTTAAAAGATGTGTAGAAATTTGTTGTTGTTTTGCCATAAAACGATGCCAGCGATTTTCTTTCACCTCTTCAGGAATATTTTCTAATCCCAAATCATTTGCGGCGGCTCCTTTTACCTCTTCATATTTAAAGCACCCAGCGCGTTCAATTTTTGCTTCTTCTAGCCATTCTAGGAGTATATTAAAATCTTCATTCGTTTCGCCAGGAAAACCAACAATAAATGTTGACCGCAAAGTAAGATCTGGGCATATTTTTCGCCATTTTTCAATTCTACGGTTTGTTTTTTCTATGAGTGCAGGACGCTTCATATGACGCAAAATAGCTGGTGATGCATGCTGAAAAGGAATATCCAGATAAGGAAGAATTTTTTTTGCAGCCATAAGTTCGATAACTTCATCAACATGGGGATAAGGATAAACGTAATGCATACGTATCCAAATACCCATATCGCCTAGTTCGCGACAAAGATCAAAGAATTTTGTTTTTATTGTACGATCTTTCCAAGAATTTTCGAGATATTTTAGATCAATACCATAAGCACTCGTATCTTGTGAAATAACTAAAAGTTCTTTTACACCCGCTTGCACGAGTTTTTCAGCTTCACGAAGAACATCGCTGATGGGACGTGAAGTGAGATCACCACGCAGAGTAGGGATGATACAAAAACTACACTGGTTAGAGCATCCTTCAGAAATCTTTAAGTAGGCGTAATGGCGAGGTGTTAAACGAATACCTTGGGGAGGAACTAAATCAAGAAAAGGATCATGAACAGGAGGAATTGCTGTATGAACAGCTTCTATAACACTTTCATAAGCTTGCGGTTTTGTAATAGCCAATACATTAGGATACGTTTGGCGAATAACATCAGGATCAGCACCAAGACACCCCGTTACAATAACTTTTCCATTTTTTTTGAGAGCTTCATCAATATTGGCTAATGATTCTCTCCTTGCCGAGTCAAGAAAGCCACAGGTATTCACAATAACGACATCAGCTCCTTGATGTTGACGTGAAATTTCATACCCTTCAGAGCGAAGGCGTGTAATAATTCGCTCAGAATCTACGAGTGCTTTTGGGCATCCGAGGGAGACAAAACTAATACGAGGTGCTACCATGATGATCCTACAATTATTGTGAATGATTGAGTTACACTTTTATAACTGAAAAATAATGTTCTTTAATTTTTATACCTATGCAATAAAATCTGTTACAAAGTTATTTTATTTTTTTCTACAAAATTTTATGTGTTTTTATGCATGCATACAATTTATATCGTAAAATTCTGTCATTGAGGACGATGATATAAGGTTGCTTCCTTCAAAGCATTCAAGTTCTTTTATAAAGTACGTGGTGAATATTTTAAAGCTTACTTGTCGCTCCTTGCGTAAGTGAAGGACATGTAGGGAAGGAAAAATGAAACCCGCTCGATAAGGATCTGGACTGTTTATAAACCGAATTGGGGCATCCTTTGGCAGTGGAGAGGAAGTCAACTGCGTGTGGCACAATAAAAAAATACTCAACAACTCCTTATTGCGATATCTATCGCGTACTATAAGGTTTATTTTTAATATTTGCGAATAAGTCCGGTAAGTTTGCCTTGTATTTCTACACGTTCGGATTCGTATGTACGTGCTTCATAATGAGGATTTGCGGCTTCTAATGCAATAGAAGCTCCTTTGCGTCGATAACGTTTTAATGTGGCTTCTTTTTTATCAATAAACGCAACAATAATTTCACCTGTTATTGCTGTATTTTGACGTTTCACAATGATCGTATCTTTATCAAGGATACCAGCCTCCATCATAGAATCATCTTTAACTTCTAATGCGTAGTGCTCACCTGTATTAACCATATTACGTGGGAGAGAAAGAGTGTTTATTTGTTGCAGTATAGCAGAGGCGGGCACGCTCGCAGAAATACGTCCCATAATAGGAATGGTGATATTTTTTTTTTCTTCTTCATCAAAGTTGTCAAGGTTACTCAAGTTTTTTGATATTTCCCTTTTATTTTTTTCTATCATACTGGGAGAAATTTTACGTGCTAAAGAAAGGTTAAATGTTATTTTCTCAGGGAGTCGAATCACCTCTACTGCACGAGCGCGATTGGGTAAACGACGTATAAACCCTCGTTGTTCTAAGGCTATAATGAGCTTATGAATACCAGACTTTGAAGAAAGTTCTAATGCATTTTTCATTTCTTCAAAAGAAGGAGGAACACCAGTTTCTTTTGTATGGTTATGAATAAACAAGAGTAGCTCATATTGTTTACATGTTAGCATTCAATATTCCAATCAAAATAATAAAAAAGGAGTAAAGTAAAAATACATGTATATATAACAATTTTACAATTTTTTTCCGCAAAATCAAAATTATTTTCTTTATTTTTGATCCTATAAGTTAAGTTAATGAAGAAATATGTTTATTTATAGACATATTTAAATTATTATTTATATAAAACTTACTTTAAGAATTTTATGAAATTATTATTTATATATTATATATATACATTAATATTAAACAATGTATAAAAATACTTTATAGCTCTGACTGAATTATCCAACACTAAATTTTATGACCAGTGTTATACTTTTCTTCTAAAAATATATCTACGTATTTTGTAATTTCTTGATATAAAAAAGTTAATTAGAAGGCATTTTATATATTTAGAACACTCTATGGGTATTTAGATCATTTTGCACACTGCATATTATTTCTGCTTTTTTTAAGTAAAATTATCTACAGCTATAATAGTGAGCATAATTTATAGTCATTCGGGATACTTTCAATGAGACTGAATTTTATGTCTGTTTTATTCTATAGGATAAATTGGCTTTCGTTATATATTCATTATGCATGAATAAAAATCATACCCTCAAAATGCCATTGTTGCTCATTGTCCCATTTTCAGGTCTAACGTACCAACCGCTATATACTATTTTGCTGAACCCTAATGTTGAGATAATTTTTGGTTATTGAAAGGAGGTATAAAAGGTATTTTCATTTCTTTTTTATAGTTTTATTCTCTCACTCAAGTGATGAAATTATAAATTGTTATAAATCAATATGTTATATTGTAAATCTGTATTCATATTTGAAAATTGAAAACTAAAATATGAAGATATAAAAATAATATTATAGTAAAAGGTATTTTTTCTCTATCCATTATGCTCAACAAGCCATGTGAGGGAAGGAGGGTAATTTCTTATAATTTTAGCGCTCCGAATCTATGCAATATTTTGCAATGAAATTGTTCCTTGATTGAAACTTCAAAAAGAAGATTAAAGAGTATCTATACAATGATGAAAAAAGGAGGGGAAAACGGAAAATTATTGATAACTGAAGAAAATAATAATATTTTTCTTCAAAAGGTGTTGACCAAATGAAAAGTCAACCGTATGTTCCCTTCACTTTCTGCAAATTAGATAGTCTACAAACTAGATAGCTTGTGTGAGAGCGCGTAGCTCAGCTGGTAGAGCAACTGACTTTTAATCAGTAGGTCCAGGGTTCGAATCCCTGCGCGCTCACCAAATTTAAATAATATCAATAGACTATACAAAAATTTAAGAATCTTTCTCGTTTTGATTCTTTTTGAAGTTTTTTATTGATTCTATAATCAGTCATTTTCTATCAGATGTTTTGGAATAGAGCGATGCTATGCTGTCTCCTGTCCAAAAATAAAGAGCTTTAAGCTTACGATACGGTTGTACCTGCGTTGGCAGCAAATGTGGTTGCTCCTTTTCTCAATCCATAGATTGATTTTTTAATACCTACTGCATTACATGATTCGCAAAACAAGTTGCTAAAATCACCACTTATTCACAGTTTATATTATGAAATAACTTTTCTATAAGATGTTGATTTGTTTAATTTTCATTCTTTTTAACATCGAGTATAGTACATTTATTTCTTACAAAAACCATAAAATGGTTAACAATGTGTTAATTTCTTGATAAGAGGGGAAAATTCAAGAGTGGTATATGCGTGAGGGGAATCATTTAAAAACGTAAATTCTTCCGTCGCGTACAAAAAGCGTGACGTGGTTTTTACAGTAATACTTAACAGAAATAAGTGGACTGAATAGATGCCTTCAAATAGAAAAAAGAATTTTACTTTTATGATTAAACCAACACTTCAATTGTTTTCTATGATAGTCATTTCTCAGTCACTGGTATCTTGTTGCGCAAGCCAAACTATGAATTTTTCAATAAAAGATTCCTATCATAATAAACCAATTAACGTAAACACTTCTGTACTACCTCAACAAGTATCCAATAAGAAGAATCAATCGGAAGAAAAAAAGCGTGGACGAGCTATTGTTGGTAAACCTTATCAAATAAAAGGAAAGTGGTATTATCCTCAAAATGATCCAACTTATAAACGTGTTGGCGAAGCATCATGGTATGGTTCAGATTTTCATGGGCGTTTAACTGCCAACGGTGAAATTTATGACATGAATCTTTTGACTGCTGCTCATCCTACAATGCCTTTACCGAGCTATGCTCGTGTTACTAATTTGAAAAATGGATCTTCAATCATTGTTAGAGTGAATGATCGCGGACCTTTTATGAAAGACAGAATCATTGATTTATCAAAGCAAGCTGCGGCAATACTGGGGTATGTAGATAGGGGGGTTGCAGATGTTAAGGTAGAATATATTGCTGAAGCACCCGTTGGCTATTATGATGGTGCATATTTAATGGCCTCTTATACTCCTGGAAATGCTGCCTCGTATTCATTAGCGTCAGAAAATGTTTCGAAAAAAAGAGAAACTGTTTTGTTAAAAGATAAGCGCAATACAGGAAACAAAGAAGGATTAGCTAAAGCTGCTGCTGTTGAACAGGAACAACGTAATAAAACTGTTGCAGTTAAATTGCCAGAAATTGGTCCTATCATGGTTGATAAGCCGATGCCATTCGATCAAGTTGCTTCTATAAATAAGCTAAACAAAAAAACAAAGGTCAATTGGCTACAACTGTTTTAAGAAAATATGCGTTGATTTTTTATCTATATAATTCTCTAGTAAAAAAGATAAGAACTTACGGATTTAGTGGAAGGTTTTCATCTTAAAGCGCGTTGTCCTTTTAAAAAAGCGTGGTTGGGTGCTATTATAAATTCAGTACGAACTTTCTACTCCATTACTGGTCTATTCGTCGTTTTATGATATTTCTTGCTTTAATAAAGCACGTACTTTTCTTGCTGTAATAGCTTTTGCTAGACGAGGGGAGATTATTGTATCAGTCTGTTTGTGTAATCTCCAAAGCAACTATACAATCAATTTGATAGGAATAAAAAGCTTGAAAAATATTTTCTTTTGATTCGGTTTTGCAGCTTTCCAAAAAGCATCCACGGTAATATCTTATGAAGAGATTATGCATTACTTCATGCTTTTGTTTATCATGTTCTTTAATGGAGTAAGTCCCCTCACGAGAAACAGAGCGTCTCAAACAAAATACACATACATTGCCAATTCACGTACTTATTTAAAAGGGAAATATTTCAACACGTTACAAGCCTATTTTACGATAGCGCCTATGAATGGTATGAGTGGTAACGCCTTTAGACATCACTATCTTTACACTTATGAAGATATAAACCGACACCATCGTACACTTTGTAAGCCTCCAATGTTTTGTGCGATAATTCTTAACTCTTGAGAGGTTGATAAGAGGTATTTTTACTCTCTTTTTTAATAATTTTTATCCATATACGAACTTTACTTATGACGCGTAAGTAAGCAAATTTTATTAAATTCAATATGAGAAGAAATATAACGAAGAAATCTTACAGCATTTTTAATAATATATAAGTTAAAATATTATAATTTTTATAATAAACAATTTACTATAAATATAAAACAAAAAACTTAAAAATATTTTTGTCTTTGTATACTTTAAAATATTAAACTAAACCTATGTAGAAGATAAAAAGTGCATCATATTACTTTTGATAACGTTGAATAAAAATAAAGTCTTTTCTTGAGTTGTCAATAATTCCTCAATTTGCGGAAATAAAAAAGTTTTTTCCTATATAAGATTCTTTATGTTGATCTTTGGGATGGGAGGAGAAGCTATGTATACAACATTAAGGATCTTATTGACTTTATGGGGGATATTGGCATTTGACACGTGGGGGAGAGCAGAAGGTTTTCAAATTTCTGCATCACAATTGTTGTTACTCGATGATGATACAGGGACAATACTTTATGAAAAACAAAGTGATATTCCTTTTTTTCCTGCTTCATTAGCAAAATTGATGACAGTGGAAGTCGTATTTCATCACTTAAAGGAGGGATTGTTAAAGAGTACGCAGAAATTCAAGGTCAGTGAAAATGCTTGGCGTAAAGGTGGAGCACCTTCCGGTACAACCACTATGTTTGCAAAGATAAAGACAGAAATCAGTGTTTCTGATCTTTTACGTGGTTTAATTATTATGAATGGAAATGATGCTGCTATTATTCTTGCTGAAGGAATATCTGGACATGAGGCTCATTTTGCAAAACTGATGAATCAGCGCGCGAAAATAGTCGGATTATCTCAGAGTCATTTTGTTAACGCAACAGGGCTACCCGAAGAGGGACAATTTGTAACCGTGCGTGATATGATTATATTAGCACGTCATATTGTTCAGGAATATCCGGATTATTATGCACTTTATCGTGAACCTCATTTTACGTGGAATAATATTTTTCAACGTAATAAAAATCCTCTTATTTCTAAGGAAATTGGTGTAGAAGGATTTGGTTTTGGCTACAGCGGAAAAGAAGGTTTTTCAATGGTTGCCACCATTTCTAAAAATCATCGACGTCTTTTTTTAGCAATCAATGGTTTACAAGATGGTAAAAAATATACAAAAGAAATAGAACGCATTCTTCAATGGGGAATGACAGCATTTGATCTCAAAACGATTTTCACAAAAGAAGAAGCGGTTGGTCGTGCTTCTGTTTATGGTGGTACGCAAAATTTTGTTCCACTCATTGTTAAAAAACCAATAAGTTTTATGCTTTCGAATGAAAAAAAAGTAAATGTTAAAGCAAAAATTAAATATCATGGTCCATTGAAAGCTCCTATCGTTTCTGGACAATCAGTTGGCGTTATTCAAATTTTAGAAGATAAAAAGGTTCTTCTGGAAAAACCAGTTTTTGCCGGAATGAATGTTCAGGAAGGAAGTTTCTTTGCAAAAGTAAAAAATGCATTCTATGAAATAACAATTGGATGGTTACGGAAATATTTGTAGTTACGTGCTAATAAGGTTAAGGTCATACGTGTCAGGTTATTTTATTACATTCGAAGGAGGGGACGGGGTAGGAAAAACGGTGCAGATTTCTTTACTTGCTGAGTCTCTCTCACACCAAGGTTATGATGTTGTCACAACACGAGAACCAGGGGGAACGCTAGGAGCAGAAGCAATCCGGCATATTTTATTGTCAGGGCAGGCGCAACAGTATGGACCGTTGATTGAAGCTGTTTTGTTTACAGCCGCACGTGTCGACCATGTTACCGAGGTTATTGCGCCTTCTTTGCAAAAAGGTAAAATCGTTTTATGTGACCGCTTTATTGATTCTACACGCGTTTATCAAGGACTCAATGATACAGTCAGTTCTTCTCTTCTTGCTGTTTTAGAGTGTATTGCACTCAATGGTATCTTGCCCCATTTAACATTTTTATTAGATATGCCAGCAATGTGTGGTATGAAACGTGCAAATTTACGAAGAAAAGAAACAGAAGAAATTGATTATTTTGAAAAAGATCAGTTGGAAGTTCAAGAACAAAGGCGTCAAGCTTTTCTTCAATTGGCCAAACAGGAACCCCATAGATTTCGAGTCATTGATGCCACTGGCTCAGTGGAAGCCGTTGCACATCAAATAAAAAATATTTGTCATCAGGTATTGTTGGATAAGCTTTCATGAGTAATGTAAATATCTTACGCCAATATGATGATATTGATACAATTTTATCACCATCCCAGAATGATGTTGTCTTTGGTCATGAGGATGTTCGTCATTTTTTGACACAAATGCTTAAAGAAGAGCGTTTGCATCATGCATTATTATTTGAAGGAGAATATGGGATTGGAAAAGCTACATTAGCCTTTCATCTTGCTTGGAACATTTTAAGTTCTCAACAGGATGCTTTCTTGAAACCCGATCCTTATTCTACTCCATGGCGCCAAATTACACAAGGAAGTCACCCTGGTCTTTTGTATATTTCACGTCGATTTGATGTAAAAACGCAAAAGTTTAAAACAGGAATACTCGTTGATGATGTCCGTGATATTATGCATTTTTTAAGCCGAACATCGCAAGATAATGGATGGCGTATTGTTATTATTGATTCTGCAGATGATATGAATAGAAATGCAGCAAATGCAATTCTCAAAATACTTGAAGAACCACCTTCAAAAACGCTATTTGTTATTATCGCGCATTCTTCAGGAAAATTGCTTCCAACAATCCATTCACGGTGTCAAAAAATTTCTTTTCGTCCGTTGAATAACGATGAAATGAAAAAAGTTATTATACATATTTTTGCCAATCAAAACTTACCTGATGAGAAAACAATTGAAATAATTATTAAAAAATCTAAAGGAAGTCCTCGAAAAGCTGCTTTACTTATCTGCCATGACGGTCTTGAAATTATTAAAACAATTGATGTTCTCTTAGAGAAACCTGTTTGTAACGCAACGATTGTACATACTCTTGCACAAACATTTTCATCTGTTTCTTCTACATTCCAATTTCAACAATTTTGTGATGAAATTCTTAATAAAATTCAAAAAAAAGCTATCATGCTCGTTGAAAAGGGTGACTTATTTCTCTCAAAAAAATATGCGGAAAAATGGCAAGAGATTCATCAAGAAATAGAGGAAATACAATTGTTTAATCTCGATAAAAAGCAGTTTGTTATTAACTTACTTTTTAAAGTTCATAAGATCATTCATGAGGATTAGTTTTTCCGTGACAATACGATGAACAGACGTTATGTCATTATATCTTTTATTTATAGCGTTTTACAACGAGTATGACATGCGTGACACATATTACATAACAACTCCCATTTTTTATCCTAATGGTGCTCCACATATTGGACATGCCTATAGTGCAATTGCAAGCGATGTCTTAGCCCGCTTTCAACGATTAAACGGAAAAAATGTATTTTTTCTTTCTGGTACAGATGAGCATGGTCTAAAGATGCAACAAACCGCAGCAGCATTAGGCATGACACCTCAGCAACTTGCAGATCGTAATAGTGCTGTGTTTCAAAAAATGCTTGCAGTATTAAATTGTTCTAACGATGATTTTATCCGTACGACAGAAGAACGCCATTATCAAGCTTGTCAAGAAATTTGGAAAAAGATGGAAGCAAATGGCGATATTTATCTCGGTCGTTATACGGGGTGGTATTCGGTTCGCCAAGAAGCCTATTATGAAGAAAAAGATACGGAAATTGGACCAGACAACATCCGCCGTGAGAAAGAATTAGGCTCTCCAGTTGAATGGAATGAAGAAGAAAGTTATTTTTTTAGACTTTCTCATTATGAAAAAGCTCTTCTTGAATATTATGAAAAACATCCTGATTTTATTGCTCCACTTGAGCGGCGTAATGAAATTATAAGTTTTATCAAATCAGGTTTAAAAGATATCTCTATTTCACGCGCAAGTTTTAACTGGGGCATTGCTGTTCCTGAGAATCCAAAGCACGTGATGTATGTCTGGGTTGATGCGCTTACAAATTATCTATCAGCAATTGGTTTTTTCAATGAAAATTCAAAAAAACGTGATTTTTGGCCTGCAAATACGCATATTATTGGTAAGGATATTATTCGTTTTCATGCAGTCTATTGGCCGGCATTTTTAATGTCTGCTGGAATTGAATTGCCTAAAAATATTTTTGCACATGGTTTTTTACTTAATCGTGGTGCAAAAATGTCAAAATCTATTGGAAATGTCGTTGATCCTTTTGAAATGGTTGATCATTATGGTCTTGATCAGGTCCGTTATTTTCTTCTCCGTGAAGTACCATTCGGACAAGATGGTAGTTATAGCCATGAAAGCCTTGTGAACCGTATTAATGCTGATCTTGCTAATGATCTTGGTAATTTAGCACAGCGCTGTTTGTCTATGATTGCCAAAAATTGTAATGCACAAGTCCCGAGACCAACTTCATTTTTAGCTCAAGATAAACAGCTTTTAGAACAATCTCTTCAAGTACTTGAAACTGTACATCAAGCTATGTCTTCTTATAGTATGCATTTAGCACTTTCAGCTATTTTTTCAATTGTAGCAGATGCCAACCGCTATTTTGCCAACGAACAACCTTGGAGTTTACGTAAAAATGACCAAGAGCGATTTTCTACAGTTCTTTATATCACTGTAGAAATCTTGCGGAGAATAGGAATTATGCTTTTACCTTTCATACCCCAATCAGCAGCGAAACTTCTTGATAGCCTTGCGGTTGCTGAAGATGATCGGTTGTTGTATCATATAAGTCACTCAAAAATTCAAGAAGGGCTTGATCTTCCACCACCAGAACCGATTTTTCCTCGTTATATCTTGAAGAAAGAAGATACTTATCATGTTGATTGATACACATTGTCATCTTGATTTTGAAGATTTTTCACAAGATTTGGATAATGTTATCCAACGGGCTTTAGATGCTGACGTTAAACGTATGATAACAATTTCAACCCATGTTCATAAGTTAGATAAGCTGTTAGCCATTGCGCAAAGCTATGATCAAGTCTTTTGTTCTGTTGGAACACACCCCAATCATGCGCATGAAGAACAAAATATTACAGCGGAAGAGCTTATACAGCTCTCGAATCACCCTAAAATTGTTGCGTTTGGGGAAGGGGGACTTGATTATCATTATGATTATTCTACACCAGAAGAGCAAAAAAAAGTTTTTCAAGAACATATCATTGCTTCTCGAGAAACACAGATTCCTCTTGTTATACATTCACGCAATGCCGATCTCGATATGGAGACAATATTACGTGAACAGATAAAAGAAGGAGCTTTCCCCTTTATCCTTCATTGTTATTCGTCTGGAATGCAACTTGCTCATGCTGGAATCGAACTTGGTGGTTATATTTCTTTTTCAGGTATTCTCACTTTTAAAAATGCACTTGAAATCCGTGAAATAGCAAAAATTGTGCCCCATGAGCATTTGTTAGTGGAAACAGATGCTCCATTCTTAGCACCTAGTCCCCATCGGGGAAAAACAAATGAACCGTCTTTTGTATGCTATACAGCAGCTGTTTTGGCTGAAACAATTGGCTTAAGCATTGAAGAAACAGCTCAAATAACAACGCGTAACGCTTTTCGTTTATTTAGTAAAATGAAATAAGGCAAAAGATATGTGTGATCAATACCGATTTACAATATTAGGTTGTGGTCCTTCTCCAGGAGTGCCTCGGCCCAATGGTGATTGGGGAACATGTGATCCGAATAACCCTAAAAATAAACGCTACAGAAGTTCTTTATTAGTTGAACGTATTAAACCTTCAGGAGACAAAACAACAATCGTTATTGATACAGGTCCAGATTTTCGCTCACAAATGATTGATGCGCGTGTAAGCCATCTTGATGCTGCTCTTTACACACATTCTCATGCAGACCATATCCACGGTATTGATGATTTACGCAGCTATGCACTTGCACAAAAATGTCTAATAGATATCTATGCCGACAGATTTACACTAGAGCATCTCAAAAGTGCTTTCGGATATTGTTTTCAAACACCAAAAGCTTCATCTTATTCTCCCATTTTAAAAGAGCATCTTATCAATGAAGATAGCCAATTTATTATTCAGGGGCAGGGCGGAGCAATAAGCGTCAATACACATTTACAACATCACGGAAACATTCATTCCTTAGGTTTTCGGATTGGGAATGTTGCCTATTGTACGGATGTTAGTGAGTTTCCTGAAAAAACTTTATCCAAATTAATGGACTTGGATGTTCTCATCATTGAAGCTCTTCAATTTAAATCTCATCCGAGTCATTTTTCTGTTGATCAAGCATTACAATGGATAGAATATTTAAAGCCAAAACAAGCAATACTCACACATATGGACAGATCGCTGGATTACAATAAGGTTATAAATTACGTTCCATCCTATGTAAAACCTGCATATCAAGGTCTTATTTTTGAAACAGATGCATAAGCTTATTATGGGAATTTTTAAGTTAAATAAAACACTTTTAAATTTATCCTTTATTTTATTTCGTTTTTGACATATTTAGTGTTTTTTATGTCGAAAATGAGGCTTTTATGTATAAGAATTTTAAGCGGGGTGTATGTATTGTGGTTTTAGCGGTTTCCTTGACAGCATGTGGAGGGCGTTTAGAAAAAAATATTTCAACGACAACATTACATGACGGATCAATGAGTTGTGCCGATATTCAACGGGAGTTTTTTGCTAATAAACGTCAGATTAATGATACAATTGCAGAGCGTTCTAAAGCAAGAAATAAAAACGTGGCTTTAGCAGCAGCAGGTGTTATATTTGTACCTGCTTTGTTTTTTATGGATGTAAAATCAAGTGAAAGTAATGAAATTTCAGCTTTAAATAATCGTAATGCTGTTTTGAGTGATCTTGCACGTATAAAACGTTGTAAAATAGTACAGTAATTTTTATTATTTATACGACGTAATTTCATCACAACTATTTTGGTCTTTGAGGAATATTCTCAAAGACCGAATATTTTAATGTGCGGTTCAATTATTATCGCCATTACCATAATTTTTTTTAAAAAGTGAGTTGTACGATTATAAATATGATTTATGTTTTAAAGTAGGGTTTGCTTTGTTTTCCGGTGTCGTATTATCGCATAATATATATTATGGAACTTTATGGAGGGAGTATATCTAGCACTAGCATTAGCACTTTGAGGAACGTATGTTTGAAAATTGTTATGATTGAAAATCGAGCCTGTTATTCTGGCTAGAAAATTTCAATCACGATGTTTTTTTATTTTTTACTCTTTTAAAAAAAATCATCACAATTTGTAGTATTATGAAAGCTAAAAACAATATTCCATGAAATAACGGTACAAATGGCTGATAAATAAAATCAGAATAATATATTGTTATTGCTTCAATTAATGCTGCAATACACCACACAATGATACCCCATAATGAATACATCCAAAGTCCAACTAAGGCAATAGGATAGAGAATAGCCAATATAGCTGATGCAAATTGCCACTGCCAAGGCATAAGATCAAAACGCCATAGAATACCTGGAAAAACACCAACAAGACGTATCCAATAACAAATACCTAGGACTAAGCAAATGAGTGCCAAAAACCGTAAATAACAGTTATAGATTAAATTGATTTTTGAAATCCGTTTGTGTGAATTATTTTTCACAATAATAACTCTTGCTCAACAGGTTGGAAGTAAGAATCTACCATTTCATCTGTTACATTTGAAAGTTTATCTGGCTGCCATTGAGGTCTTTTATCCTTATCGATTAACATAGCACGTATACCTTCATGAAAATCATGTGAATTAATCATATGATGTGCAATACGGTTTTCAATTTTCATACAATCTTCCAACGTTTGAGATGAATTTTGTTTCATTTGTTTCCAGATAACTTTTAAACTTATCGGAGAACGTGACTGCAAAATATCATAACATTCTTTAGCAAATAAAATACCTTCATTACTTTTTTTATGTAGCAACTCAAGACATTCTTCTAAGGTATGGGCACTAAAACAAGTGTTAATAATACAACGTATTTCATGACTCGTTTCATAGTCTTTTGTAATTGCTCGCTCGTTTAAAGCTAAAGTAGGATCTCCTTGCTCAATAATAGCTTTTTTAATCATATCGAATTCAATTTCAGTAACGGCGTGTGTTGCTAATCCTAAATTTAAGCAATCTCCCCACTTTATGCGTGCGCCCGTTAATGCAAGATAGATGCCAAAATGATTGGGAAGAGATGGTAAGAAAAAACTTGCACCTACATCTGGAAAAAATCCAATTGCACCTTCTGGCATAGCAAAAACTGTATTTTCTGTAACAATTCGATGCGAACCATAGAGAGAAATACCTACCCCTCCTCCCATCCAAATACCGTTTAAGAAAGAAATGTAGGGCTTTGAAAAATGTTTGATATAAGCATTTAAACTATATTCATCACTAAAGTATTGACAAGCAGAGGCACTTTTCCCCATATGGTAGATTTCTACAACATCTCCACCAGCACAAAAAGCACGCCCCTCCCCTTCAATTAAAACACAAGAAACATTATCATCTATTTCCCATGTCCTGAGAGCTTTTTTTAAAGCTGAAACCATTCGTTGATTCAGAGCGTTTAATACTGAAGGGCGTGTGAGCTTTATAATACCAGCACGCCCTTCTTTCGTAAAAGAAATATCATCATCTGCTCCAAAATCAATTTGCATCTTACACCCTTCTTAAAACAACTATTTATTGTTTTTTTATATTTTTTGCCCCAAGTTGAGGAAATATTTGCATGATTGCGCCAATACAATATATATAAATTCCTGTTACTGAAATTCCTATTTTAACCCAAGAGGGAGCCTCTAGTTGATAAAAGAATGCAGAAACACAAAAAAAACACCATAAGAGAAAAATTGGAAAATTAACTCTGCGTAAACGAAGGACTCTTACTGGATGGATAAAATAAATTGGCAAAAAAGATATAATCGCCGATAAAACAATAATGATAAAAGTAATCCACTCTCCCGGTCTTACGACAAAAAGCGTAAAAATCATCATATTCCAAACAACAGGAAATCCTTTAAAAAAGTTTTCTTTG
Source organism: Bartonella grahamii ATCC 700132 (assembly GCF_000518085.1). GTDB lineage: Bacteria > Pseudomonadota > Alphaproteobacteria > Rhizobiales > Rhizobiaceae > Bartonella > Bartonella grahamii. The sequence goes on from NZ_KI912377.1 coordinate 222,315, forward strand.
GTTTTCATGCTAGTATCTGCATAATAAATAGCAGATGAAATAACAATAATTGCACTCAATGAAAACGATAACCCTACCCCCATAAAACCACTTTGATAGAGTGCAAAAGCAGGAATTAAGACATAAGTCACGTAATCAATAATATTATCTAATAGCTCTCCAGACCATGTTGGAAGAACGTATTTAACATCAAGTTTGCGTGCAATTGGTCCATCTATACCATCGACGAGAAGTGCAAGCCCAAGCCAACAGAACATAGCTGTCCATTCTTTTTGAGAGGCTGATATAAGAGAAAGAAACGCTAAAAAGGATCCCGAAGCTGTTAGTAAATGAACAGAAAAAGCCTTTGCTTGTGGCATTGTTACTTTTTTATGGCGTAATAATTTAGCATTTGTTTTGATTTTCTTTGTTAGTTTACGTTTCAAGGTTTTCTTATCCTCGTTTTTAAAGTCTTCAACCATCTATCAATACGCCATTTTTTTACCGATGATATAACCCAGCATTTAAAAAAATCATAAAAAGGTTACTTTTTTATATCGCATTATTTATTACATACTATAATAGAAGAGCTTCATATAATAAAAAGAGAGTGATCATTTGGAAATGTTAAAATATTTTCTCAATGGATAAAGGTTCAAATCGTTGTGATATTTGAAAAGAAAGAGCATAAAGATATTGCTGTTATTGGTGCAGGTCCTGTGGGAATGTTGTCCGCACTGAGTCTTGCACATGAGGGGTTTTCTGTTTTTCTTGTTGGCCCCCCTGCTCATACAGATGAGTTACGGACAACTGCTCTTATGATGCCTGCAATACGCATGCTTCAAAAGCTCAATATTTGGAATAATATTCAAAAATATGCTGCTGCTTTATCCTACATGAGAATTGTAGATATAACTTCTAGAATTGTGCATGCTCCTACGGTGCATTTTTCTTCTGCTGAAATTGGTGAAAAAGCTTTTGGCTATAATATACCTAATGTAAAATTGAACAGTGCTTTAGTCGATGCTGTTACACATACGCCCAATATTACAAGATTTGTTTCGGCAGCCAAATCTATTCATCACACAAAAAACCATGTATGTATTACTCTTGCTGATTATAGAGTCATTCAAGCACCACTTGTTGTTGCTGCTGATGGACGTCACTCTCTTACACGTGCCGCAGCAGGAATAAGTGTCAAACAGTGGAATTATCCACAAAAAGCACTTGTTCTCAACTTTTCTCATGAGTTTTCTCATCAAAATACATCAACCGAATTTCATACAGAACATGGTCCATTTACACAGGTTCCTTTACCAGGGCGAAGATCTAGTCTTGTATGGGTTGTTCATCCTTCTCGTGCTGAGGAATTATTGAATATAGAACCAAAAGAAATTGCAAAAATGATCGAAAACCAAATGCAATCAATGCTTGGAAAGCTACGCTTAGAAACATCAATTCAAGCATGGCCGCTTTCAGGACTTCTTTCTCATCATTTTGCTGCTAATCGAACAATTTTAGTGGGTGAAGCCGCTCATGTTTTTCCCCCTATTGGAGCACAAGGATTGAATTTAGGATTCCGTGATGTCCAAACGTTGATTGATATTTTACCCAATAAAATGTCCAACTCTAACTCTGAAATGATTGTTGCGCATTATAACAAATGCCGCAAACCAGATATATTAATCCGAAGTGGAGCTGTTCATACACTTAACTCTGCTCTACTTTCTCATATGTTGCCTGTTCATATGATACGAAGCGTTGGGCTTGGTTTGTTACATAGTTTTTCACCATTACGTAATTTATTTATGCGCGAAGGAATGTATCCCGGTTATGGATTCAAGGAAATTATGCAAATATTTCCAACAAAATCATCTAAACAGCTCTACTGAGCAATAATGGATAATAACGTAAAATAAACAAATAATAATAAGTCAATAAGGTATCAATACCACAGAAAAATTATTTCTATTTGAGTTTTTGTAATAAAACATGTAAAATTGTTAGTACTATACATCATTTTTTATTAAAAATTATTATATATATTTAGCAGACTAATATAAAATAAGAAAAAATAATTATAATAAATATATTTCTTATAGTTTTGTATGAAATATAAAAATTACAGATAAAAAACTAATAAGCATAATAATTAAGTTAATTATAGACTACAGATGGAATTGTAAAGATATCTTGCTAAATCATGTCTGTTAAATTTTACACTATAAAGCAAATGAAAAATAATACCATTTTGAAATAGTTATTTTATAACATTAATTTTAATAAGAAAATAAATAATAAAAAACATTTTTATTTAATCAATAGAGTTTCAAAACTTTTTATCATTAAGTATAATATTAAAAATAAAATCATCTTGGGAACTTGTTAGTAACACAGAGGTTAATGAAGTGTTGTTTCAACAAATGGTGACAAGATGAAACTAAATAAATTTTTGAAATTAAGTATTTTTTTTATAATGATTGTATGTGTCTCATTGACAGTCACTACTTCAATCAGTGAGGTTTTTCATCTTCCTTATTGTCAAGCCTTTACCTATAGCTCTACTCAAAATGTCACTAAAATAGGTCAGAACTCATTTACTGCTTCACAAGTTAAAAATTGTCTTATGCAAAATGGTTTTGAGAATATTAAACGATTGCGTTTAGATGACAAAGGCATCTGGCGTGCTTTAGTAAAATTTAAAAAGTCCCATTTTTTCGTATCCGTTGACTATTCAGGAACAGTTAGCATTCAAAATGAAAGAAAAAAATATGATTGATTTTAAAACTTACAGTAACGTTTCTGTTCATAGCTGTAAGGAAAAAAAATTAAAAAAGTGCTGCCATTCTATTAAAGAATTTGCTTTCATTGGCGGTTTAAATGGTAGCATATCAGGAGCTATCGCAGCAACTCTTGCAGCTTATGGTTATATTGCTCTTCCAGGATTTGGTCCAGTTATAGCAATGGGTATAGGAGTAGCACTTTCTACCGGAATAATAATAGGAACACTGATAGGATCAGGAATGGGAGGGAGTGTTGGTATATGCTGTATTTTATGGGAAATTTATATGAATCATAATAATTCTTTCTCTTATAAATTTCATAATGAATAGAAATTTCGCGTCATTTTTTTATGAAAAAAATCAAATCATCAACAAATTATATGTTCTGTTTTTTGATGAAACAATTATTATAAATGAAATAATATCTGAATTATTAAAATTGCTTTATTACATCTCAAAAAAATAGATTTTTTAAAGTACCTCTTGAAGAAATGTAAGAGAGATATAATTATCATTTCTATGAAGGCTTCCTTTTTTATAGATCAAAAAATGAGAGTTATGTTCAGAAATATAATTTAATTTATTTTCTCTTTCTAAGAACTAATATTTCTATGTAAATTATTTTTATAGATAAAATTTATTTAAAAATAATAAGGTATTTTATGAAAAAAATATTATTATCATTACTGATTTTTATGGCATTTTTAATTCATAAAAACTCTGCATTAGCGCAATCAACAGAAGTAAATATTTATAAATTAGAAGATAATAATTCCAAAAAGGCTATTGGTAGCATTAAAATTGAAGAAAATACATACGGTTTGATTTTCATCCCTAATTTATCTACTTTATCAGAAGGGATGCATGGTTTTCATGTACATGTAAATCCTTCATGTGATACAAAAGATGGCATAATTGGTGGAAGCGCAGGTGGACATTATGATCCGGAACATACCGGAAAACATTTAGGACCTTATAATGTCAATGGTCATCTTGGTGATTTACCAGCACTTTATGTTGATAAGCAAGGGTATGCTATGATGAGCGTTCTTGCTCCACGATTAAAAAAAATCTCTGAAATTAAAGGGCACTCTTTAGTCATTCATTTAGGAGCAGATAATCAATCAGACAAACCATTACCGCTTGGCGGAGGTGGTGCGCGTTTGGCGTGCGGTATTATTGAAAAATAAAGAGAATATTGTGGCAAACTGTGTGAATATTTTATAAGAGTAAAGTTTTTTGAATGTTTAATTTGGATAACAAAAAACTTAATAATAATCAAAACGAATAACAATGGAAATTAAAGAAATAGTGGTATAAATTCTCCGTAAGAAGACTTCAATATGAGGAAGTAATATTTTCAATGTTTGATGTAAACAAAGCAAGAAAATTGAATTTCACTTTCTAAAATATCAAATTTGTAATAAATTATAATTATTAAGTCTAGTATCTAATGGAATTACGCCTCACGTACAAAATAGAACGGGTCTAAAACGGAATTTTTACTCTTCCCCTACTCAAGCCCACTCATGAGATGCACGCAAACAATTTTGATTGATACAATATCAATATAAGGTGGTTTTAAAAGATTGAATGCTAGGATATTTCCCTTTAAGTTTAAAGCAAATGATTCATTATCATTATAAATCAATAGATTATATCAATATAATAAGTCAAATAAAATAGTTAGAGTAATTTTTTATCACTCTGAAAAAAGGGTTTTTAAACAATAGAGTCTTTTTTAAAATACCTCTCATGGATACATATGATCCCAATCTAGTGGACGCATCTCGCCAGTTTGATAAAATTGACGAATGAGCTTAATATAATCAAGAAAATCTTTGTTTTCCTCCACTAATCTATTAGCAGTATCCCAGTCAATATCACTACGTTCTTTGGCTGGAATTAAGATCTCACTCTCGGAAGAGTTTTCCTTATTGAGTCTTATAAATCCAATTCCATGCAAACTTGAAAGCATTCGAAGCTCTTTTAATGTATCAACCCCTTCAATTTCACTAGCAACTAAATAACTCAAATTAGCCCATGAAGAATTACTAACTGTTTGAAAAAATGCTTTTCGTAAATTTGAACGATTGATGAGAATTTTTACTTCAAAAGACCAAAGCTTCGTTTTTTTATCAAAATATTGCAAAACACAATCTTTGATTTCACGATTCCATTCACTGCTTAAATCTTGCATTCCTACGAGATCTGGATAAAGCCATTTATTTCCGCCTGCACCATGTTTATTACGAGAACATTTCTCATTAATGCGCTTGCTGTAAACTGCAAGCTCTGACCATAAAAATTTAGATAATAACGGATAAAGATCATGCTCTTTAATAGAACCATCTTCTGTTCTACTCTTTGCATTGTTCTCTACTGAATCAATTTCAGCATCATCTGTTTGTTTAGTAAAATAATATTGCCGTGGTCGTCCTTCAGTGGTTTTAATTTCTGAATAACGCTTTTGTAACTGAGGGCGTCTTGCTCCTATTTCAGCAACAATTTGCTGAATAAGGGCTGCATCACTATTAAGAGGAGTAATTATTGCCGTTGAATGCTTTTGTTTTTGACGGCATTTATCTGGGTAATTTTCAAATACCCATTGAGCAATTTCTCGAGCTGTAAATTTTGTTGTCGGATTTTTCTTTAAAAAATTAAAAACAGTGTTTATTAAATTCAAAGTCATATGATAAATTCCCCCCTCTCACCCTCTGGATATTTCATTATATTCAGGCTTTTTAAATGAAAGAACAATAAACTATTTAAGTTTTTTAAAAAAAGCATATTTATAAAATTACCCAATGAAATTAAAATATTTTTTTAAATTTGTGACTATAAACTCAAAGATCTTTTCACATAAGGAAAGTAAGATTGTACTTTTATCAAAAATTGTAAATGTGCTAAAAATCCCCATAAAAAATCATAATCTTGTGTAACTTTTCTATACATTTTTCCTTTTATTTTAATGTCGTTAGAAAAAAATACTAATTTTTTGATTTAAGAACCCCTTAATACTTTTAAATTAATGATGCGATAGTGCAAAAAATTAAAAATAATTATCCAAACATTTGATTGCACCTCACATCCGTCGATTAAAAAACTTATGTGTTTTATTTTTGAAAAAATAAATTATGAGCTCTCAAGTATAGATTCTGAAATGGTAAAATCTGCACATAAACCTTCAAAACTATTATTTGCTTTAATAGCATCATGGGGAATAAGAACATAATACCATTTTTTACCGCCATAAGTAGCCGCATAGCGCGTTGCATGACAACACCATTGAACTGCAGCTTCTCTCTTTTTTAACACAATAGGATTTTGCATTTCAGAAGCTTTTTTAGGCTCACAAAGATACTTGGCATCCTCCGTTTCTACAACAAAGTCCGGTTCATAAGTTGATCCTTTATCATATTCTATTCTGAAAAACCCCCGAGCAGATTTCATCCATTTCAATACTTGTACATCATCCTCTAATATCTGAGCAAATCGTAACTCCCCTTCTACTGAATCAAACTTTTGTAAAGGATAACAGCATTTTCTAAAGCCGCTGAATACAAGTTTCTTAATATCGCTTTTAATGGCAGGAATATTACGAAAATCAAGAGGAGACGTCCCTTGCGGTAATACATAATGGATAGGCGATAAAGTTGTAAAACCCCATGTCACTTTACCCTCATAATCTTTTTGCGTTTCCCATTGATGTTCTCTTAATTGCGCAACAATAAAACTAATAAGCTTATGCTGATAGTGAATTAATACGTTCTCAACGGCTGCATCATTGGGTAAATAAGATCGGAAATGTTCTACTATCTGACCAGCTAATTTTCGTAATAAGAGCGTATGGCTATCATAATCGATAAAGTCATTATCAATCAAACCACGAATGATGTAATTTTCGAGATAAGGCTCTTTGACATATTCATTCTCAGAAGTGAGAAAAATGCTTTTATGGGTACGCAATTCTCGAATTAAAAGTTCTTTACTAACAGGTTGCAAATTTAAGTTTTCTAAATTTTCCAAATCAAAATCAGAAAAACCATAAGTCACGTCACGCGAAGGTATGAATACAATATTGGGAATATCTATCATCAATTCTGCTAATTGTTGTATCAAAATTGTAACCACTTTTGATACAAGAGACTTTTGTGATGAAGGCTTAATATTCATAACTTTATTAGCAATTTTTTCCTTTATCGGTGCAGAATAAAGCATTTGAGAACTTGGCAATTTATCATTCTCTTTGATAAGATCCCACGCGATCACTGCAATATCTCGCTCTTCAGGCGTTAATGTAGGGGAATCTGGATTACGTAATATGATACCTTGTAAATCAGATGCTCCATTTATATCGGAATTACGTGTTACCATCGTTTGCATCAATAAAGCTTCTACTTGACATGGAACCGTCACAATATCTGACTTTTCAGAGGGTACATCCCCCTCTCTTCCAATCTCAATATGCTTTTTTATAATTGAGTTTGGATCGTTTGCACGATCAATAATATCTTGAAAACGATCATGCGCAATAATTGTTAAACGATCAATAGCTTCCACGCCTGTTCTATACCCATAAGGCAAACGCAATCCGCGCCCAATTGTTTGCTCTGTTAAAATTTCTGAAGCCGATGCACGCAACGGTACAATAGTATAGAGATTCGTAACATCCCACCCCTCCTTTAATTTATTAACGTGAATAACAATTTCCGTTGGCTCATGAGGATCCTCAATAGCAATAATTTTTTGAATATTTTGATCTTCTTCTATATTTGACTGTTTTGTATGAATCTCTAAAACTTTTCCCTTATAAGCCCCTGAAAAAAAATCATCTGATTCCAATAAATTCCGTAGTTTTTGTGCATGAGTTGTATCTTGAGCAACAACTAAAATAAAAGGCTTAATGAACTTTTTGTTATAATCTTTGGCATAGGCAACTAAATCTGCTTTCACATTTTCATGGGCATGAATTGCATCCTGTAATTTGATATGTTCTAATTGCTCAGATGTATAATTTTGAGGTTGAAAATCTTTACGCGTAGCAACAGCAGGCTCTTTTACAAAACCATCCCTCATAGCCTCTGCAAGTGAATAACTATAGACAACATTTTTAAAATCTACGGGTTTTGCACCTATTGTTTTTGGTGTCGCTGTAAGCTCTATTCCTAAAACAGGTTTTAACTCATTAATTGCCGCTGCACCAGCAGAAGCACGATAACGATGTGCTTCATCCATTAACAAAACTAAATCAGGAAGATTTGCGAGATAATTAAAATAACTTTCGCCAATTGTCTCTTGTAAGCGTTTAATCCTCGGCATACTAGATTTTAGTGCGCCTTTTTTATTATCTGTTGTATTAATTTTAGAAATATTAAAAATATTGATAAAAGCCGTATCTCTATTCTCAAACAAACGCTTTTGTCCTTGAAAATAGTGTTCATCAGCGCGAATACCTTTACCACTTTCATAATCTTCACCTGTAATAATAACGGGTCTATTGGCAATAAATTCACTCATTCCACTGAAAACATACTTCGGACTTTGGGGACTAAAATCCTGTTTTAACTTTTCATAAATAGTCAAATTTGGCGCTAAAACAAAAAAATGGCGACTGCGACCTGTTAAATAAAGATAGCTGATAAAAGCACCCATAAGTCGCGTTTTCCCAACACCCGTTGCTAAGGCAAAACAAAAAGAGGGAAAGTTTCGTTCAAAATCTTGTACAGAAGGATAAAGATTTTTTATCACTTCTAACTCTGCAACCAAATCAGCATTTTTAGAAAGCTCTATATTTTCTAAGATTTTTACCAAAATATTTAAAGATTCACGTTGAGGATCACGTAACGATAAGCGAGCAGAAATCCTTTTTTCAATAGTGTTCATGAAAAACTCCGCTTTTTATATACTATTCAAATAAATCTAATTCTGCTTGCACAATATCTTTATTTTTGTTGTTTTCTTTTACCACAATCACTGGTTCAAGATTGGCTACATTTAAACTGTAATCGTCCCTTCCCCATTCGCATTTTTCTAATACTGCACGGGGGATTTTAGTGAGTGTCAGATTTTCAAAGGATGCTGATTTTGTATCAAAGGCTGTACCACAAATCAGCAACGTGCGATGAGAGCCTACCTCTTCACTCATTATACGGAGTTGTTCATGGGTCATAGCGCTTGTTGTGACATAAATATAATCTGTTTCGGTTGAATACCCTTGCATCCAATAATGATTTTCATCAGGTGCGTAGGTAAATCCCATATGTTTGCACATTGCTTCTGAAAGCATCGCAGCATTATATTCGCGACTAATAATCCATTGTCCCCATGGATCTTTTTGTAACAGAGAAGGTGCAAGGCGATAATAGCGAAATCCACCGCCACCTTGCCAATTGACACTTTTGGAAATTCCCCCTTGATCAGTTCCATCAATGACTTGTTTTAAACGAGGGATAATGTGGGTGTGACAATGCTCACCAAGTTCAATCATAATCCACTTTCTTCCCATTTTATGAGCAACAGCACCGGTTGTGCCAGAACCAGCAAAAGAATCCAGTATAAGATCACCGGGGTTGGTGGCAAGTTGAATGATGCGTTCCATTAACCGTTCCGGTTTAGGAGTTGTAAAGACATTATCAGAATTAAAAACTTTGACTTCTTTTTTGGCATCTTGGTTGTGCCCCACTTCTGTATAGGGCCAAATCGTCATTGAAACCGTACCATTTTTTACTTCTGATAAAAAACGCTTCAGAGAAGGAACATTGCTTCCTGTTGGACCAAACCAAATACGATTATCTTTTAATAATTCAAAGAACTTTTTTTCATTCATAGCCCAACTTCTACCATTAGGGGGCATCACCTTGCGTCCAGAAGGTGTGATGATTTCATAAATATCCTTAAGCGTCACTCTTTTTACGGATAAATCTCCAGATTTCCAAGGGCCGCGAGGATCATTATCAGGATTTTTATAGCGCGCATCCATATCGCTTGAACGAGGAAGCAATTGAGGACGCCAAAACATTTTATCTTTGGCATAAACCATTATAAAATCATGGTTGTCTGAAAGCCACTTTGTATCATTTTGTGGAGCATATTTCTTTTGCCAAATAATGTTGTTTATAAAATTTTGGCGACCAAAAATTTCATCCATCATCACTTTAAGATAGGCTTGTTCATCATCATCAATTGATATCCAGATACTTCCATCATCCGCCAGTAAATGATGTAACAATTCTAGCCTGTCTCTCATAAGGCTGAGCCATAGGGAATGCTCTAAACCATCTTCATAATGTTCAAAGGCATTGCCTGTATTATAAGGCGGATCGATATAGATACATTTTACCTTCCCCATATATTCTTGTTCAAGCGCTTTGAGTGTGAGCAAATTGTCACCAAAAATAAGTTTATTATCAAAAATATCTTGGGATGATATTTGATGCGAAGCGTGATAAGATTTTTCAAGATCTTCTAATAAGATACGAGGCTCTAGTTTTGGGCGTTTTTCTTTTCCAATCCAGTTAAGTTCTAATTTTTGTTTATTATAACTCATGCGATCGTCCTTAAATTCAAACGCTTGTGAAAAGTAAACAGCTTATTCATGAATGGCTAAATTAGAGTCTCTTAACAATACTTTTAGTACCATCCGACAGCAATTTGAGCTTCTTCTGACATACAATCAGGTGTCCATGGTGGATCAAAAGTCATAGTGACTTCAACATACGAAACCCCTTCAACTGCACTGACTGCATTTTCTACCCACCCCGGCATTTCACCAGCAACAGGACATCCCGGAGCTGTAAGAGTCATTTCAATTTTTACTGAACGATCATCTTCAATATCAATACGATAAATCAGTCCTAGCTCATAAATATCAGCAGGAATCTCTGGGTCATAAACTGTTTTGAGAGCAGCAATAATATCATTCGTCATACGATCAATTTCATCTGCTGGAATTGCTGATATATAAGATTTTTTATTTTCGCTTACAGTTTCAACAGATTCTGTAGAATGACGCTTTTCAATTGATTCAGCCATTAAAAAATGTCCTTGTTTCTTTCAATGCTTCTACTAATTGATCTACATCTTCTTGAGTGTTATACATGGCTAATGATGCCCGACAAATAGATGTTAGACCAAAGCGCTGTAATAAAGGCTGTGCACAATGGGTTCCCGCACGTATTGCAACTCCTTTTCTATCAATAAACATAGCGATATCATGGGCGTGAATCCCTTCAATTGTAAATGATATAATAGCTCCTTTATTGGGAGAATGACCATAAATACGCAATGACTTAATCATTTTAAGTTTTTCCTGCGCATAAGCTAAAAGGGACCTCTCATGGGCATGAATCGTGCTACGACCTTTCTCTTGTATATAATCAATAGCTGCAGTTAATCCAATAGCTTCAACAATAGGAGGAGTGCCTGCTTCAAAACGGTAAGGAGGAGCATTATAAAAAACCTTATCGGTTGTTACCTCCTCGATCATTTCCCCTCCCCCTTGAAAAGGACGCATTTCTTCTAATCTATCTTCCTTACCATACAAAACACCAATACCGGTGGGACCATAAAGCTTATGACCTGTAAAGACATACCAATCACAATCGAGATCTTGCACATCAACGGTTAAATGTACTGCTCCTTGAGAACCATCAACAAGAACAGGAATAGAATTTTGATGTGCGAGCTTAATAATTTCTTTAACAGGAGGTACAGTTCCTAATATATTGGACATATGCGTAATAGCAACAAGCCGCGTTTTTTCGCTTAAAGCCTTTTGGAAATCTTCAATGTGCAGAACACCATTTTCATCGACAGGAACAAAAATAAGTTTCACACCTTTTTGTTCACGGAGAAAATGCCAAGGAATAATATTTGAATGATGTTCCATGATCGTTAGAACAATCTCATCACCTTCTTTGAGTTTGGGCATAGCCCAACCATAAGCAACGGTATTAATAGCTTCTGTTGCATTTTTCGTAAAAACAATTTCTTCAGCTTTTTGAGCATTTAGAAAAACACGAACGGTTTCACGAGAATTTTCATATGATTGTGTTGCTATATTGGCTAAAAAATACATTCCCCTATGCACATTAGCATAACTATAGTGATAATAATTATTCATTGCATTGAGTACTGACATTGGTTTTTGGGCAGAAGCACTACTATCAAGATATGCTAATCGCTTTCCATAAACTTGATGGTGCAAAAGAGGAAAATCACGCCGAATTTCTTCGACATTATAAGTAAATGTTTTTACGTTATTTTCCATTTTTTCTACCTTAAACATTTTTTGCAAGCCATTTACTAATGATATTCTCCAAAGCAATTTGAATATTATCTTGCTTGATCTCATCAATGAGCTCAGAGATAAATCCTTTAATCAAAAGTGCACGAGCCGTTTTAAATGGGATACCACGCGCCATAAGATAAAAAAGATAACCATGATTAATATTAGCAACTGTTGCACCATGACCGCATGCAACATCATCAGCAAAAATCTCCAGTTCAGGCTTTGCATTAAATTCTGCATCATCTGAAAGAATAAGGCTATTACAAGCCATGCGTGCATCTGTTTTTTGCGCTTTTTGAGACACACGTATTATTCCTTGGAAAACACCAACAGCCTTATCTGTGACCACATTGCGTATAATTTCGGTTGATGTTGATTTTTCTTCCACGTGACGAACAGTCATTGTAAGATCACTATGTGTTTGTCCTGATAATAAATTTATAACGCGTAATTGAAAATCAGATTCTTCTCCCTGTAATTCAATATCGACTTCTTGGCGATTTAATTGGCTCCCTATATTAATGACATAAAGTGATAACTTCGCTCTTTGATCAAGAACAGCACAAAATCGACCAAATTGCGTAGAATTAAAATCACGATTGCGAATGAGAATCCACGTAACATCACTATCAGCAGCGACATTTAATGAAAATATTGAACTGACAAAGGTATCTTTATCACTGCCAACCTGATGTTCAATAAACATAACTTGACTATTTTTATCAACTTTTATATCCGAAAAAATATGAGATTGTCCCCCCATTTGTATATTTTGTAATTCAATGGGTATATTTAACTTTGTATTTTCAGGGATGTGAAAAAGCCAACCATCTGTAACAAAAGCTGTATTTAACTGTCCAATAAAATCCTCATCAGAAATGTTTTGATTTATCTGTACAGAATTATCTTCTAATGCGTCTGAAAGGCGTTTTACTGTAATATTGTCTACCTTTGACTCTATCGATGTTTTTCCATTGTTTATGGAGAAAACAGCACTTTCTGAAAGCAATGCATCAACCAATTGATTGTCTTGAACTTGTGAAAAGTTGCTAATAGACTTCAGTAAGGTACGCAGATTGGTATAATGCCAGCTTTCGATTTTACGGGAAGGAAGCCGTGTTGTTTGAAACTGCTCAATAGTTTTCTTGCGGATTTCCTGTACAGCTTTATCACCAGGTAAGTCGTTTACACACTGATTGAAATTACTGAGTATATTTTCTTCAACTGCTAACAAGTTTTGCTGTGTATTCATATTCAATAACCTCAAACCGCTTCCCTGATAAGATCAGCATACCCATTTTGCTCTAAATAAAGCGCTAAGGATTTATCTCCGCTTTTAATAATTTGTCCTTTATAAAGAACATGTACCGTGTCAGGAATAATATAATTAAGCAGCCGTTGATAATGGGTAATCACCAAAAATGAACGTTTTGAATCCCGAAGTTTATTAACACCATCTGCAACAATTTTTAATGCATCAATATCTAAACCAGAATCCGTTTCATCTAAAATGCAAAGTCTAGGTTCAAGAAGTGCCATTTGTAAAATTTCAGCGCGTTTTTTTTCTCCACCTGAAAAACCTACATTTAATGGACGCTTTAGCATATCCATATCTATTTCAAGTTTGGCGGAAACTTCTTTAACACATTTTATAAATTCAGGAATTTTAAGCTCTTTGTCACCGCGCGCTTTGCGTTGAGAATTCATCGCAACTTTTAAAAATTCCATCGTTGCTACCCCTGGTATTTCCATTGGATATTGAAATGCAAGAAAAACACCATATGTAGCACGTTCTGCTGGATCCATTTCTAAAAGCGATTTTCCATTATAGAGAATATCTCCTTCTGTTATTTCATAATCATCACGACCAGCAAGCAAATAAGACAAAGTTGATTTTCCGGCTCCATTTTGTCCCATGATAGCGGCAACTTCTCCATCTTGAACTGTCAAGTTTAAACCACGAATAACTTCTGTATCGGTCCCAGCAATACGGGCGTGTAAATTTTTTATCTCTAACATAATTTAATCCTGTTTTGGCTGTTTTTCAGATACCAATGCGTATTATTTTGCCTTAGCATCCATCTACTTTTGTAATTACCATAGAGGTCATTTTTAGCATTATTTGCTACTGTTACAGCCCTTTTACATCAAGTCTTCTATTTATCTAATTACAATAAATTATCCAACACTACCTTCAAGGCTGATACCAATAAGCTTTTGTGCTTCGACAGCAAATTCCATGGGAAGTTTTTGAATGACCTCTTTTACAAAACCATTTACAATTAATGCGATAGCTTCTTCTTCGGGAATTCCTCTCTGCATAACATAAAAAAGTTGGTCATCAGAAATTTTTGATGTTGTGGCTTCATGTTCAAACTGAGCTGTTGCATTTTTTGCTTCAATATAAGGAACTGTATGCGCACCACAATCATTTCCGATTAACAAACTATCACATTGCGTAAAATTACGCGCATTTTGTGCTTTTCGATGTGCTGTAACTTGTCCTCGATAAGTGTTATTTGAAAAACCTGCAGAAATGCCCTTGGAAATAATACGACTGGATGTATTTTTTCCCAAATGAATCATTTTTGTACCGGAATCAATTTGTTGATGACCGTTTGCAACAGCAATAGAATAAAATTCTCCACGCGCATTATCACCACGGAGTAAGCAGGATGGATATTTCCAAGTAATCGCAGAACCAGTCTCAACTTGTGTCCATGAGATTTTAGAGCTATCACCTCGACAATCTCCACGCTTCGTCACAAAATTATAAATACCGCCCTTTCCATCTTTATCGCCAGGATACCAGTTTTGTACTGTAGAATATTTAATCTCTGCATTTTTAAGGGCAATAAGTTCAACGACAGCCGCATGAAGTTGGTTTTCATCACGTTGGGGTGCTGTACACCCTTCAAGATAAGAAACATAGGAATCTTCAGCGGCGATAATCAATGTTCGTTCAAATTGGCCAGTGTTGCGTTCATTAATCCTAAAATAAGTTGAAAGCTCCATAGGACAACGAACCCCTTTGGGAATATAAACAAATGAACCATCTGTGAAGACAGCTGCATTTAAGGCCGCATAATAATTATCACTTATAGGTACAACTGTTCCTAAATATTCCTTAATAAGCTCAGAATGTTCAATAATCGCCTCTGAAATAGAACAAAAAATCACACCAGCACGTGCCAGCTCTTTTTTGAATGTTGTTACAACAGAAACAGAATCAAAGACTGCATCAACAGCCACCTGCCCCGATACAGACATACTGTCATCGAAAGTAGAGGGATCAGACTGTTTTCTTACTCCTGCCAAAATCTCTTGTTCTTTAAGGGGAATGCCAAGTTTTTCGTACGTTGCTAATAACTCAGGATCCACTTCATCCAAAGATTTTGGTCCTGTATGATTTTTTGGAGCAGCATAATAATAAAGCTCCTGAAAATCAATTTTAGGATATTCAAGACGCGCCCAATGAGGCTCTTGCATTGTCAGCCAACGTCGGTAAGCTTTTAAGCGCCATGTTAGCATCCATTCAGGCTCATGTTTTTTAGCAGAAATAAATTTGATAATATCTTCATTTAAGCCTTTTGGAGCTTTATCTGTTTCAATATTGGTTTCAAAACCATATTTATATTGGTCAACATCTATTTCACGTACTTGGCGTATTGTTTCTTGTACTGCCGGCATCAATTTTCTCCATTTTTTGGCGTCAAAAACCGGTAACTATTGGCGTCAAAAACCGGTAACTAAAAGTCTTGTTTTTTTACAAGATTAAAGTAGCAAGTTATTTCCTAGGCTATAGGTAAAGTGCAAAAATTTCAATCAAACTTATCTTATTTTTAAAATAATTCTAATTTTATAACTTTCTGATGATAAATCTTACCCTTTTTTCTTGCTTATAATTTGAGAAAAAAACGATAGAAAATCATCAATATCCTCAGAAGTTGTGTCCCGCCCTAGCGAAATGCGAATGGCACCATTTGGAACATGATACCCCATTGCCTCCAACACTTTGCTTTGTTTTACTTTTCCCGAAGAACAAGCCGAGCCGGATGATATAGAAAACCCTTCTAAATCAAAAGCAATTTGCATCGTTTCAGCTTTTATATTTTTCACGGTAAAGTAAGTTGTATTTGGCAAACGTTGAACTCTTTTGCCAAAAATTTCAACATTTTTACTTATTTTTTGTAGTCCATCTTCTAATTTATTGCGTAAATATATTAACTGTTTTATTTCTTCCTGTGTGAAACAATCAGCCATTGCTGCCCCAAAAGCAGCAATAAGGGGCAATGCTTCTGTTCCTCCACGGAGACCTTTTTCTTGTCCTCCCCCAATAATAAGAGGTTGTGGCATAAGAAGATTACCACATGAAACAAAAGCACCTATTCCTTTAGGACCACCAATTTTATGTGCAGACAGTATAAAAAAATCTCCTCCTAGCTGATTAATATCCACGAAATTTTTATCGACATATTGTGTCAAATCAACAATAAGAGTACCTCCTAAATCCCGAACAATAGCGGCGATTTCTGTTAACGGTTGAATAACACCCGTTTCACTATTTGCAGCTTGAATAGCAACAAGAGGTAAACCTTTTGTTTTATCGTGAACCGTTAAGAGTGATGTTAATTTATCTTGTTGAATGAGCCCATCTTGATCAACAGCAATGACGCTTATCAATTCTTTAGAAAAACGCCCTCCCTCTGCAACAGAGGGATGTTCAGTCGCTCCAAGGTAAAGATGAGAAAATTGAACTTTTGCATTCCCCATATTGTAAAAGGGTGTTAACAAAGTCATCGCTGCTTCACTCGCACCAGAGGTAAATACCACGTGATCTGGATCTGTTTTAAGATTTTCAGCGATTTGTCGACGTGCCTTTTGCAACAAGGTTTTAGCCGCACGCCCTTCCTTATGAACCGATGATGGATTACCAAATATCTCTAAAGATTCCACTAACGCCATCCGTGCCATTTTTTTGAGCGGTGTTGTTGCGTTATGATCAAAATATCGGCGTCTTATAACCATTTTACATCGCAATCATTAATCTTATGAATTGATTAAAAAAAATAGCGCAATTTTCTTGAAAAGTGCACTAAAAAAAGAATATCTAATAATTATTTAAGAGATTCTATGGTAAAAGTCGACCAAGGTCAATGAAAGCCTTTTATTGCATTTAAGGAGCATTTTATGCCAGAAATTATTTTTAACGGTCCCGCGGGTCGGCTCGAAGGGCGTTATCAACCTTCACAACAAAAAAATGCACCCATTGCGATCATTTTGCATCCTCATCCCCAATTTGGTGGAACTATGAATCATAAAATTGTCTATGACCTCTTTTATATGTTCCAACAACGTGGCTTTACAACTTTACGTTTTAACTTTCGTGGTATTGGTCGTAGTCAGGGTGAATTTGATTATGGAATAGGAGAACTTTCAGATGCTGCTGCTGCTCTCGATTGGGTGCAAACACAACATCCAGACTCTAAAAATTGTTGGGTCGCAGGATATTCATTTGGAGCATGGATTGGTATGCAGCTTTTAATGCGCCGACCGGAAATTGAGGGATTTATCTCTGTTGCCCCTCAGCCTAATGTTTATGACTTTTCATTTCTTGCACCTTGTCCCTCTTCTGGACTTATCATTCATGGCGGTATCGATAAAGTTTCCCCCCCAAAAGATGTTCAAATACTTGTCGATAAATTGAAAACACAAAAAGGAATCATCATCACACAAGAAATATTGGAAGAGGCTAATCACTTTTTCAGTGGATGTCATGAAGAACTTATTGAACGATGTGCCCACTATTTGGATAACCATATCACCAATGAACTTCTCGCTCCTCCTCCTGAAATACTTTCACTAACTTAGGAAAACACGATAGATTTATAAAAAATCAGAAAAAGTCGTCTTTGATCATAACAAAGTAATTTTTTTAGTCCGTACTTAAAACTTTTCTAAATTTTATTCTAGGATAGAAATGAGAATAACAGAATGCCTTTTTTCTATCACTGAGAAGTCTGTTTTTTAGCGTAAAAAGGAAATAATACCTGTATTATTATCTTTATATTATCAATATGTCTCTTTCTCTTGTGATGTGTGCATCAGTTATGATAGATAACGCTCCATTATATAAACACCTATTATATGAAATGAATGCACTCTTAAAATTAGGAAATTGAATCTGTGTTTGCCTTTAAATCTGATTTTTTACACATTATGAGCGAACGTGGTTTTATCCACCAAATTTCAGATGAAAAAGGCTTAGATGATCTTTTTTCAAAAGAAACTATAAGCGCTTATACTGGATTTGATCCAACAGCATCGAGTTTACATGCTGGAAGTCTTCTTCAGATTATGATGCTTTATTGGTTACAAAAAACGGGTCATCGTCCCATTGCTTTAATGGGTGGAGGGACCGGATTGATCGGTGATCCTTCCTTCAAAGATGAAGCGCGACGTCTTCTGACACAAGATGATATTGCTGCAAATATTGATGGTATTAAAAAGGTATTTGCTAACTATTTGACATTCGGTGACCAAGAAACTGATGCTTGTATTGTGAATAATGCTGAGTGGTTATGCAATTTAAACTACTTAGAATTTTTGCGTGATGTAGGAAAACATTTTTCTGTCAACCGTATGTTGTCATTTGATTCTGTCAGACTCAGACTTGAGCGTGAACACTCTTTGTCATTCTTAGAGTTTAATTATATGATTCTGCAAGCTTATGACTTTGTTGAACTTTATAAACGTTATGGGTTGCGTATGCAAATGGGGGGCTCTGATCAATGGGGCAACATTATTAACGGAATCGAATTAGGGCATCGTTTAGGAACACCACAATTATATGCGTTAACATCACCATTGCTGACAACCTCTTCCGGTGCCAAAATGGGTAAATCATTGAATGGGGCTATATGGCTGAATGCGGATATGCTTTCACCTTATCAATTTTGGCAATATTGGCGCAATATAGAAGATGCTGATGTAACAAGATTTCTAAAACTCTATACCCCATTGCCAATGGATGAGATTCTTAAACTTTCTGTATTACAAGGGACAGAAATTAACGAAGCAAAAAAAATTCTTGCAACAGAAGTTACAGCAATGTTGCATGGACGTGCTCTTGCCAATGCAGCAGCAGAGACTGCTCGCAAAACGTTTGAAGAAAAAACTTTGGGAGAAAATCTTCCAACTGTTGAAACTAATGCCTCAGAATTAAAAAAAGGTGTTGGATTGCTCACTCTTTTAGTACAAGCAGGACTCGCTAAATCTAATAGTGAGGCACGCCGACACGTTCAAGGTGGAGGTGTACGTGTAAATGATCAAATTATTGAGGATGAAACACATCTTATTATTGAAGGGGATGTCAGTGCAGAAGGAATCATTAAGCTTTCTTTCGGTAAGAAAAAACATGTTGTGATAAAACCAGTATAATCTTTTGTTGTTTTGTTTATGTTGTTCACACCGATCTTGTTCTTTCAATCCAATCGTTGTGATAGAGCGAGTTTTGTTAGGAAAATAAAGGTCTCTTAAAAACAATAATATTCTAGAGAGTTGAATAGTTCTTTTCTTCTGTGTACTCTGATATCTTATACTTATTACACAAGAAAGATGAAAACAATGACAAGATCAATGAAAGATGCTTTTGCTCCTGATTTTAATTTGCCTCGCGATGGAGGAGAGACAGTATGTCTTTCTGACTTTAAAGGAAAACCTGTTGTTTTATATTTTTATCCAAAAGATGACACCAGCGGTTGCACAAGCGAAGCACTTGATTTCACAAAATTAAAGATGAAATTTGATGAAATCGGTGTTGCTGTTATTGGAATCTCTCCAGATAATGTAAAAAAACATGATAAATTTAAAGTAAAATATGAACTTGATGTCATCTTGGTTTCTGATGAAGAAAAAACAACCCTCGAAGCTTATGGTGTTTGGGTTGAGAAAAGCATGTATGGACGCAAATATATGGGTGTTGAACGGAGCACTTTTTTAATTGATGCAAATGGAATAATAGCAGAAGAATGGCGCAAAGTAAGCGTATCTGGGCATGCTGAAAATGTTTTAGCTACTGCAACACTTTTACATCATAACGGTAACTTATAAATTGAGTGTTTGATTTACCTTAAAAAGCAAAAGTCATCCTCCGAATTGATTTTAGTTTTTCAACGAATTCAATTTTTACAATATATTGATTTATAAGGATAATGAATTGTTTTATATTTATATTAGTCCTCCGAATATCGCAAATTTTTCTTATTTCAGCTTTCTATCACTTGCAATATCATAAGCAGGATTGGCGTGTGAGAAAAAATTGAAGAAAGGAACAAGAAAATTCCTCTTTGAACCTTTAAAGTATTAAGAACTATCGTAATATCACAACATCAATAAAACAAACAACTTAAGAAAAAAATCTACATGGCTTGAAGGAAGGATATATAATTAACGAATATCCTCAATTTCTTTGTCTTGTCCATAAATGCGCCGTGCGAGTGCTGCCTCTATAAATGCATCTAAATTACCATTCAGTACGGATTGTGGATCCGTATTTTCAATCCCTGTACGCAAATCTTTGACAAGCTGATAGGGTTGAAGAACATAAGATCTAATTTGATGTCCCCATCCGATTTCTGTTTTAGAAGATTCGGCAGCATTGGTTTCTTCTTCTCTTTTTTTAAGCTCTTCTTCATAAAGCCGTGCACGCAACATCGACCAAGCCGTAGCGCGATTTTTATGTTGAGAACGCTCTGTTTGACATTGAACAACAATACCCGTTTTTATATGTGTGATGCGAACAGCGGAATCTGTCGTGTTAACATGTTGTCCTCCTGCTCCTGATGCACGATATGTATCAATACGCACATCTGCCTCTGAAACATCAACTTCAATATTGTCATCAATAACTGGATAAACCCAAATGCTTGCAAAAGAGGTATGGCGCTTTGCATTCGAATCAAATGGAGAAATCCGAACCAAGCGATGAACGCCTGATTCTGTTTTTAACATTCCATAAGCATTATGCCCTTTTACAAGAATAGTCGCTGACTTTATTCCTGCTTCTTCTCCATCATGAATTTCTAAAATCTCAACCTTCATTTCATGCTGTTCAGCCCAGCGCATATACATACGTAAGAGCATAGAAGCCCAATCTTGGCTTTCTGTTCCCCCTGCTCCAGCATGAACTTCTAAATAGGTATCATTCGGATCCGCCTCTCCTGAAAGAAGTACATCAATTTGCCTTTTATCTATCTCATTTTTAAGATTACGTATTGAATTTTCTGCATCAGCGATAATTTCAACATCACTTTCTTCTTCGCCCATCGCGATAAGCTCAATGCATTCTTCAAGTGTTTTTGTAAATGATAAAAGACCATTGATTGAATCATCAAGACGTTGACGCTCACGCATCATATCCTGTGCTTGTTGTGCATCATCCCATAATGACGGATCTTCCGCTTTTTGATTAAGATATTCGAGACGTTTTAGTGATTGATCCCAGTCAAAGATGCCCCCTTAGCAATTGAATTGCTTTCTGGATTTCATCAACTAATGTTTCTATTTCTGCTCGCATAATTTAACACCGTATTTTTTAACACTCTTTCTGGTTATGTCTCTAGAATTTTATACAAATTTGATAGCTGCTGTGAGGGAATAGCACGGACTTATCATTCTATTTACAGGACCGACACTGTAAAAAAAATAAAAACTATAGACTCATGGCGAAAGGAGATTTTGTTGATTAATACAGCCCACCTGTCCCACTTTCAAGAGCTTTATTTACTTGTGGAGAAGTAGTTACTGCAGGAACACCTTCTTGAAAAGAATTTGTACTCCCAATAACTTGATATATATCAGCAGGACCAGTCCCTGGTTTAAATGCTTCTATAATGACATCTTGATCTCCTCTTTCCGCAAGCATTCCTGTTTTCCGATTAATTGGCATTAAAATCATACCCTTTGGCATCTTAAAAGGAACATCTGGCTTTCCTTTAAGAGCATTTGCCATAAACTCACCAAAAATAGGTGCAGCTAATGAACTTCCGGTTCCATTATATCCTAATGGAGCAGGTTGATCGTAGCCGATAAAAATACCAACGACAATGTCAGGAGTAAATCCCATAAACCAGACATCTTTAGAGTCATTGGTTGTCCCTGTCTTAGCAGCAATATGTCGATTAAGATAACGTAAACGTGCTGCAGTACCACGCTGAACAACCCCTTCCATCATGGAGGTAATCTGATAAGCTGTCATAGGGTCAAGAACTTGATCTCGCTCATCAATCAATGTGGGTTCACGTTGATTATTCCATGAAGGCGTATTACAATTTTCACAAATACGATCATCATGACGATAGATTGTCTTTCCATAACGATCTTGAATTCTGTCTATCAGAGAAGGCTTAATAGAGCGTCCCCCATTGGCAATAACTGAATAAGCTGTAACCATTCGTAATACTGTTGTTTCACCAGCCCCTAAAGCCATGGGAAGATAAGGCTGCAATTTGTCCACTATACCAAAGCGTTCTGCATATTCAGCGACAAGAGGCATTCCCATATCATTGGCAAGCCGTATTGTCATAAGATTACGAGAACGCTCAATACCATAACGCAACGTTGAAGGTCCTGCAAAGGTACCACCATAATTTTTGGGTTGCCAAATTTCCCCATTATATTGACGAACTTCAATGGGGCCATCTAAAACAACGGATGCTGGTGTATACCCATTATCAAGAGCTGCTGCATAAACAAAAGGCTTAAAAGCAGATCCCGGTTGGCGATAAGCTTGGGTTGCACGATTGAATTCAGATGCAGCAAAAGAAAATCCTCCCACCATAGCAAGAACGCGCCCTGTATGAGGTTCCATAGCAACAATTGCACCTTCAACCTTTGGAATTTGTTGTAAACGATAAGTGTTGTTTGTATTGGATAGTTTTTCAACAAAAATGACATCCCCAACTTGCAGAACATGAGATAAGTTCTGAACAGTTTTTCGATAACCATTTTCTTTTACAACATGGAGTGCCCATTTTGAATCAGATTCAGATAAAACAGCAATTTCCCGTTTTTTTGATAATATACCCGAAGCTTCGCGCTGTGGCTGTAAACCAATCTCTACTTTATTGGGATTAGCAGAAAGAACAACAGCTAAACGCCATTCAGGAACATCACTTAGCCCCGTGATATTTGCAAGTTCTATTCCCCAATCACCTTTTTCATCGATATGCGCATAAGCTCCACGCCATCCTTGCGAATGATCAAATCTAATTAATCCAGCGTGCAAAGCACGTCGCGCAATAAGTTGTAAATGTGGATCAAGCGTTGTACGAATGGAAAGCCCACCTTCATAAAGTGTCTTAGCCCCATAGCGATGTATTAAACGACGTCGCACTTCTTCAGTAAAATAATCAGCCGCAAAAACATAGCTATCACTCCCACGTATTGTCGCTCCTAAAGGTTTAGCTTTCGCTTTTTCACCTTGTTCACGCGTTACATATCCATTTGCAATCATCCGATCTATAACCCAATTGCGCCGATCAATAGCACGTTGTGTATTCTTAAATGGATCATAATTTGCTGGCCCTTTTGGAAGAGCAGCCAAATAAGCACATTGTTCTAGCGTCAGATCATTGACGGATTTATTGAAATAGGTCAAAGAAGCAGCTGCTATACCATAAGTACCACGACCCAGATAAATTTCATTGAGATAAAGTTCGAGAATATGATCCTTTGAATAAGTTTTCTCAATACGCATTGCTAAAATAGCTTCCTTAAATTTACGCTCTAACGTTGTTTCTGAACTTAAAAGAAAGTTTTTAGCGACTTGTTGCGTTATAGTTGATGCACCCTCTGGGCGTCTTCCAGAACCAATATTACGAATATTATTGATCAAAGCTCGAGAAAGTCCTTCAGGATCTAAACCAAAATGATGATAAAAGTTTTTGTCTTCAGCCGAAATAAAAGCATTTATAACAAGCTTTGGTATTGATTGAATTGGTAAATAGAGGCGATGTTTTGTTGCAAACTCTGCCATAAGACGGCCATCAGAAGCATGGACGCGGGTCATTACCGGCGGCTCATAAAGTGAAAGAACTTCATAATCAGGGAGTGCATTTGCTTGACCACTGGTCATAACACCCCACGTTATTGCTCCACAAAGTCCAATAGCAACAAAAAAACGAAGAAGATATCTTAAAAAAATCATCATAAAAACGGCTATCGCTTTCTTAAGAATTAATCAAAGAAAAAATACGTTACTTCAAACACACCAAGCGGATATCACCACAAGATTGGGATCAAGAGAAATTGTTTTCTATCTTTTATTTATACTAGGGTACACTAGAACCCCATATTGATACTCTATTTTCTCACAAATTTAAAGAGGCTGTATCATTTTCTGCCTATAATGAGCAAATTGACGAATAGAATGAGCAATAGAGGCTGCCATTTGTTTTCTCCAATGAGGATCATTTAATAACTTTTCGTCCTCTTTATTGGATAAATAACCTATCTCTATCAAGACGGAGGGTATATCTGAAGCTCTTAAAACTTGAAAATTAGCATACCGATGTGGGTTATTAATCAAGTTAATATGATTCTTTGATAAACTTGAAATAACACTATTTGCAAAATTAACCGAAAATGTATGTGTTTCACGTCGTGTAAGATCCATCAAAATATCTGTAACTTCGAGTGTTTCATCTGCAGGCAAACCATCTAGCAAATCAACTTTATTTTCATTTTCAGCTAAAGATTTTGCAATGGCATCAGAGGCTTTGTCTGATATGGTATACACTGTAGCACCGCGAAGAGAATGTAGATCAATCGTATCTGCATGAATAGATATAAAAAGATCAGCATCGAACTCTTGCGCTTTTTTAACTCTTTCACTTAGTCTTAAAAAAATATTGGAATCTCGCGTTAAAGCAACAGTAATATGAGAATCCTTTTGTAATTCGTCTCGCAATGCACGCGCAAAGTCTAAAGTCACATC
This sequence comes from Bartonella grahamii ATCC 700132, assembly GCF_000518085.1. GTDB lineage: Bacteria > Pseudomonadota > Alphaproteobacteria > Rhizobiales > Rhizobiaceae > Bartonella > Bartonella grahamii. The sequence goes on from NZ_KI912377.1 coordinate 247,366, forward strand.
TTTTTCTAAAACTCCAGTAACACCCCGTGCACCGCCATCAATACCACCATGACCAGGATCAAGAACAACACGGAAATTATATGCTGGCATTAACTGCGTTTTTGTATCAAAATTGGTTTTTTGCTGTTTTTTTAATATTTCATCAAATTTTTCTAGTGTAGTTTTACGAATATCAATCAGCAACTGCCATAAACCATTATTTAATTTTTTTACGACACTTTTTTCAATTACAAAGGCCGTTTTACTTGTCAAAATAATGCGTGAAGTCTGCATGTCAGAAAAAGCATAACGCACATCTGAAAGCATAACGGATAATGTATTCTGTTTCTTTAAAGGCGTATTTTGCATCGAAAAGTCAATTGTAGGTAAATTGATCACCAACCGTGCTGGCCTGTCCAAAATCTGTAAACGAACATTTGGTTTTGAATTGAAAACCGCAATAATACGCGTATGAACACTATCACCAATGGTTCGAAAATTAATAAGTCTCAGAGGATCCGCGGCTTGAACACTGGTTTGGAATAGCAAAAATAATAATAAAAAGTATGTGACAAGCACAATAACATTCCCATAAGCTATTTTCAGCTTTTTGGTAAAGAAAACTCTTATCATAAGCAAAATACTCTACATTACATTTGTAATAATTTATCTTGGTTATATAAAAACGATACACCAATTTATTCTCTATTTTTCAATAAAAGCTAAATAAAAACCCAAAAACGAAATTAAGGTCATTAAAGACATTATCATTATACATGATTTACATTGTTACTTGCCAAACGCATGATATCAACATAAAAGAATATTTATGCTTCCTAGCTGATAATAGTCATCTAAATTATCTGTAACTCATATTAAGTTGTCTTTAGAGGTTTTTTGCCTATTATGCATTGAGACTTTTTTATGGATGAAAAATTTCTATGTTATAACATTAGGATTGCATTACTTAAGATTCGTTGGTTCGGATATCCGAGCTGTTTTAAAGATTATTTTACCGGAGACTTTTAAGAAATATGAGTCATAAAAAACAGATGGAGATAATGATGAGAAATGGTGTAAATGCAGTCATGCCTTTGCACGTGGTGTTCCGTCCTGTTTTTCTGGTACCTCCCTTTTATGGCAGACAGCCTTTTATATTTACGAATAGTTATAGCGTTCGTTTGAATAAAATTGTGCATGTCGCCTTCAGGATATTAGCTTATGTCAAACAAAATGCTTATAGATGCCTCCCATCCGGAGGAAACACGTGTTGTTGTTGTTCACGGCAACAAAATTGAAGAACTTGATTTTGAATCAGAACATAGAAAACAGCTCAAGGGGAATATTTATCTCGCACGTATTACGCGTGTAGAACCGTCTCTCCAAGCAGCTTTTGTTGAATATGGTGGAAACCGACATGGTTTTTTAACATTTTCTGAAATTCATCCTGATTATTATCAAATTCCTATTGCTGATCGCCTTGCTCTTCTTGAAGAAGAGGAAAAAGCAGCTGTAGGAGAAAATTCTGTAGATTCCTTTACAGAAGAAGCAACTAAAAATAAAAAACGCTCCAGAAGAACAAAAAAAAATGGAAAAAACAATGTCATAGCAGCCGATATTGAAAATGATATCACATCTGAAACAACAATAATTGATAATACAGAAGAAGCATTAAATGCCGATATCTCTTATGATGAGATCGAAATGGTTGGTGCTGAGGACATCCGTGAAGAGCTCCCAATTTATCAAAGAAAACAAGGGCGCCAATATAAAATTCAAGAAGTCATTAAACGACGTCAAATTTTGTTGGTACAAGTCATCAAAGAAGAGCGTGGTAATAAAGGTGCTGCCCTTACAACATATCTGTCTTTAGCAGGTCGTTATTCTGTTCTAATGCCCAACACAGCACGTGGTGGTGGTATTTCACGAAAAATTACGAATGTACAAGACCGTAAGCGTCTTAAAGAAATCGTAAAAGAATTAGCCGTTCCAAAAGGTATGGGCGTTATCTTACGAACAGCTGGAGCCAACAGAACAAAAGCTGAAATTAAACGTGATTATGAATATCTTATGCGGTTATGGGATACTATTCGCACTTTGACACTCGAGTCAACGGCGCCATGCCTTGTCCATGAAGAAAGTAATCTCATCAAGCGTTCTATACGAGATCTTTATAATAAGAACATTAGTGAAATTCTTGTCTCTGGAGACCAAGGATATCGTGAAGCGAAAGACTTTATGCGTATGCTCATGCCAAGCCATGCAAAAGTTGTGCAACCTTACCGTGATCCTACACCCATTTTTGCAAGAAATAATATTGAAATTCAACTTGATAAAATGTTGCAACCACAGGTTTCTTTAAAATCTGGTGGTTATCTTGTTATTAATCAAACAGAAGCACTTGTTGCTATTGACGTAAATTCTGGTCGCTCTACGAAAGAATTCTCTGTCGAAAAGACAGCTTTACAAACTAACCTTGAAGCTGCTGAAGAAGTAGCGCGTCAATTACGCTTGCGTGACCTTGCTGGTTTAATTGTGATTGATTTTATTGATATGCTTGAAGAACGCAATGTAAAGCTGGTCGAAAAAAAATTAAAAGATTGTTTAAAAAACGATCGTGCTCGTATTCAAGTAGGTCATATTTCACACTTCGGCCTTTTAGAAATGAGTCGTCAACGTATTCGCATATCGGTTTTAGAAAGTACAACACAGCCCTGCCCGCATTGCGCAGGAACAGGAAATATACGTTCTGAATCATCAATTGCGTTACATGTCATGCGCTCAATTGAAGAATATCTTCTTCATAATTCGCAATATAATATTATCGTGCGCACACCCGTAGCAACAGCGCTTTATGTATTAAATCATAAACGCAACATTCTTGTTAATTTAGAAACTCGCTTTAAGCTTAATATTAGTATTGAAGCAGATGATAGTATTGGAACGCAACATCTTGTTATTTCTAAAGGCTCAATAGCAGAGAGCATTTCTCGACCTTCATTGGAAGATGTTAATAAGCAAGAAATTGAAGATTCTGTTTTCATAGAAAGTGAATCTATTGAAAATCCTTCTCCCATTGGAACAAACCAAAAGCGTCGGCGCAAAAATCGTCACGATGAAATTACTGATCATTCTCTCTCCAATGTTCATAAAAAAGAAGATACCTTGAGTAATGATTCTTATCGTCGAGGACGTCGTCGAGGACGTCGTGGTGGTCGACGCAATCAAGATAATAGTTTTCATCAGATTCGCATTCCTTACGCAGAACCAGTGGGAGATTTTGCTAAGCAGGCTTTAGCAGAAATTAAAGCAGCACACCGCAAACATCGTGTTTCACCTGCTAAATCTTTTGAACTTGAAGAAACAAAAAATAATACACAAGCTCTAGATATACAACAACAGGGTGAATCTAAAAAAATTGATACAAGTATTAAACCTAAAAAACGTAAAACACGTTCTTCAAAAGTAGTAGAAAATCAACTTTCTTTAGATAATGATCAAAATGTCGTAGAACAAAAATCTCTTGAAGAAAAACCTAAAACTAGTTCAGTACGTAAAGCTAAAACAAAAAAGGCAGACAAATCTATTCATAAAGTAGAAGATAAAACTTTTGAAAATAGTAAAAAGTCAACACGTGGAACACGTAAAAAATCATCTTCTAAAGAGACAACGCAAATACAAAAAGTATTAGAGAAAGAAACTATAATCGAGATGGAGGAAGTTGTCGAAACTTCTCCTTCCCAAATTGAAAAAACAATTAATCAACCTGTTGTTGTTTCATCAACGCCTAATGATTCTTCCAAAACTGAACGTGTTGGTTGGTGGAAACGCAGAATTCTTTCGAAAAATTAAAGATAAAAAAACCGCCACAGAAAACTGTGGCGGTTTAAATAAATAATTATAGAAGACGTTTCAACCAATTCTATGGTGTGGGTTTATCACTTTTGTTTTGCTTTTTCTTGCTCAGCCCGCATACGATCTTCAATTTCTTTTTGCTTTGATTGAATAGCTTGCTGCATCTTTATTTGTTCTTGTTGGAAATCTTTTTCCTCCATACCAGGACCGGTATAGGCTGCTGTAAACCCATTAAGAGAAAATTCAATAGGATTAGCTGAACCACGGAAATTAACTGTGGTTACAACCATTTTTGTACCACTTTTCATAGCAGCTATAAGCTTATCATCTAAGACATCATTGGCAATACAACTTGGTCCATTACAAATAATATAAGGAATTTTTTTAGAGAAGTCGTCACCAATTTTAATGTGAACACCTTCTGGCAAAAAACGACCTGTAGGTACTTGAATACCTATACGTTTTTCATTTTGCTTCCCTTTTATTTCAACAAGATTAAAAGCCGTTAAAGGTTGTCCCGTATTCGATAATACAGTATTCATTGTATTACAAATATCAACATCATGCTGCTTACTGCAAACTTTGTACCAACCTTGTGATAAAGTTTGCGCATTTGCAGAAATACCAGCTATAAGAAAAAGGGCAGCGGCTCCAACTAATACTGAAACAGCAGAATAAACATTTTTATGCGACATGATTAAGTTAATCCTTTCAACGCGCTTTTAAGTAACTTCAAAAAAATATTAAATATAATTCCAACTTAAATTTATTAAATTATAATGAAATAACACTTAATTTTACTATTTTTACTTCAATATAAAAAAAAAAGTCAAATTTAGAGAAAAAAATACGACGAGCTATTCTAATTTTTATCCACCCATATAATTCCCCTCTTTATCATATTGGTGTTTGATGCAATCTATCCATAAAACACCTCTGTGTATTTAAGCTAAGATTACACAAACGAATCAATATTGCAATATTAATTAAAATAAACTCCCATACTACTCTAAAAATCTTACTAATTAAACTTTTTACATTTGTTACTCTTCATGTTAAGTTCGTGGAGCCTTAGCAACAGCTGTTGTAATGCATGAAGCTCCGAAATATCAGATAAATTTTACTTTTTTCCTTATGTGATTCGTGTGATACGAAAAAATAAAATCATTTACGGTGTTATTGAAACATTTCATAAATTAAAATCACTGATTGTCTAAAATTTCTGCATAATTGTAAGAGAACTTTTTCCTAATGGACAATTTTCTGCCCTTGTTTACAAAACAATGGCGATACATTTTTGTAATAAAAGTTTTATATTCTACAGCTTTTAACCAAAAAGTTTAATTTAAAAATACGCTACTAAAAAAGTGCTTTTTTCTTAATTAAAAAACATATTTTCTTAGAGAGAAAATTTATAACTGTTGAAAATATTTTATTTATAATAAACTTCCTTAAAATATAACAACATATTAATTTATAATAATAATTTATCTTTTACATCATCAAATGTTTGTTTTTCATAGCTATTAAGAGCCCTCTGTTAGCAATTCTTTTATATTGCTAGAAACTGGGGCTTATCGAATTAATTGCGTCTTTTACTCAATAAAAATCTTTATCTTTCCAATCAAAATCTTTGCGTAAAATAGTACCTATATCACTCTGCAATATATCCACTAAAACTTTGCAACTAATAATAAATATGAAGATAATTTTCCATTTATTAAATAATTCAGCTTTTCTTCGTATTCTCCTACTTCGTACTCTCTCGCTATATCTACCCTAGAGATAAATTTTTATTTTTTTCAAATAGATCCTGTAATTTCGAACCAAGATTATAATATTCATTCTTCAGATTTTTCAGTTCTTTTAAAAACTTATTTCGTTCCTACAAACGCTTATAGTATTCTGCTTTAGAAAATTTTTTTCCCAAAATATCTAAATGATAAATACTTATCTTCAATAAATTATATGCTATCTTTAGTATCCTTTCTTTTGTTTTTTTAATGTTGGTATTGTTCCTTAGAAGATAAATCAGCGTGAGCGTTTTTATGCCATATATCATATTACAGGGAGTAAAAAACTATCGTTAGTAACTTTTGTAATGAAGAAAGCATGTTATCTTGGCTTAAGTTTTTGCTTTTTAGAGAAAGATACTTATATGCACGTTCTATTTATTGCGGTTACACCGTCTAAGCTATTTTCTTCATTATATCAATATGTCTTATGATGAAGAACGCAAAATGAATATGTAAGAAGTTCTTTTATTATAAACTTAAATTTTATTCTTATAAAAAATTAATAACTATTTGTTTTTATATAATAATTTTATAAAAATGAGTAACAATTCTGAAACAACAAAGAAGTTTTTAACCAGAATGTTGTTCTGCCATTTCGACAAGCTGTGTCATAATATTCGCTGCTCCAACAAGCCTTTCATCCGCTGTGGACCAATCACGAATAAGAGCGATACTTTGATCTGGTCGAATTTTTGCCATCGAACCTTGTTTTCCAACCCACTGAACAAGAGCAACACTATTTGCAAAATAATTATTGCGAAACTGTATAACAATCCCCTTTGGTCCAGTATCCAATTTTTCTACATGCGCTTTTCGACACAATGTTTTGATATAAAAGACTTTAAGAAGGTGTTGAACTTCAAGCGGTAAAGGACCAAAGCGATCAATTAACTCCGCTGCAAATTCATCAATTTGTTCTAAATCATCAAGTTCTGTTAAACGACGATAAAGCCCCATACGTAATGGCAAGTCAGGCACGAAACTTTCTGGTATCATCACTGTTGTACCAAGTGAAATTTGAGGAGACCATTGCTTATCTTCATTTAGCTCTCCATCTTTTAATTCAGTAACAGCTTCTTCAAGCATTTTTTGATAGAGTTCAAATCCAACTTCTTTAATATGCCCCGATTGCTCTTCACCTAAAAAATTGCCTGAACCGCGGATATCCATGTCATGGCTTGCCAATTGAAAACCGGCCCCCAAGGTGTCAAGAGATTGTAAAACTTTAAGACGGCGATCAGCAGCAGCTGTTAAAACTTTACCAGCAGGAAATGTAAAAAGTGCATAAGCACGTTGTTTTGAGCGCCCTACCCTCCCTCGTAACTGATAGAGTGCAGAAAGACCAAACATCTCAGCGCGATGCACAATTAGGGTATTGGCTGTTGGAATATCAAGACCAGATTCAATAATGGTTGTCGATAGCAAAACATCATATTGCCCATCATAAAATGCATTCATGATATCATCAAGTTGTCCAGCCGGCATTTGTCCATGAGCCACAACGAATTTCAGTTCTGGCACATGTGTTTTGAGATATTCTTCTACAAAAGCCAGATCAGAAATACGAGGACAAACATAGAAACTTTGTCCGCCACGATAATATTCTCGAAGCAGGGTCTCTCGTATAACAAGTGCATCAAAAGGTGAAATAAAAGTACGAACCACCATTCTATCAATGGGGGGCGTTGTTATCAATGAAAGTTCACGTACACCCGATAATGCTAACCCTAAAGTGCGTGGTATGGGAGTTGCTGAAAGTGTGAGAACATGAATATCACTTTTAAGCTCTTTTAAACGCTCTTTGTGTTTGACACCAAAATGCTGCTCCTCATCAATGATGAGAAGGCCTAACCGTAAAAAATTAACTGCACCACTTAATAATGCATGGGTTCCAATGACAATATCGATTGTACCATCTGAAACACCTTTTTTTACTTGTGCAAGTTCTTTCGCTTTTACAAGCCTTGAAGCATGTCCAATTTTAACCGGTAATCCTTGAAAACGCGAAATAAATGTCTTGTAATGTTGACGTGAAAGCAAAGTTGTCGGTACAACAACAGCAACCTGATATCCATTTAATGCTGCGACAAAAGCACTTCGAATAGCTACTTCGGTTTTTCCAAAACCAACATCACCGCATATCAAGCGATCCATAGGCTTTCCTGAGGCTAAATCGTCTAAAACAGCATCAATTGCATTCATTTGATCTTCCGTTTCTTCATAGGGAAAGCAAGCAACAAACTCATCAAATGGTCCAATTGGTGGAAGTAAAGCAGGCGCAGCACGAGTCATACGCTCTGCAGCTATACGAATTAATTGCCCTGCCATTTCCAATAAATGTTTTTTAAGCCGAGCTTTACGTGCTTGCCAAGCAACACCCCCTAATTTATCTAAAGTTACCTCTGTTCCTTCTGAGCCATAACGTGAGAGAAGCTCAATATTTTCAACAGGTAAAAAGAGTAAATCACCCCCAGCATATCTAATTTCAAGACAATCTCGTAAAATTCCAGTAGTTTTGATGGTTTTAAGACCAACAAATTGGCCAATACCGTGGTCGATATGCACAATAATATCACCAGAATTTAAAGCAGAAATTTCAGAAATAAAATTTGTATTATTTTTACGCCGCTTTGGCGATCTTATAAAACGATCGCCAAGGATATCTTGCTCTGCTATAACAGCCAAATCTTCAGCCTCAAAACCATGTTCTATCATGATAACAGCTGCTAATATGCGATCTCGTGGTGTTGCTTTGACAGTTTGCAAGGATTTTGCAACATCTATTTTTTTCAATCCATGCTCATCGAGAACTTGTAGCAAACGATTGAGAGATCCTTCACTCCAACACGCTAAAAGCACTTTTTTACCAGCAGTGCGTAAAGATGCGATATGATCAATAACACTTGAAAAAACATTTTTTTCCTGCGCATTACGCTCTTTTACAAAATCATATCCCTGTTTAACATTGGTGTGAATAACAGTTTTTTCCAAACTTTGTGGAATATTAAAAGGCGAAAAATCAATACGCTGTGAAGATTGTTGCACACCCTCCAAAACACGCTCTGGCGTTAAATAGAAAAGACTAGGATCTATTGGATGATAAGAAGTAGAATTTTTTTCATCATTTTCGCGCTCTTTGCGCGCGTTATAATAGTCCTCAATAAGACGATAGCGTTCAATGAAGGCTTCTTCTATGAGATGCTCAAAAACTATCGGTAAGTTGCCACAATGGTCAAAAAAACTATCAAGGTTTTCATAAAAAAATGGAAGCCAATGTTCCATACCGGCAAAACGCCGACCTTGAGCAATTGCTTCATAAAGCATGTTATTTTTTTGTGATACACCAAATGTACGGGTATAATTGCTCTTAAAACGGCTTATGCGTTCTGGTGTAAGAACAACCTCACTCATTCCCTGTAATAAAAGTTCAGTTTTTTGGCCTGTTGTCCTTTGACTTTCTGGATCAAATATGCGGATACTTTCTAGGGTATCTCCAAAAAAATCAAGACGTAAAGGTTCAACATCCATGGGAGAAAAGATATCAAGTATTCCTCCTCTTACAGCAAACTCACCAACATCACGGACAACCGTAACGCGTTCAAAACCATTGGTTTCTAAAAACTGAATAAGATTTCCCATGTTATTGCGCTGGCCAACACGTGCGTGAATAAGCTGAGCTTCTATCATTTCACGAGGAGGTAACTTTTGCATAATCGCATTTGCTGTTGTTAATATAATTGCAGGATGCGGATCTTTACGTAAATTTGCTATGTGTGCCAATGCTGATAGTCGACGTGCCATAACAGCAATTCCTGGTGACACACGATCATAGGGCAAACAATCCCATGCAGGAAATTGAAGTATGGGTAAATTTGGCTCAATAAAATTTAAAACTTGTTGTAAATGAACAATTTTTGTTCCGTCGCGGACAACATAGATGAGCGGTTTACCTTGTGCAATTTCTGAACTTAATTTAGCAAGCGCAAAGGCTTCGAATCCATCAGGAACTCCATCAAAAATCATATGAACAGAATTATTTTGGGGAATAACAATTTTTTTAAATATAGGCATCGGGATTAATAACTTAAGCAAGTACGATAATTGGCAATATCACGAAAAAGTGGACTATCAACTTCAGAGGGTGGCGAAACTTCTCCAGTAATCCATGTGAGTAAATCACGATCATCAAAAGACATAATATATTCAAGTTCAGAGAGCGTTTTATCATTCATTCCAGTAATATGAGCATCGACATAATGTCCAAAAATGAGATCCATTTCACGAATACCGCGATGCCATGCACGAAAAATCAATCGACGACGACGCACATCTAATTGATTTTTGTCAACGACAAAAACTGTCATAAAAAATCTCCTTGAATAAAGTAATATAAACTATTCAATTAGTCGTATAAAATTTGTACCTTGCTTTTAAGGAAGTTCTATAATCTTTTGTTCTTTAAGTGTAATTCGACGATGCATTTGCTTAGCCAAAGCGTAATTATGTGTTGCAATAAGAGCAGAAAGACCCGACTGGCGAACAAGGATAGATAAAGCTTGAAAAACATAAGCTGAAGTTACTGGATCAAGATTCCCCGTAGGTTCATCAGCCAAAAGAACCGAAGGGCCATTTGCTACTGCACGTGCAATAGCAACACGTTGTTGTTCTCCTCCCGATAACTCTGAGGGACGATGGTTAGCACGATGAGAAACACGCAGATACGTCAATAATTTGCGCGCACGATCTTCTGCTATGGATTTTTTTAATCCTGCTATCATTTGCGGTACCATGACATTTTCTAACGCCGTAAACTCTGGAAGTAAATGATGAAATTGATAAACAAAACCAATATCATTTCGTCTTATAGCTGTTCGCTCACTATCAGAGCGCTTTGCACAAGAAATACCCCGTAACATCACATCACCAGCTGTTGGTTTTTCTAATAATCCAGCAATATGAAGAAGTGTTGATTTTCCAGCACCAGATGGTGCAACAAGTGCAACAAGCTCTCCACGATTAAGAATAAAATTCGCTTTATCTAAAACAATAAGCGGCTTATGACTCTCGAAAAAGTGTCTTTCAATCTCTACAAGCTCTAAAATAGCTGTCATTATTCATACCTCAAAGCTTGTACGGGATCTAGCTTAGCAGCACGCCATGCCGGAATGAGAGCAGCAAGAAACGACAAAAATAAAGCCATCATAGCAACCAAGATGGTCTGTTTCCACTCAATTTGTGCAGGCAATTTTGTTAAAAAATAAAGTTGAGGATTAAAAACGTCGACATTAAATAACCAAGATATAAAGTCTTGGATATGATTAATATTCGCGGTCGCGATAACACCTAAAACTAAACCCAATATAGTTCCAATAAAACCAATCATCATTCCTGTAATGATAAATATACGCAAAATCGCACTCTGTTGAGCCCCCATCGTGCGTAAAATCGCAATATCATGACTTTTATCTTTTACAAGCATAATCAGCCCTGAAATAATATTTAAAGCAGCAACAAGAACGATCAGAGAAAGAATGAAAAACATAACATTTCGTTCAATCTGTAAGGCTGAAAAAAAAGCCTGATTGCGGGTACGCCAATCAATTAAATAGACCTGTTGATCAACTGTTTTTTCTACAACAGGTTTTATTTGATCAACAGCATCAGGATCATTTAGAAATAATTCTAAAGACTGAACCTTATCTCCCAAATTAAAAAACATTTGTGCTTCATGGAGAGGCATAAAGATAAATATTGAATCATATTCAGACATACCAACTTCAAAAATAGCAACGACTTTATAAGCTTTCACACGTGGGGTAACGCCAAAAGGAGTCTCATCACCATCTGGAGTAATAATACGAATATCCCTTCCAACTGTCAGCCCCAATTTTTCTGCTAAGCCACTTCCAATTGCAACACCTTCTTCTTCATCAAACCGAGAAATCGATCCTAATTTAATGTTTTGAGAGACTGTTTTAAGCTTTTCTAGATCTTGTTTGCGCATACCACGAACTAATGCGCCAGAGCCACCTTGAACTTCACCTTGAACAAGCGCTTGACCTTCAATAACAGGCAAAGCAAACTTTACACCATTTGTAGATTCTAAAGAAGAAATAAGAGTCTTATAATCAGAAAAACCAGAATCAACTGTTTGAACAATAAAATGCCCATTCATACCAAGAATACGATTGAGAAGCTCTGTACGAAAGCCATTCATCACCGCCATAACAACAACCAGAGCAAATACGCCCAACATAATCCCAATAAGAGAAATAATTGAAATAACAGATGCAACGACATGTTTTTTATTGGGAATCATGTAACGAAAAGCGATCATCCACTCATAAGATGAAAACCATTTGTCTTTCAGCCTCTTCATAACATTTCCTATTAATTCATAGAAAGTTGGCTGAGTACATCTTCAACCTTTAGAGATTTTTTTACACCTGTTTTTCGATCTTTAATTTCAACTTCATTTTGTGCAATGCTGTTAGGACCAACAATGATTTGCGTTGGCAAACCAATCAAATCCATTGTTGCAAATTTTGATCCAGGACGTTCATTTCTATCATCTAATAATGGATCAAAACCAGCCTCCTTTAATCCCTGATAGAGAAACTCACATGCCTTCGTGCATTTTTCATCATCGGATTTCATATTGATAATTCCAAAATCAAACGGTGCCATCGACTTTGGCCAAATAATACCATTTTCATCATGAGAAGCCTCTATAGCGGCCGCAACAAGACGCGAAGGTCCAATACCATAAGATCCCATAGAGACTACATGCTCTTTTCCATCTTGTCCCATAACTTTTGCTTCCATTGGAGCAGAATATTTCGTGCCAAAGTGGAAAATATGCCCGACTTCAATACCACGCGCTGAAAGACGATTATGATCAGAAACTTTAGCCCACTCCTCTTCATTATGCATTTCTTCCGTCGCTGCATAAAAAGATGTCCATTGTTTAACAATATCATCCAAAACAGCTTTATCACTAAAATCGATTGAACTATCAGGAACAGTAAGTTCAAGAAATTGTTTATTACAGAAGATAGCGCTCTCTCCCGTTTCAGCCAAAATGATAAATTCATGACTGAGTTCCCCCCCTATTGGACCTGTATCTGCACGCATAGGAATTGCTTTTAAACCAAGACGAGAAAAAGTGCGTAAATAAGCAACAAACATACGATTATAAGATGTTTTAGAACCTTCATAATCAAGATCAAAAGAATAAGCATCTTTCATTAAAAATTCTCGTGCCCGCATCACACCAAAACGTGGGCGAATTTCATCACGAAATTTCCATTGAATATGATACAAATTAAGTGGAAGATCTTTATAAGAACGAACATATGAGCGAAAAATATCTGTTACCATTTCTTCATTGGTTGGACCATAAAGTAAATCACGCTTTTGGCGATCTTTAATGCGAAGCATTTCCAAACCATAATCATCATAACGACCGCTTTCACGCCAAAGATCAGCAGATTGAATTGTAGGCATCAATATTTCTATTGCACCCGCACGTTCTTGCTCCTCACGAATAATTCTACAAACTTTATCAAGCACTTTTTTCCCTAAAGGAAGCCAAGAATAAATTCCTGATGTTTGTTGGCGAATCATACCGGCACGCAACATGAGCCGATGAGAAACAATCTCTGCTTCCTTAGGATTCTCTTTTAAAAGTGGAAGGAAATATTGAGAAAGACGCATTGAAATAATTAACTCCTAATCACACCTATCATATCGAAACAATTTATCACACCCTCTATTCATCTATATCCGCATTCTGAATACTTTCAAATATAACGATCTTATTATTTAAAAATTTATTGGGCTTTATTCTCTATTTTTCTTATTTAGCAATAAAATAAAAATGCTCTTCTCTTTTTAAATAACGTAATATGAAAGTTCCTTATTTTGACCGATGTAAAAAAACTGTACAGATAGGTTTTTTTTGCCAAATTTCATGAACAGCCGCTCTCACAGCACGTCGTGTTGCCTCTCGAATAAGTTCATTATTTTTCTGTTTCATGCGTGGGATATTATAAACTGTATTTTCTATAATATCTAAAAGAATATCTTTTAAACTTTCTCCCTTTCCATTACTTTCAGGTAACCCGAATGTTGTTAGACCTATATCCCCTAATAATTCATGCTTACTATTTATATGGAGAGAAATAGTAACATGACCAGCATAACTTAGTTTGCGACGTTCACGAATCCCTAGTTCATTTTCATCTCCAATTAGGCAACCATCCTTATAGATGCGGCCAACAGGAACTTGATCAACAACTTCTACAGGCTCTGGTGCAAAACGTAACATATATCCATTTCTGATATCTGTAACAATTTTAATACCCGCTTGACGCGCTAAAGTTGCCTGAGCCTTAAGATGCATTGCTTCCCCATGTACAGGAACAAGTATCTGTGGCTTTACCCAATCATACATCTGTAAAAGTTCTGAACGACGGGGATGACCGGAAACATGAACAAGTGCATCTTCATTCGTGATAATTTCAATACCCAAATCAATGAAACGATTTTGTACCTCAATAATCGCTTTTTCGTTTCCTGGAATACTTCGTGATGAATAAATAACGGTATCACCAGCAGAAAGTGTAATATTTCTCATTCCATCACGTGACAGTTTAGCCAAAGCAGCACATGGCTCACCTTGGCTCCCTGTGACAATTAAAACAAGATCTTTTCGCGAAATGTAACCATAATCATCTTCCGTTACAAATGGTGCTAAACCATTCATATAACCAAGCTCTTGTGCAACCATAATACTTCGCTTAAGGGAACGCCCAATGACAAGCACCTTACGTCCAGCAGCTTCAGCTGCAAGAGCAATAGAACGTATCCGACCAATATTAGAAGAAAAAGTTGCTATTGCAACGCGCCCTTCAGCTTTGGAAATAATCTCAGAAAGACTGGCTTGAACCTGCTGCTCTGATGGAGATATACCATCCCGACACGCATTTGTAGAATCACAAAGTAATGCTAAAACACCTTTTTTTCCTAACGCACGAAATCTTTTTTCATCCGTCACAGCCCCAAGTGAAGGAGTATGATCAATTTTCCAATCACCAGTATGAATCACAGTCCCCAAAGAGGTTGTAATTGCTAAAGATACAGATTCTGGTATTGAATGGTTAACAGCTATAGCCTCTACAGCAAAGGAACCTACCTGAAAACAATCACCAGCTTGAAAAATATTGAGTAAAATTTTTTGAGATTCAAAATCTAATTGTTTTTTAGTTTCCAATAATCCTGCTGTAAAAGGCGTACAGTAAATTGGAACTTGTAACTTTGGCCATAAATCAAGAACGGCCCCATAATGATCTTCGTGTGCATGTGTTAAAACAAGACCCCGTATATTATGTTTTTCACTTTCTAGAAAACGAATATCAGGAAAAACAAGGTCGACTCCTGGTAATTCAGAACCAGCAAAACTAATCCCCATATCAACCAGCAGCCATTCACGAAGATTTTGGGGACCAAATCCGTAAGCAGCTAAATTCATCCCTATTTCACCTACCCCCCCCAGAGGTAAAAAAACAAACTCATTCTTATTGGCTGCAACCATAAACATCTCCCAAAATCATTAAGGTATCTGATGGTAAAATAATTTTTTAATAACGACCTGCATTAATAGAAGCAGCCGAACCAAAATGAACATCTCCAGCTGTTATAATGGCTGTCTGACCATTTTTTTGCTTTATGATGCAGTTAAAATCACTATCAAGACCATCAAAAACACCCTCAATGACTTTTTCATCATTAACCACTTTGACATATTTCCCAAGGTGAGCAGAATATAAAAGCCATTTTTTTCGGATTATTTCACATCCTTTTGGTTGTTTCCAAAGAAGGTAATTTTTAGAAAAACACTCCGTCAAAACCGTAAATAATTGTTCTGCTTCAATATGCAAACCGATATTCTTTAAGCTTGAAGTGGGATAGGGTGCATTTTCATAATTATATTTCACATTTATTCCAATACCAATAACCAATGCATATTGTTGTGATGACAATTTTAAAATCTCAAGCAAAACTCCAGAGCTTTTTGCTCCTCTGAGCAAAATATCGTTTGGCCATTTTAAACTCACAATATTGTTTGTCTGCTTTTCATCTTTTATCAATTGTTTTATTGCCTCTGCCACACTTATTCCAGCAACAAAACCAAGTTGAGCTGCAGTTTGATGAACAATATCATCAATTAATAAAAGGCTAGAATAAAGGTTCCCTTTGGGACTAGACCAAGTCCTCCCTCTTCTTGCTCTTCCCTGTGATTGTTCTTGTGCAACAATCCAAAGATTACCTTGATGACCAGTTTGCGCTTTTCGTTGCGCAATGAGATTTGTTGAGTCAACACTATCGTACGCTTCAATAGTGTATCCTTGTTCTTGAGCAAAATCTGATAAAATATAAACCATATTCATTAAAACAATGCAGCTGCTGCTTTTTCTGCTAATTCAGCAAACCAAACTCCAAAAAGTGTATAAAATAAAATAAACAATGCAGAAAGACCGAGACAAAATTGAAGCTCATTCGATAAAGCAACAAAATGCGCTTTTGCGTCATCAAACCACATAATTTTAATGACTCGTAAATAGTAAAAAGCTCCAACGACAGATGCTATCATCCCAACGACTGCAAGTGGCGTCAGACCAGCATGGACAGCAGCAGAAAATGTATACCACTTCCCAAAAAAACCAGCCATAGGTGGTACACTGGCTAACGAGAAAAGCTGTATTGTCATAACAATAGCCATAAACGGATTTGTTTTTGCTAACCCTGAAAGATCATAAATATTTTCAACATTGCCATTCTGAGAGCGCATTCCAAGAATAAAAGCAAACGAGCCAATCGTCATTCCAAGATAAATCGTCATATAAAGAATAACACTTTTTATTCCTAGCATATCTCCAGCAGATAAACCAACAAGTGCATAGCCCATATGACTGATCGACGAATAAGCCATTAAGCGCTTAATGTTATTTTGACCAATTGCAGCAAATGCACCAAGTATCATTGATGCAATCGCCATGAAGACCAAAATTTGTTGCCATGCAGGCATCACATTATCAACATGCCCTAGGGGAATAAAGGTCATCACAATAATACGGATGATTAAAGCCATTGCAGCAACTTTAGGGGCACCAGCAAAAAATGCTGTAATCGGTGTTGGCGCTCCTTCATAAACATCAGGTGTCCACATATGAAATGGAACAGCAGAAATTTTGAAAGCCAAACCAGCTAAAATAAAAACAATTCCAAAGATAACTCCCAATTGCAAATTTTCACTTTTTAAAGCAACAGCAATTTCGTGAAAACCAATTTGACCCGTAAAACCATAAAGCAATGAAATACCATAAAGCAGCAATCCTGAAGATAATGCTCCTAAAACAAAGTATTTTATACCGGCTTCAGAAGATTTTACATTATTACGATTAATCGCTGCTAAAACATATAAAGCTAAAGATTGCAGCTCTAACCCCATATAAAGCGACAGCATATTACCCGCTGAAATCATAAACATCATTCCAAGGGTTGCTAAAAGAACAAGCACTGGAAATTCAAATATATTAAACTTTTGTGCATTGGCAAAACCAACAGACATGATAAGAGAAAAGAGTGCACCAATAAGCATTAAAATTTTCATATAACGACTAAAGGAATCGATAACGAGCGCATTGGTTTGAAATGAACCATTTTTCGGAAAAACTATAAGAATAATAATGGTTGCCACAAGAAGTGCCATGGCTAAACCTGTCACTGTTAAAGAAGCACGTGTATTGGAATAAACACCAATCATAAGCAACACGACAGCTCCTAATGCGATTAAAAGCTCCGGAAGAATTAAGACTAATTGCGCTATTATTTCAGTTTGCATGTGCGTTCTTCCCTTATCTAGTGCAGTTTATTGATGAGGGTTTCTACGGAAAACGCCGTTGCTTTAAGAATAGGCGTTGGATAGATACCAAAGAATATTGTAAGAATAACCATTGGATAAAGGATGAATTTTTCTCTTAAAGAAAGATCTATTAATACTTTTAAATTCTCTTTATCCAAGGAACCAAAAACCACACGCCGATAAAGATAAAGGGCATAGGCTGCCGATAAGATAACACCTGTTGTTGCTAAAACAACAACCAATTTATTTACTTGAAAAACACCTATTAAGGTTAAAAATTCACCCAAAAATCCTGAGCTTCCAGGCAAACCAACATTTGCCATAGTGAAAATTAAGAAAACAACAGCATATTTAGGCATATTATTCACTAAACCGCCAAACGCTGAAATTTCACGTGTATGCAAGCGATCATAGATAACCCCAACACAAAGAAACAACGCTGCTGAAACAATTCCATGGGATAGCATCTGATAAATAGCCCCTTGTATCCCTTGTTCATTCGCAGAAAAAATGCCCATTGTCACATACCCCATATGCGCTATTGAAGAATAAGCAATAAGCTTTTTGATGTCATTTTGAACAAGTGCAACCAACGACGTATAAATAATAGCGATAAGCGATAATGTGAAAATCAAAGGTGCAAAATCTGCTGAAGCGATAGGAAACATAGGCAAAGAAAAACGAAGAAAACCATACCCACCTAATTTGAGTAAGACACCAGCTAAAATAACGGAACCCGCTGTCGGTGCTTCCACGTGAGCATCAGGGAGCCATGTATGAACTGGCCACATTGGCATTTTAACTGCGAAAGAAGCAAAAAATGCAAGCCATAACCATATTTGCATATGAGCAGGAAACTGGTAATTGAGTAAAGTTGGTATATCAAGTGTCCCAGCCTCCCAATACATAGCCATAAGAGCAACCAGCATAAGCACTGAACCAAGTAAAGTATATAAGAAAAACTTTATACTTGCATAAACACGACGTGCTCCACCCCATACACCTATAATGATAAACATTGGAATAAGGCTGCCTTCAAAAAAAACATAGAATAGCATTGCATCAAGAGCACAAAAAACGCCAATAATCGCAACTTCTAGAAGAAGAAATGCAATCATATAAGCCTTTAATCTCTCTTTAACATTTTCCAAACTTGCTAAAATACAAAAAGGCAAAAGAAAAGCCGAGAGAACAACAAAAAGAATAGAAATACCATCAACCCCCATATGATAGCTAATGCCCCCCCCTAACCAACTGGACTTTTCAACCATTTGAAAATTTGGGTTGCTAGAATCAAATCCTATCCAAATAATTAAAGAAATAATAAAAACAAATAGAGTCGTAAAAAATGCGACATTACGTATATTATGGCGTGCTACTTCACTATCATCTTTGATAAACAAAATCAGAAGCACACCAACAAGTGGCAAAAATGTAACCGTAGAAAGAATAGGCCAATCGGTCATTAGTTTACGCCCCCGATCATCATCCATGTAATGAGTAATGCAACGCCGATAAGCATTGCAAATGCATAGTGGTAAAGATAGCCTGTTTGCAATCGAACAATTCTATTTGTAATATCAACAACACGCGCTGCGATACCATTAGGACCTAGACCATCAATAATCTTACCGTCTCCCACTTTCCAAAGAAAAGAACCAATTCTAAAGGTAGGACGAACAAACAAAAAGTTATATAATTGATCGAAATACCATTTTTGGTAAAGAAAATTATATGCTCTTGGCATAATACGAACCATTTTCTTAGGAAGAGATGGAATAGAAACATAAAATAAATAAGCTAAAATAAAACCAAGAACCATCGCTATAAATGGCAACCATTTTACCCAATTAAAGACATGGTGGGCGTCATGAAGAATGTGATTGTGGCTGCTTGTAAATAATGCTCCCTTCCAAAAAGCATTATAGAAGTCACCAAAAAAGTAAGGTTGGAAAACGACACCAGAAAATATTGCTCCAATAGATAAAAGAAAGAGTGGAATCAACATAACTGGAGGTGATTCATGAACATGATGCATAACATCAACTGTTGCCCGTGGTTTACCATGGAATGTCATAAAGATAAGCCGCCATGAATAGAAACTTGTTAATAAAGCTGCAAAAACAAGAAGATAAAAAGCATATCCTGAAGCAATATTATGGGATGCAAAAGCAGACTCTATAATCGCATCTTTCGAGAAAAAACCTGCAGTCCCGAAAAGTGTTCCTGGAATTCCAACACCTGTCAATGCAATGGTCCCGACCATCATCATCCAATAGGTGACTTTTATATGTTTGCGTAACCCACCCATTTTTCGCATATCTTGTTCATCAGATACAGCATGAATGACAGAACCTGCACCAAGAAACAATAAGGCTTTAAAAAAAGCATGCGTAAAAAGATGAAAGACAGCAGCGCCATAAGCTCCAACACCTAATGCCACAAACATATAACCGAGCTGAGAGCATGTAGAATAAGCAATAACACGTTTAATATCATTCTGCACCAACCCCACAGTTGCTGCAAAAAACGCTGTTGTTGCTCCAACAATAATAATCACGGTCAAAGCAGTTGAAGAAAGTTCAAAAATTGGCGACATACGCGCAACCATAAAAACACCAGCCGTTACCATTGTAGCGGCATGAATAAGCGCTGATACAGGGGTTGGTCCTTCCATTGCATCAGGCAGCCAAGTATGTAAAAGAAATTGTGCTGATTTTCCCATCGCACCAATAAATAATAAAAGGCATGTAATGGTAATTGCCGTCTGCCCATCAAATTGCCAACCTAAAAATGTCATATTTTGTATAAAGTTATTGTTTGCAGCTTTTGCAAAAATAGAAGCAAAATCAACCGATTGGAATAAAACAAAAATACTAAAGATTCCTAAGAGAAAACCAAAGTCTCCAACACGATTAACTACAAAAGCTTTCATTGCGGCCTTATTAGCAGAATCACGCTGAAACCAAAAACCAATGAGTAAATAAGAAGCAAGTCCGACACCTTCCCATCCAAAAAACATCTGAATCAAATTGTTGGATGTGACCAACATAAGCATCATAAATGTAAACAAAGAAAGATAAGAAAAAAAACGAGACCTTGAAGGGTCATGGTGCATATAACCAATTGAATAAATATGTACTAATGCCGAAACACTGTTCACAACAATAAGCATGACAGCTGTTAATGCATCAACATGTAAAGCCCAATTAAAGCTTAAGTCACCAATAGTAAGCCAATGTAATACCAAGACATCAATCGCTGGAATATGACCAAATGCAATACTGAAAAATGCTATCCACGATAATATGGCAACAACAACCATAAAGCTACATGTTATCAATTCACTCGCACGATCTCCTATCGTTTTTCCACCTAGTGCAGCAATTAAAAAACCCAAAAGCGGAAGAAAGACAATCGTATAATACATCACTGGTTAGCCTTTCATTACATTAACATCTTCAACCGCAATGGAACCACGATTACGGAAAAAAACGACCAGAATTGCTAAACCAATGGCAGCTTCAGCAGCTGCTACGGTTAAGACAAATAAAGCGAATATCTGACCAACGAGATCATGAAGAAATGCTGAAAATGCAACAAAATTGAGATTAACTGAAAGCAATATAAGCTCAATGGACATCAAGATAATAATCACGTTTTTTCTGTTGAGAAAAATTCCAGCAATACCAATTGTAAACATCAAAGCAGAAACAGTGAGATAATGTGTAATATCAATATACATCTACATCGCCCCCCTTACATACCTTTGCCTGATTCAACTTGTTTGATTTCAATGGCACTTTCTACCGTTCTAGAAACTTGCTCCGCAATAGATTGCCGCTTTACACCCAATTTATGACGAAGTGTTAAAACAATAGCCCCAATCATTGCAACCAATAAAATCATTCCAGCAATTTGAAAATAAAAAACATAATCCGTATAGAGAATATCACCTAATGCTTGTGTATTTGTTCGCTGCGTTAAATCTGGCATTGGTTGGGTAACATGCGTTCTCAAGACTGGAGAAAAATAGCTACTCACAAAAACAACAATCAATTCTACAGCGATAATAACACCAATAAGAGCTCCAATAGGAGCATACCGAAGAGTTCCACTCTTTAACTCAGCAAAATCAACGTCAAGCATCATAACGACAAATAAAAATAAAACAGCGACAGCTCCTACATACACAACAAGCAGAATAAGCCCTAAAAACTCTGCTCCTGCAAGCAAAAATAAAGCTGCTGCATTAAAAAATGCGAGGATTAAAAACAAAACAGAATGCACTGGATTGCGTGCTGTAATAACAATAACTGCACTTGTTAGCATAATAAAAGCAAACAAATAGAAAAATGCCGCCGCTAGATCTGTTAGCATAGGCTTCTCCTTAATTATTCAAACAATTGGTATGAACTTCATACCAGATTACAATTTATCGGAAAATATCCGACACCTCATTTAACGATACGCTTAACGATAAGGCGCATCCATCAATATATTTCGAGCAATTTCTCGCTCCCAACGATCTCCATTCATTAAAAGCTTTTCTTTATCATAATAGAGTTCTTCACGCGTTTCTGTTGCAAATTCGAAATTTGGACCTTCAACAATAGCCTCTACCGGACAAGCCTCTTGACAAAAACCGCAGTAGATACACTTAACCATATCGATATCATAACGAACAGTTCTACGCGTACCATCATTACGTCGCGGTCCAGCCTCAATTGTAATCGCTTGCGCAGGGCAAATTGCTTCACATAATTTACAAGCAATACACCGTTCTTCACCATTTGGATAGCGACGCAATGCATGCTCACCGCGAAAACGCTGAGATACAAAACCTTTTTCATAAGGATAATTAATTGTGGGCTTTGGTGAAAAAAATTGACGCATAGCTAAGAAAAAAGCACTCACAAATTCCAATAGAAGAAGTGACTTTGCCGCCTGAATAAAACCTGACATCGTAAAATCTCCTCTTAAACGAAATCCGTAAACTTTAAAAAAGCAGCAGTTATCACAACCATTGCTAGTGAGAGAGGAAGAAAAACCTTCCAACCAAGCCGCATGAGCTGATCATAGCGATAACGTGGAACAAATGCTTTAACCATAGCAAACCAAAAAAATACAAAACAGACTTTTAAAACAAACCAAATGATACCAGGAACCCAATTAAGCCACCAAACATCTAAGGGTGGCAGCCAACCGCCTAAAAATAGAATGGTTGTTAATGCGCACATTAAAACAATCGCAACATATTCACCAAGAAAGAATAGCATGTAAGGCGTTGAAGAATATTCTACCATATGACCAGCTACAAGTTCAGATTCTGCTTCCACCAAATCGAATGGAGGACGGTTTGTCTCTGCGAGCGCAGAAATAAAAAATATAATAAACATTGGAAAAAGGACCAACCAATTCCAATCGAGAAAGCTGTTAAAAGGAAGACCAAGAGTTGTACCAATTCCAGAACTTTGTTTATGAACAATTGTTGTGAGATCCAACGAACCACTTATTAAAATGACAGTCACAAGCACAAAACCAATGGAAACTTCATAAGAAACCATTTGTGCCGCCGAACGAAGGGCTCCTAAGAAAGGATATTTTGAATTTGATGCCCATCCCCCCATAATAACACCATAAACCTCAAGAGATGAAATGGCTAAGATATAAAGCAAGCCAACATTAATCTTCGCAACCTCCCAGCCCTCATTGACAGGAATAACAGCCCAAGTTGATAAAGCAAGTGTCGCTGAAACAAAAGGAGCCAAAAGAAAAACACCCTTATTTGCACCTGCAGGGATAATAGGCTCCTTAACAACAAATTTAATTAAATCTGCAAAAGACTGTAACAAACCCCATGGACCAACAACGTTTGGTCCACGACGCAATTGTACCGCTGCCCAAATCTTTCTATCTGCGTAAAGAAGATAAGCAACTAAAATCAAAAGAACGACCAAAAGAAGAAGTGTTTTTCCAACTATAATGAGTAATGGCAACAGCCAAGTCATAAAGAAATCATACATCATTATTCCTTTTCCTTTGCCTTACTTTACAGTTTGCGTAGCACGGTTTTTTGCAAGAGATGAACATTCAGCCATAACAGCAGAAGCACGTGCTATCGGATTTGTTAAATAAAAGTCTTTAACCATAGAAGTAAAGGTTTGACTCTCTAGAGAAACCATTTTTGAACCAAGCGCCTTAAGACCACTTATATCAGAAGGCACTATATCATCAACAGCACAAAGGTGTGGATAATCATTAAACAAGCATTGTCTTAATTGAGAAAGAGAATCAAAAGGGAGTCTTTGTCCTAAAATATCCGATAAAGCACGCAAAATAGCCCAATCTTCTTTTGCTTCACCTGGAGCAAAACCAGCCCGATTTGTCATTTGAACACGTCCTTCTGTATTCACATAAAGCCCTGATTTTTCAGTGTAAGCAGATGCAGGCAAAATAACATCAGCAGCATGTGCACCATTATCACCATGGCTACCAATATAAACTGTGTAAGCTTTTGTATTGGCTAATTCTACTTCATCAGCACCAAGTAAAAATAAAACTTCACAGGTTTTAAGAATATTTGCAACCCCAAGCTTAGAAGTAAAGCCTATGTCCAATCCTCCAACAATCGATGCTGCATTATGAAGAACCCCAAACCCATTCCATTCTTCACTAAGAGCACCAATATTGTCAGCTAATTTAGCAAGACTTTTTAAAACAGATAAACCTTCATTTCCTGAAACAGCTCCCTCTCCGATAAGAATAAGGGGCCTCTTCGCTTCTTTTAAGACATTAAAAAAAACATCCTCTCCACGAATAAGTGTCGTTAATGTATCACTCCCAGATCCAAGATAAGAATAAGGATAACGTAAATCGACTTTCTCTCCAATTAATGCAATAGGAAAATTTCCCATCCGTTGGCGCTTTAAAATACGCGCATTTAAAACAGCTGCTTCATGACGTGGATTAGATCCCACAATAAGCAGTGCATCAGCCTGTTCAATACCTGCAATTGTAGGATTAAAAATATAACTCGAACGCCCAAACTCAGGCGATAAAGCCCCCCCTCTTTGGCGACAATCAAAAAGCGTTGAGCCTAAAGAACTCAATAATGCTTTAAGGGCATACATCTCCTCAACAGACGCAAGATCTCCAGCAATGGCTCCAATTTTTTCTGGAAAAATTTTAGAGATCACCATTTTAATTTTTGCAAAAGCTTCTGTCCAACTGACAGGCTGAAGCTTTCCATCTTTGCGTACATATGGCCTATCAAGCCGCTGAGTGCGCAATCCATCCCAAATAAAACGCGTTTTATCAGAGATCCATTCCTCATTTACATCTTCATTCGTACGCGGCATAATCCGCATAACTTCACGGCCACGGCTATCAATACGGATCGCACTACCAAGCGCATCCATCACATCAATCGATTCCGTTTTTACCAATTCCCACGGACGAGCATGAAACGCATAAGGTTTTGAAGTTAAAGCTCCCACCGGACAAAGATCAATAACGTTTCCCTGTAATTCAGATGTCATAGCTTTTTCAAGATACGTCGTAATTTCAGCATCTTCACCACGACCGATCAAACCAAGCTCAGAAATACCTGCAACTTCCGTTGTAAAACGAACACACCGTGTACAATGAATACACCGTGTCATAACAGTTTTGACAAGAGGTCCAATATATTTATCTTCTACAGCACGCTTATTTTCTGTATAACGAGAACAATCTCGTCCATAAAGCATTGCTTGATCTTGAAGATCGCATTCTCCCCCTTGATCACACACTGGACAATCCAAAGGATGATTAATGAGAAGAAATTCCATAACACCTTCACGTGCTTTTTTTACCATCGCCGTATTGGTAAAAATCTCAGGTGCTTCACCGTTAGGCCCTAATCGTAAATCACGCACCCCCATAGCACAAGAAGCCTGAGGTTTTGGAGGACCACCCTTAACCTCAACCAAACACATACGACAATTTCCAGCAATTGACAAAGATTCATGAAAACAAAAACGCGGAATTTCTGCCCCAGCCGCCTCAGCAGCCTGAAGCAACGTGTAGTAATCAGGAACTTCAATCTCTTTGCCATCAACTTTGATATTTATCATCACCCATCCAACCTGCGGATAACCCACTTAAAATTTGCATTCGGCTGCTCTTTAAAAAATCTTCTATCCTACTGCTTCTAAAGCAATGTTTTTGCTTTGGACTACATTTCGCGTGTATTCATCAATTCTACGCTCGATTTCCGGACGAAAATTACGTATCAACCCCTGTACAGGCCATGCGGCAGCATCACCAAGCGCACAAATAGTGTGTCCTTCAACCTGTTTAGACACTTCAAACAAAAGATCAATCTCGCGTTTTTGTGCTCTTCCCTCAACCATACGCCCTAAAAGACGCATCATCCAACCCGTCCCCTCACGACACGGAGTACACTGACCACAACTCTCGTGCTTGAAAAAAGCAGCTATACGCCAAATTGCCTTGATAATATCGGTTGATTTATCCATAACAATCATTCCCCCCGTGCCAAAAGAAGACCCGACATCTCGCATCCCATCAAAATCCATGATCGCATCGATCATATCCTCACCACGGACGACTGGACAAGAAGCCCCTCCTGGAATAACTGCTAAAAGATTATTCCATCCACCACGAACACCACCCGTATGTTTTTCAATTAATTCACGGAATGAAACACCAAGAGCGTCTTCAAATGTACAAGGTGCATTAACATGCCCTGAAACCATAAATAATTTCGTTCCAACATTATTTGCTCGTCCGATTGACGAAAACCACGAAGCACCCCGCCGCAAAATCGTTGGAACAACAGCAATGGACTCTACATTATTTACTGTTGTTGGACAGCCATAAATCCCCATATTGGCAGGAAATGGTGGTTTAAGCCGAGGTTGTCCCTTTTTTCCCTCAAGACTTTCAAGAAGAGCTGTTTCTTCACCACAAATATAAGCACCAGCTCCATGATGAATAATAATATCACAAGCATGCCCATATTTCGTTTTTTTGCCAAGTAAACCTGCATCATAGCATTCATCAACGGCAGCTTGTAGCGCTTCACGTTCACGAATATATTCACCACGAATATAAATAAAAGCAACATTGGCTCCCATAGCAAAAGTAGCGATTGCACATCCTTCAATCAAAGTATGGGGATCATGACGTAAAATATCACGGTCTTTACAAGTTCCAGGTTCAGATTCATCGGCATTGACAACCAAATAATGAGGACGACCATCATTCTGCTTTGGCATAAAGGACCACTTCATTCCGGTAGGAAAACCAGCACCACCACGACCGCGTAAACCCGATGCCTTCACCTCATCAATGATCCAATCACGACCTTTGTCAATCATCTCTTTCAGACCATTCCAATGCCCACGCAACATCGCAGCCTTTAATGATTTGTCTTTTAAACCATAAATATTGGTGAAGATACGATCTTTATCAGCTAGCATACCCCACCTTTTTTTCTATTACCCATAGCATTTTCCGCTTTTCCTCAAATGCAATTTTTAAATATCTTTTCAAGACTTCTTACTTTTCATTAAATGTTGCCATCATGGGTAGAATAATAAAATATTTTCTCAAGAAAAATACTTAATTATATCCCCACTCTTTCCTTATCCTTTTTTGGTGAAGACTTGAGAGATCTTTTTTCTTTCTCATCATCAATAAGAGAAGTTAAACCACTAATCGGTTCCGACGACTTACGGCTACTTTGCGGACCAACCGCTATCTCAGAACCTTTCCCAGCTTCAAATGCATCAATAATTTCTTCAAGACGCTCAGCTGTAAGATCTTCATAAGTATCTTTAAAAATCATAACCATCGGAGCATTCACACAAGCACCAAGACATTCTACCTCTTCCCATGATAAGGTTCCATCCTGATTGGTAACAAAAGGTTCATGATGAATTTTTTTCTGACAAACTTTAATCAATTCACCAGATCCACGTAACATACAAGGGGTCGTACCACAAACTTGAATATGCGCTTTTGTTCCAACAGGCTTAAGCTGAAACTGAGTGTAAAAAGTTGCAACTTCCAGAACACGAATATAAGCCATGGAAAGAATCTGAGCAATATGCTCAATCGCGGCACGTGTCACCCAACCATCTTGCTCTTGAGCGCGCATTAATAATGGAATTACAGCAGACTGCTCACGCCCTACAGGATATTTCTCTATAGTATTTTTTACCCATATCTGATTTTCTTTTGTAAAAGAAAACTCAGCGGGCTGATAAACATCATCTGCAAGACGGCGTACGGACATTAGCGATCAACCTCCCCAAAAACAATATCAATCGAACCCAAAATAGCTGTAGCATCCGCCAGCATATGACCTCTGGTTAAAAAATCCATAGCTTGAAGATGCGCAAACCCAGGAGCACGCAACTTTACACGATAAGGCTTATTGGTTCCATCAGAAACAAGATAAACACCAAACTCCCCTTTCGGAGCTTCCACAGCAACATATACTTCTCCAGGAGGCGTATGAAAACCTTCCGTATAAAGCTTGAAATGATGAATCAGTGCTTCCATCGAACTTTTCATTTCACTCCGTTTCGGTGGTACAATCTTGCGATCCAAGCTCGAAACCGGTCCATTTTTTTCAGTACTCAGCAAACGCTCCACACATTGGCGCATAATTTTTGCTGATTGACGCATTTCTTCCATACGAATAAGATAACGATCATAACAATCGCTATTCTTACCTACAGGAATATCAAATTCCATTTCATCATAACATTCGTAAGGTTGGCTTTTACGTAAATCCCATGGAACACCAGCCCCACGAATCATAACCCCAGAAAAACCACGTGCCCAAGCTTCATCAATACTTACCACGCCAATATCCACATTACGCTGCTTAAAAATCCGATTTGGCGTTACAAGCGCATCAAGTTTACCAAGAGCAACAAGAAAAGGATCAATAAAATTACCTATATCTTCAACTAAAGATTCTGGTAAATCTTGATGCACACCACCAGGGCGAAAATAATTTGCATGAAGACGTGCGCCACAGGCACGCTCATAAAAAATCATCAATCTTTCACGCTGCTCAAACCCCCAAAGAGGTGGTGTTAAAGCACCAACATCCATTGCCTGTGTCGTTACATTAAGCAAATGATTAAGAATACGCCCAATTTCAGAAAACAAAACACGTATTAATTGCCCTCTTTTAGGAACTTTAATATCCAATAACTTTTCAATAGCAAGGACAAAAGCATGTTCCTGATTCATAGGAGCAACATAATCCAAACGATCTAGATAAGGACCCGCTTGAAGATAAGTTTTTGTTTCCATTAATTTTTCGGTACCGCGATGCAATAACCCAATATGTGGATCTACACGCTCAACAACTTCACCGTCCAACTCCAAAACCATGCGCAAAACCCCATGCGCGGCAGGATGCTGCGGACCAAAATTGATATTAAAGTTTCGAACATTGACCTCAGCCACAATCAACCCCTTGCTTTTTAAAAAGCTTCATATCAAATATCAAAAAAATCCATCATACTAAAAAATATTTAATTATTTAAGAAATACAGTACTCTAATATAATGCCTTATCAAAACAAATATTATTATTTTTCATCCGCTTTTCCATCACATGGCAAAGTATACTGTCCTCCTTCCCAAGGAGAAAGAAAATCAAAATTACGCATCTCTTGACGCAAAACAACAGGCTCATAAATTACCCTCTTTGCTTCATTATCATAACGACATTCAACAAATCCTGTCACAGGAAAGTCTTTGCGTAAAGGATATCCTTCAAACCCATAATCTGTTAAAATCCGTCTCAAATCCGGATGTCCTGAAAATAAAATCCCATACATATCATAGGTTTCACGTTCATACCACTCTGCGCCAGGATAAACCGTACAAGCTGAAGCAACAGGAGTATTTTCATCCGTACGAACTTTTACACGTAAGCGTAAATTCTCACGAGGAGATAACAATTGGTAAGAAACATCAAAGCGCTTATCGCGAGAAGGATAATCCACACCACTAATGTCTGTGAGATTAATAAATTGACAGCGCGAATCATCACGAACAAACATTAAGACATCAATAATTGCATCAAGACGTGCCACAATGGTCAATTCACCAAAAGCAATAACAGTCTCTTCAAGCTTATTTTTTAACTTGTTTTCCAAATAAGCAGCAAGTTCAACCAAAGTTTTATCCATCATGACAAGAAAACTCTCTATCGCTCTATGGATCCGGTACGACGGATTTTTTTCTGTAGTAACAATATGCCGTATAATAATGCCTCTGCTGTAGGTGGGCACCCTGGAACATATATATCGACAGGCACGATACGATCACATCCACGCACTACTGAATAGGAATAATGATAATATCCCCCACCGTTTGCACATGATCCCATAGAAATCACATAACGTGGCTCTGGCATCTGATCGTACACTTTTCTTAAAGCAGGAGCCATCTTATTTGTTAGAGTACCTGCAACCACCATCACATCTGACTGACGGGGTGAAGCTCGTGGCGCATATCCAAAACGCTCATTATCATAATGAGGCATTGAGCATTGCATCATTTCGATAGCACAACATGCCAAACCAAAACTCATCCACATTAAAGAACCGGTACGTGCCCAAGTAATCAAAGCATCTGCCGAGGTAACTAAAAATCCCTTATCTGATAATTCAGCATTAAGATCACGAAAAAACTTATCGTCAGACCCTATCAGCTCACCAGTATTGGGATCAATGATTCCTTTTGGTTTTGGAGCAGCAATCGTTGAATTATTAGATCTTAATTCCATTCAAGGGCTCCTTTTTTCCATTCATATATAAACCCAATAGTCAAAATTGCTAAAAACACAATCATAGACCAAAAGCCAAACATACCTATTGATTCGAATGAAACAGCCCAAGGAAAAAGAAAAGCAACTTCAAGATCAAAAATAATAAATAAAATTGATACCAAATAGAAACGAATATCAAACTTCATGCGTGCATCACTAAATGAATTAAACCCACATTCATAAGCCGATAACTTTTCAGGATCAGGGGAACGATATGCTACAATGTAAGGTGTAATCAACAAAACTCCAGCAATAACAGCTGACACAATAATGAAAATCAAGACCGGTAAATAAGAGCTCAATAAATAAGCCATAACCCTCTTCCATCGTAACGAAATGCCTGAGTTTAACACAATGATTCAATATTGCGAGACCAAACAGACAAATTTAATAATCGCTCTATTAATTCTATTCATACGGCTTCAAAGGCATATAGAGCGATACTTTTCTTATCGGCATAGGTAACGCAGAGCAAAGAAAGACGCAAGCCCTATTATTATAAACCATATAAAAAGAAAGAAAAAACATATCATCCCCCAATCAAATACTCCACCACCACACTCAATACTATATGGATATTTTAAAAAGGAAATTTCACAAGGAATCACGAAATGGCGCGAGTGACGGGGCTCGAACCCGCGACCTCCGGCGTGACAGGCCAGCACTCTAACCAACTGAGCTACACCCGCGCATTTTTTTGAACCAATTTAATTTGGTACAAGCGGTCGTGTAAGGGGTTCATGCGTTTATGTCAAGAAGGATTATGCATTTTTAAAAAAAATTATCAAATACCATCTTTATTCTTGCGTTTAGAAAAATTTTTCCTTAAAGAGTTCCCATTCAATTGCTAATCATTGCATTGGGCGATTAGCTCAGCTGGTAGAGCGCCTCGTTTACACCGAGGATGTCGGGAGTTCGAGTCTCTCATCGCCCACCATTTTATTTTGTAAATAAGTTTTTTATTTTACACATACTTATGAATGAATCGGCTTTTAAAAGCTTGTCTGTTAAAGTTTATGCTTTCTGCCTCTGCATAATTTAGCGTTTTTAAGTTCTATTCTTGAAAAACTATGCAATACCTTAACAAGTTATCTATTTATCTAAGCGTATTGTTCAATAATCTTTTCTTCTATTCCAACTAACTTTTTGCTTCTCCCACAAAAAAAGCATTATAAATATACCTAATTTCCAGTCATATCTGGAAGAGATTTTAAACTGTCGATGCAAATCTTACATAAAGTTTTTTCAAATAGTGCAAACCAGCCATTCCCTCCAAGCCGCCCTTTAGACGCACTAAATATCTAAATATTTTTATTTAAAAAATTAAAATCTTTTAAAGAGCTTTCTTATCGAATTATGCTTATTTAAACTCAATAAAAACTTTCCTTGAATATATTATGTCATTCTTACAAATTTATCTCTCATAAACTGTCAGAACAATAACATTTTTTTTCGCAGATATGAACGATTTGAATAGAATAAATATCTGGAAAGATAAAATAATTCAAAAATACACGCCCGCAAAGAATTTAATATAATTTATCAAATATCTTCAACTGAACATTTCTTATTATTACGAATATCGGTCGTTAAAACTTAAAAAAATATCGCTTTGTAAAAAATTTTTAAACAGAAAAAAGAAATGATAAATACCATATTT
The DNA here is from genome assembly GCF_000518085.1 of Bartonella grahamii ATCC 700132. GTDB lineage: Bacteria > Pseudomonadota > Alphaproteobacteria > Rhizobiales > Rhizobiaceae > Bartonella > Bartonella grahamii. The sequence goes on from NZ_KI912377.1 coordinate 279,449, forward strand.
ACTTTTCATTTTTTCAGAAAAAGCGATCATGTTTAAAAATGAAACTGTTAGATAACACACTCAAAGAATTAACTTATGAAGAATTATTTTAATTGAAATTTAAATAGTTTTACAAAGAACGCTTTAAAATGCGTATTAAAATGATTGACCTTTTGCAAGAAATTTGTCAAAAAGCATATCCAGTTTGGAGGGGTGGCCGAGCGGTTTAAGGCACCGGTCTTGAAAACCGGCGTGCAGGAGACTGTACCGTGGGTTCGAATCCCACCCCCTCCGCCACAGCACTTTTGTCGTGCTATAGCTGTAGCTTGCCAGCAGGTTTTGTATAATTTGCCACTAGGTTTTGTACCAATTTATTTTTTCTCAAAGAGTTTTAAAGATGTTCTCAAAGGGTCTTCAAATGCCTTTCAAAGGGTATTTAAAGCTCCCTTTAACGCATTTTTCTGCTCCTATTTTTCCAAATCACTAAAGCGTGTAAAATCCGATTGAAAGGCAAGGGGGACGATTCCTGTCGGACCATGGCGTTGTTTTGCTATAATAACCTCAGCTTTGCCCTTGGCTTGCTCCATTGCCTCTTGCCATTTGCTATACTCAGCAGTGCCTTCTTTGGGTTCTTCATTTTTGAGATAATAT
>NZ_JACX01000004.1 GCF_000518085.1 Bartonella grahamii ATCC 700132
ATTGAAACTAAAGTTACGGAGGGATCTGTACAATATGATAAAGATGAAACAGGCAAAAAGACCAATAAAGTTACATTAGTTGGTGGAGATGACAGTTCTCCCGTATTAATAGACAATGTAGCGGATGGAAAGATTGAAAAGGATTCGAAAGAAGCTGTTAATGGAGGTCAGTTACATGATTACACAGAACAGCAGATGAAGACGGTTCTTGAAGATGCCAATAAGTATACGGATGAGAAAGTCAATACTATAGTTAATAATGGCGTTAACGAGGCGAAATCCTATACGGATATGAAGTTTGAGACGTTAAGTTATGCTGTTGAGGATGTTCGCAAGGAAGCAAGACAAGCAGCAGCGATTGGTTTAGCGGTGTCCAACTTACGTTACTATGATATACCAGGATCTTTAAGTGTTTCATTTGGTAGTGGTTTGTGGCGCAGTCAATCCGCATTTGCTATTGGGGCTGGTTATACATCTGAAGATGGAAATATTCGCTCGAATGTATCTATTACGAGTGCTGGAGGTCACTGGGGGATAGGTGCAGGAATTACTCTGAGGTTGAGATGATAATAGAAAAAATGGCTGTTATTGTAAAAAAGAGAAGAATGTTAGTAAAGGTTCTGTTTGCTCTTGCCTTAATAGGCAAGAGCGAAAGCTTTGCTAACGAGAACAATAATATTTATACAGTGCATCCACCGCACTTATCGATACCTAAGGGAGAACCTGGTGAAACACGTCGAATTATTATGCAGTTTTATGACTGGACTTTGATTTGTGACGAAAAACAAAAGCTTAAACATAAGCAAGGTATATGTAATGTGACACAGACTGTTCATGATCAAGAAGGAAATACCATTTTTAGTTGGTCTCTTGTGTCTACGACAAGTGGTCAAGCAGTGATGCTTTTTCGAACATTACCAAATTCTGATATAAATGTTCCGATTCAAATGTTTGTAAAAGGTGTTAAAAAACCTGTTCTTATTCATTATACGCAATGCAATGAAACCGTTTGTTTGGCACAATCGCCTGTAGGGCCGGTTTTGACTAAACAAATAGAGCAGGACAATAAAGTACGTATTTCCTATAAACTTAAAGAAGGAAAGGTATTTTCTTTTACTGTACCATTTAAAGGGTTAAATGCAGCACTTAATTCTTTACGTCCTTAGAATCCATCGAGTATTTTTAACAAGAGTCATTTTTTCATAAATCGTTGTATTATATTTTTGAGTGTAAATTATAAGGTCAAATAAGTAAGAATTTTTATATAATATGACATCGAGCTGATTTATTGGAAAGAGTGAGAGTTTTATGAATATAAAGTCACAATAAGTTCTTTATATGTAATAGAAAATAAAGTTAGTATTTTCCATAAAGCTTAAAGAGTGGTTTCGTGAGTTATTAGAAGTAAAAAAGATTAGAAATACTCGATTTAAAATAATTAAAAAGATAGATTCCTTATAATAATAAGTAGGCTAAATTCTTTTTTAAAGCTTTAAATGGATTTTTAGAGCGGTCTGATTAAGCATTAATATTTTTCAGATAAATTTATAATCCTAGAGAATTTTTTGAACGATAGTTTTAATTGGTATTCACAAAATAACAGCTATTGTAATTGCATTTTGTAGTATTATGGAACTTTTATTCCAGCATAATCAAAGCCATTTCATTGCATACAACAAATAAGGCTCGTGTGTGGATAACGAGATTGAAAAAAGAAAAAATTTTTTATAAACCGTACTAATGTATAGGTTGTTGTGACCTTAAGAGTCAGCAAATAGTATGATAATGTAGGTTTGTTACAATAGAAGTGTGCTCCGTGTAAATGGTATAAAGAAAAGAGCAAAATTTATAAAAATTGATGCGAACGTAAACGATTAATTTATAGTTTTAAGTTCATAAAGAGAAGCATGATTTCACGGAAACAACCAAAAGATTATACAAAAATCTGAATGATGCTAGTTTAGAAAATTTTAATGATAGGCAAAGAAAGAATGATTTCTTGTATTTATCATTTGATGCTGCATTATTGCTTTATTTAGGAATGAGAAGAAGAGTTTTCGCGTTTATTTATTGGGGGGAACGCTCAAGGGATAAGAGAAATGACCCCGTTAAATTATGGTTCAAAAGAGTTAAAGCGAGGAGAAATATACGACACCAAAGCAGATCAGTTATATGATCAGTGCGGTAGTAATACAAATAATCGTTCTGCATTGTCACGAACAGAAGCATACTCTGTCTTTGTTGATATAAAGAGACAACAGAGAAAAAAACATTATGAACAGAAACAGGCTTTTGTTCAATCTGAGACAGCTTTTGAGTTTCATAGTCAGATAATGATAGGTGCTCAAAAAACAAAAAAACTCAAAGCGCCTTTTCTTCGACGGTTCCCTCCAGTAAAGTCTCCACCTCTTTATGCAGCACTTGATCTCGGAACGAATAATTGTCGTCTTCTTATCGCATCTCCCAGTAAACCTGGATATTTTCGTGTTGTTGATGCTTTTTCTCGTATTGTAAGATTGGGAGAAGGTTTAATAAATAATGGTTTTCTTAATACACGAGCTATGGATCGTGCGATTGAAGCATTAAAGATTTGTCATTTAAAGCTAAAACAAAGGCATATTAAGCGTTATCGCTTGATTGCAACAGAAGCTTGTCGTTCTGCAGAAAATGGTAAACATTTTATTCAGCGTGTTTTGGAGGAGACAGGTCTTGAATTGGAAATTGTTGATCGGCAAACAGAAGCGCGTTTTGCTGTTACAGGGTGTAGTACACTTGTTGAACCAAATACTGACGCAATTGTGCTTTTTGATATTGGAGGGGGATCATCAGAAATTGTGCTACTTGATGTTTCTCAAAAGCGTTCTTTTCGTTTAGCTAGACAAATTATTGCTTGGACTTCTCTTCCTGTTGGTGTTGTTACGCTTGCTGAACGTTTTGGAGGGAATGATATTAGCTTAGACGATTTTGAAAAAATGAAAAGCTATGTGCGAGGGTTATTAAATAATTTTTCAGATCGTCATAAATTAGGAGAGTTAGCGCAAGGTTCGAAGTTCCATCTTTTGGGAACCTCCGGTACGGTTACGACTTTAGCAGGAATGTATCTTAATTTAGAGCGTTATGATAGGAAAAAAGTGGATGGCATTTGGATGAATGATGCAGACATTACTCTTATGACACAACGCCTATTATCATGGGATATAGAAAAACGTGTCGTAAGTCCTTTTATTGGGCGCGAGAGAGCAGATTTAGTTTTAGCTGGTTGTGCAATTTTAGATGTTATTCGGGAAGTTTGGCCAAGTCAGCGTTTAAGAGTTGCTGATCGTGGATTAAGGGAAGGAATTTTGATAGAGCTGATGTTACGCGATGGGGTATGGTGTCGTCATAGAAAGAGCGGAGATTTCAAGCGTTAGAGAATTAAATATGGAGACAATGAATAACGATGAAAAAAACAACAAAAACACCGAGGGGTGGCTACGGAGGTTCAGGGTCACATGAATTATATCAGCGCGTAAAAAAGAAAGCAGGAACCATTAAAGCTTCATCACGACGATGGTTAGAGAGGCATCTGAATGATCCTTATGTCCATCAATCAAAAGTAGATGGTTATCGTTCGCGTGCGGCTTATAAACTCATTGAAATTAATGAGCGTTATAGGTTTTTGAAAAAAGGTCAAAAGGTTATTGATCTAGGAGCAGCACCTGGGGGATGGTGTCAGGTGGCTGAGCGTATAGTAGAGTCAAGTGATGAAGATCCTAGCGTTGTTGGTATTGATTATTTACATGTTGATCCATTGCCTAGAGTTGCCATGTTGGAAATGGATTTTTTGCATACAGATGCACCGCAGAAATTAATTGAAACTTTAGGGACAAAACCGGATGTGGTTCTTTCTGATATGGCATCACCAACAACAGGTCATCGTCAGACGGATCATTTAAGAACGATTTATTTATGTGAAGTTGCGGCTGATTTTGCTCTTTCGGTTCTTAAGCCTGGGGGACATTTTTTAGCAAAGGCTTTTCAAGGAGGAGCAGAAAACACTCTTCTCACGATACTAAAACAGCATTTTAAAAAAGTCTATCATGTTAAACCGCCTGCAAGCCGATCAGAATCAGTAGAGCTTTATCTTCTAGCACTTGAATTTAAGGGAAAAACAAAAATACAAGAATAGCGCCTTCTTTTAAGAAGATTTAACTTTACTTAACCTATTTAGATGTGATGATTTTTTTCTCAAAGAGTTATCGGCGATACTGACAGTTTTTCTGTTATCAATGATGAAAAACTGGTAAAACTAATGTATTGCCTATAGAGGTAGAGAGATTGATTCCTCAGAGAGTGCTTCCAATGAAATTTCTTGATCAAGCTAAGGTTTATATTCGTTCTGGTAATGGAGGTTCTGGAGCAGTATCATTTCGTCGTGAAAAATTCATAGAATTTGGGGGACCTGATGGGGGGAATGGAGGACGGGGTGGTGATGTTTGGGCTCTTGTTGTTGATGGGCTTAACACGCTGATTGATTATCGCTACCAACAGCATTTTAAAGCAAAAACAGGGGGGCATGGCAAAGGTCGTAATATGACGGGTGAAAAGGGTGACGATGTCATCCTTAAAGTTCCGGTTGGGACGCAAATTTTTGAAGAAGATAATACAACGTTAATCTGTGATTTAACGGAAGTGGGACAGCGCTATCGTCTTGCAAAAGGAGGGAATGGCGGTTTTGGTAATCTTCATTTTACAACATCGACAAATCGGGCACCGCGTCGTGCAAATCCAGGTTTGGCTGGAGAAGAGCGCGCAGTATGGCTTCGCTTGAAATTAATTGCTGATGCTGGGCTTGTTGGTTTACCTAATGCTGGAAAATCAACTTTTTTAGCTTCTGTAACGGCTGCAAAACCAAAAGTTGCAGGTTATCCTTTTACCACTCTACATCCTCATCTTGGTGTTGTACGTATTGATGGTCGTGAATTTGTTTTGGCTGATATTCCAGGATTAATTGAAGGAGCGCATGAAGGTGTGGGAATTGGAGATCGTTTTTTAGGACATGTAGAACGTTGTCGCGTACTGCTTCATCTGATTTCTTCTCAAGAAGAAGATGTAGCAAAAGCATATCAAATTGTGCGTCATGAACTTGAGGCATATGGAAATAATTTAAGTGATAAGACTGAAATTGTCGCTTTAAGCCAGATAGATACTCTGACAATTGAAGAGCGTAAAACGAAACAGGAAGCTTTGCAAAGAGCTGCGGGTCAATCTGTTATGATGTTTTCTGCGGTTAGCCGCGAAGGTTTAGAAAATGTGCTGCGGGCTGGTGCACATATTATTGAAATGTCACGCAAAGAGGAGATCAGTGGGGATAGCAAGGTTGATTGAGATGGCTGTTGGATCGCAAAAACTTACACACTATAAACGTATTGTGGTCAAGATTGGATCTGCCCTTTTGGTTGATCCTCAGACAGGTTTACGGGTTGAATGGCTTAAAAGCTTGATCAGTGATGTTGTTGAATTGCACAAAAAAGGCGTAGAGATATTGTTGGTGTCTTCAGGCGCTATTGCTTTAGGAAGGACATTGCTACAGCTTCCTAAGGGCGTTTTGAAATTGGAAGAAAGTCAGGCATGTGCTGCTTTGGGGCAAATTGAGTTAGCGAAAACCTATGGTGATGCGCTTGCTCAACATGGGCTCAAAACAGGCCAAATTTTGCTCACTTTATTTGATACGGAGGAGCGAAGGCGTTATCTCAATGCACGTGCAACGATTGAGATGCTTTTATATTTGGGAGCTGTGCCTGTTATTAATGAGAATGATACTGTTGCAACAACTGAAATTCGTTATGGTGATAATGATCGTTTAGCTGCACGTGTGGCAACAATGGTGAGGGCAGATCTTTTAATACTTTTATCTGATATTGATGGCCTTTATACAAAGTCTCCCCATAGTGATCCTACGGCTGAATTTATACCTTTTGTTGCATCCATTACGCATGATATCGAAAAAATGGCAGATGTTGCTGTTTCAGAGTTTTCACGGGGAGGAATGAAGACTAAGCTTGATGCCGGAAAAATCGCTAATGCTGCTGGAACGGCGATGATTATCACCTCAGGCAAGCGTATGAATCCCCTTGCTGCAATTGACAAAGGTGAACGCAAGAGTTTTTTTGCGGCAAGTAAGAAATCTGTCAGTGCTTGGAAAACATGGATTTCTGGTCATTTAGATCCATCTGGTGTTTTGACGATTGATCAAGGAGCCATTAGGGCCCTTGAAACAGGAAAATCGTTATTAGCTGCAGGGGTTATTGCCGTTGAGGGAAATTTCCAGCGTGGGGATACGGTTGCAATTGTTGGTACAGATGGAGTTGAGATTGCGCGTGGACTTGTAAGCTATGACAAAGATGAGGCTGTACGCATTATAGGACATAAAAGTGAAGAAATTGAAGCTATTCTTGGGTATGAGGCGCGCTCTGCTATGGTGCATCGTAATGATATGATTCTACGTTGCTTGACCAATTCTGTTTAAAAAAGTTACTTTTGTTTTTATTGTTTTGGCAGAGTGGATGATACGATGACTTTAGAAGAACAAATGAAAGATATGGGACAAAAAGCGCGCTATGCCGCTGCAGCGTTGGCTGTTGCTTCTTCTGAGCAAAAGAACAATGCATTGGAAATGATCGCTTTAAGTCTGGAGGCTCAGTCAGATGAGATTTTACGGGCGAATTGTCAAGATTTAGAGAATGCTGCTCAGAATAATTTGAAAGCTGCAATGATTGATCGACTAAAATTAGATGACTTGCGTTTACGTGCAATGATAGACAGTGTTCGCCAAGTTGCTCGTTTATCTGATCCTGTTGGACAGGTCATGAGCGCGTGGAAACGTCCAAATGGGCTTCATATAAGTCGTGTACGAACACCTCTTGGTGTGATTGGTATTATTTATGAAAGTCGTCCAAATGTTACAGTTGATGCGAGTTCTTTGTGCTTAAAAGCAGGCAATGCTGCGATTTTGCGCGGTGGTTCGGATAGCTTTCATTCTTCTCATGCTCTTCATGTAGCTTTGGTACAAGGTTTAGAGCGCTCTGGTTTACCCAAAGATGCTATTCAAATAGTTAGAACGACAGATCGCGCTGCCGTTGGGGAAATGCTCAAAGGATTGGATGGAGCGATTGATGTGATCGTACCACGTGGTGGAAAGAGCCTTGTTGCCCGCGTTCAGTCTGATGCACGTGTTCCAATTTTTGCTCATTTGGAGGGACTTTGTCATATTTATATTGATAAATCGGCAGATTTAGCTATGGCACGCAATATTGTTTTAAATGCAAAGTTGCGGCGGACAGGGATATGCGGCGCTGTTGAGACAGTTCTCATTGACAGCCAAGCATTAAAAAAGTTTCTTCCTGTTTTAACTGCTTTACAGGAGAAGGGGTGTGAAATTCGTGCCACAGAAGATATTGTTTTTCTTATGCCAGATGTCAAATTAGCTTCTGAAGAAGATTGGTCGCATGAATATCTTGATGCTATTCTTTCTGTTAAAACGGTTGAGGGTGTTGAGGGAGCCATTTCTCATATCAAGCGTTATTCATCAGGACATACGGAATCGATTATTGCTGAGGATTTGGAAGTGGTGAAGAATTTTTTTAATCATTTAGATTCAGCTATTTTGCTGCACAATGCGTCCACACAATTTGCTGATGGAGGTGAATTTGGTTTTGGAATGGAAATTGGTATTGCAACAGGAAAAATGCATGCACGTGGCCCGATAGGTGTTGAACAGCTAACTTCATTTCAATATCATGTTAAAGGAAATGGTCAGGTTAGAGCTTGAGAACACCATTTTTTCCATGGAAAAATTGTATGCCACATGTTGAAAGATCCAATGTTGTGGGTCTTTTTGGTGGTTCCTTTAATCCACCGCATGCAGGGCATCTTCTTGTTGCAAAAATTGCCATTCGGCGTTTGCATCTTGATCAGTTATGGTGGATGATCACTCCAGGAAATCCTTTAAAGGATCGTACACAGTTGCTCTCTTTAGAGGAGAGAATGCAATTAAGTTTTAAACTTATTGACCATCCGAAAATTCGCTTAACAGGTTTTGAACAGGCTATAGGGAGCAAAGTATCAATAGATACAATTTTTCATATTCTTACCCATTACAGTGGCGTAAATTTTGTATGGATTATGGGGGCAGATAGTTTTACGACGATACATCATTGGTATCGATGGCATGATATCGTTTCTATGCTTCCTATTGCGATTATTGATCGTCCTTTAGGCAATCGGTCGGCACTTTCTTCTCCTATGGCACATATTTATCGTCGTTTTCGTTTGGATGAGAGAGAAAGTAAGCGATTACCTTTTATCAAGCCACCAGTTTGGACTTATTTGCATGGACCTTTATCTTTTCAATCTTCAACAAACCTGCGTTTGAAAAAGAATGATTTTTCTTGAACATTTCATAAGATTCTGCTTCTCTTTAGAGAAATCTCTTTTTAGATTCCACAATGATAAGAAAGGATATTGATCTGAAAAATATTGCACACAAACACTCTTACGATAGTATGCTTTCAAAAGAAAAAAAAGTTTTTTCTGTTAGAGAGAGTCTTGAAGTTATTCTCAAGAGCTTAGAAGATACAAAAGCAGAAGATATTGTTGCTATTGATATTCGGGGGAAGTCATCTTTGGCTGATTATATGGTCATAGCTTCAGCAAATTCGCAGCGTCATGTATCTTCTGTTGCTGATCATTTATTACATACTTGGAAAAATAGTGGGCAGGGGCTTGCGCGTGTAGAAGGGCTTGCTGGAGGTGATTGGGTATTAATTGATACAGGTGATATTATCATTCATCTTTTTCGTCCAGAAATTCGTCTTTTTTATAATTTAGAAAAAATATGGATGTCTCCGGATTTAAACGATACAGCTTTGCTTCTCTTCGGAGATCATTAAAATGCAAATTTCTATTTTTGCGGTTGGTCGTATGAAAAGTGGGGCGGAGCAAAAATTAGTTCAGCATTATTTGGATCGTTTTTCTAAAATTTCTGGAGTTGTAGGCTTTCATTTAAAAAAGTTACAAGAGATACCAGAAAGTCGTGCTCAAACAGCGTGTCAACGTATGGAGGAGGAGGGGAGAAGACTTATTGAATTTTTACCTGAAAAATGTCGATTAATTGTGTTAGATGAGCGTGGAGAATCGATTTCTTCAACTTCTTTTTCTGAAAAATTGAGGTGTTATCGTGATGAAGGCATTCGAGATGTCGTCATTGCTTTGGGAGGACCTGATGGACATAATGAACAAATAAGGAAGCATGCTGATTTTCTTTTATCTTTTGGTTTGATGACGTGGCCACATCAAATTGCACGTATTCTTCTTACAGAACAACTTTACCGCGCTGTGACAATCGAAAATAATCATCCGTATCATCGTTTTTAATATTTTTGTGCAATTTTTAGCACTTATTTATATATTTATTAATATTGTTTTAGCTGACACCATTTAAAGCATCTCTAATGTATACGATGAGGTGTCATGGTTGGGCAAATGAAAAAGCTTCTTCATAGAAAGATGCTATATTTATATGGGGAGTGCGTGATATTTGTCATTTTGCTCTTGAGTATGTTTTTTGGCTTTTCTGTATCGCATGCGGAAGATACAATGAGGAGTACGGAAGCACATAAAGAATTAGGAGAAATTCGCCAAAACATTTCACTTTCGCGTGAGCGTGTTGCTTTTCTTACGCATCAGGTTGAGCATTTAAAAAAAGATCAACGTGTTTTGAGTGATGCACTCATAAAGGCGGCTAAAGAAGAACGTACAGTAGCAGATGATATTGCTAAAAGGGAAGAAAAGCTTAAAAAAATGATAGAAGAGCGGGTACAAGTCTATCAAAGTTTAAAAAATCGTCGCACTGAATTTGCGGAAGTTCTTGCAATTTTGGAACGTATGGGACTGAATCCGCCTCCTGCTCTTATGATACAGCCAGAGGACGCGTTGGCTTCTATACGTAGTTCTGTTTTATTAGGTACTGTTATTCCTCAGATGCAAGAGAAAACACGAGATTTAACACAGAAACTCAAGGAGTTGACCAATTTGAGTAATTCCATTACTACGGAATATACGGCATTAAAGACAAAACTGCAAAATCAAGCAGAGCAGCGAAAACGTCTAGAGCTTTTATTAGACAAAAAAAACAAACTACAAAAAAAATCAGAAAAAGAACTTACAGAACAGCAACAAAAAAATATTGCTCTTGCTAAAAAAGCGCAGTCTTTGGAAGAATTGATTTTAGAGCTCGACCGTCAGTCAAAACTTAGCTCTGATGCATCAGTACAGGTACGGAAAAGTTTGCAATTGTTAGAACAGTCCAATTTTGAAAGCCGAAAAGGTTCTTTACTTTTTCCTGTTTCAGGAAAAAGAATACATCGCTCTAACAAAAATTCGCAGATTACGCGCTTTGGTGAAACGATAGAAACAGAGTCAGGAGCTGTTGTTATATCACCTGTAGATGCTTTTGTTGCTTTTGCTGGGCCATTTCGTTCTTACGGACAGTTAATTATTCTTAATGTTGGAAATGGTTATCATATTATTCTTACTGGAATGTCGAGAATTAATGTAAAACAGGGGCAGTTTGTCCTTTCTGGTGAGCCTCTGGGTATAATGGAGATGCAATTTATTTCAAACAGTGTTGCATTGGATATAGGAAAAACTTCTCCAATGCTTTACATTGAGTTTAGAAAGCAGGGAAAACCTGTAAATCCAACTCCTTGGTGGCAGACTGAAAAAATAAGAAGGAGCCAAAATGATTCGTAAAGTTATTCTTTTGGTCGCTGGGGTATTGCTCGGCGCCTGTTCAATGATTATGGTGCAGTCTGTTGCTGCGAATAATGAAGATAATGCATATAAAAAGCTAGCTATATTTGGCGATGTTTTTGAGCGCGTGCGTATGCAGTACGTTACAGTTCCAGATGATAAAAAGCTCATTGAAAATGCTATCAATGGCATGCTCACATCACTGGATCCTCATTCATCTTATTTGAATGCTGAAGAAGCCAAGGATATGCGGGATTCTACGAAAGGAGAGTTCGGAGGTCTTGGTATTGAGGTCACTATGGAAAAAAACTTGATTAAAGTTGTTTCACCAATGGATGATACTCCCGCTTCAAAAGCAGGTATTTTAGCAGGAGACCTTATTTCAAAAATTGATGATGTACAAACGAATGGTCAAACATTGAACGAAGCTGTTAATAAGATGCGAGGTGCTCCTGGAACACCAATTACCTTAACAATTATTCGTTCTGGCGTTGATAAGCCATTTGAAGTGAAGATTGTTCGTGATATTATCAAGGTAAAAGCGGTGAAGTATCGGGTTGAGGGCGATATTGGATATTTAAGAGTTATCCAGTTTTCTGAGCAGACATTAGGTAATCTTCTGGCGGCAATTAAAGATATCCAATCTAAAATTCCTGAAGATAAGCTAAAAGGTTACGTTCTTGATTTGCGACTTAATCCTGGTGGGCTTTTAGATCAAGCTGTTAATGTTTCGAGTGCTTTTCTCAATAAAGGTGAAATTGTGTCGACGCGTGGGCGCAAAAAGAGTGATGTGACAAGATTTGATGCGAAGCCAGGTGATGTTATCCATGGAAAACCGCTCATTGTCCTTATTAATGGTGGTTCGGCAAGTGCTTCTGAAATTGTTGCGGGTGCATTACAAGATCATCGTCGTGCAACAATTTTAGGGACGCAGTCTTTTGGTAAAGGATCTGTTCAAACAATTATTCCTTTGGGTGAAAATGGAGCTTTACGCTTAACAACAGCACTTTATTACACGCCATCTGGCACTTCTATTCAAGGAACAGGGATCACGCCTGATATTATTGTAGAGCAACCACTCCCTGAAAAATATAAGGGTTATGATGTAAAAGTTGGTGAGTCTGCATTAAAAGGACATATCAAAGGAAAACGAGAGAGTAATAAAGGATCTGGTTCAGCTGCTTTTGTTCCGAAAGATCCTAAAGATGATATTCAATTGAATGAGGCCTATAAGCTGTTACGAGGTGAAATGGCAAATGCAGCATTTCCACCAGATCCCAATAAGGATGTGTTAAAGTGAGAAATGATATCTATAGCTTGCGATTTTGAGGAATATTAAATGGATGCAGGTATTAATTTGAAGATTCTTCCATATCGCAAATGTGTTGGGATTGTTGTCTTTAATCATGAGGGTAAAGTTTGGGTTGGGCGTCGTTTAATGACGCCCATTCATGCAGATATTGACATATCTCATCGTTGGCAGCTTCCTCAAGGAGGGATTGATGAAGATGAAAAACCGTTAGATGCAGCATATCGTGAACTTTATGAAGAAACGGGTATTCGATCTGTAAAGTTGATTAAAGAAGCACAAAATTGGTTCCACTATGATTTTCCACAAGAACTTATTGGGTGTACATTAAGCAATAAATATCGTGGACAAATACAAAAGTGGTTTGCTTTCCAGTTTACGGGAAAGCTTTCTGAAATTGCGATTAATCCGCCACCAGATGGCAATAAAGCGGAATTCGATCAATGGAAATGGATTGATCTAGAAAACCTTCCGTTGATCGCTGTTTCTTTTAAAAAGCATGTCTATATGAAAGTTGTCAGCGAATTTCGAGGTAGCCTTAGACCATTATAAAAGCTATATGATTATGAGAAAGCTTTTTTATTAAGACGCTTTATACCATTTATAAATAATAAACATGTTTCTCTTTTATGTAAAGAACAGGAATATAAAATGAAAAAATTATTTAATTTACTTATAGTTTTTACTCTCTTGAGTATTTCATCTGTTGCATTTGCGACAAATTCAAAAACTCCTGCATCAAAAGATGCGGCAGCGACATTGCCAAATGGAGCTTCTTCTTTGACTGAAACCTACGGTTTGTGGACTATTAATTGTGGTATACAAGAAGGGAAAAGAATTTGTTTTATGCACCGTCAAGAAGTAAATGAGCAGGGGCGTGTTGTTGTGGCTATGAGCCTTATTCTCAATGCTGAGGGTGTTGTATCTGGTAATTTAACAGTTCCTTTTGGTATTTTGGTTTCTAAGCCTGTTCGTTTACAAGTTGATGAGGGAAAAGCTGTTATCGAAACTGGTATTCGGACTTGTGTACCAGCAGGTTGCATGGTTCCTGTCGTTTTTGACAAAAATCACGTAGCAGCTTTACGTTCTGGAAAACAGTTAAAGTTGGCAATGACAATTGCTGCTGCAGGTGAACCAGCTTTGAATGATTTATTTGTTCAGCTCAATGGTTTTAGCAGTGCTCTTAACCGTTTGACTGCTTTGCAGAAATAATTTTAAAAATAAAAGCGGCCTTTAAAAGGCCGTTTTTAGTTTGTTTGTTTTTTATATATTAATAATTAAAACGATGAGATTTAAGATTAATCCTATAAGGGATATTCAGATTTTTTGCTGTTTCTTCTATTTTCATATGCTATTTTTAATTTTGATATTTGTTTTCTAGCTGCATCGTCATTAAATAGAGAGATGAAGAATCTAGATGTCTGGTTTTTATTCAAGAAAAAGAGTATTGAAGTATAAAACCATTTTTTGATACACAAACCTGCTTTAATGAAGGTTTTCTATACGCTCTTCTGTTTCCTTGATTGAAAGGGATGACGCATGATTTATGCATTGCTTCGAACGATTGATTTGATTTTTGATATTTATATTGATATTTTAATCGCTAGTGTCATTTTTTCTTGGCTTTATGTCTTTAATATCATAAATTCGCGCAATCGCTTTGTTGTTTTGATAGGAAGCTTTCTAAATCGTCTTACAAATCCTGTTCTAAGCCGTGTACGGCAAATTTTACCAAATTTTGGAACAATTGATATTTCACCTATTGTAGTGTTCGTTATTATTTATTTTATTCGTACTTTCATGTGGCGCATTTACGCAAACATGTATTTATAGAAATATTACTTGAGGCGAATACATGTTTTATCAAGTTGATAAAAATAACTTGATTTTGTTTGTATATCTCATTCCTAAATCATCCGTTGACAAAATAATAGGGGTTGAATGTAGGGACGGTGAAAAACAATATCTGGTTATACGCCTTCGTGCTGTTCCTGAAGATGGAAAAGCGAATAAAGCTCTCATTAAATTTCTTGCGAAGCAGTGGAAAATACCATCTTCTTCTATTTCTCTGAAAAACGGCGCAATATCTCGCTACAAACAACTTTACTTTTCAACACATTTAGAAGAGCTAAAGCAGATATGGCAATCCTTTAGAGATTGCATCTCGTAGAAAAAATAAATAATAAAGCCTATTAAAAAAACAGGCTTTTTAAAAAACAGGCTTTATTTTATTAAAATCGTTATATTTTTTTATTGCGCTCAACAGCTTGCTTAATTAATTCATGAGCAAAGTTTTTATCACGCCATCCTTCAATTTTAGCCCATTTTCCAGGTTCCAGATCTTTGTAATGCTTAAAGAAATGTTCAATTTGTTTGAGTGTAATCTCGGGAAGATCGGTATAGTCATGAATATTGATATAGCGTTTTGTTAATTTTGGAGTGGGAATGGCAATAATTTTTTCATCTTTACCACCATCATCTTCCATCATCAGAGCTCCGATGGGGCAAACATTGATAACACAACCAGGCATAAGTGGACGGGTATTACAGATAAGGACATCAATAGGATCACCATCATCTGAAAGTGTATGAGGGACAAAACCGTAATTTCCAGGATAAACCATTGATGTATGAAGAAAACGGTCAACAAATAATGCGCCCGACTTTTTATCCATCTCATATTTTATTGGTTGACCACCAAGGGAGACTTCCACAATAACGTTAATATCTTCTGGTGGATTTTTGCCTACGGGTATTTCCTTAATATTCATAGAGACATCCTTTCTGGGATATAGTGAGGCTCAATACAATTAAATATTTTACCAAAGAGATTATGAAATTAGCTTAAAATTGATGCACGTGTTTTTTCAAAACGTTTACGTTCATTAGGATCAAGATAGAGTTTGCGGAGACGAATATTTTTAGGGGTTACCTCTACAAGTTCATCATCTTGTATCCACGATAAGGCACGTTCTAATGTCATTTTAATGGGGGGCGTTAGCTTTACGGCTTCATCTTTTCCGGAAGCGCGCATATTGGTGAGTTTTTTTCCTTTTAACACATTAACTTCTAAGTCATTATCTCGTGAGTGGATGCCAATAATCATACCTTGATAGACTTTCACACCCGCATCGATGATCATAGGTCCACGATCTTCAAGATTAAAAAGAGCATAAGCGACAGATTCACCATTGTCATTTGAAATCATAACACCATTAACACGACCAGCAATGTCTCCTTTATAAGGTTCATAAGCATGGAAAAGGCGATTCATAATTGCTGTACCACGTGTGTCCGTTAAAAGTTCAGATTGATAACCAATGAGTCCTCTGGTTGGCGCATAAAAAACGAGTCGGACACGATTACCCCCAGAAGGGCGTAATTCCACCATTTCGCCCTTACGTTCAGACATTTTTTGTACAACAGTACCGGAATATTCTTCATCAACATCGATAACAACTTCTTCGATTGGTTCAAGAGTTATTCCATTTTCATCTTTTTGCATAACAACACGTGGGCGTGAAACACTAAGCTCAAATCCTTCACGGCGCATATTTTCAATGAGAACTGCAAGTTGTAATTCTCCTCGTCCTGAAACGTAGAAAGAATCTTTATCGGCTGATTCTTCAATTTTAAGAGCGACGTTGCCTTCTGCTTCTTTTAACAATCGGTCACGAATGACACGACTTGTTACTTTATTGCCTTCAGTTCCAGCAAGGGGACTATCGTTGACGAGAAAACTCATAGTAACAGTAGGAGGATCAATTGGTTGGGCAGTAAGTGGTTCATTAACAGTAGGGTCACAGAAAGTATCAGCAACGGTACCTTTTTGTAGACCTGCAATCGCAACAATATCACCAGCACTTCCTTCTTCAATAGGTTGCCGTTCTAAGCCACGAAATGCCAAAATCTTTGAAATACGCCCAGTTTCTAAAAGTTTTCCATCTTGTCCAAGAACCTTGACATTTTGGTTGGGTTTTAGAGAGCCAGAATGAATCCGTCCTGTAATAATTCGTCCCAAAAACGGATCCGCTTCAAGAATAGTTCCAATCATGCGAAACGGTCCTTCTGCTACACTAGGAGAAGGGACATGCTGCGTCACAAGATCAAATAAAGGACCTAATCCCTGATCTTTTGGTCCCTCAGGGGCTTCAGCCATCCATCCATCGCGTCCAGATCCATAAAGAATAGGAAAATCAAGCTGTTCGTCGGTTGCATCAAGAGCAGCGAAAAGGTCAAAAACCTCATTAATGACTTCATCAACGCGTGCATCAGGTCGGTCAATTTTATTAATAGCAACAATAGGGCGCAACCCCACTTTCAATGCTTTGCCAACAACAAATTTTGTTTGTGGCATTGGTCCTTCAGCAGCATCAACAAGTACAATGGCTCCATCAACCATATTTAGAATGCGTTCAACTTCTCCACCAAAGTCGGCGTGTCCTGGTGTATCAACAATATTAATTCGAGTATCTTTCCAAACAACAGATGTCACTTTCGCTAGGATTGTAATACCACGTTCTTTTTCAATATCGTTTGAATCCATCATACGTTCGCTTGTACGCTGATTATCACGGAAGTTTCCTGATTGCTTGAGTAGTCCGTCTACAAGCGTTGTTTTCCCATGGTCAACGTGGGCAATGATGGCAATGTTACGCAATTGCATAAATTTTCTTCTTTTCGTTTAATGAAATTTCATTTGAGGCAGAGTCTTTACATTCTTTGCCTGACTATTACAAAACCTTTTACATGTTTTTTTATAATTTTGGAAGATGGAGGTAATATTTTTATGGTAAAACTACTCATCCAAGTCTTTAAGGCTCTATTAAGCTTCAATTGCTGGAGCTTCGTAAAAAGTTTTTTATAGTACGGATGTTCTATTCTCGAGCTAAGAATTGTCCATAAAAATCACTGTCAATTTTATTTTTATCAATATGATGTAAGAAATTTATATGAACGCTTGTAAGAATAAGTAAGTATAAAGCTAGCTGTATTTATTGTTGTCGTTTTGCAAAGAGATTGATAAAAATCCGGAAGATCTCTCAATCCATAGCTAATTTATTGACGACTGTACGACATTTTTATTCTAACAAAGCTTTTTCTTATTCTATAACTTGTCAATCAAAATCCAGATCTAATGCAACCGTGTATTTGAGGTAAATATTGAGATGATTAAGCATTTTATAAGAAGTTCTAGCTTTTGTATGCCAGATTAGGGCAAGAGTTATATCTGTTTTATTTATTTATGAAACCGGAATACAGTCTTATTTAGAAGGAATATGAAGGCATCAAAAGAAAATTCTTATCTTTGCCGTTAAGACAAATTTATGCTTTCAAAAGCATCTAAGCAATATCTTTAAAACCATGAAGATAGTGCATTGCCTCACACTTTTGTTAATCGCATTCTCTAATAGGAGTATGCTTTTCATGCCAAACAGAACGCTTTAAACAGACTAGACTTGTTGTTGCATATTCATGTACTTAAGAGAGATTTTTGAACGTACACTACATCCATTTCATGATAGGGCTCATAAATGATATAATATACGCGAATAGTATACTATCAACACCGTTGTGAAGAAATATAAAGCCTATTGAGCATATCATTATTATTCTTTCTCCACTGTCAATATTGCAACAGTTTTTGATGCGAGAGAGAGAGGATATAAGAAGTATTTAATTTTTTCTTGAATAGTTTTTAGCTATACACCAATCCCGTTTGTGACAGGCAAGAAGATAACTTTAATTCATTTAATATGAGAAGCTTTATGATGAGGCAAATTTACGATATTCGGAGCTGTTATTCAATAAAAATAATAAATTGTCTATGGAGCGGTGCGCTAGAAAATAAATTAATGGAGCTTATTCTCTTCTGGAAAGATCTTAGGTTACATGACAAAGTCTTTCCAGAAGAAAGAGTTTTTACTTTACATGTTTAAAGAAGAGTTCCTGACAAAATGATGGAAGCTACAGAAAAATAGATTATAATGCCCATGACATCTACTAAAGTTGCCACAAAAGGCGCAGAAGCACTTGCTGGATCAAATTTTAAACCTTTAAGAATAAAAGGCAGCATAGATCCAGAAAGAGAACCAAAGGTAACGATTCCGACTAAAGCTGTACCTACTGTTGTCGAAACAGCAATCCAATGTTGCCCATAGTCGTAGATACCGAATTGTTGCCAAAGAGCAATGCGCGTAATGCCAATAATTCCGAGTAAGAGACCAAGAGATAGTCCTGTTGGAATTTCACGAATGAACACTTTCCACCAGTCTTTCAACGTGAGTTCACGTAAAGCCAATGCACGGATAATAAGGGATGTAGCCTGTGAGCCGGAATTTCCTCCTGAGCTCATAATGAGAGGTATGAACAGTGTAAGAATAATCGCTTTTTCGAGTTCTGTTTCGAAATGTTGCATAGCACTTGCTGTCAGCATTTCACCGACAAAGAGTAAAGCGAGCCATCCGCCGCGTTTTTTCATCATTTCAGGAAACTTAATTTGCATATAGGGCTTATTAAGCGCTTCCATACCCCCAAATTTATAGGCATCTTCATTCATCTCATCAACCATAGTATCAAGCACGTCATCGACGGTTACAATGCCAATGACATGGTTACTTTCATCAACTACAGGCACAGAGAGAAGATCATGGCGCTGGAAAAGGCGTGCGATATCTTCATGATGTGTGAAGGGCGATATTGTAATGGGCGAGTCATGGGTAGGGACATTAAGAATTTGTTCATCAGGTGAGGCAAGAATAAGGTTACGCAGTGAAACAGCTTTGAGAAGAATACCTGTTTTAGGGTCAATTACATAGCTGGTATAAACGGTTTCACGTGTTCGCTCGACCTCACGAATGTGATCCAAAGTTTTTTGTATAGTCCAGTTTGAAGGAACGGCTATAAATTCTGTTGTCATCAGTGCCCCTGCTGTATGATCAGGATAACTGGTAAGTTTTTTAAGTTCAGCGCGCGTTAAGGGTTTAAGCAAGGCATAAAGTCGTGTGCGGGTTTCTTTATCCATTTCTTGAAAGACGTCTGCAGCAGCATCGGCAGACATGCCATCAAGAATTTCAACAGCACGATTTATAGGGAGAAGTTCTAGGATAGAAGCAGGTTGCTCAAGCTCTGGTTTATCAAAAAGTTCGATAACATAATCAAGAGGCAGAAGACTAAGAATGGTTACACGTTCCATGATATCGAGGTCATTGATGATATCAATAGAGTCTGCAAAATGCTGATTTTTTAACTTTTCAGCGAGAGCTTCAGGAGAAAAATTTTTGAAGTCGAAGGTCGTTTTAATTTCAGTCATGATAAAGTACCTCCTGAAGAGTTGGAGAGTTGTAAATCTAGATAATAGATGAGATAAAAATAAAAGTTTATGGAAGATTTAAAAAAACTCCCCAGCTATATTCCCAATTGTTAATATTTTAAGTAAAGTCAAGGGTGAATTATAAGTTATAAACAAATTTCTGAATCACTAAAACGAGAATACAGCTTAATTTGAGGATAATATAATATAAAAATCAGTTCTGATTTTTACCATCATTTCTTTAATGTAGTTTTGTGATTTTCAAAAGAATCTACAGCAATATTTTGTAAAGAGTGGAGATTATGCCTTTCTTCAAGTGTTTTTATTAATATGCAATTCTATTGTGGTGTGCGAGCGAATAATCTTTATTTCTCCAATATAATATGTTTTGAAATGAAAGAATTTTACGATTTCTAGGTTTTTTATTCAATAGCGTTTGGAAAGGCCGTTTTGAAACTCACGAAATAGTTTTAGTATATTATCAATTTGTGTCGTAAAGATAATCATTACAGCTTAAATTTATAATGGAGACATAAAGTATTATGACAAAAGCAGCAGTGCTGGACTGGAAGGGATTTTCAGGTCTTCCTGATTTTTCTTCTATCAGTGATGAAGATTTTAAACCCGCTTTTGAACAGGCACTTCAAGAAGCCGAAGAAGAACTAGAGGCGATTGCGATGGTGCAAGAACCACCAACGCTTGAGAATTTTTTGCAGCCTTTTGAGCTTTGTGGCAAAGCGCTTGATCGTGTCTGTTCAATATTTTTCTTGCGCACCAGTGCTCATACGAATGTATTAATTCAACAGCTAGAGCAAGAGTTCGTTGTAAAACTTTCTCGGTATTCTTCAAAAATGATGATGGATGCACGGATATTTGCGAAAATAGATGCGCTTTATAAACAGTCGCAGCTGGGCATATTTGAGAGTGAAACAACACGTGTTCTTGAATTATGGTGGAAAAAGTTTGTTTGTCATGGGGCAAAACTCGATGAAAAAGCTAAGAAACGGCTTTTGGAAATTAATGAAAGACTTGCTTTTTTAAATGCTACTTTTGGACAAAATGTTTTAAATGATGAAGCTGAATGGATTCTGTTTTTTAAACAGACCGACTTATCTGGTTTACCGCAAGATCTCATTGATTCAATGAAGGAAATTGCGTGTGAAAGAGGTAATGAAGAAGCGTATGCATTAACACTAGCACGTTCGATTGTTGAACCTTTTTTAAAATTCTCTGATCGTCGTGATTTGCGTGAGGTTGCATTCCAAGCTTGGGCTAAACGTGGTGAAAATAATAACAAGAATGATAATAAAACAATTATTGTAGAGATTGTTGCGCTTCGAGATGAGCAGGCTAAATTATTAGGATATAAATCTTTCGCAGATTTGAAACTCGATAATACCATGGCTAAAAGTGTTGATGCCGTTATGGATTTGCTTATGCCTGTATGGGAGCGCGCAAGAGCGAAGGCTTCTACTGAGCAAATTGAATTACAAAATTTTGCCAACAATCAGGGCAGCAATGAATCTTTAGCTGCTTGGGATTGGCGGTATTATGCTGAAAAACTTCGCACTGAACAACTTTCTTTCGATAGCGCTGAGATTAAATATTATTTTCAGCTTGATCGTATGATTAAAGCGGCTTTTGGGGTAGCAGAAAAACTCTTTGGCATTACATTTGAAGAAAAAAACGCTGTTGCACTTTGGCATCCTGATGCACGTTTGTGGGAAGTAAAAAAGTCTGATGGAAGTCTACTTGGGCATTTCATTGGTGATTATTTTGCACGTTCTTCAAAACGGTCCGGTGCGTGGATGAGTAGTTTGCAATCACAATATAAATTGGATGGCGGACAAAAGCCTATTATCTACAATGTTTGTAATTTTTCTAAACCTTCTAAAGGGGAGGTTGCTCTTTTATCACTCGATGATGCGCGTACGCTTTTCCACGAATTTGGGCATGCATTGCATGGTTTGCTTTCTGATGTCACATGGCCATCTGTATCGGGAACATCGGTTTCGCGTGATTTTGTTGAGCTGCCTTCTCAACTTTACGAACATTGGTTAACTGTACCAGAGATTTTACAAACTTATGCTACGCATGCAAAAACAGGACATCCTATGCCGCAAGCATTAATGGATAAGGTTTTGTCAGCACAGACATTTAATGCTGGCTTTGCTGCAGTTGAATTTACTTCATCAGCTCTTGTAGATATGGCTTTTCATAAAGGACAAAAGGTAACTGATCCAACAGTGTTTGAACGCCAAGAATTAGAAAATCTGCAAATGCCTGATACAATTATTATGCGCCATCGTCCTCCACATTTTACGCATGTATTTTCAGGTGATGGTTACGCCGCTGGTTATTATTCTTATATGTGGTCGGAAGTCCTTGATGCTGATGCTTTTCAGGCTTTTGAAGAAACGGGAGATGTTTTTAATTCAGAGCTTGCTGATAAGTTGAAACGTTTTATTTACTCTGCTGGGGGAAGTCGTGATCCAGAGGAGCTTTATAAAGCTTTTCGGGGACGGATGCCTTTACCAGAGGCAATGATTAACAAACGTGGACTATAAGATATAACGGTATGGTTAATACCATGCCGTTTTCATATTATTCGAAAAATGCAGTTGTGATTTATGCAAAAATTCTCTTCATTATAGCTCTGTAAACAGTGTTTTTTACCTTATTCGCTTTTTGTTTATGGAGGAAATTAGAATTTGTCTTTTAAAGAGACATTATGGGAAAGAAAAATTATCAGCTCGATCTTTTTGATGCCCATTTGGTGGAAACCATGATTTTTTTATAAAACTTGACTTTCTTTTGCCTAAAAGCTGAGTGTTTTGTTGTGCCATATCATCGAGGCTCATTGGAGGCTGACGCATAATATTACTCTGCACTTTATTCTCTGATTCTTGTATAAGTTTTTGAATAGCTTGATCGGTTGAGTAAGGATTTTCATGAGAAAAGGCATAAAAATTTAAAATATTTTTCAATGGTTTTTCTAAATAAGAGGCAAGTTTTTTCTTTCCTTCAGAGGTGAAATGCACGCCATTATTGGTGCGTAATTTGGTTATTCTTCCATTAATATCATAGCCTGAAAAAGAAAAATTTCCTTCTTCATCACTAAAGCCGCTCCAGATATCGAGGAAATATCCTCCTGCTGTTTCTGTTTCTTGTTTATAGAGCGCATTAAAATTTTTCATTTTTTGTGTCAAAAGGTCATTTCTAAAGGCAGGTTGACTTATCCATATCCATGATTTTCTAGAGGCATGAAGACTTTCAGCAATTTCGATAATTCTTTGTTTGTAGATGTGCATCCATTCTGATTGATCTGTGTTAATTGTGCTATAAGAGTCTGTGATTGGTTGATTATCATTTGCACCGATCATCATGATAATAACATCGGGGTTATTTTGATCAATGAGTTTAGAAATATTGCTTTGCCAAGAATAATAATCCGTTCGAACTAAGCCGGAAGCTGGCATTGTGTTGTTCATGATAACGATATCGCTATTATTTATAAAAAACTTCTTAAGTGCATCGGCAACAGCAGAAGCTGTAAAATCCCCTATGACAAGAATGCGCTTTGCATTCTCATTTTTTAGCTTTTGTATATTTTTTTGTGTTACGATCTTTTTTTGCGGCTTGTCTATTTTTTGTTCTATAATTTGCGGTGGTTGTTGCGTCTGTTTGTTATGTTGTGATAACCATTTGAAGAAGTTCGTTGCTTTACTTGGGGATGGCTGTATGATCCCCACAATAGAAAGTGAAACTAGCAATAATGTCAAGTATATCAGGCGAACAGAAGACAAAACCGTAGTCTCCATTATTGTTTGCGAAGGAGAAAAAGCACTTGAGATGACGGATATCCATTTGCTTTTAGACCGTGACGTAGTTGAAAGGCTTTAATTGCTTTGCGAGAAGCTGTTCCGATTTTTCCATCAACATTCCCTTTATAATAGCCCAGTGCACTTAAGCGAGATTGCAGTTCTTTGCATTCTTGGAAAGTAAGAGGTTGAAAAGGTCTTTGCCAATCATGCACCAATCCAGGATGTCCAGCGATGCGATCAGCTAGAAGAGCAACAGCAAACGCATAACGATCTGCATTATTATAATGTTTCAGAACAAAGAAATTTTTTGTGACTAAAAATATAGGTCCTTTTGCTCCATCTGGATATTTTAATATTGCTTGTTCAGCTAATGTAGGAAGAGGACGCCCATTTGCGTGTTTTACACCTAATTTTTTCCATTGTTCAAAGGAATACCACCCTTCAGGAAGGTTTTTCCCCTGCGGCACTTTTACCTCTACTCCCCAAATAAGATTAGGTTGCCAGCCATTTTTGTGGAGAAGGTTAGCAGCAGTAGCCAGAGCATCTGGAACAGAGTTCCAGATATCACGCCGTCCATCTTGGTCCATATCAACTGCATAGGCGAGATAACTGCTTGGAATAAATTGTGTATGCCCCAATGCACCGGCCCAAGATCCAGTGAGTTGAGAGCGTTTAATTTCGCCACTTTGTAGAATTTTCATAGCAGCAATCAGCTGTGTATATGCATATTTTGCACGTTTTTTATCAGCATAGGCTAGAGTTGCAAGAGAGCGAATGGTATCACGCATTACACTTTTATTGGCTAAAACTTTTCCATAGTTGCTTTCCATTGACCAAATAGCAAGCAGAATATTGCGGTCAACACCAAAACGTTTTTCAATTTGAAGAAGCCATTTGTTCCATTTTTGAGTTTGGCGCCGTCCTTCTACAATTGCAATATCATGGACGCGATTATCGAAATAGTTCCATGAAGGAGCAACAAATTCCGGTTGGTATGCGGCGCTTTTTAGAACTTCTGGATCAATGGCATTAACACCTTTAAATGCCATATGAAACGTAGAAGGGGTAATATTGTGAGCAATAGCTATTTTTTTAAATTCTTTAATCCAGTGTTTAAATCCGCTATCAGCATATGAAAGGGATACAAAAAACATTAAAAAAGCAGAAAAAATAACGGCAGAGCCAGTGAGAAGAGTCCTCCAAGTTCTTGACTTCTCTAAAAAAGAGAAAGTCTTCAATTCTGTTTTTTGCATTTTGAAATCCCCATTAATATTCAATTTATTAGGTGTGCAATAACTTTATTTTGTATTTAGTTTAATCGATAATATGATCAAGAAGAGGAGAAAACTGAAATAAATAATTCGTTTTAATCCTTGCAATAAATTTTCATATTCTCTTTTACATTTTTGATTGTCCATTATAATGATAATCAAAACAATAAGATATCTTTTTTACCATTTCGTAAAAACATATGTTAAATAAAACAAAAAATATATGAATTCATTGAGGAGGGTGAGTGTGCGTAAAATCCGGAAAGCTGTATTTCCAGTAGCAGGTCTTGGTACGCGTTTTCTTCCTGCGACAAAAACAATTCCTAAAGAAATGCTAACAGTTGTTGATAAACCTGTCATTCAATATGTTGTGGATGAGGCGAGGGAGGCTGGTATTGAGCATTTTATTTTTGTGACCGGACGTAACAAAGCAGTCATTGAGGATTATTTTGATGCGCAAGTTGAATTATACACGACACTGGCTGAATGTGGAAAGAAAGAAGATCTTGCACATTTATACCGTTTACAGCCATTACCAGGGTCAACTTCTTTCACTAGGCAACAGCAACCTTTGGGATTAGGGCATGCTCTTTGGTGTGCGCGTGAATTAGTTGCAGGGGAACCTTTTGCTTTGTTATTACCCGATATGCTGATTCAAGCCAAAAAGGGATGTCTTTCTGAGATGATTAGTCTTTATGAAAAGGTGGGTGGGGGAAATATTATTGCCGTTCAGGAATGCGATCTTAAAGAAGCACATAAATACGGTATAGTTGGCAAAGGTAAACAGATTGCAAATGGTTTTAAAATCACAAAAATGGTAGAGAAACCAGTGTTAGGAACGGCACCATCAAATTTGTACATCAATGGACGTTATATTTTGCAGCCAGAAATTTTTAATATTCTTTCCACTCAAGAACGAGGAACAGGAAATGAAATTCAATTAACAGATGCTATGATACGGCTTTCAAATGAGCAAGATTTTTGGGGTTTGCAAATAGAAGGGCGCACTTTTGATTGCGGTTCTAAAGCTGGTTTCATTGAAGCCAACGTTGCATTTTCTTTGGCACGCGCTGATATGCACAGCCATGTTTCTGCCTCATTGAAAAATTTACTGGAAACCATTAATGTTGAAAAATGATATAGATCTCTCATTTAATTTTATTGATCGAATTTTATTATGATAACACCCTCTACTCATATGGCTTTGCAAGGTGCAGTTGCATCAGCACTTAAAACACTTGCCAGTGAAAAGCAGGGGCTTGAAGCCCTTGAAAAATCTCTTCTGGGAACTCTTTCTTCTTCTGTTGAAGCGGCCGTTCAAACTATTAGAAATGCTCGTGGACATGTGGTCATTACTGGTCTTGGGAAAAGTGGTCATATAGGGACAAAAATTGCAGCAACCCTAGCCTCAACTGGAACGCCTGCCTTTTTTGTTCACGCTGCAGAAGCCAATCATGGTGATCTTGGTATGATTGGATCT
This sequence comes from Bartonella grahamii ATCC 700132, assembly GCF_000518085.1. Taxonomy (GTDB): domain Bacteria; phylum Pseudomonadota; class Alphaproteobacteria; order Rhizobiales; family Rhizobiaceae; genus Bartonella; species Bartonella grahamii. The sequence goes on from NZ_JACX01000004.1 coordinate 25,988, forward strand.
GATAATGTTATTCTTGCTTTATCATGGTCTGGTGAAACTCAAGAGTTAAGTGGTATCATGAGTTATGCGGCGCGTTTTCGCATCCCCCTTATTGCGATGACATCAAGTGAGTACTCTGTATTAGGACGACAAGCTGATATTGTTTTATTATTACCAAAGATAGAAGAGGCTTGCCCCCATGGGCTTGCTCCTACAACTTCAACAATTATGCAATTGGCAATGGGAGATGCATTAGCGGTTTCTCTTTTAGAAATGCGTGGTTTTACCGCAACGGATTTCAAAATATATCATCCTGGTGGTTCTCTTGGTGCAAGCCTTAAATACGTGTGTGATATTATGCATGAGGGTGATAATATTCCTTTGGTTATGCAGGGAACATCTATGACTGAAGCGATGAATGTTTTGGTGGAAAAGCATTTTGGTTGTGTTGGTGTTGTGAATCAAGAAGGTGAACTAATCGGAATTGTAACCGATGGCGATCTTGCACGTAACATGCATTTTAATTTATCAAAATTTAATGTTGACGAGGTGATGACCAAGGCTCCTAAAGTTGTAAAACCAAATACACTTGTTGGTGCAGCAACAGCTTTTATTAATGATCATCATATTGGTGCATTTTTCGTAGTTGAAGATAAAAAACCGATAGGAATTGTTCATTTTCATGATCTTTTGCGCATTGGCGCTGCTTAGATTAAAGTTCTCTATCAAATAAAATGTTATTTTAGGTTAAAATAGATTGAATGGTACAAAGTAACAATTTTATTGTAAGGTGGCTTTACGGATATTTTGTGGAAGAAAATGATTATTTTACGCATTTCATAATGTTTAGAAAATTTTCAAGGTAAAGATTATATCAGTCTCTTTGCGTATTTTAGAGAGGACCTTCTATCAGGAGGAGAAAAGATCACCTCCTGCTTAATGTATGTGCTCCCTCTGTTCTTAAGAGAGACTTTCCTTGTACTTTGTTTAAGATTTCCGCTTAAGGAAAAACTGTGCTCCTGTATGTGATGTGCAGAGAAGTTGTGTGGCGTCATATGACACTGTACAATTGACTCTAGAAATTGTTCCACGGAGAATAGAGCGTATTTCAATTTCTATATTTTGGGCATTGAGATAATTATATGCCCCTTCTGATAGTTTTTCTTCTGTATCTGCTGCACGCGTTTCAAAAACACCATTGTGGAAAGAAGAAATAATACCATTCTCATCAACCCATTTTCCATCAATTCCAGTTGGCATATTTGAGTTATAATATTGCGAAAAGCTACAGGCACTTAACAGCAAGGTGGTAATTGTAAGACATAAAATATGATAGGTATGTTTCATTTATTGCACTCTATTTAGATTATTTTGCTCTCTAGTTTTTATAACATTATTAAATTCTCCCATGAGTCAATATGAAAAATTTAATGAAAATCAATGAAAAAGCAAAAAAATGGAAAAAAATGCCTTAATGTTGTATTTAATTAACAGCTTGATGAAGTTCGTAAGTGAAACACAAGAGGTGAAATATTTCTTATGGTTTACAACAATTTTTATATTAAGCTGCTGAGTAGTCTCAAAGGAGATTATTGACATTATGGTTGGTCCCATTCTTGTTGCGAGTGAAGATTATGGAAGACGTATAGAACTTTCTGCTATGTTGCGAGGTTTTGGTTATCGTGTCATTGAAGCAGAAAATGGTCTCCGTACGATTGATCTTTTACACAGGCGTAAAAACATTGTGCTTGCACTCCTTGATGTCGTTATGAGTGATTTGAGTGTGAGCGATTTGATTAAAATGATTAGAGTTGCTGGTGTTTCTGTTCCTATTGTCGTTATAGCACAACAAGAGAATCAGAATTTACTCCAGAAAGCTTTAACAGCTGGAGCTATTGATTATTGGATCCACCCAGTAACATTATTACGCGTAAGGGTTACTTTGGATATTCTTGCTCTTATTTCTGCCTTGGAGCATGAAGTTCGAGATATTCGGCGAAAAAAAGAGAATCATTTACGGTTTTCTGATCTTTGCATAAAAAGTAGAGCTATGCAGGTAGTGTTAGAACAATCGAGACAAGCAGCAACTTCTTTACAGAATCTTTTGATAGAGGGGGAAGTTGGAACAGGACGTGAGACATTAGCTCGGATTATTCATCATGAGGGATTATTCTCAGAAGGTGTTTTTATTCGCTTTCAATGTTCAGCCATCGTTGATCCAGAAGAAGAAAATCAGCAGTGGTTTAAAGAATTCCTACCATTGGTTTCTTCTCTTGAAAAAGGGACACTTTGCCTTTGTGATATTGATCGACTTGAGCCCATACAGCAAAAACGGTTTGCTCATTACCTTAAAGAAAGGGAAAGGGATACAAAAGGAGAGTTTTTCCCTTTTCGGATCATTGCTATTTCAACATCGCGTTTAAAGGATTTGGTTAAAGAGAACTTTTTTTTGCATAGTTTGTTTGAACAATTTTCTCACTTGTCTATTAGCGTCCCTGCTTTACGAGAATTAAGGGATGATTTTCCAGAGATCACACAACGTTTGATTGATCGCATTATCACCGAAACAGGGCGGTCACATGTCCATGGTTTAGCAGGATCTGCTCTTTCCTTGCTTATGCAGTATGATTGGCCTGGCAATAGAAATGAGCTTGAAAACTTTTTATTTCGTGCGATTTTACTCAGTGAAGGACCGTTATTAACTGTTCGAGATTTTCCGCAATTAATGGGAAATCCATTAATGAATGTTCCCAATATCATTGAGGATAATATGCAAGAAGATAATGAACAAGAATCTATAAAATTTTTGAATACTGATGGGCATGTGCGTACTTTTGCAGAGATGGAACATGATATTATCGAGAAAGCGGTTAAACATTATAAAGGACATATGAGTGAGATTGCGCGCCGCCTTCATATTGGTCGCTCTACACTTTATAGAAAAATGGAAGAATTGCGAGCAATAAGAAATCAAGAACGAAAGTAAAATTCATAACAAATCTCTCTTCATGACAAGTATGAGTTTCAAAAAAAATAGAGTGGATTTTGATAAAGTCCGTGGGGGGGCTTAAGAAAACAATCATTTATTGTAAAATTTATCTATAGAGGATGATTTTGTAGATTTAAATCAAATATAAATTTTATGTGACTATTTTAATCGTCTTTTTCAGTTTATACAATTTTAGTTGAGTTTACATTTATTAAAGCAGAGAGGCATTTTTAAAAACTTTTAAATACTACCGCTAAAATTTTTGTATCATCAATATTAAATTTATACTCTCTTAAGCAAGAGGTGGCATTTTATCTGCTACACGGTTAAGATAAAGTGATTGGTATTATTGTTTGCATTACTGATGATGCGATAGCTTAAAATAGAAAGTTTGTCCTCTTTGACTCTTTTACATATTGTTATTGGTTTTGTCCTCTTTTTTTTAATTGCATCTATGTTGGCAATCTACACCTATGGGCGTTTTATGAAAAATGCTAGGGGGCAATGTTCTTATGCGCTACCTATTCAGAAAGATGAAACTAAGCTTGATCGTATCATTAGTCAATTAGCTGAGGAAGAAAATGGATTGGGAATTGATAAAGATGCCCTTTCCCTCATTATCAGCAATTTGGATGCGTTTTGTGTTCGTGCAATAGGAGCTGCAGAGGCTGGGCGTAGCCTTGATCTGATGTATTATATTTGGGATGATGATTTAACAGGGCGTCTATTATTAAGTGAAATAGTTAAGGCAGCGGATCGGGGTGTTCGGGTACGACTTCTTTTGGATGATATTAACGCTCAAGCACGTGATCCAGCTTATATTGCGCTAGATAAACATCCTCATATCGAGGTGAGAGTGTTTAATCCAGGACGATCGCGTAAAGGTGGATTACGCCGTGGTTTAGAGATTATATTACGGGCGATTACTGTTACACGTAGAATGCATAATAAAGCTTTTATTGTTGATGGTAGGATCGCTTTTGTAGGAGGACGTAATCTTGCAGATTCTTATTTTGATGCTGGTGAAGAATCCCATTTTCGAGATTTAGATTTGATGTTAATCGGACCCTCTGTTAAAAAGGTGGAAAGTATTTTTGATGATTTTTGGAATAGTGCTGTTGTTTTGCCAATTCATACTTTGGTTATTCCTAAAAGCGCAAGTGATCTTAGCTATTGGAGGGATAAATTACAAAAATTTCGGGATTCCAAGGTTGCAAAAGTTTATTTAGATTATGTCAAAGAGCACATTAATTTTGATTGTTTTATTCAAACAGGAAGGCGGTTATTTTTAGCAGACAAAGTTGTTGTTCTTTCTGACCCTCCAGAAAAAGCATTGCGTAAAAAAGCAAGCAATTGGCTTATGAAGGCGCTTTCAAAGGTTATTGGAAATGCCCAAAAAACGGTTCAGATTACGTCACCTTATTTTGTTCCTGGTAAGGTTGGAACGCAGAATTTTAGTAATTTGGTTTCAAAGGGTGTTGATGTCAAAATTCTGACGAATTCTTTAGCAGCTACTGATGTAGCATTGGTGCATGGTGGTTATGTATCGTATCGTAAGGCGTTGTTGAAAAGTGGTGTTAAGCTTTATGAATTAAAAGCGGAGGGCAACACCCATGGGTTACGGTTGTTTCGATCGAGTAAGGCAAGTTTACATGCCAAAGCTTTTTTAATTGATCGTAAAACAGCTTTTATTGGATCTTTAAATTTTGATCCCAGATCAGCATCATTAAATACAGAAATGGGCATTCTTTTTGAATGTGCTCCCATTACAGCAAGATTAGATTTGTTGTTTTCTGAAGAAACTACAGGGGAAATGAGCTATCATCTGCGTCTTGGTAATAATAATCGTATTTATTGGGATTTTATTGAAAATGAAAAAAAATATAGCATTGACCATGAGCCAGAAAGCAATTTTTGGCGTCGCGCATTTGCAAAAATAATAAGTTGGTTACCTATTGAATCACAATTGTAAATTTTTATAAACCACACTTAAAAAAATATTTATTTTTCTTTTCATTTTGTTTGTAGCATGGCATAATTTTTTGCCAATCTACCATGTATGAGAACCGCAGTTGTATTTTAAAGCTCCTTGCGGTGTTTTATTATAAAAGGAATTTTGCTATGGCAAAGATTGTTGAAACGGGGACAGGTGCATTGGCACTGACTTTTGATGATGTACTTTTACAGCCCGGTCATTCTCTTGTTATGCCTAGTCAAGTGGATCTCAGTACGCGCATTGCAGCGGATATTAAGCTCAATTTGCCATTGCTTTCTGCTGCAATGGATACGGTAACAGAATCGCGTTTGGCAATTGCTATGGCTCAGGCTGGAGGACTTGGGGTTATTCATCGTAATATGTCTCCTGCAGAGCAGGCAGAAGAAGTCAGACAAGTAAAAAAGTTTGAATCTGGAATGGTTGTTAATCCAGTCACAATTGGACCAGATGCAACACTTGAAGAAGCGAAATCTTTGATGCGCTCTCATGGCATTTCAGGTATTCCGGTTGTTGAAAATAGTGTTAAAGGTGAAACAGCGGGACGACTTGTTGGCATTTTGACCAATAGAGATGTCCGTTTCGCATCGGATCCAAAACAAAAAATTTATGAATTAATGACGCATGAAAATTTGATCACAGTGCGTGAAAATGTCCAACTTAATGAAGCAAAATATCTTTTACATCATCATCGTATTGAAAAATTATTAGTTGTGGATGAACAAAATCGTTGTGTCGGACTGATAACAGTTAAGGATATTGAAAAAGCAAAATTAAATCCAAATGCTGCTAAAGATTCTCAAGGGCGCTTGCGTGCTGCAGCGGCCAGTAGTGTTGGGAATGGAGGGATTGAGCGTGCTGAACGCCTCATAGACGCGGGTGTTGATGTGTTGGTCATTGATACAGCGCATGGACATTCTCAACATGTGCTAGAAACTGTTGAACGAATTAAAAAGATGGCTTCCTCTCCAGCTGTTATTGCTGGGAACGTAGCAACCGCTCAAGCAACGCAGGCATTGATTGACAGTGGTGCAGATGCGGTAAAAGTTGGTATTGGTCCTGGCTCTATTTGCACAACGCGTATTGTTGCTGGTGTTGGTGTTCCTCAACTTGCAGCCATTATGAATGCCGCAGAAGTTGCTGAAAAAGCGGGCATTCCCATTATTGCAGATGGTGGAATCAAAGCATCAGGTGATTTTGCTAAAGCTTTAGCTGGTGGGGCTTGTGCAGCGATGATTGGATCTCTTTTAGCAGGTACAGAAGAAAGTCCTGGTGAAGTTTATCTTTATCAAGGTCGATCTTTTAAAGCCTATCGTGGTATGGGATCTGTTGGTGCTATGGCACGAGGATCGGCAGATCGCTATTTTCAAGATGATGTTCGTGATGAACTTAAGTTGGTTCCTGAAGGTGTGGAGGGGCAGGTGGCTTATAAAGGTCCTATAGCATCAGTTCTACATCAGCTTGCTGGTGGACTTCGTGCTTCAATGGGGTATGTTGGAGCAAAAGATCTCGTAGAGTTTCGTGAAAAAGCAACATTTGTACGTATTACGAATGCGGGACTCCATGAAAGTCATACGCATGATGTTTCTATTACACGGGAGAGTCCCAACTATCGTGGGCCAGTTTAAAGATATAAGAGCATAATGTCATATCGCATAAATATAAAATCTTTCGAGAACAAGAAAAAGAGACTGCACTTTTTTCTGTTTGTGATTTGGTGTAATAATCCCAAAAAGGAAAGAATTAGAGGTCAAAACTCTAACTCTTTCTGTTAAGACTATATGAAATAAGTTATATAAAATTAGAATTAACTTTTTGTAGTCTTCCGTCCTGTTTTTGACGCACGTTGGCGAGTGTTTGTCTGATCACTTTGGACGGATTTCTTTCCGTTGTTTGAGGGCATTGTGTTATGACGGCTTTTAGATGAAGTTGTTTTTTCATTATTATAAGTCATTATTTTCTCCTTTTAAATTGTCTGGCAGTTGCCAGTAGAGTAAAAACGGTCATGCCAAATAGTGGTTCCAAGCATTTTCTAAAAAGTTAATTTTTTGGTGAACGTAAGATAAACTTTTTTAATTTTATGAGAAGATTTTTTCTATTTTTTCAGAAGGATAGCCATAAAAGATGGGAGATATTTGATTTTTTCTGTTATTCAGATAATCCTCATAAATTTTATTTAAAGAGTTTATTTTTTTCGTAATGCATGGCGGAAATAAGGTCTTTATGGATAACTGCGTATCTTTTAGTATAAGAGGTAGAGGGATAAAAAGTGAATGGGCAGAAGATGAAAGGAAAAATCTAGATACTCTAATATTGGATCTTATAAAAAGTATGATCAGATCATTTTAATGTTGAATGTAAATTTTTAATGGCTTTGAGAAGGTTTTATTGGCAAGAAGAAGATAATATTATTTTTTTAGATGATTTAAAATTTTATTATTTTAATGGGAGAAATGAATGCGATTAGGTGGGCGTTTGCAAGCAGCAATAGATGTTCTCAAAGAGATAGAAATGAAGCATCGCCCAGTAGGAGAAGCTTTAAAGGATTGGGGTCTTTCTCATCGCTTTGCTGGAGCAGGTGATCGCGCAGCTATTGGTACAATCGTTTATGATGTTTTAAGACGACGCTATTCTTTACAATGGCGTATGGAGAGTGATGATATCCGAGATATCGTTTTTGGTGCCTTATTAGATTCTGGAAAAATGACGCTGGAGCAAATTGACAGTGAGTTAGCAGAAGATCGGTTTGCGCCGCAGTTATTAGGAGCTAAACAGCGTAAATCGTGGCAAGGTCAGCAATTAGTGGATGCTCCAGACTATATTCGTGGTGATATTCCACAATGGTGTCAAGCGCATCTGCGTCCTTTATTTGGTGATAATTGGATCACTGAAGCGGCTGCGTTAGCAACGCGTCCTTCTTTAGACCTACGGGTAAATAACCTAAAGGCAACACCAGAAAAGGTGTTGAAAGAATTAGCAAAAACCAAACTTAAATCTTTGCCATGGTTTGGGCAAGCTTTGAGAATTGCACCGATTGAAAAGTTTAACCGTCATCCTAATGTTCAAGTGGAACCAGCTTTTCAAAAAGGACATTTTGAAATACAGGATTTAGGATCTCAAATTGTTGCTCATCTTGTGGAAGCGCGAGAAAGCATGCAGGTATTAGATTATTGCGCAGGTGCTGGGGGTAAAACATTAGCTTTAGCTTCCGATATGAACAATCGTGGGCAAATTTATGCTTATGATTCAGACAAAGCTCGTTTGGCTCCTATTTTTGATCGTCTTCGACGCGCTGGTGTTCGTAATGTACAAACACGAGTGCAAAGAGAAGAATTAAAACCATTAACAGGTCAGATGGATAGAGTTCTACTAGATGCACCATGTAGTGGGACAGGAACATGGCGTCGTCGTCCAGATGCGAAATGGCGTTTAACATTAGAACAGGTGAAACAACGCCAAACAGAACAGAGGTCTATTTTGAATGAAGCGATAGCTTATCTTAAGCCAAATGGGCGCCTAGTCTATATTACCTGTTCTCTCTTTACAGATGAAAATGAGGAACAAATTTCCCGTTTCCTTCAACAACATTCTCATTTTGCTCCAATAGATATGCCAGCGCTTTGGCAGAAACATTTTAGTTTTTTTCCTGTGCAACCAGTTTTTTCAAATTATGGACTTACTTTGTCGCCGGCCACAACACAAACAGATGGGTTCTTTTTATCTGTGTTGCAAAAAAAACATTGATCCATATTTTTGCATTTTTTATCATAAATTTTACGAGAATAATCTTTTTCTTAAGAAAACAGGCTTGTGAAAAGAGAAAGATTGAAACATAACTCTCATAAGTTTTCTTTTACAATTGTTGATTGGTTTTCTATGAGCATATCACATCCAGATACGGTTCTTATTATTGACTTTGGTTCACAAGTTACACAACTTATTGCACGACGGGTACGAGCAATGGGGGTATATTGTGAAATTGCTCCTTTTCAATTGGCTTTAGAAGCTGTGCGACGCATAAATCCTAAAGCTATTATTTTATCAGGGAGTCCTTATTCCGTTATTGATGAGGGCTCTCCGCGTGCTCCAATGGAAATTTTTGAGGCGGGTATTCCGATTCTGGGTATTTGCTATGGGGAACAAGTCATGTGTGTTCAGCTTGGAGGAAAGGTTGAAGCTGGACATGAGCGTGAATTTGGGCGTGCTTTTTTGGAAGTGCAAGAAGAGAGTGCTCTTTTTGATGGAGTGTGGGAAAAAGGTTCTCGTTATCAAGTATGGATGAGCCATGGTGACCGTGTGGCAGCTTTACCAGAAGGTTTTCGTGTCATAGGGACCTCAAACGGAGCTCCTTATGCGGCTATTGCTGATGAAAAAAGACGTTTTTATGCAGTACAGTTTCATCCTGAAGTTATCCATACACCAGATGGTACAAAACTTTTGCAAAACTTTATTCATAAAATCTCTGCTATTAAAGGTGGTTGGTCAATGGCTTCTTATCGTGAGCAGGCAATTGCTACGATACGACAAAAAGTTGGGAAAAGTCGTGTGATTTGTGGTCTTTCAGGGGGGGTAGATTCATCTGTTGTAGCGGTACTCCTTCATGAAGCCATAGGAGATCAACTGACATGCATTCTGGTAGACCATGGGCTGATGCGCAAGAATGAAGCTGAAGAAGTTCTCACGCTCTTTCGTGATCATTATAATATAGAGCTTATTCACGTTAATGCTGCCGATATATTTCTTAATGCTTTAGAGGGTGAGACAGATCCAGAAAAAAAGCGCAAAACGATTGGTCGCCTTTTTATTGAAGTTTTTGAAGAAGAAACTAAAAAAATAGGAGGTGCAGAGTTCTTAGCACAAGGAACACTTTATCCAGATGTTATTGAGAGTGTATCTGCTATTGGTAAAACGGTAACCATTAAAAGCCATCATAATGTGGGTGGGCTGCCAGAACAGATGAATATGCAACTTGTAGAACCGTTGCGTGAGCTCTTTAAGGATGAGGTTCGCTTGCTAGGGCGAGAGTTAGGATTACCAGAGCAGTTTATTGGTCGCCATCCTTTTCCAGGTCCAGGTCTTGCAATTCGCTGTCCAGGTACTGTGACCCGTGAAAAATTAGAAATTTTACGTGAAGCAGATGCTATTTATCTTGAGGAAATCCGTAAAGCCGGTCTTTATGACGAAATTTGGCAAGCTTTTGCTGTTCTTCTTCCTGTTCAAACTGTTGGCGTGATGGGGGATGGTCGCACTTATGAATTTGTTTGTGCTCTTCGTGCCGTCACATCTGTAGATGGAATGACTGCTGATTTTTATCCCTATGATATGGCGTTTTTAGGTAAGACGGCAGCACGTATTATTAACGAAGTTAGAGGGATTAATCGTGTTGTATATGATGTAACTTCAAAGCCTCCTAGTACTATTGAATGGGAATAATTAAAATGAAGGATAAGTCTTTTTAAGAATAAAATATGACGGAGGATTTGATATTCGAAAAGTGTAGAAAAAATCATTTAAAAATGATTGTGTATTTTCATATGATGTAAGCCTTTATCTGGCAATCTGTACGCTAATATCGTTTAAAATTGAGAAGTGTGGAATTTTGCATGTCTGAGAAAAAAATTGTTGCACACCGTGGTGGAGCTCATCTTTATCCTGAAAATACTCTTTCGGCATTTAATAATGCTATAGCGTTAGGTGTTGATGAAGTTGAGTGCGACGTCCATTTGCTGAGAAGCGGTGAAGTGGTTGTCTTTCACGACTTCCGTCTAGACCAATTGGTTGGAAAAAATGGGTATATTCACGACATTGATAATGAAACACGCAAACAACTCTGCGTAAAAGGAAGCCAAGAAGCACCTCCCTTATTAGAAGAGGTGCTTGATCTTTTAGCACCAACGAATATCGCATTGCATCTTGAAATCAAGACATGTGGTGAAGTGGAGCGTGAAACAATATTATCCCAAAAAGCGCTTGCGCTAATAAAAAGCCGAAATTTATCAGAACGGGTTTCTGCAATTAGTTTTGATCCTTTGATCCTTCGTCCTTTTATTGAAGCAGGAATACCATCTGGTCCATGTGTTGATAATTTTGAAGGTGATATGTACCTTCATTTTTCTGAATGGAAGCAATTAGGTTATTCTGATCTAAGTTTAGATGGCTCTATTGTTTCACAGGACTTTATTGAATCAGCTCTTGAGGCTGGTTTTACTGTAGGGGTATGGACAATTAATGGAAAAGCTCGGTTATCACATTGGCTTGACATGCCTGTACATTATATTACGACAGATCAACCCGATCTCGCATTGCAATTGCGTGCACAAAGGTAAAAATACATCAATACAAAGGGAACTATATATCCTCATAAAGCTAGCGTAATGAAAGAAGAAAAATTATCTAATATATAACAATAATACATTGATTTATAATGATAATTAATGGTTTATTTATGTGAATAAGAGACCTTAATACGTAAGATTTTCTTATTTCAAATCTTTTTACAATGAATCAATTCAAATCATTCGTTTGCACATTACAAGCAGGGTTGGTGTGTGGATAAAAAGTTATTGAGAAAAGAATAAAAATATTCATTTAACGTATTTCAAATGCAAGATTTTTTGAAGCATTAGGGTCTCATATGATGGCATACAAAAAGTCTTATATAATTTAGTGGAGAGACTTTATGGCTTATTTTATAGGAGCTATCATGGAATGTAGATGTATTGAAAGATTTTTTTACAGCATGAAAATTGGTAATATAATGTCATTTTGTTTTGCGTGAGGGGCGTGATCTCACTACAGGAAAGGGGACTATTAAGCGCTTCAAAATGATTTTCTTAGTTTTAAGAAAAATTCTATTTGTCTCTTCGTTAAATTCAGTAGCAACACCGTGTTAAAGTTATAAGCCGAAAGTTATAAGACAAATAGCAAAAGAATAAACAATTCTTTTAAAAAAAAGTAAATCCAGATATTAAAATAGTCATTGAATGACATTTACGATCTATATTTTTACCAATTGACTTTGCTTATTTAAGCCATCTCACTTTTTTCAGATAGCTACAAATGCGTATCTCGTTAATACATCAGAAAGCTTATAAAAGAAAACGAATAAATTTAAACAAATTCATTTGACCTTTTTGTGGTTCCTGTTTAAATGAGAGAATATATTTCTGAAATAAAACTGTCATAGCATATTCATGTGTAATACTATAAATTTAGGGGTAGTTTGTATTCCATCACTTCAGAAAGGGTGAGCCATGAGTCGTTTTTATCTTTCCATAGCGGCCACGGTTGCTATCATAATGTCTACAGCGGGAATAACAGCAAGTTTTGCGCAGACAAAAATCAGCTTTTGGCATTCGATGAGTGGTGAATTAGGAAAGCAAACTGAAAGTCTCATTAACGATTTTAATGCAAGTCAATCTGAGTATAAAGTTGTTCCTTCATTTCGCGGCGAATATGAAGAGGGGTTGATTTCACTCATTGCAGCATTTCGTGGAAAGAAACAGCCAGTGCTTGCCCAAATTTATGACGTTGGTACTGGAACTATGATGGCTGCAAAAGGCGCAATCTATCCATTTTATCAACTTATGGCTGATACGAAACAAGAATTTGATCCTACAGATTATTTCCCTGCTATTAGTGGTTATTACTCCGATGAACAGGGACGTATCATCTCTATGCCATTCAATATTTCAACTCCCATTCTTTATTATAACAAAGATATCTTTAAAAAAGCGGGGCTTGATCCGGAACAGCCTCCTAAAACGTGGCAAGATATAGAAGACTTTTCCAAAAAAATTCTTGAGACTAAAGCGGCAACTTGCGGTTTTACAATGACTTATGCCGCTCAATGGATTGGTATAGAAAATTTTTCAGCGTTGCATAATGTTCCTTTTGGAACCAAGGAGAATGGTTTTAAAGGACTTGATTCAGAACTTACATTTAATGGACCTTTACAAGTGCGTATGTGGTCTGACCTGAAAAAGTGGTCTGATCAAGGTATTTTCCGTTATGGTGGTCCAGCGGGCGCATTGGATTCAACACCAATGTTTATGGCACAAAATTGTGCAATTTTTATGCAATCTTCAGGATCACATGCTGGAATTGTTTCTGAAGCTCAGTTTGATGTGGGAGTTGGTATGCTGCCGTACTATAAGGATGCAGAAGGAACACCACAAAATTCAGTTATTGGTGGAGCTTCTATTTGGGCGTTCAAGGGACATACCCCAAAGGAATATGCAGGGGCAGCCGCTTTTCTTAAATTTCTTTCAAAAACTGAAAACCAAGCAAAATGGCATCAGAAAACAGGTTATCTTCCAACCACAAAAGCGACTTATGAATTGAGCAAAAAACAACATTTCTATGAAAAAACGCCAGGTGCGGATATAGCTATCAAACAGATTAATCTTAATCCACCAACAGTTAACTCGAAAGGGATAAGATTTGGTAATTTACCACAAATCCGTGCCATTCTTGATCAAGAGTTGGAAGCTGTTCTTAGTGGTTCAAAAACACCGAAAGATGGTTTAGATGAGACCGTTGAACGTGGAAATAAACTCTTGCGTGAATTTGAAAAATCTAATCATTAATCTCGTTTTATTGTTAAACATTAAAGACTCAACAAAAACAGTTGAGTTCTTTTTGTTTATCTTTTTTAAGTCTCTACATTTAAAGAGCCCTACGAATGCAAGAAAAACATGCATATTTTAAAAATAGTCTACTTTCTTACGGACTGCTTTTTCCTCAGCTTCTTGTGACTTTTTTATTTTTCTTTTGGCCTGCTGCTCAAGCAATAAAATCATCTTTTGAGCGTGAAGACCCTTTTGGCTTTACAACAACCTTTATTGGTTTTGAAAATTATCTAACCGTTCTTTCTGATCCTACTTATCTGCAATCACTTCTTACAACCGCAGTATTTTCCATCTCAGTTACTGTCGCTTCAATGACAATATCACTTCTCTTAGCTGTCTGTGTTGATCGTGTCATCCGTGCAAAAAAGGCTTATACAATGCTTTTGCTCTGGCCCTATGCTGTTGCTCCAGTATTGGCAGGTATATTATGGCTGTTTATCTTTCATCCCACTATCGGAATTATCCCTTTTCTTCTCGAGAAAATAGGGGTGCTATGGAATTATCGTATTAATGGCACTCAAGCAATGATTCTTATTGTCATAGCAGCTAGTTGGAAACAAATTTCTTACAATTTTCTCTTTTTTCTTACGGGGCTTCAGTCTGTTCCGCGTTCTCAAATAGAAGCAGCCGCCATTGATGGTGCTGGTCCCTTTAAACGATTTTGGACTGTGGTCTTCCCGCAAATTTCACCAACGACGTTTTTCCTTCTTATTGTCAATGTCAATTATGTTATGTTTGATACCTTTGGTATTATTGATAATACAACTTCTGGAGGTCCTGCGCGTGCAACGAGCATCCTCGTCTATAAAGTATATGACGATGGCTTTAGAAATCAAATAATCGGTGCATCAGCAGCACAATCAACAATATTGATGTTGATGGTTATTGTCTTAACCTTTATTCAGTTTCGCTGGATTGAGCGCCGTGTACAATATTAGGAAGTAAATTATGGTTGAAAATCGCCCTATTTTGAAATTTCTGACCCATCTTACTCTCATTGTTGGCATTATCATTATTTTCTTTCCAGTTTATGTTGCTATCATTGCATCAACCCATAGTTCAGCAGCATTCAACTCAGGAACACTTCCTCTTTTACCTGGGAAATATACTTTGGAAAATTATAAAACAATCTTTGGTGATGGCCTTGCACAACTCGGTCTTCCCAACCTTTGGCCACTCTTAATGAATTCACTTATTATGGCTCTTGGGATTAGTATTGGGAAAATTATTATTTCACTTTTGTCTGCTTATGCAATTGTTTACATGCGTTTTCCTTTCCGAAAAACTGCTTTTGTTCTTATTTTTGTTACATTGATGCTCCCTGTCGAAGTTCGTATTCTTCCAACCTATGAGGTTGTTGCGAAATTGGGGATGATCGACACCTATAGTGGAATGATTATTCCACTTATTGCATCTGCAACCGCTACATTTTTATTTCGCCAGTTTTTTTTGACTATTCCAGATGAACTCTTAGAGGCGGCACGTGTTGATGGTGCAGGTCCAGTTAAATTTTTTAAGGATATTCTTCTTCCTCTTAGTAAAAGCAATATCGCTGCTTTATTTATCATTATGTTCATTTATGGATGGATACAATATCTCTGGCCTCTTATCATCACAACGGATCAAAATCATCAAACGATCCTTATTATTTTAAAACAGCTTATTGTCGAATCACTTCAACATGATCCTCAATGGAATATACTCATGGCAGTATCGGTTGTTGCCATGGTTCCCCCTGTTCTTGTTGTTATCTTCATGCAACGGCTTTTTATCAAAGGCCTTATTGAAACGGAGAAGTAATTATGGCCATAATCCAGTTATCAAATATAAAAAAACGGTATGACAACGGCATTCTGGTCATTGATGATTTAAACTTAACTGTTGCAGATAAAGAACTTCTTGTTCTTGTCGGTCCTTCAGGGTGCGGAAAATCAACCTTATTGCGTATTATAGCAGGACTTGAACAAGTTACCTCAGGTGAACTATGTATTGATAACGAACGTATCAATGATCGTGAACCAGCTGATCGTGATATTGCTATGGTTTTTCAAAATTATGCTCTTTATCCCCATATGACAGTTCGTGGAAACTTAGAATATGGTCTTAAAAATCGTAAAACTCCTAAAGAAGAAATTAAAAAACGCATCGCACATGCTGCAAAACTTTTGGAGATAGAATCATTTCTTGATCGTAAGCCACGACAATTATCAGGAGGACAACGTCAGCGTGTTGCAATGGGGCGTGTGATTGTACGCCAACCTCGTGTTTTTCTCTTTGATGAACCTCTTTCAAATCTTGATGCAAAATTGCGGGCGCAAATGTGTATTGAAATAAAAACACTACAGCGTTCATTAGGAACGACCAGCCTCTATGTTACCCATGATCAACTAGAAGCTATGACATTAGCTGATAGAATAGTCGTTTTGAATAAAGGAGCTATCGAGCAAATTGGAACACCAATGGAAATTTACGACACTCCAGCAACAACATTTGTTGCTGATTTTATTGGTTCTCCTCCTATGAATTTTCTTGATCGCCATGTCTTAGAACAACATTTAGGGCATTCATTTTCTTATGGCAAAGAAACTGATCTTTTAGCATTCAGACCTGAAATAATCTTATTGGGCGAACATCCAGATAAAGGACCTGTCTTTCACACAAAAATTGAGCTTATCAAGCCTATTGGAACAGGTTGCCATGTTTTAACGCGTTGGAATAATATCATCTTTACGATTGAAATAAAAGAACGCTTGACACACGACTATGGGCAAAAACTAAGTTTCACTGTCGCTCATCAGAATTTTCATACTTTTAACAAAAACACTGGAAAGCGCACAAATAATAAGTAAGCATTAATTGATGTGACACGACTTTCTTTTATGTTGCGTTTCGATTTTCTCGATTGTATTTACAAAATCAGGTTGTAACCGATGGGATTAAAAACAAAATTTTAAAAGTTTTGGTAATGACCCATTGTCCCATGGCGCTGAGAATGTCAAAACATTTATATGAAGAAAATGTGCATTTTCACGGTCTGTGAGAAGAATATTATTTTCAAACCTCAAACATAATAAAATCATTTTTATTATAAAAAAATATCAATATAAAATAACCATTGATTAACTATATTTTTCTAATTTATAAATTTTTTCATAAAAAAACAATATATTATCATATGTTTCTTGATGTAATAATTTATGTAACTTATAAAAAGTAAATGAGAGAAATAGAGGGAAACAATAATTCACAGATGAGAGGGGATGCGCCCCATATCGTAGCTTTGATCCCTAACATAAGAAGTCTATTTGATCCAAAAAATACGACGCTGTTCTAAATAGTCTGTACGAGAATAGGCATATTCTATTTTACTGCTGACCATATGATCTTAAATGGTTTCAGAGATCCTATAAGAGGCATCTGTTTTTTTACCAATTACATAAATTAGAGAGAAATCTGCACGCGCATGCTGCAAGTTTATTTTTTCTCATGTAAATCACTATGCAATTCTCAGCGAGGGTATCCGATCAGTTGCAAAAGAAATCACTGAGAGATAGAAGGCGCGCTTGTTTTACAATTTTCATTACTTTTAATGATAAAAGAAGATGAAACACATCTGTAACATCCCATCGATCTTTCTATATTCTTGAGTTAAAAAATTGCCTATAGACCATTCTTAAACATATTTTTATGAATATGACATAAGGGATTGGTGCGAACACCTATAAGAATCAGCAGGGACAAAGACAGTTATCTTGTTGTTTTGCAAAGCATTTTATGAAAGCTGGTATATTTTTTCAATATATTGCCAGTCTATTAATGATTTTATGGTATTGCTTTCTTATAAAGTGCGTGCTTTTTTGTTGCTTATAAATCAACCTAAACTTTATACAGCAGTATGTTTGAGACAAATATGAAGACGGCTCAGTGTTGTATTCAGTTTTTGTATATCAGAGTGGAATAAGCTTATCTTCTTATGTAATTTCTAAAATGAGGAGACAGCTTAGTTTAGGGGGAATATGAAAGCAGAAAGATAAAAAATAGTTTCTATCTTTAGCATCATCTTTTAATTTAATATTGCGACTTTCAAAAACATCTGGGCCAATGTCTCTTACATAATGGAGACTGCGCATTGCCGAACACATTTTTTTATTACGTTCTTTGAATAGAATTACATCTCTCATACAAAACAGAATACCTAAACAGAAGGCTATTAGGTTGCCAATTCACGCACTTGTTTTAAAAAATATTTTGCAAGGTTATTCCAACTGTTTTTTCACGCAGTCGTTTATGAGTAGTATAACATAAAATCCATTGTGTATCGCCATCTTTATACTTATAAAAATGCAAGCTGGGGCCATCATCACACTCTCTGCTAGTCTCCAACATTGCAACAATTATTGTGTTGAGACTCTTCATAAGAGGCATTTTTTCTTCAAGTGGTTTTTATTCATACACTCATTCTACTTGCGTGTTATAAATGGAGTTGGGTAGATAAAAATACTTTAAGAAAGAGACCCAAATGCTTCTTATGAATCGTTTCAAGTGTCGAGAGTTATTGTAAAAGAAGCGTTGGAAAATAGAATGATGCCGCTGACGATCTGGGCACCATGAGGCAATAAATCCACTTACTTTATCTATCTTAGCATCTATTGAGTATAAATTTCTCTGTAAAAGTAACTTTTTTTATATCAATATTATCAATTATAGATGTTGGGTATCATTAGTAATATAATCATAGACTTACGATTTTATGAACGCTTTTTTATCTCTTTTGTAGAAGATCTTAATGTTTTGTGATGGCATCAATGATGGTATTCACATTATGTTCCATCATATCGAGATAAGTTGCTGCAGGGCCATTTTTATTTGACAATGCATCAGAATAAAGTGTCCCACCAATTTTTAAACCTGTTTCTTTTGCAATCTGTTTTATGAGCCGGGGATTAGAGATATTTTCAACGAATAGTGCAGCTGCTTTATTCGCCTTAATTTGTTTGATAAGTTTAGCAACATCGGCTGCGGTTGCTTCAGCTTCTGTTGAAGCACTTTGGGGAGCAAGGATAGTAAAACCATATTCTTTGGCAAAATAGCCAAAGGCATCATGAGATGTGATAATGATACGTTTATCTTTAGGGATGGTAGCAATTTTTGTTTTCAGGGTATCTTGTGCTATTTTAAGTTTTTGGATGTAGGTTTCGGCATTTTTTTTGTAGCTGGTGCAGGATTGTGGATCGATTTTACAAAAAGCAGCAGCGATATTCTTCACATAGATTTTGACATTGGGAATTGTTTGCCAAGCGTGTGGATCAATAACGCTGTGGTGGTGATGGGCATTATGTTCTTGATTTTTCATTTCGAGGGAGGGAATGTTAGCGCTAACTTTGACAAGAAGTGCTTTTGTACCGCTTGCTGTAATGAGGCGATCAATGAATCCTTCTAAATGAAGTCCGTTGATGAAAATAATTTGAGCATTTCTAAGAGCTTGAGCATCATGGGGGGTAGGTTCATAAGTGTGGGTATTCGCATTGGGACCTACAAAAGTGGTCATAGAGATATGGTTGTCTCCTACATTTTTTACGAGATCTGCGAGAATAGAAAAGCTCGCAACAACTTTGATTTTATTGTTTGCAGAAGCAGAAAATGGAGAAAGGGAAAGCAATAAAGCTCCAAGAAGAACAAATTTTTGAGTAAACTTAGGCACATTTTTTCCTTAAAGTGAGGAGGTATAAAAGAGGTGGGGAAACCATGTTACAATAAAGCCACGTGGACTTATCAAGCAGGAAAAAAGATAAATAAATCCTGCGGCAATGATGATAGCAGGGCCGGAGGGAAGAGAAAGATGAAAAGAAAGCAGGAGACCACATACGCTAGAAATGATTCCAAAAAGAGTGGAAAGCGCGCAAATAGGGCCTAGCCGTGAAAACCAAAAACGGGCTGTAATAGCTGGAATCATCATAATGCCAACGGAAAGTAATGTTCCTAGTGATTGAAAGCCTCCAACCAGATTCAACACCACAAGTCCAAGCAATGAAATATGAATATATTTACTCAACGGAGAGAGTGATTTAAAAAAGAGGGGGTCAAAGCTTTCTAAAACAAGTGCACGCCAAAAAATACAAAGGCTGCATAGTGTAATCAGCATTATAATAGTGATTAACCAAAGGGCTTGTGCATCAAGTGCAAGAACCGATCCGAATAAGAGATGAAGCAGCTCAATTGTTGAGTCTTTTAGAGAGATAATAATGACACCTGCCGCGAGTGCAATAAGATAAAAGACGGTCATGGATGCATCTTCTTTCTGAAAGCTATTTCGTGAAATTAAAATGGTTGCTAAAGCAACAATAATACCAGCGAAGATGCCACCAAGTGTCATAGATATGAGGGAAAAGCCACAAATCAGAAAAGCAGTTGCAACACCAGGAAGAATGGCATGAGAGATAGCATCTCCTGTCAAGCTCATTCCACGGAGCATCAAAAATACACCAACAGGACAAGCGCTAATAGACAGGAAAATAGAACCGATAAGGGCGTTTTGCATAAATTGGAAATCAACAAAGGGGGCAAAAAAAAATGCATACACGTCTTATAACCTAAGAAAGAGAGGATCATTGATGGGAAGATTTTGTTTTTGTGCGCTAATAGGAAAAGAATTGGATGTGAGAGGTGGCATAACGTGATGAATAGTGTTGTTTAAAAACTGTGTTGTTTCTCCATAAAAGGTGTTTTGTTGATTAATTTGAATCATTTGGGGGAAAAATTCTTGCACGATGAGAGGGTTATGGAGTGCTGTGAGAACTGTGCGTCCTTGCTGTTGCCAGTATGTAATCAGTGCAAGAAGATCTTTTTGGGTCTTATGATCTACACCATTGAAAGGTTCATCAAGCAAAATAATATTGGCATCTTGCACAATGATACGTGCAAAAAGAGCGCGTTGTAATTGCCCGCCTGATAATGTTTCAAGCGAACGGGGTGCGAGTTCTGTAAGCCCAACCATTTCAAGCGCATTTTGAATCTTAGAATCATAAGGGCGCTGGCTTTTCCATAATCCACAAAAAGACCACAGTCCTGTTTTTACAAGCGTTTTCACATCAATTGGAAATGTTTGATCTACATCACATTGCTGAGAAAGATAAGCAATGCGGCTTTTTTTTGGTTTTGTAATTTTTCCCTTAAGAGGTTTAATCAATCCGGCGATGGCTTTTAGCAGTGTTGATTTTCCAGCGCCATTATCACCTGTTATTGCGACCAATGAACCAGCTTTTAACTTCGCTGAAAAGTTCTTTATTGCTATTCTATTTCCATAGCCTAATGTTGTCTTATTGAAGTGCAGATCCATATTTTTTACCATCGTTGCTTATTATTTTGGAAACTATGTAATAATATAACGTTTGTCAATAAAATGTTATATTATTACATAGTTTTGAGGACTGAAAATTTTAGTGTGAAGATCGTGGAAAATTAAAAATAATAATTGAATTCACCTTGACGAAAGAGAGAGAGTATATACTATATATAGTATCAAAATGATTGGTGATTCTAAATAAGCACAAGAGAGGGTGTTAGTGTGTTTCGTTTGGTATCTAAGTTATTTCCATTATTGTAAAGAGTTTATTGACCAAGGGCATAGCAGTATTTTTGCTGAAGGATCTCTTTTGGAAGGATTCCTTTCGTTTTTGTAATTGATTTTTGCCGTAAAAGAGTAAAACAGAGCTCTTGAAAAACGGTAGTTTAGAACGTTAGTTTTTTAGACAGCAGGAGGGAATTGTAATGCAAGAAAAAGATTGTTTTATAACTGGGGGGCTTTGCCATTTAAGTTATAGAATGATCGCTTATTCTCATCATAGTCTTTGAAGTTATTTGATGAGGAATTCTGTTATGTTCAGGAAGCTGTGTACTATTTGAAAATAACCACATGTTTTGCGTACAATTTCTGTTTTTTTGTTATTCTTGAGTACTTATAAAATTATTAGATTGACCCTTTAGGGTTGATTATTTGGAATTGTGAAAGTTGAAGAAAATGTCGATCACTATTTATAGCAAACCATCTTGTGTCCAATGTGATGCTACACGCCGTGCTTTTGATGCAAAAGGCATTCATTATCGCGTTGTTGATATTTCTTGTGATGAACAAGCATACAGTTTTGTTCAATCTCTGGGGTATCGTCAGGTTCCTGTCGTTGTTTGTGGTGAAAATCATTGGTCTGGTTTTAGACCAGATATGATTAGTGGTCTTTGTGCTTAATGGGGCTTATTGTTTATTATTCGAGTGCAACGGGTAATACAGAACATTTTGTCTCGCAACTTGGTCAACGACTCTTCAAAATTGATAAAAGAAAGCCTTCTGCATTGGTTGGTGAACCTTATGTACTGGTTGTTCCTACATATGCAGATGGTGAAGGAAGAGGGGCAGTGCCGAAAGCCGTTATCCATTTTCTTAATGAAGCCGAGAACCGAAAATTAATTCGTGGTGTCATTGGTGGTGGGAATCGTAATTTTGGTTGTTATTATAATTTAGCAAGTAAAATCATTGCTGAAAAATGTTGTGTACCTTGCCTTTATCGTTTTGAGCTGCGTGGAACTGATGAAGACGTTCTTTATGTAAAAAAGGGATTGGAAAGATTTTGGAAACAATTGGTATAGGACAATCGCAGAAATCGGATCAGATTACTGATTATCATGCGCTGAATGCAATGCTTAATCTTTATGATGAAAATGGTCATATTCAATTTGATATGGATCGGCTTGCCGCACGGCAATATTTTCTTCAGCATGTTAATCAAAATACAGTTTTTTTTCATAACTTGAAGGAAAAAATAGACTACTTAATTGAAGAAGGTTATTACGAAAAAGTTTTATTTGAGCTTTATGATTTTTCTTTTATTAAAAAGCTTTTTAAACGTGCTTATGCATTTAAGTTTCGTTTCCCTACCTTTTTAGGCGCATTTAAGTACTATACCAGCTATACATTAAAGACTTTTGATGGGAAACGTTATCTTGAACGTTATGAAGATCGTGTCTGTCTTGTAGCTTTATATTTGGCACAAGGGAATAAAGCTCTTGCTGAAAGTTTTGTGGATGAAATTATTACAGGACGGTTTCAGCCGGCAACACCGACATTTTTAAATGCTGGGAAAAAACAACGTGGTGAATTGGTTTCGTGTTTTTTGCTACGTGTTGAAGATAATATGGAATCGATAGGTCGTTCGGTTAATTCGGCTTTGCAGCTTTCAAAACGTGGTGGAGGTGTGGCGCTTTGTTTAACGAATTTGCGGGAAGCTGGGGCACCAATTAAGCAAATAGAAAATCAGTCCTCAGGAGTCTTACCGGTGATGAAACTCTTGGAAGATTCTTTTTCTTACGCCAATCAGCTTGGGGCACGACAGGGGGCTGGAGCTGTTTATTTGCATGCTCACCATTTAGATATTATGAAGTTTTTGGATACAAAGCGTGAAAATGCTGATGAAAAAGTTAGAATCAAAACGCTTTCGCTTGGTGTCGTTATTCCTGATATTACTTTTGAGCTTGCACGGAATAATGAGGACATGTATCTCTTCTCATCTTATGATATCGAGCGTGTGACAGGTAAGCCCTTTAGCGATATTTCTTTAACGGAGCATTATCGTTCTTTTGTTGATAATGCAAAGATTCGTAAAAAGAAAATAAGTGCACGCGTTTTTTTCCAGACATTAGCAGAAATTCAATTTGAGTCGGGTTATCCCTATATTTTATTTGAGGATACTGCTAATCGATCGAATCCAATAGCTGGGCGCATAAGTATGAGCAATTTATGTTCAGAAATTTTGCAGGTGAGTGAGGCAAGTGAACTGGAGACAGATTTAACTTATCGCACGATTGGAAGTGATATATCCTGTAATCTTGGATCCATGAATATTGCCAAAGCAATGGAAAGTCCTGATTTCGGACAGACCGTGGAATCTGCTGTTCGTGCTCTTACTGCGGTTTCGGATATGAGTAATATTGCTTGTGTGCCTTCCATTGCGAAAGGCAATGCTGAAAGTCATGCGATTGGTTTGGGACAAATGAATTTGCATGGGTTTCTAGCGCGTGAACAGATCTATTATGGGTCTCCAGAAGCGATAGATTTTACCAATATCTATTTTTATATTGTGACATATCACGCCATACGAGCTTCCAATTTGATTGCACGTGAACGTCAAGAAATGTTTTCAGGGTTTGAAAAATCAGCTTATGCAGATGGACGTTTTTTCGAAAAATATATTGAAAAAGAATGGAAACCGCAATTTGCGCTTGTGCAAGAGCTTTTTGCACGGAACAATATTGTTATCCCAGATCAAAAGGATTGGCAGGAACTTAAAAAATTAGTCATTGAGTATGGGCTTTATAACCGTAATTTGCAGGCAGTTCCACCTACGGGATCTATTTCCTATATTAATCATGCCACTTCTTCTATTCATCCAATTGCTTCAAAAATTGAAATTCGCAAAGAGGGAAAAATTGGGCGCGTTTATTATCCCGCTCCTTATATGGATAATACGAATTTGAATTTTTACCAAGATGCTTATGAGATTGGTCCTGAAAAAATTATAGATACCTATGCTGCTGCAACACAGCATGTTGATCAAGGTCTTTCATTAACATTATTTTTTCCTGATACCGCTACCACACGTGATATTAACCGCGCACAAATTTATGCCTGGAAAAAGGGTATAAAGAGTATTTACTATGTACGATTACGGCAAGTAGCATTAAGTGGAACAGAAGTTGATGGCTGTGTTTCGTGCAGTTTATAGGAGATCATCATATGACAAAGATTACAACCAAAAATCCTGTTGTGTGCGCTGTTAATTGGAATAGATTACATGATGAGAAAGATCTTGAAGTATGGAACCGCTTAACTGGGAACTTTTGGTTACCTGAGAAGGTTCCACTTTCCAATGATATTCCCTCATGGTCAAGCTTAACAGATGAAGAACGTAAATTAACAATTCGTGTTTTTACAGGACTAACGCTTTTAGATACAATTCAAAATACTGTTGGAGCCATTTCGCTTCTGGCTGATGCAATAACAGAGCATGAGGAGGCAGTGTTGACGAATATTGCTTTCATGGAAGCGGTTCATGCACGTTCTTATTCCTCTATTTTTTCAACCCTTTGTTCGACGGTAGAAGTTGATGATGCGTTTAGATGGTCAGAAGAAAATATTCATTTGCAGAAAAAGGCTAGATTAGTACTTGAGCGTTATGAAGCAAATGATCCACTTAAGAAAAAAATTGCTTCGACTTTGCTGGAAAGCTTTTTATTTTATTCTGGTTTTTATTTGCCCATGTATTGGGCCAGTCGCGCTAAGTTGACCAATACAGCAGATCTCATTCGATTAATCATTCGTGATGAAGCAGTCCATGGTTATTATATAGGTTATAAATTCCAATTGGGCTTTGCAAAGCTTGATGAAGCCAAAAAGAAAGAAATTAAAGATTTTGCTTTTAACCTGCTCTTTGACCTTTATAATATCGAGTGCAAATATACTGAAGATCTTTATGATGCACTTGGATTGACAGAAGATGTTAAAATTTTTCTTCATTATAATGCTAACAAGGCTTTAATGAATTTAGGTTTTGAAGCTCTTTTTCCCCCTGAGGTTTGTCGTGTTAATCCCGCTATTTTGGCAGCTTTATCACCAAACTCTGACGAAAATCATGACTTTTTTTCAGGGGCAGGTTCTTCTTATGTCATTGGCAAGGCGGTTGCTACCACGGATGATGATTGGGAATTTTAATGTTTGCATGCAAATAGAAGTGCGCGGGGTATTCCACTTAGATCTTTACGCACTTCTAAACATTGAAAACCATTTTTTTTAAATAAATTGCAGACTTCATTTTCTTGAGAGTAACCAATTTCAACAGCGATATAGCCGTTTTCTTTTAAGTAGTTGGCTGCTTCATGGGCGAGTTTTCGATAAAAATAAAGTCCATCTTCCCCTCCCATCAGAGCGCGCAATGGGTCATATAAGCGCACTTCTTTTGCAAGTTTTTTGATATCTTGTGCGGGAATATAAGGTGGATTGGAAACAATGAAATCAAAGCGATCTGCGACAGCATCAAACCAGTCGCTAAGAAGAGGTGTGAAGCGGTGTGCTACTTCAGCATTCTTTGCATTTTTTTTCGCTGTTTTAAGGGCATCTTCAGAAATATCGACTGCCACCGCATAGGATTGGGGAATTTGTTTAAGGAGTGTAATGGCAATGGCGCCACTTCCTGTTCCCATATCAAGGAATGTTGTTCTTCCCGAATTTTCGACCTGTTTTTGGAGAAAAGGGAGAACAAGATCTATCAGCGTTTCTGTATCAGGACGAGGTTCTAACGTCTCTTGAGACAATGTAAAAGATATACCATAAAATTCTCGTGCTCCTATAATACGATAGACGGGTTCGCCTGCAATACGCCGTTGTAAAGCCTGTTCTATTTGTATAATATGCTCAGAAGACAGATGCATATCTGGTTTAGAAATTCTTTCAGCAGCATTTATTCCTGTTATCCATTCAACGAGTATTTTCGCATCGAGATCGGCTTCAGCAATTCCTTTCGTGCGCAATTTTTCTTGCATTTGTTGGATGACATTCTTGAAAGAATATTTGCTCAATTATTATCCATTTCCATCAGCAGTGTTGTTTGATGATCTGAGATGAGTGCATGAAGAAGCTCATCAAGGTCTCCCTCTAGAATGCGATCAAGCTTATACAAGGTTAGATTAATACGGTGATCTGTGACACGTCCTTGTGGAAAATTATAGGTACGAATACGTTCTGAACGATCACCAGAACCAACTTGGCTTTTACGAGAAGCTGAACGTTCACTTTCCGCTTTTTGTCGTTCGATATCGAATAAGCGTGCCCGTAAAATTTGAAGGGCTCGTGCTCGGTTTTGATGTTGTGATTTTTCTGCTTGTACGACCATAATTCCTGTTGGAATATGCGTGATACGAACAGCTGAATCCGTTGTATTAACATGCTGTCCTCCTGCTCCAGATGCACGCATTGTGTCAATACGAATATCTTCAGGGCGAATATCAATATCAATTTCTTCAGCCTCCGGAAGGACTGCAACGGTAGCAGCAGATGTATGGATACGTCCACCGGTTTCTGTTTCGGGGATGCGTTGCACACGATGAACCCCTGATTCATATTTCAATTTAGAAAAGACACCTTTTCCTGAGATAGTAGCAATAATCTCTTTATATCCGCCAACTTCTCCCTCACTGAGTGAAATAACTTCTACTTTCCAATGGTGAGCATGGGCATAACGTTCATACATACGGAAAAGATCACCGGAAAAAAGTGCTGCTTCTGATCCACCCGTTCCTGCTCGAATTTCAACAATAGCGTTTTTTTCATCAGCAACATCTTTAGGCAAAAGCAGAATTTGGAGTTCTTTTTCAAATTGCTCTACTTTTTTATATAACAATGGTAGCTCTTCTTGGGCAAGATTACGCATCTCTACGTCTGTTTGTTTATCATTGATAATTGTTTCTAATTCTGTAATCTCTTTGTAAAGAGCATTTAATGCGCGTATAGAGGCAATAACGGGTTGTAGTTCTGCATATTCAGAAGCTAATTTGACATATGTTTCAGCATTTGGATTAGTCGTCATTTGGCGTTCAATTATTTCAAAGCGCTTTTCAAGCTGTCTCATACGATCTTGTGGCAAAGAAACCATGATAATATTGGCCTAATTTTTCATAATACAATTTTTATAATATTTTGTTGCAATGATTTTTTGTTATAATACTGACAATGAATTACCGTATAGCATCATACAAAAAGGGGTAATAGAGCAAAAAAATTTTTTTGCCAATGGAAACTATTATATCTTAAAGGTAAATTTTTATAAAACTTGATTTCCCTGAGGTATTTTATCTAATGATATATAATCACTTTTTTAAGAGTTTTTTTTTCCGTAAAGTTCAAGGCGGTGATGAATAATATCATAGCCAAGGGACTTTGCAATTTCCTCTTGCAGCTTTTCAATAACATCAGAATGAAACTCGATAACTTGTCCTGTTTCTATATCAATGAGATGATCATGATGTTGCCCATCTGCTTGCTCAAAACGAGATGGACCACCACTAAAGCTATGGCGATGAATTGTTCCATTTCCTTCTAATGTTTTCATGGTTCGATAAACAGTTGAGAGTGAAATACTCGAATCTATTTTGTTTGCACGCTGAAAAATTTCAAATGCATTGGGATGGTCATTTGTGTCAGTCAAAATATCAAGAATAACTCGTCGTTGACGTGTTACTCTTAAACCAGCTGTGCGCAATTCTTGCTCATAATTTCGCTTTTTATTCATTTTCATAGTTTGCTTTTCAAACAAAGGCTCCATGACAGTGTTTGTATTTTTTCTCTGAACCGCAAGGACAACGCTCATTACGTCCAACTTTTCCCCATGTGGTTATATCATTAGGGTCACGATCTTGTGGATTAACAAATCTATTTTCTTGTGATCGTGCCCATAAGGTGGGAGCATTTTCTTGACTTTTATCATTAAAGACAGAAGAAGCAGCATCAGTTTGCTCAGGCATGGTCGGTTCTGTAGGTTGTTGAATGATTTCAAAGCGCATAAGCTTAGAAGTGACAATTCGGCGCAAATTCCTCAACATACTTTGAAAGAGTTCAAAAGATTCTGTCTTATATTCATTGAGCGGATCCCGCTGCGCATAACCACGAAAACCAACAACAGAACGCAAATGGTCTAAACTCACCAGATGTTCACGCCATAACGTGTCAATAGTTTCGAGCAATACTGCCTTGTGAAAATAAGCCATAACTTCTGGAGAATAGCGTTCAGTACGTTCATTTTCAAGTTTTGTAACAGCATCTGATACACGCTCCAAAATTTGCTCCTCGGCAATTCCATCTTCTTTTGCCCACTCTTCCACTGGAAGCTCAAGATTAAAGAGTTGTTGAAGTTCTTCTTCGAGAGTTTTTACATCCCATTTTTCAGAATATGTCCCTGATGGAATATAAGCCTCTACGAGATCCTCTACAACTTCATTGCGCATTTCAAGGATCATTTCTGATAAATCATCTGCGTCCATGATCTCCATACGCTGTTCAAAAATAACCTTGCGTTGATCATTCATGACATCATCATATTTTAGCAGATTTTTACGAATTTCAAAGTTTCGTGCTTCGACCTTTTTTTGTGCTTTTTCAAGGGCTTTATTAATCCATGGATGGATAATAGCTTCATTTTCTTTCAATCCAAGTTTTTGCAGCATACCATCCATACGATTGGAGCCAAAGATACGCATAAGATCATCTTGAAGAGAAAGAAAGAATTTTGAGCGACCTGGATCGCCTTGGCGACCAGAACGTCCACGAAGCTGGTTATCAATACGACGGCTTTCATGACGTTCCGTCGCAATGACGTAAAGACCACCAGCCGCTAAAGCTTTGTCTTTAAGCTTCTGAACATCTTTTTTTATTTCTTCAATTTTAGCTGTCCGCTCTGGACCTTCGGGGATATCCTGTAACTCTTGTCGGATGCGCATTTCAACATTACCACCAAGTTGTATATCCGTACCGCGTCCTGCCATGTTGGTCGCGATGGTGAGAGCTCTAGGAACTCCTGCTTGCGCAATGATGTATGCTTCTTGTTCGTGATAGCGAGCATTTAAGACTCTAAAATCGGTAATGCCTTCTTTTCGCAAACGCTCTGCCAATTGTTCTGACTTTTCAATAGAGGTTGTTCCAACAAGAATAGGCTGTTCTTTTTCGTGTGCTTGACGGATATCACGCACAATTGCCCGATATTTCTCTTCTGCTGTTCGATAAATTTCATCATCTTCATCAATACGTTGTATTGGCAAATTTGTAGGGACTTCAACAACGTCAAGACCATAAATATTTCTGAATTCTTCGGCTTCTGTTGTTGCAGTTCCAGTCATTCCAGATAATTTCCTATACATACGGAAGTAATTTTGGAAAGTGATGGAAGCAAGTGTCTGGTTTTCTGGTTGAATAGCAACATGCTCCTTAGCTTCTAACGCTTGATGAAGTCCTTCAGAATAACGCCGCCCAGGCATCATTCGCCCTGTAAATTCGTCAATAATAACGATTTCATCATTGCGAACAATGTAATCTTTATCGCGAGCAAACAGTTTATGAGCTTTTAGAGCATTATTGACATGATGAACGATAGCGACATTTTCTATGTCATAAAGGCTTTCACCTTTAAGATGTCCAGCTTGTTCGAGCATTTTTTCAATTTTTTCAGTACCAACTTCGGTAAAAGTCGTTGTTTTTTGTTTTTCGTCTATTTCATAGTCTTCTGGAGTTAAGGCAGGAATAAATGTATCAATAAGGTTATAGAAGTCAGTACGATCTTCTAGAGGACCAGAAATAATAAGGGGTGTACGGGCTTCATCAATAAGAATCGAATCAACTTCATCAACAATTGCGTAATGATGTCCACGTTGGACCATTTGACTACGATCGAAGGCCATATTATCACGCAAATAATCAAAACCTAGTTCATTATTTGTGGCATAGGTGATGTCGCATGCATAGGCCTCTCGGCGGGCATCACTATCAAGATCATGAAGAATCACGCCTGTTGTAAGCCCTAGAAAACTAAAAATTTTCCCCATTGTTTCAGCATCACGACTGGCGAGATAATCATTTACTGTCACAACATGAACGCCTTTACCTTCCAATGCATTGAGATAAATTGGTAAAGTTGCCATTAATGTTTTACCTTCACCAGTACGCATTTCAGCTATGCCACAGTCGTGAAGGACCATTCCACCAATAAGTTGCACGTCAAAAGGACGCATGTCATAAACACGTTTTGCGGCTTCACGAACAGTTGCGAAAGCTTCTGGTAAGAGCAAATCAACACTTTCACCTTCACTAAGACGTTTACGAAAGGCATCTGTTTTTTGGCAAAGCTGCTCATCACTTAATTTTACAAATTGTTCTTCCAAAGCATTAATTTGTGCAACTTTTTGGCGGAGTGCTTTGAGACGTCGCTCATGAGCTGAACCAAAAAACTTACGGGCAAAAACACCTAAACTGACCATCTCTGGCCCTTTCTTTTAATTGTTGTCACTCTTGTTGGGTAATTCATACGCTTTCCCCATACTCTACATTTTCTTCAAGTTATCTGATATGATTAGAGACATCATGGAATGCAGATGGTACCATTATACTTGTTGGTGTGCAATTTTTCACTTTAATTGTAAAGTAGAGATAAGAGGCTAAGCGCTCTATGTCAACTTTAGGTACGCTATTTAACTGATACAATACAAAGTAATTTAAGATACAATATGTCATTTTTCTCTATTATCATGTTTTCATCTGCATTAGATAGGATTGGAGCAACTCAGATAAAAGGACAATTTTATACTTTTTTAAAATAAAATTACTAATTTATTTCTCTATGTTTAAAGGTTAAAGTGTTATGGTAAAGAAAATTGGAATCTTGAACCTGCCTTCATTTTTAAGGAGTATATTTATGAAATTTAACTTTATCACGCTTTTTTTAGCATCAACTTTATTGGCAAGTACAAGTTTAGGGGTGAGAGCCCAAGAAGGTTTGAATTCATCGTCGAATGATTTAAAGACTTTGGAGAAAGCTTCTGAAAAAGCCGTTTCTCCTTCTCATGTTATGGCGGTTATTGATGGGAAAAATATTACAGCAGGCCAATTGGATGATTTAGCGCTTGAAATAAATCCTAATTTAGCACGTTTTCCTGATGAACAACGCCGTATGATGGTTCTAAAAGCTTATTTAGATATGCAGGCACTTGCAAAAGCAGCAAGAAGCAAAGGTCTTGATAAGACAGAAGCTTACGATAAACGTATGGCAGTCATGCGTGACAATGTTCTTCAACAGCTTTATTTTAAACAGGCGATTGTTGACAAAATCTCGGATACTGATTTGGAAGCTCTTTATAAGGAAGAAGTCGCTGCTTTACCTAAAGAAGATGAGGTTAAAGCGCGCCATATTTTGGTCAAAACGAGAAAAGAAGCAGAAGCTATCATTAAGCATTTAAATAAAGGCGAAAATTTTGAAGAGATTGCAAAGAAAAGTTCAACAGATGGTTCTGCTGCCGTTGGGGGTGATCTTGGTTATTTTAGCCATGGTCAAATGGTCAAGCCTTTTGAAGATGCTGCATTTGGTTTGAAAATTGGCGAATACACTAAACAACCCGTTGAAAGTCCTTTTGGTTGGCATATTATTAAATTAGAAGATCGTCGTTTGAAACAACCTCCTGCATTTGATGATGTTAAAGAGATGTTGCGGACACAGCTGATAAAAAAGCGCTATCAAGAACTGATTGTTGATTTGCGTAGCAAGATGGATGTGAAATACCCTGATCCTAATGTTACAAAAATCATGGAATCGCTTCATCAAAATGGGACGCTACTTCCCGATGAGACATCAGATGAAGAAGATACAGAATAGCTAGGAAAAATAAGTGGATAGCCTCTTTAATAGATAATTTGCTAGGTTAGTTTTGTTCAAAAAGCCTAGCAGTTTTCTATGAGGGGTTATTGATCTGCAATCATTTCATTTATTTTTACAGAGAGCATATTGTGGTTTTGAAAATTTCTCCTTTGTCGCCTCAAAAGATCCAGGAGCTTTCTCCCTTATCTGGGGTACGGATAGCAACAGCTGAAGCTGGGATTAAATATAAAGATCGTACAGATCTTCTTTTCATCATATTCGATAAGCCAGTGAGTGTGGCCGGTGTTTTTACCCGTTCAAAATGTCCATCTGCTCCTGTAGAGCATTGTCGTGCATCGCTTCCTCATGGGGTTGCGAGGGGTGTTGTTGTGAACTCTGGAAATGCAAATGCTTTTACAGGAAGCAAAGGAAAGCACACAACCAATGAAATCATCTGTGCAGCAGCAAACGCTTTAAAGGTTAGAGGAGATGAAATTTTTATAGCTTCTACGGGGGTTATTGGTGAGCCAATGGATGCATCGGGTATTGTCAATCTTTTACCAAGTATGGCAGAGACAGCAGAAGAGGGAAATTGGTTGGAAGCTGCAAAAGCGATAATGACAACGGACACATTTCCAAAACTTGCGACGCGCACTTTTGACTGTGGGGGAGAGAGTGTTACCATTCATGGAATTGCAAAAGGTGCTGGTATGATTGCACCCGATATGGCGACAATGCTGTCGTTTGTGGTTAGTGACGCTACTATTTCTTCGGATGTACTCCAATCCATGTTATCAGAGGCAGTTGAGGGTTCTTTCAATTCAATTACTGTTGATAGCGATACTTCAACTTCAGATACGCTTATGTTGTTTGCGACAGGAAAAGGACATTTCCCATGTCTTACAAGTAAATCTGATCAGCGTTATGGAGTTTTTGTGAAACAATTGAGTGCACTTTTGCATGAACTTGCACTACAAGTTGTTTGTGATGGCGAAGGTGCTCGTCATTTAATTGAGGTTAATGTGATGGGGGCTACAACAGACAATGCAGCTAAAACTATTGCTTTATCAATTGCAAATTCACCGCTCGTAAAAACGGCTATTGCTGGTGAAGATGCGAATTGGGGGCGGGTCGTTATGGCAGTTGGGAAGGCCGGTGTTGAAGTCGATCGTGATCTATTGACGATTTGGTTTGGTGAGCATCGTGTGGCCGTGAATGGCGTACGAGATCCTGAGTATTGTGAAGAGACAATAGGTACTTATATGCAAGGTAAGCACATCACAATTCGTGTTGATATCGGTTTGGGTAAGAGCACGGCGACGGTTTGGTCTTGCGATTTAACAAAAGAGTACGTTATGATCAATAGTGATTACAGAAGTTAATGAATGGATGTACTCTCTATATTTAACTGCCGATTATTTTTTAAGAGAATGAGATATGTGAGTTCTTTTTGAGGTAAGGGAATATACTAGAAAGAGACAGTTATCTTTATATTCTCATTGGAGAGTGATATGTGTATAAAAAGTTCCCTTCTTCTTGTTGTTGCATGTGCACTGTTAGATCAAAATAATCGTGTTTTGCTTACCAAGCGTCCTGAAGGAAAATCGCTGGCTGGTTTATGGGAGTTTCCTGGTGGAAAGGTTGAGCAAGGTGAAACTCCAGAAATTTCATTGATTCGTGAACTAGAAGAAGAGCTTGGTGTGTATGTTCAGGCAAATAATTTATTACCTTTAACGTTTGCAAGCCATAGCTATGCAACATTTCACCTCTTGATGCCGTTGTATCTTTGTTATCATTATGAGGGAGTTGCGCAAGGACGAGAGGGGCAAAATTTAGAATGGGTTTTTGTTAATGATCTTGATAAATACCCTATGCCTGATGCTGATAAACCATTGGTTCAGGTATTGAAAAATCATCTTCTTTAATGTGTTATAAGAAGAAAATATTGTTTAAATATAATTCAATATATTGATTTAAAATGATAATTTATAATTTTTATGTTGAATGTAAAAGTCCAGAGTCGTAATTTTTTTTCATTTCAAATCTGTTTTATATTAAATTAACCAAAACCATTCTTTTGTACGTTCCAAGCGGGGAAAGTCATGTGGATAAAATTATTTAAGAAAGAAATAAAATACGTGCTGAAAGAACACTCTCCAGTAGCCAAGGGTCATCGTAACATTGAGAATTGGCAAAGTGTATAATGATACCTTTTCACGCGTATCATTGTGAGATGAGTTTGGATGCACTGAGAGATATCAGGAGTATTTATTTCATGAGATATCGATAATGGGAAAAATTTCAAAAAAGAACGCTTTGTATTTGTTGTTAGAGATCGTTTTACATGACCAAAAGCTTAAATTATTATTGTAATACATGATTATATAATAACATATTTTTTTATAACCATAAATTTTCTTTTATTTTTCTTGATGTTATATGATTTCTCAATCAAAAAAATGTTCAATAACGTACGAATAAAAAGAGTGGTATGTAATTTTAAAAACAATTTTAAAACAAATAAAACATATAGTTAATGAATTATTAAATATAGAAGAAAAACATGAAAAGTAGACTTCTTAGGGAGTTACATTCCTGTACCTTATATAGTATGAGAGATAAAGAAAAAATCTCCCTAAATAAGTATATAAATGAGAAATATAAATAATATGAGAAAGATATTATTTTTTATAGGAGGCATGTATTAAGTTTTTTGCATTGGACGACGTTTTGCGATGGGATATTGATTTTTTTTAGCGATACGCGTAATTGCCTCTTCTAATGGCTCGATCATAACGTCCATGGAAAAACCATTTGCGTGAATAATATTTTCATGATCAACCATAATAGCAACATGATCTTTCCAAAAAATTAAATCGCCTCGTTGAAGTTTATCAGTATCTGTAAGAGGACTGCCTATAGTTTCTTGCTGCATATCGGTGTCACGTAAAACTATTTGATCGGTCATCATCATAGAGAGCTGAATGAGTCCCGAACAATCAATTCCAAAACCGCTGACACCACCCCAAAGATAAGGTGTACGGATAAAGGTTTCTGCAACAGTGACATAATCTTCATATACGCGTCCAATGGGGCTGAGATGGCTCGTAATGATTGCTGTTCCATTTTCAAGAATAGAATACATTGTGTCACGGACTTCAATTTCATCAACAACACTGACTTTGCTGCCCATAGATAAAGGAGACACTATTGGTCCACGTAAGTCAGCGTGTAAATATTTAAATGTACGTGGTACTGAAACTACATGCGTTTGTTTTATAGTTGATGTACAAAGGGCTGTAGTATCAATATAACCAACATAACCATCTTTAAGGGATTGCCCCCACGACATCGTTTCCCCTTGTTCAAAAATGAGAAGTTCTTCTCCCAATAAGCATTCAGTTTGTCTTTCACTTTTTTTACTATTTTCTTTAAAAAGCCCAGCGACCGCTGTATTAACACGTTTTTTTTCACCTTGAACAAAGCGCTGGGCTGTAATTTCTGTTTCAAGACGTTGATCCGCTAGATCATCTCTGAATGCATAAAGCCTTGGGTCTTTAGAGATCATCTTTTTGCTTCCATTTTGTTACTTCTTACTTTTAAACAAACTCATGAAAACTCTATTGGTAAGGTTTTTATCCTCAAACAAAACTAAGAACACAGTTTAAGACGATTGCAATTATTCTTTAAGATGTAAAATTGTCTATCTTTGTGGATATTGTGTGTCAAACTTCATTTTTAAAAATATTATAAAGGGCACGAATAGTTTGTGCTGATCCACCAATAGGGTATCCTGGTTTTTCTTTTGGAACCCATCCATAAAGGTCAAAATGCGCAAAATGTTCAGCTTTTTCAACAAAAGAATTAAGAAATAAAGCAGCCGTTATAGAGCCAGCAAAGCTATTTCCAGTTACATTGTTAAGATCAGCAATTGGTGATGATAACATCTCTTGGTAAGGTTTCCAAAGGGGCATTTGCCAAAGAGGATCAAAAACAGCGTGAGCAGATTCAGAGATTTGTTGTGCCCATATTGAATCATTGCAATAAAATGCGGGGAGATCTGGTCCTAATGCTATACGCGCTGCCCCTGTTAAAGTAGCCATACAAAGCATGAATTGTGGGCTTGCTTCATCACCATAGGCGAGCGCATCGGCAAGGACAAGTCGCCCTTCAGCATCTGTATTACCTACTTCAACACTTAAGCCTTTACGACTTTTGAGAATATCACCTGGTCGGTAAGCATTCGCAGAAATTGCATTTTCTACAGCTGGAATCAAAACACGTAGACGGAAAGGCAATTTGGCATCCATGATAAGTTTAGCCAATCCCAAAACGTTTGCTCCACCCCCCATATCTTTTTTCATAAGCAACATGTTATTGGCTGATTTAATATCGAGTCCTCCCGTATCAAAAGTTACCCCTTTGCCTACCAACGTTATTTTAGGATGATGTTCTTGCCCCCAGTGTAACTCAATCAGTCGCGGTGCAGTACTGCCTGCTCGTCCTACGGCATGAATCATCGGAAAGTTATGGGTTAAGAGATCATCTCCACAAATACTTTGGACATGAGCACCGTAGGTTTTTCCCAGTTTTCGTGCTTCTTTTTCGAGAGCATCAGGGGTCATATCACTGGCTGGAATATTGATGAGATCACGGACAAAAAAGACAGCCTCATAAATTCGTTGGAGTTCATTAAGATCAACGTCCTCATTGACATGGATAGACAATGATTTGAAAGAAGAATTTTGACGATAGCGATTAAATTGATAGCTACCGAATGCTAATCCAAGATAGGCATTTATTTCATCAGAGGTTGTACCTTCTAAATGCCATTGACCAGCAGGAAGTTTTTGAGCAAGCAGTCCTGTGATAAAGGGATCGTTCCCATTTCCAATTCCAAATAAAACTTTTTTTAAATGCCCCGTTTCGTGAGGAACAAAGAGTATTTGTCCTGCTTTACCAGTAAAGTCATTAACTTTTATCCATGCTGTTGTTGACGCATCAAGTGATAAGTTGGCAAGAGTTCTTTGGTTTACCAAGATGATAGGGCAACTGTTATCGATACGCGTTGAGGTAAAATGAATGTGATAATGCTGCATAGTTATGAGATCCTTATAGTCGTCTAAGTGCGACATACTCGACCAAATGATTTTTTCCTTTTCGTAGAATGAGATTGGATCGTGGTCGTGTTGGCAATATATTTTCTTGTAAATTTTTTAAATTAATTGTTTGCCAAAGATCCTCAGCGATTTTTGAGGCTTCTTTTTCACTGAGCAGGGCATAACGATGAAAATAGGATTCAGGATTTTGAAAAGCTGTTTTACGCAAACGTTTAAAGCGCTCTAAATACCAGTGACGAATGACTTCTGTTTCGGCATCGACATAGATTGAAAAATCAAAAAAATCTGATACGAAAGGAATAGCTTTCCCGTCTTTAGGAAGATCACTGACCTGTAATACATTAATACCTTCAACAATTAAAATATCAGGACGGTCAATGGTAATTGTCTGATTTTCTAGAACATCATAGGTCATATGTGAGTAAAGCGGGGCACGGACATTTCCGATACCTGCTTTTATAGCCGAAAGAAAGCACAGCAATTTTTTAATGTCATAGGAATCAGGAAATCCTTTACGATTCATACGATTTTTTTGCTGTAAGATTGCATTAGGATAGAGAAAACCATCCGTTGTGATCAGATCAACTTTAAGACTAGATGTCCATCGTTTCAACAGTTCTTGAAGAATGCGAGCCGTGGTTGATTTTCCTACTGCTACAGAACCAGCAATTCCAATAATAAAGGGCGTTTTTCTACTCTCTTCTTGATGGAGAAACTGCTGACGTTTGTGAAAAAGTTCCTGTACTGCTTCAACATGGCATGATAACAGACGCGATAAAGAAAGATAAATGCGTTGGACTTCTTTAAGATCGATAGGATCATCAATAGAGCGCAAACGCTTAATTTCATCAAAAGTCAAAGTAAGAGGTGTGTCTGCACGAAACTCTGACCATTCTTGTGCAGTAAAAACACGATAGGGTGAATATCGGTCAGAAACGCATTTGACCAGATTATCTTCCTGATTAATTTTTTGTATAATCGTATCAATCATTTGTATTGGTCGAGAATTTTTTGCCGCAGCAATCGATTAAAAGTGGACAAGATGAGCGGCTTGATTTTCAAATAAATTTTGTTTTGCATGCTCTCTTCTTTAAGATAATAGATCATTTTTCATTAACTTATAGTCCAGTCATTCCAGTTTGCACGAATTTGTGCTAATGAGTGCCCTTGCGCTAAAAAAGCCCATAAAAGTAGACGCGCTTTTACGGCTGATAAATAACCAGACATGAGAGCACCAGAAGCAATCATATCGATTTCTGAGCCTTTATAGCCATAAGTTATACGAGTTGTTGAGCCATTACAACAACGACTAGCAATAATGATTGGTATTTTTTGTGCATATTGTTGTACAAGGTCTGCTTCTTGAAAACTACAGTGTCCTGCACCAAAACCAGCAATAACAACTCCAGCATAATACCCACTTTCAAGGCATAGTTTCATTAATTGTGCATCAGATGATAAAGAGGAATAGAGGAGTGCAATTTGATGATCGTGGTTTTGGGGAAGATCAAACGTTGTCGGAAAAAGCTTTTGATCATTGAAATAAATAAGTTTTCCCTCTAAAATAGTTCCTAAAATACCTGCAAGACCTGATTGAAATGTTTCGACTTTGACGGTATGGCTTTTATAGAGCCAATAAGGTGAATGAATTGTATCATTTATGACAACAAGAACGCCCCTGTTACGACTTTGTGGGGCTGCTGCGACACGAGTGGCTGCTAAAATATTGGCGGGGCCGTCTGCGCCTGCTTCATGAGGCATGCGCATAGCGCCGGTTATGATGAGTGGTTCAGCTTCCTTCCAATAAAGAGAAAGAAAAAAAGCTGTTTCTTCCAGAGTATCAGTCCCTTGTGTTAAAACAATACCTTCTGCACCAGCATTTATTTGTTGTTTTGCCCACTCGATTATTTCAAAAAGAATTTGAAACGATAAAGATCCACTTGGTATTTGCATTAATGTTTGTGCATGAATATCAGCAACGTTATTTAAATCAGGAACACTTTTTATGAGGTTATCTGAAGTTAAAGTCGGTTGCATGTGACCAAAACGATCAGCAGTCATTGCAATTGTTCCACCTAAGGTCCCTATGGCTATTTTTTTCATAATTTTCCTCTAAAAGGCACAAACTGTTTATATAAAGCTATTTAGCAGTAATTTACATTGACAACAATGATATCATTTTTCCATTTTCAACAAATTGAGTTATGCTGAATCATTGTGTTTTGCTGTATATGTTCTTAAATAGGACAATAGTAGTTGAGTTTTACATTGTATGAAAAGAAACCAATATTAAAAAGTAAAGTTAATATTAAGGAGTCTCCTTATGACAGAACATAAGCCAGACATAATGTATGGTACAACAATTATTACGGTACGAAAAGGTGGAAAAGTCGTGATGGCCGGTGATGGTCAGGTCTCTCTTGGGCAGACAATTATGAAAGGTAATGCACGTAAAGTGCGTCGTCTTGGAAAGAACGGAGTGGTTATTGCTGGTTTTGCAGGTGCTACGGCAGATGCTTTCACATTACTGGAAAGATTGGAAACAAAGCTTGAGCAATACCCTGATCAGCTTATGCGTGCATGTGTAGAACTTGCAAAAGATTGGCGAACAGACCGCTATTTGCGTCGTCTCGAAGCAATGATGCTCGTGGCTGATAAGAAAGTAACTTTGGCTCTAACAGGGCTTGGTGATGTTTTAGAACCAGAAGATGGGGTTATGGCAATTGGCTCTGGAGGAAATTTTGCTCTTTCAGCAGCGCGTGCACTCATGGACTTGGATTTGGATGCAGAAACTATTGCTCGTAAAGCTATGGCTATTGCCGCTAAAATTTGTGTTTACACCAATGATCATTTTACGATTGAAACATTGGATGCAGAATTATCTTCTTTAGAGAAAGCTATTTAAATGTGTGTTGTATTTTCCCCTCGTGAAACTGTTTCTGAACTTGATCGCTTTATTATTGGCCAAAATGATGCTAAACGCTCTGTAGCTATCGCACTGCGCAATCGGTGGCGTAGACAACAGCTTGATGAGCCGATGCGTGAAGAAGTTATGCCAAAAAATATTTTAATGATAGGGCCAACAGGTGTTGGTAAAACTGGTATTGCACGTCGATTAGCAAAACTTTCTGGAGCACCCTTTGTTAAAGTAGAAGCGACTAAATTTACTGAAGTTGGTTATGTGGGACGTGATGTTGAGCAAATTATTCGAGATCTTGTTGAAATTGCCATTTCTCTTGTGCGTGAAAAGAAACGGGATGAAATAAAAGAAAAGGCTCACGTGAATGCTGAAGAGCGC
The DNA here is from genome assembly GCF_000518085.1 of Bartonella grahamii ATCC 700132. Lineage (GTDB taxonomy): Bacteria > Pseudomonadota > Alphaproteobacteria > Rhizobiales > Rhizobiaceae > Bartonella > Bartonella grahamii. The sequence continues at coordinate 66,431 of NZ_JACX01000004.1, forward strand.
GTTTTAGACGCCCTTGTTGGTAAAACAGCCAGTCCCGCTACCCGTGATAGTTTTCGCAAAAAATTGCGTGAAGGTGAATTGGATGAGAAAGAGATTGAAATTGAAGTCGCCGATAATAATAGCAATAGTGCTTCAACCTTTGATATTCCTGGTATGCCTGGGGCACAAATGGGTATTATGAATTTATCAGATATTTTGGGCAAAATGGGTAGTCGTACAAAAGTTCGTAAGACGACAGTAAGGGATGCTTTTAAGCCGCTTATTGATGATGAATCTGAAAAACTCCTTGATCAGGATCAAATTATTCAAGAAGCGCTTCGTGTTGCTGAAAATGACGGGATTGTTTTTATTGACGAGATTGATAAAATTGCAACTAGGGATGGTGGAGCCAGTGCTGCCGTTTCGCGTGAGGGCGTTCAACGTGATCTTTTGCCTTTGGTTGAAGGAACAACGGTTAGTACAAAATATGGGCAAATCAAAACAGATCATATTCTTTTTATTGCCTCAGGTGCATTTCATGTTTCTAAGCCATCTGATTTATTACCGGAACTTCAAGGACGTTTGCCCATCCGTGTGGAGCTAAACCCTTTAACAAGAGAAGATTTACGGCGTATTCTAACGGAACCAGAAGCTAGTTTGATTAAACAATATATTGCTCTTATGGCAACAGAAGAGGTTCATTTGGAAATTACCGATGATGCAATTGATGCTTTAGCAGATATTGCTGTAGATTTAAATGCAAGGATTGAAAATATAGGGGCACGTCGTTTGCAAACAGTGATGGAGCGCGTTTTGGATGAAATTTCTTTCACGGCACCTGATAAAGCTGGAACATCCTTTACAATTGATGCCGCTTATGTGAGAAAATCTATTGGCGAGCTTGCTGCTGATATCGATCTTTCACGTTTTATTCTTTAGAGTTATCGCTTTTTTTCTTTATCTGCGCGCTTCGATAATTTTGAAACCATGGGCTTGTTCATGTATCAACACTGTGCGGAAAATATTTTTTAATAATGTTTCATAAGGCAGGTGGCGGTTTGCAACAAAAAGCAGGCTGCCGCTTGGTTTTAGGCACTTTGCAGCATTTATAATAAAATTTTTTCCTAATGAAATATCTGTCGTTTGTTGCGTGTGAAACGGTGGGTTTGAAATGATTGTGTCATACAGATTTGTGATAGGTTCATGCACAAGGTCGTGCCAATAAAAATGAATTGAAAAAGGAGCTGTTATGGATTTAAGGTGCTGTTTTGCCGTGATCAAAGCGTTGTAGTCTGCTTCATAAAGGTCGAGAGCGGTGAGTTTTTCACTTCTTTCAAGCGCAACGTGAGAAAGATAGCCCCATCCAGCACCAAAATCAGCCGTTTTTCCAGAAATAACTTTGGGCATATAAGAAGCAAGTGCAGCGGATCCTGGATCAATACGTCCGTGTGAGAACATACCAGAAGTGGTTTGAAATGTACCAAAAGTGAGCGGTGGTGAGCGCAATTGTGCAATGTTATATCTCTCAATTTGTTGAGGAACTTGCAACCAAAATACAAGACCGTGATTTTTAGACAATTTGTTGGTGATGGGAACAATTGTTTTGATCCACTTCATCATTGAAGCAGCACCAGCAGTTTTATTCCCACTGATTACAATCCATCCATTGGGTTTAACGCATTCTAATAAATCAAGAAAACAATTTTGGTTAAAACCACGATATTTGCTCAAATGTAAAAATGCACCATCATAGCTGAAGGTTTTATCTATTTGAGGAGAGCAGTGAAATTGAGTATCGACAAATTTTAAAAAATCTGGTCGCCAAGGCGTAATAACTTTTAAATTCTGTGCCCATTCTGGAGCTGGGATTTCTGTTAAACCGAAACTTAACCAACATTGGTTTAGATCAGGATACGGGAGTTCATGATTTTCAAAAGGCAAAAATAATAACACATATGACTCTTTCAAAGAAAAATGCCACTCCAATGTTGGGATGGCATTTCATGATACGATAAGAGGAAAAACTTACTCTTCTTTTTTCTTGCGGCGGCGCTTATTTTCAGGTTGTTTTTTTTCATCCACGCACTTTTCTTCATTCATCACTTTATCACCGGTGATTTCCTTTCCGGTTTTTTGATCAACAACCTTCATTGATAACCGAACTTTTCCACGCTCATCAAAGCCCATTAATTTAACCCAAACTTTGTCACCTTCCTTCACAATATCGGTTGTTTTGGTGACGCGTTCTGATGCAAGCTGAGAGATATGAACGAGTCCATCACGAGAACCAAAGAAGTTTATAAATGCACCAAATTCTGCAGTTTTTACAACTGTTCCTTGGTAGATAGCACCAACTTCAGGCTCATCGACAATAGAATGGATCCAACGTTTTGCTGCTTCAATGGCTTTAGCATCAGCAGAAGCAATTTTAATGGTACCATCATCTTCAATATTAATTTTTGCTCCAGTTTGTTCCACGATTTCCCGAATAACTTTACCACCAGAGCCGATAACATCACGAATTTTATCGACAGAAATATTCATAACTTCGATTCGTGGAGAAAATTCACTCAGCTCAGCACGTGCACTGGTTAAAGCTTTCGCCATCTCATTGAGGATATGGATTCGTCCACCTTTGGCTTGTTCAAGCGCGATTTTCATAATCTCTTCGGTAATACCATCAATTTTGATATCCATTTGCAAGGCAGTAATACCATTTTCTGTTCCTGCGACTTTAAAGTCCATATCTCCAAGATGATCTTCATCCCCTAAAATATCAGATAGAACAGCAAAGCGTTCTCCTTCTTTAATCAAGCCCATAGCAATACCAGCAACAGGGCGTGCTAAAGGAACGCCGGCATCCATGAGAGCAAGTGAGGTCCCACAAACCGTTGCCATAGAAGAAGATCCATTGGATTCAGTGATTTCTGAGACAGCACGAATAGTATAAGGAAAAGATTCTTTCGTTGGCAACATGGGGTGAATTGCTCGCCATGCCAATTTGCCATGTCCAATTTCACGACGACCAGGAGAACCAAGGCGTCCCGTTTCACCCACTGAAAATGGTGGGAAATTGTAATGGAGAAGGAATGTTTCCTTATACATTCCCGTTAAGGAATCAACATATTGTTCATCTTCACCAGTTCCTAGTGTTGCAACGACAATAGCTTGTGTTTCTCCGCGGGTAAAGAGTGCTGATCCATGTGTGCGAGGTAAAATACTTACTTCTGATTGGATAGGGCGCACGGTAGAAAGATTGCGTCCATCAATCCGCTTTTGGGTATCAAGAATATTCCCGCGAACAATTTTTGCTTGCAACTGTTTAAATACGGTTGCAATTTGATCTGCACTAAACTTACAGTCTTCTTCTGTTTCGGGCATAAATTTATTGAGGATTTCTGTCTTTAGTGCATCAATTGCAGCATAACGTTCTTGCTTATCAGTAATTGTGTAAGCCTTTCGTATATCCTGTTCTGCCATTTTCTGCATTGCTTTTTCAAGTTCAGAAAGATCTTCAGGAACAAAATCACGAGGATCTTTTGCAGCAACTTCAGCAAGCTTTATAATGGCATCAAGGACAGGTTGAAGGCCTTTGTGACCAAACATCACAGCACCCAACATGATATCTTCCGGTAATTCTTGTGCTTCTGATTCAACCATCAAAACAGCACTTTCTGTTCCAGCAACAACAAGATCAAGTTTTGATTCAGGCATTTCATCGATATGAGGATTGAGAACATATTGTCCATTACAATAGCCAACGCGGGCACCAGCTATAGGCCCCATGAAAGGAACACCTGACAGGGTCAATGCAGCAGAAGATGCAATCATCGCAAGGATATCGGGATTATTTTCGAGATCATGCTGTATAACGGAAACAATCACTTGCGTATCATTTTTATATCCCTCAACGAAAAGGGGACGAATTGGGCGATCAATCAAACGTGAAACCAAAGTTTCATTTTCACTTGGTCGACTTTCACGTTTTAAATAGCCCCCAGGTATTCTACCAACAGCATAGGATTTTTCTTGATAATTAACAGTGAGTGGAAAAAAATCCTGGTCTGGTTTTGGACTTTTGGCTGATACAACGGTTGCTAAGACAATAGTTTCTCCATAGGTAGCAATCACTGCACCATCAGCTTGACGTGCTATTTTCCCTGTTTCAAGGGTGAGAGGACGCCCAGCCCATTCAATTTCTATCTTGTGCGTTTTGAACATTTTTTATCCTTAATGACCAGTGTTTAAATCTTTGATTGCTCACATTCTGGTTTTGCGTAGCATATTTCCAAGCTCTGGGGTGGACAACATACTTTTTATCTTTGTTGCGAGAAGAGAGAAGTAAACTGCCTTAAATGCGAAATGATGAGCAGTCCTATCCCATAATAACTTGTCAGTTTTTAAATTTTTTAATTAAAAGCAACACGTTGAAAAAATGGGTGGTTTTTTTAAACACCACCACCATTTTTCTTTTAGCGACGCAAACCTAACTTCTTGATAAGTGTCTGATAACGATTTTGGTCAACTCCTTTAAGATAATCAAGAAGGCGCCGGCGTTGAGACACCATCTTCAAAAGACCACGACGAGAATGATTATCCTTTTTGTGAGATTTAAAGTGGTTTGTTAAATTAGAAATACGTTCAGAAAGTACAGCAATCTGTACTTCTGGTGATCCTGTATCACCAACTTTATTTGCGTATTCTGCGACAAGAGCTTGTTTACGTTCAGCTGTAATCGACATCGTATTATCCTTTCCAAAAACGAAGAAACATAAAGTCACCCATAGCCGAGATGTCGTTCAGCAGGGGTCTGTGAGGAAACAAGAAGAGTCAAAGACTCTTACCCATTTTCGTCCTTATATAGGAAAGAAGGTTAAAATACTAGTCCTTTACAGCATTTTGAAGTCTTTCTTTAAATAAAAGCTTTTGTTTTGAAATATTGATTTAAATAGAGTTTTATGAGAAGTTTTTTAAAGAATTATGCATCCTTTTGATACAAAGATTATGAGCGTGTGTGTGCTAACAAAGATGATAAATACCGATTTGGAGGAAAAAGATGCAGAGCATTTCAACATTAAAACTTTTTCGTAATTCGGTATTTCGAAATCTATGGTCATCTACTCTTATTTCTAATTTAGGGGGGCTGATACAGGCTGTTGGAGCAGGGTGGTTAATGGCGTTGATCAGTTCTTCCCATTCCATGGTTGGGCTTGTTCAAAGTGCCACAACATTACCACTTGTTATGTTTTCTTTGATGGCAGGGGCATTAGCGGATAATTTTAATCGGCGTCAAATTATGTTGTGTGCGCAGATTATGATGATGGTCATATCCATGAGTTTATCTGTTCTAGCCTATATGGGATTTCTAACACCTTGGCTTTTGTTATGTTTTACGTTTTTGATTGGATGTGGCACAGCTTTTTATAATCCTTCTTGGCAAGCAACGATAGGAGATATTGTGAGCAGGGAAAATATTCCTGCTGCTGTTAGTTTGAATAGTGTAGGCTTTAATTTGATGCGGAGTGTTGGTCCTGCTATTGGCGGTGCCATCATTGCAACTTTGGGGGCATCTGCTGCCTTTTTGTTTAATGCTATAAGCTATATTCCTCTTATCGGTGCGTTATTTTTCTGGAAGTCGAATTATAAAAAAAACTCATTGCCACGAGAAAGGCTGTTAGGAGCTGTCTCAGATGGTTTGCGTTATGTTGCGATGTCACCTAATCTCCTGAGTATTATGGTCCGAGCGTTCCTGTTTGGTATAGGAGCAATTTCTATTTTAGCACTTTTGCCAATTGTTGCGCATAAAGTTCTTGGAGGAAGTGCCCTTCTTTATGGTACATTGCTCGGTTGTTTTGGGTTAGGAGCCATGACCGCAGGTATTATTAATGCAGTTGTACGGCATCATTTTCGTTCAGAAACAATTATTGCAAGTGCATTTATTGGTTTCGCCTTTTCTTGCTTTTTATTGGGAATCAGCCGTTCACTAATTATAAGCCATATTGCTTTATTTCCTGCAGGTTTATGTTGGGTTTTGGCATTATCATTGTTTAATACATCTGTACAACTCTCTACACCACGCTGGGTTGTTGCACGTTCTTTAGCACTTTATCAAACGGCGTCTTATGGGGGGATGGCTATTGGAAGTGCAATCTGGGGAGGTTTAGCTGATGGTTATTCTCCAACAATTGCTTTGAGTATTTGTTCTCTATTCTTGATTTTTGGTGCTCTTGTGGGGGTAAAATTTAGAATTCAAGAAATTCCTCAGATAGATTTAAATCCTCTTGATCATTTTAGAGAGCCGGAACTATTACTCGACCTCAAAGCAAGGAGTGGCCCGATCATGATAATGATTGATTATCAAATTCATGAAAATGATCTCGAAGAGTTTCTCAAAGTGATGACGCGTCGACGCCATATTCGGTTACGTGATGGTGCGCGTCAGTGGGTTCTTTTACGAGATCTTGAAAGACCTGAGTATTGGACAGAGGCTTATCATATGCCAACATGGGTAGATTATTTACGCCATAATCATCGTCGTACAAAAGCGGATGCAGAAGTCAATAAGCGTTTGCGTCATTTAAATTGTGCTCCTAACGGCATAAGAGTGCATCGTATGATTGAACGCCAAACAATACCCCAAGCCAATGAGATGCTTTTAAAAGCCTCCTCTGATCATCTCCCTTAGGGTTAAAACAGTTTTTGTAAAATATTAAATACGTTAATATTATTTCGATCGATTTGTTAGCATAATCATAACAAAAAATTGCTGTTTAAATGATTAATAAATTGATTTATAATGATTATTTGTCGTTTTTCATGTTGAGTGATAGTCCTAAAAATCTTAAGCTTTTCTCGTTTCAAATCTATTTAGAGTAAATCAGCCCAAATCTTCGCTTGCACATTACAAATGAGGGTTAAAGTGTGAGTAGAAAACGATTGAATAAGAAATAAAAAGCCTCTTATGAATCCTTTCAAACGCAAGGATTGTTGCGACATTAAGAGGAAAAAGTGTGTGGTGGTGTTAGCTTATAGCACTGACTTAAATTTTGATATGAATACGGTAAATATAGACAATGAAAAGCACCATATTTTTCTTAATTGATAGAGAAAAATATCTTTCCGCAAAAGGTAGGTGCGGAAAAGAATCGATTAAATTGTGAAAATCCGCTTCGGTTTAAATAAACTTTTGTCGAGGGTGCCAATGGCAAGAAGTTGTTCTTTATAGAGGACAAAAATCTCATCTTCGTCAAGAGGTACTTTGTGATGACTTAAGAGGATAGAATGACCCTTTATAATTCTCTGTGCTTGAGTTTCATTAAGGATATAGTGAGGGAGGCAATCCAATGCAGCGCTTGTTTCAATTAAGAGCTCATCGAGTGTTGTGAAGTTTTTTTCAAAAGAACGATTATTTTTATCTGTAGTGTTTTTATTTGGCGGAACGGCCGCTTTTAGTTCGTCCCATGTAATGAGATCTTCTTCATCAAAAGGTGCGACAGAAATACGCCTTAAATCAGCAATATGCCCATAGCAACCTAGATCACGTCCCATATCGCGTGCTAAAGAGCGCACATAAGTTCCTTTTCCGCAGGTTATTTCAAAGACAGAGTGCTCTTTGGTAGGCATTTCTAATAATTTGAAAGTTTCTATTTCCACTTCACGGGGCGGAATTTCAACAACTTCCCCTTCACGCGCTAAATCATAGGCACGATTTCCAGCAATTTTTATTGCTGAAAATTGCGGAGGCGTTTGCAAAATAACACCTGTATATTGAGGAAGAAGAGCAAGTATTTCTTCTTGTGTTGGACGTTTGAGAGAAGTTTTCGTTATTTCGCCCTCTAGATCATCTGTTGAACGCTCTTCTCCCCAAGCGATATGAAAACGGTAAGTTTTTTTGCCTTGCATCACGTAAGGGACGGTTTTGGTTGCTTCGCCCAATGCAATGGGAAGGAGACCAGAAGCAAGAGGATCAAGTGTTCCTGCATGTCCTGCTTTTTGTGCATGAAAGAGCCATTTGATTTGTGAGACAGCTTCTGTTGATTTCATTCCTTTTGGTTTATCAAATATGACCCAGCCAGAAACAGGACGCCCTTTTTTTTTGTGTTGCCGTGCCATATCTTTAATCCTCATCTTTATCACTATGGTGAAGATCGCGAGCAACTTCAGGCGAGCGAAGGAGGGCATCAATTTTTGAAAAATTATCAAAACTATTATCAAGTCGGAAACGCAGTTCAGGCATATATTTCATTTGTCGCAACGCATGACTGATTTCTCCACGGAGAAAACGACTATGTTTATTGAGGGTATCAACAACATCGGTATGAGAAACATTTTTAAGAGTGCTGAGAGGTGATACAAAGCAAGTAGCAATTTTTAAATCTGGTGACATGCGTACTTCAGAGACAGAAATAACAATATCTTTCAAGATATCATCAAGCAAAATATCACGCTGTAATATATGCGCTATTGCATGACGTACTTGCTCTGCTACTCTAAGTTGCCGTTGTGATGGCTTTGCATTTTTCATCAAAGTTTTATCCTTGCTACAAGATCTCTTTTTTTGACCATTTAGATAAGGAAAAAAAGATATTGTGTATAAAACCTAATAACCTTCTTCATTTTACAACAGAGTAAAGTTATTGAATTATTTTATAATGTGCGATTAATATGTTCGATACGGAAGATCTCAATGATGTCTCCTGCGCGCATGTCTTCATAATTTTCAAAGGCGATTCCACATTCTTGACCACTTTGCACTTCATTGACTTCATCCTTAAAGCGCTTGAGTGTTTTCAGCTTTCCTTCGTGAATAACGATATTATCGCGGATAAGGCGAACACCGGCTCCTCGTTCTATTTTACCTTCTGTAACACGACATCCTGCAACTTTTCCAATTTTTGTAATGTTAAAGACTTCTAGAATTTCAGCATTACCAAGGAAAGTTTCACGCTGTTCTGGTGAGAGTAATCCAGACATGGCAGCCTTGATATCGTCAACAAGATCATAAATGATGTTGTAATAACGAATTTCAATTCCTTGTGTTTTAGCAAAATCACGTGCTTGCTTATTGGCTCGAACATTAAAGCCAATTACAGCAGAGTTAGAAGCTTCCGCAAGAGAAATATCACTTTCGGTGATCCCTCCAGCACCAGAATGTACAATACGCGCACGAACCTCATCGTTTCCGAGTTTTTCCAATGCTGAAGCGATTGCTTCAATTGATCCTTGCACATCCCCTTTTATAATAAGAGAAAATTCCTTAACACCAGTCGTTTGCAATTTTGTCATCATCTGCTCAAGAGAACCACGCGAACCAGTTTGCCGCGCAACAGCTTTATCACGTGCTAATCGTTGACGGTATTCAGAAATTTCACGTGCTTTTGCTTCATGTGTGACAACAGCAAAACGGTCTCCGGCTTGTGGCGTTCCTTGCATGCCTAAAATTTCAATCGGTGTAGAGGGAACGGCTTCTTTGACATGGCGGCCATGGTCATCAATCAAAGCACGTACACGACCCCATTCATTTCCGGCAACTATAATATCAGAAGGGTGTAATGTACCTTTTTGAACAAGAACTGTTGCAACAGATCCACGTCCGCGATCCAATTTGGCTTCAATGATAACGCCCTCTGCAGTTCGTTGAGAATCTGCTTTCAGATCAAGCATTTCAGCTTGAAGAAGGATAGCTTCGAGAAGTTTATCAAGATTTTGACCAGTTTTAGCAGAAACTTCAACGTCCAAAGTTTCTCCGCCCATAGTTTCAACAAACACTTCATGTTGTAAAAGTTCTGTACGAACTTTTTGTGCATTCGCAGCTGGTTTATCAATTTTGTTGATAGCAACAATGATAGGTACACCAGCGGCTTTCGCATGATTGATTGATTCAATCGTTTGGGGCATAACACTATCATCAGCGGCTACAACGAGAACAGCAATATCGGTAACACGAGCTCCACGTGCGCGCATAGCCGTAAATGCAGCATGTCCTGGTGTATCAATAAAGGTAATTTTTTGACCGTTTTGTTCTACTTGATAGGCACCAATATGCTGCGTAATACCTCCCGCTTCGCCAGAAACAACATTTGCTTTACGAATAGCATCCAAAAGAGAAGTTTTTCCGTGGTCAACATGGCCCATAATGGTTACAACAGGAGGGCGCTGCTGCATGTTTTGAGGATTATCTGTTATATTAAAGATACCTTCCTCTACGTCAGATTCTAAAACACGTTTAACAGTATGGCCAAATTCAACAGCGATGAGTTCGGCAACATCTGCATCAATAACATCGCCAGGTTTCATCATTTGTCCTTGTTTCATCAAGAATTTAATCACATCAACAGAACGCTCAGTCATACGTTGTGCGAGCTCTTGAATGGTAATCGTTTCAGGAAGAACAACTTCGCGAGAAATTTTTTCTCTTGGTTCTTGATTTTGTGCACGCTTAAACTTTTCCTGTCTACGCCGCATTGCAGCCATTGAGCGTCCACGTGCGCTTCCTTCTTCATCCAGTGCACTATTCAGAGTTAGCTTTCCGCGTCGCCGCTCATCAGCTCCTTTGACAACTTTTGGTACACGTATTTCTGATTTAGCAGGATTAGCACGTCGACTATGCCGTTCTTCCTCTTTATTTTCATCTATTTTGCGTTTTTCAACCACAGTTGTGTTTTTAGGCGCAATAGGAATATCTGTCTGTTCAATGAGAGGAGGAACAGGGGGAGCCTGTACTGGCGATATTTCTTCTTCTTGTTGGAGATGTATTTCTTTTTCTTTAATTTCTTGCTGTAAAATTTCTTCACGCTCTTTAGCGCGTCTTGCGTCTTCTTCGGCTTGTTCTCGCGTTATTCTTTCTTGGATATGTGCTTCTTCTAATGCGCGAAGTCTCGCTTCCATTTCAGTCGATGAAAGATTGCTTTTGGTCACAGATTCTTGAGGCTTTTTTCCCTCAAAACGCGGCTTAGAGCGCTGGGGGGCCACATGTGGCTTTGTAATGGGCTGTGGGGTTTCAGCTTTTTCATCAGGTCGCGTAATTTTACGCCGTTTGGTTTCGACAACGACAGCCTTCGTACGGCCATGGCTAAAATTTTGTTTGACCGTGCTCGTTTCCAAGACAGACCGCTTGAGAGTTAGTGTCTTCTTGACTGTTGTTTTGTCGTTGTTATTTTCACTCATTGTATTTCCTTCACGGCTTGTGCCGTCATCTCACTAGGCTTACTATGCTTGTCGTCACGATAGCTGATCAATTTATATGTCGTTTTGAGAAATCCCTCAGCAGCTTTTGTGTCCAGTAAGGCCGCATGCATTACAGGATTAGAGCCAAAAGCCACTCGCATTTCATCACTTGTAAATAAAGATATGGTTTTTATAGTCCGATTTGTTTGTTGTTGTATTGAATGGATGGCCTGTGCAATTTTTCGTTTCCCATCTTCTGTTGTTTCTTTAGCATGAAGTACAAGAATAACTTTACCAGAGCGGATAGCAGCATCAACCTTTGTTGCTCCCATAACAATTGCTCCCGCTTTTCGTGCCATGGAAAGGCTTGAAAGAGCGGCTTTTAGTAAAAGCGTATCAACAACATGCACAAGATTTGGTGCAACCTCAACATCTGTTTTAAAATTTCTATGAAAAGCTTTCTGTTTGATTGCTTTCTCAATAACAGCATGATGGGCAGAAATCCAAACGCCACGCCCTGGTAAATTCGCTTTAAGATCAGGAACAATTTGATTATTGGGACCAATAACAAAACGGATCAGCGTTTGTGCTGAAGCATTTTTTCTGGTCACAATGCAAGTCCGTTCATTCATTTAAAGTGTATCCACATCCAAATCATCTGTTTTTTCATTTTCTGCAGAATTTTCATCTTCTACAGGATTTTCTGTAACAAGATCAACTTGGTCTATCCAGCCTGCTTGTACACGTGCGGCTAAAACCATAGCTTCTGCATCCGCGCGTGTAATGTCAAAAGGGGTTAAAATACCAGAAAAATTCTGTGTTTGACCTTCTTTGCGTTCTCTCCAACCAGCTAAATCATCAACGGCATAGCCAGCAAAGTCTTCTATTGTTTTTACACCATCCTCACCTACAGCAACCAACATAGCACTTGTCATTCCAGGAAGTGTTCGCAATTCGTCAGAAACTCCGAGTTTTTTACGTTTTTCATCAAGTTCTTTTTCTTGATGATCAAGATATTCGCGGGCACGACTTTGGATTTCAGCGGCGGTATCATGGTCAAAACCATCAATAGAAGCGATTTCTTCAAGATCAATATAGGCGATTTCTTCAATAGAAGAAAAACCCTCCGATGCCATAACTTGCCCGATCATTTCGTCAACCTCTAAGGCTTCCATAAACAATTTACTCCGTTCAGTAAATTCTTTTTGACGATTTTCAGATTCTTCCTTTTCCGTTAAAATATCAATGTTCCATCCTGTTAGTTGCGAAGCCAAGCGAACATTTTGTCCACGTCGTCCAATAGCAAGGCTAAGTTGATCATCTGGCACAATAACTTCAATCCGTTCAGCATCTTCATCAAGGATGATTTTAGAAACTTCAGCAGGTTGCAGTGCATTAACGACAAATGTTGCCGCATCAGGTGACCAAGGAATAATATCAATTTTTTCGCCTTGTAATTCAGCAACAACAGCTTGTACACGACTTCCTCGCATTCCAACGCATGCTCCAACAGGATCAATGGAACCATCGCGTGAAACAACGGCGATTTTAGCCCGTGAACCTGGATCACGAGCAACAGATTTGATTTCTATAATACCATCATAAATTTCTGGCACTTCCATAGTGAAAAGTTTTACCATAAATTGGGGATGTGTGCGTGAAAGGAAAATTTGCGGACCACGCGTTTCACGGTGTACATCATTGACAAAAGCACGAATACGATCTCCATAGCGGAATGATTCACGAGGAATTAATTCATCACGGCGCACAATAGCTTCACCACGCCCGAGATCAACGATAACATTACCGTATTCCACCCGCTTAACTGTACCAGAAATAATTTCACCAACTTTATTTTTGAATTCTTCATATTGCTGTTCACGTTCTGCGTCGCGTACTTTTTGTACAATAACCTGTTTAGCAGATTGTGCTGCGATACGTCCAAAATCCATAGGAGGTAAAAGATCAGCAAAAAAATCACCAATTTTTGCTTCTGCTTGATGTTTAAGAGCATCAGACAAAGTAATTTCCGTTGTATAGTCTTCAACGACATCAACGATTTTAAGCAGGCGCTGTAATTTAATTTCACCTGTTTTAGAATTGATTTCAGCACGGATATTTGTTTCTTGACCATAACGAGAACGTGCTGCTTTTTGAATAGCATCAGCCATCGCAGAAATGACAATTTCACGGTCGATTGACTTTTCACGTGCAACAGCATCTGCAATTTGCAGAATCTCAAGCCTGTTAGCGCTTGTAGCCATCAATTTTCTCCTTCTTTGTGCCACACGATGGGTATTTCCCAGTGATATTATTTTTTGAAATTGAGCGTCTGTATAGAGTCGTTAGCTTTCTCTTCAGCAATGAATTGTTGACTTAACTCTTTATTTTTTTTCAATGCATCGCGAATAAGCTCATCGGTAAGCACTAAATGCGCATTTATGATATCACAAAAGGAAATAGGGGTATACATGGCTTCTCCATAAGCAGCTTTATCAGTGTTTAAAATAAATCCATCTTGCGTGATATTTGTAAGTGTCCCGCGAAATTTTCGGCGCCCATCAATTGTTATTTTGGTTTCAATTTTTGCAAGATGCCCTTGCCAATGAAAAAAGTCAGATTTCCTTACCAATGGACGATCAATTCCAGGTGATGAGATTTCTAAATGATATTTGCGTTCAATAACATTTTGTACATCAAGAAGGGGGGAAACAGTTCGACTAACAGTTTCACAATCTTCTACGGTCATAGAACCATCGGCACGTTCAACCATAATTTGAAGTGTTAAACCATTTTGACCAAGAAGTTTCACACGAACCAAACGAAAACCTAAAGGTTTAAGTAGTGGTATGACAAGAGCAGCAACCTGTGCTTCGATACCATCTTCTTCAAACAGGCGTGGTTCGTCAAGATTGCTTATTTTTTCAGCTTCGTTCATACATTTTATCCAAGTTATTTTCATCAGTTTTATGATATTAAAAAAGAGCGGGTCCAACGGCCCACCCTTCATCATAAGACCAAGAATTTAGCTATTGATACTCTTAAATTCAAAATTTTTCAAGTTGTTTATGAGAAAAGCGCTTGATCATTTATTTCTTGATAAAGGTAAGATAAGCTGGCGTCCGTCCTTCGCGTAAAGCTTTTGCTTCATAGCGGGTTCCTTTCCATAGTGGATAAGGGAGTTTCCAGTCTTGAGGGCTTTCTGCTTTCCATTCAAAGTGATCATGTTGTGCACAATGGTACAAAGTCCAGTTTACATAACTGTCTATATCGCTAGCAAAGCGAAAAATTTTCCCTATTTTAAGAACACGAGCAAAACGGTTAAGATTTTTTATGTTGATGAAACGTCGTTTCCAGTGTTTCTTTTTCGGCCAAGGATCAGGATAAAAGAGGTCTATTCCATCAAGCGAGTTATCAGGGAGCCAATCAAGGAGGCGTGTAGCATCATCATTATAGAGGCGAAGATGATTTTGATAGTTTTGATGCTGTTCAAGGGACAACAATATTTTTGCCATGCCATTGATAAAGGGCTCGACGCCGATAAAACCGGTTTTTGGAAAATATTCCATTTCATGAAGTAAATGTTCACCTCCACCAAAGCCGATTTCAAGTCGAATTTCTCTTACTTTGCTTGAAAATAAGGATGTAAGGTTTGAGGGAGGAGGGACATTTAAATCAATATTTAAATTGGGGAGAAGCATTTTTATACGTGTAAGCTGACTGTTTCGAAGTTGTTTTCCTTGTCGGCGTCCAAAAAATGCTTCACTCTTGCGTGTATTATATTTAATCATGGGATTTGGATCATTGTTTGAAGCGTTTTCACGAGATCAGTTTTTTCCCATGAAAACGAACCATCGTGTTTTGGTTTTCGCCCAAAATGACCATAGGCAGCTGTTTTCGCATAAATAGGTTTATTGAGGTCAAGATGTTTTCGAATACCGGTAGGTGAAAGGTCCATTATTTTGCGAATGGCTGCTTCAATAACTTTTTCATCGACTTTTCCTGTTCCGTGAAGATTGAGATAAATAGATAAAGGTTGTGCAATACCAATTGCATAAGAGAGTTGAATGGTGCATCGCTCTGCTAAATGAGCAGCAACAATATTTTTAGCCAGATAGCGTGCCGCATAAGCTGCAGAACGATCAACTTTTGTTGTATCTTTTCCTGAAAAAGCACCGCCTCCATGGGGTGCTGCACCTCCATAAGTATCCACAATAATTTTGCGTCCTGTTAATCCGGCATCGCTTTGAGGACCACCAATGACAAATTTTCCTGTTGGATTAATATACCAACTGCATTGATCTGCAATGGGAATGTCATGTAAAGCTTGACGAATGTAAGGTTCAACCACTGTACGTACCTTGTTGGAATCCCAGCTTTCATCGAGGTGCTGCGTTGAAAGAACAATGGATGTGACCTCTATCGGTTTTCCATTTTTATAGCGTATGGTTATTTGGCTTTTAGCATCTGGTCCTAATTTTCCAGCTTCTCCCTCTCCTTTATGACGGGCTGCGGCAAGAAGTTTGAGAATTTTATGCGCATAATAAATTGGCGCAGGCATGAAATCAGGTGTTTCACGGCAAGCATATCCAAACATGATGCCTTGATCACCTGCTCCTTCTTCACCATGCCGATCCGTAGCATTATCAACCCCTCTTGCTATGTCAGCTGATTGAGGGCGCAAAAGAACATCAATTTTAACAGTTTTCCAATGGAATCCTGTTTGTTCATAGCCAATGGTACGAATAGCACGGCGCGCTGCTGTACGAAAACGCGTAGGATTAATGAGTGGAAAGCCAGTTTCATCATAGATAAATTCTTTATTTTTATCTTTTTTTAATAGCGTATCGGGAACACGCACTTCACCAGCGATAACAACACGGTTGACACTGACGAGAGTTTCACAGGCAACGCGTATTAACCATGGATCAGTACCAGTCTTTTCAGCTTCTTTATAGATCATATCAACGATTTCATCGGAAATACGATCACAAATTTTATCAGGATGTCCTTCCGATACCGATTCGCTCGTAAAAAGATAATCTTGATGCGGCATAGGAACTCCTTCAAAAAAGAAAATCAACGATTTAATTAATTTCTTACTAAAGTTGTCACGATTTGCTAATTCTACAGCAAATCGTCAATGAAAATTTATATGAATAAAAGAGAAAAGATATAATTTTAATTTATAGCTTATTTGTCAAATCTTCCTCAGAAAGTGCTTTTGCCAAATCAATAATTTTTCGACGCACTTTAGCATCAGATATATTTGTAAAAGCGCGCATGAGCTGAATCCCTTCGCTGCTAGAACAAAAGTCTATAAAATTGTGATCACTTTCAGCAAAACCCTCTACTTGTTGGGAGGTAATACCTTTATCAAAAAAATAAGAAACAGGAACATCCATAATTTCCGCTATCGCTTGAAGACGACTGGCACCAATACGGTTTGTTCCTTTTTCATATTTTTGGATTTGCTGAAAAGTAATTCCTAATTTTTCACCTAGTTTCTCTTGAGTGAGTCCTAAAATATTACGACGTAAACGGATACGAGTTCCAACATAGATATCTATAGGGTCAGGTTTTTTTCTAGTTTCGGTCATAATGCAACTCTTTATTTCCAGCACTTTTCTTCTAAACCAACATCATATTTATGCGCAGCTGATTTATCATATAATTAAAATAATATGTAATATTTTTTCCCAATATTACTGGTAAACGCAACATAATACCGTACAAAGGGCACTTGAATCATTTAAGCTGTTTTGTAGAACCAAAACCAACACGACACAATAGCATAAGGATGAATAAGATAAAAGTAGAGAAAGTTCTGTATTCATTGCTTCCTATAGGGGTAATGGATGATGGAACTTGTGAATCAATAATGCCCACAGCATTTTGTTGAAGAGCTACAACGATTCGTCCATAAGAATCAATAACAGCTGATATTCCATTATTGGCTGCTCGTATGAGGGGGATTCCCAGTTCAACGGCACGAAGTTGTGCTTGTTGAAGATGTTGATAGGGTCCAGGTGTTACACCAAACCATGCATCATTTGTAATATTAATAATTGCTTGAGGCGAGGAGCCTTTAAAAGTTATTTCATGGGGAAATATTGCTTCATAACAAATCAAGGGTAGATAAGAAAATCCGTTTGGCATTGTAACAATTTTGCGCACACTTGCAGCACTATATCCACCAATATTATCGGCAAGGGTACGCAATCCAATTTTTTTCAATAAATCCTGATAAGGAAGATATTCACCAAAAGGAACCAAATGAAGTTTATCGGAAGTATTTAAAATATTACCTTGAGCATTAATGACTGCAATTGTATTAAAATATTGTGTTTGGGAATGAGGTAGATCATTGCTGGCTCGTATTGCTCCGATAATAGCCCATTGTTTAGGTTTTAAAAGAGAGGCAATGCGCATTGTGATAGATGAGTTATCATAGAGAAGGTAAGGAACGGAAGCTTCGGGCCATACGATAAAATCGGGTTCTGAATTTTGGTCGGTTGTTGGCATTGCACTTAGATTCATATGCGCTTCCAACATAGCTTCTCGTGTATTATCACGCAATTTTATATTTTGTTGGATGGAAGGTTGAACAATGCGCACCCAATAAGAACTTTTTTGATTTTCAGCTGTGTTTTCTATAGTATGAAGACGATAAAACCCAAAACCACTGTGAATGAATATAAGTGATAAGCAAAGAGAAAGTGCCACTTTCTTTTTTTCATCTGTTAATAAAACAGTTGGCAAACTGTAGGCTAAGACAGCAAGAATATTCATTCCATAAAGTCCCACGATTGCATCAGATTGCATGAACATTGGGGTTGGCATGGCTGTATAGCCAAGAGCATTCCATGGAAATCCTGTGAATAAAAACGCACGCAACCACTCGGACAATCCTAATGCAAAGGCTAAAACAAAAAAGCGTGCTATTCCTTTTGTCCATAATAAACCAACAATGAAACCAGAAAAAAACCAATAAAGAGAAAGGTAGAGTGGAGGAACTAAAATGGCTAATGGGACTGCCCAACCAAAAGAATCTGGATCTGTTAACAAAGCATTGCATAGCCACCAAAGTCCGCAAATAAAATAACTAAAACCAAAGGTTCCACAGCTTAAAGCGTAAATAAAAAAATGTTTTTTATTGTTTTTTGCGGCCCGTATTGAGTCAAGTAAAACAATAAAGAGAGGGAAAGTTAAAAAGCAAAGAGGTGTCAAATAAAAGGGTGGAAGTGCAAAAGAAGTAAGAGCACCACACAGAAATATCCATGCTTGGCGCTTCCAACCGGTAACAGAGGACAAAAAAACGATGAAATTGTTTAAAAACGCTGGACTATTCTTTAGGGATGACATTATTCTCAAGATTCTCATTTTTTGGAATGCGAAAAATACGCAATCGCTTAATCCGGCGTTTATCAGCTTCTAAAATACGAAATCTATAACCAGGTACAGCTTCGACAATTTCACCTTTGGCAGGAATGCGATCAAGAATGGAGACGATCAAACCACCAATCGTATCAACATCATCACCATATTCCCCTACGATAAAATCAGGACCAAGAGCTTTCTCCACATCTTCTAGTTCAGTTCTTGCATCAACGAGCCATTTATTGTTTGGTTCACGTACGATAGCATTGTCGACATTATCATGTTCATCTTCGATATCACCAACGACCAATTCAACAATATCCTCCATTGAAACGAGACCATCTGTTCCCCCATGTTCATCAATAACTAAAGCCATTTGAGTTCGTGTAGTTTGCATTCGTGTTAATAATTTGCTTGCAAGCATGGAACTTGGAACAAAGAGAACAGTTCGGATCAGATCCAATTCACCGATTGGGGTATGTAAGTCTGTATGGTTTAATTGAAGCAAATCGGATTTCTGTTCGGTTTTTGTTGGGTTGACAATAAAGCGTGTCATATAGTTAAGAATATCGCGGATGTGAATCATGCCGCGCGGATCATCTAAAGTTTCAGCATAAACAGGTAAGCGAGAATGACCAATTTTTGCGAAACATTTAAGGGTTTCTCCAAGTGAAGTGTTTATTTCCAGTGCTTCGATTTCAGAACGTGGTATCATAACATCATCCACGCGTGCTTCACGTAAGCGTAAAATATTATGCAACATAGTACGTTCTTCAGGTGAGAAGAGGGCAGTGTCTTTTTCATTGTCAGTCGTGAGTGCAACGGTAAGATCATCGCGCAGTGATGTAGACACACAATTACGACCCCGTAAGAATGAAAACAAATGATTCATCAGAGAATATTTTTCTGTATGATTCGTCTGTTGAGAGGTTTTTTTTTCATTATTAGAAGATGTTTGACTATTATTTTGTGCATTTGTTTTGTTTGTCATGGTTTTGAAATCTTCTAAACTTTCTTTTTATAATTAGGTGAATGAGAGGCTTTAAATGGTATGCTCGTAATATTGATTTTAAAAGTTAAATTTTATCATTTACAGACAATTCAGCGTAAGGATCTTTTATGGAAAGCTTTTGCAGAATTTCTCTTTCGAGCTTTTCCATTTGATATGCTTCATTATCAGTTTCATGGTCATAGCCAAGCAGATGCAAGATACCATGAACAATCATATGCGTTAAATGGTCTTGAAATGTTTTTCCTTGTTTTTCTGCTTCGAGAACAACAGTCTCTCGCGCAATAATAATATCACCGAGCATGGGACCAGGAGGATTTCCAGCTTTAAGTGGAAAAGCAGGAAAGGATAATACATTAGTAGATTTGTTTTTGTTGCGCCATTGTGCATTGATTTGTGCCATATGTTTATCATCCGTAAAAAGCAGGCTAATCTCGCTTACAACATTTGCCAATGAAACATGATGCATAGTCGTCATTAATGCTTTTTCAGTGATATTATAAAGCATTTTCTCATCATTCCACCCTCCGCTTTTAACCATTATATCAATAATAATCATGATGAATCAAATTCATTTTTTAATGCACCGCATGCGAATGATTTTTTTTTATTTTGTATTTCGGAATCGCGATCATAAGCACGAACGATAGCAGCAACAAGTGGATGGCGTATAACATCTTTTTCATCAAAATGTACAATTGCAATATTTTCTACATTTGAAAGAATGCGAATTGCTTCAATGAGACCTGATTTTTGCCCTGTAGGCAAATCAATTTGGCTTACGTCACCGGTAACAATCATACGTGTTCCTTCTCCAAGACGTGTGAGGAACATTTTCATTTGCATGGGCGTAGTATTTTGTGCCTCATCAAGAATAACAGCAGCATGGGCAAGTGTTCGTCCGCGCATAAAGGCAAGAGGAGCAATTTCTATGACACCAGAAGCTAAAATGCGTTCTATTTTTTCAGCGGGCATCATATCATAAAGAGCATCATAAAGTGGTCGTAAATATGGGTCGACTTTTTCTTTGAGATCACCGGGAAGAAAACCAAGATGTTCTCCAGCTTCAACAGCCGGACGTGAGAGAATAATTCGCTCAATGATACCACGTTCTAGAAGCATTGCAGCATGAGCAACAGCAAGATACGTTTTGCCTGTTCCTGCTGGTCCTACACCAAACACAAGTTCAGTATGCTCCATAGCGCGTATGTAAGCATCTTGTATTGGAGTTCTTGCATGAATTATTTTTTTATGGGTACTCAACCGTGCTGGTATACGTTTCGTTGCAGATTTGTGTGTTATTGTGTCTTCTTTCTGCTTCTTTGGTATATTTGCCATAGCAAGCGCTCCTTTTATATCTGATAAAGTGAGCTCTTGGTGTGTTTTGGTACGTTCATAAAGTTGCTGTAATACATATTGCGCACGTTTTATAACAGAAATATTTCCACGGATTAAGACTTCATTACCACGCGGATGAATACTAAGTTCAAGTTTTTTTTCGATATAAGCGAGATTTTCGTCAAATTTACCAAAAACTGCTTTTGCATATTTATTATTTTCGAAAATCAAAACAACTTGGCTCGGATCTGAAGCGCTTGTTTGTTTCAAGGTATCAGCCTTTTCAAGGGACATATTTACTTTTTCTTTAATACGCTTTATTTTTTCGGTTGAAGCTTTCAGCCTATTCTCCATATCTACATAAATATTGCACGTTTTGTTAAGTAAATTCTATAAAAGACATTTTTTTAAAAAAGTGCACGTTTTAGATGTAATCATTTTCTTTTAAAATAAAAGAGTTTTCCAAAATATTTATTGTGAACAAGGTTTTAGAAGTATGTTTATCTATTTGTCACTTCACCAACAAAACTGTTTGAGCTTGCATTTTTAATATGAATTTCTATTACGCTACCTATAGAGGCTTCTGTATCTACGACAACAGGTAAAAGCCAAGGGGAACGTCCTACCATTTGCCCTGAGTGACGTCCAGGTTTTTCGATGAGAACGTTAGTTTTTTGACCAATTTTAGAACGCAAAAACGCATTTTGTTGCTCAAGGAGAAGGACTTGTAAATGTTGAAGGCGGGCATCTTTTACAGATTCATCAACATGATTTTTCATTGTGGCTCCCACTGTTCCAGGACGGGGGGAATATTTAAAAGAATAAGCTGAACTGTACTGTACTTGTTGAATAAGTTTAATGGTTTCTTCAAAGTCTTCATCTGTTTCTCCTGGAAACCCTACAATGAAATCGCCTGAAAAGGCAATATCTGGCCGTGCGGTCCGAATTTTTTCAATAAGATGAAGATAATGAGAGCTTTTGTGTTGGCGGTTCATAGCTTTTAAGATGCGATCTGAACCTGATTGAACAGGAAGATGGAGGTAAGGCATTAACATATCAAGATCTCGATGCGCGGCAATAAGGCTATCATCCATATCACGTGGGTGACTGGTTGTGTAACGCAAACGCTTTAAACCATCGAGTTTTGCAAGATGATAAAGAAGATCGCCAAGACGCCAAGTTTTGCCATCAGCACTTTGCCCATGCCAACCATTGACATTTTGTCCAAGCAGCGTAATTTCTTTGACACCCGCTTCGATGAGTTGAAGGGCTTCTTCAGTAATTTGCTCAACGGATCGTGATATTTCGGCACCGCGTGTATAGGGCACAACACAAAAAGTGCAAAATTTATCGCAACCTTCCTGTACTGTTAAAAATGCGCTAACACCTCGTTTTCTTACTGCATGTTTATTATGGGGCGGCAAATGAGCAAATTTATCTTCAACAGCATAGTCTGTTTCGATAATTTTTTTTCCTTGTTTGGCTTTCTCTAACAATTCTGGCAAGCGATGATACATTTGCGGACCAATAACAAGATCCACTGTTGGAGCACGGCGCAAGATTTCACTTCCCTCAGCTTGTGCAACACAACCCGTTACACCAACCATCAGGGGTTTATCAGGTGTGCGCTCTTGACGCATAACGCGCAAACGACCGAGATCAGAATAAAGTTTTTCTGCTGCTTTTTCACGAATATGACAGGTATTAACAAGAATAAGATCGGCATCATTGGGAATTTGTGTTGTCACATAGCCTTGCGAACTGAGACTATCAGTCATCCGTTGGCTATCATAAACATTCATTTGACATCCATAGGTTTTGATAAAAACCTTTTTCGGAGCAACAGGAGGCGTATTTTTAGGATTTTCTTTATTCATGGTGCATGTGTAAATGTTTTTTACACAAATCTCAATCTATTTACTTAAAAGTTTTTTGCATGATAATTGCATCACCACGACCATCTTTTGACGGGTAGTAGGCAAGACGTTCAGAAATTTTTTGAAATTCAAAGCGTTGATAAAGGTTCAAAGCAGAAAGGTTTGTGGCTTCTACTTCCAAGAATAATTTTATAGCGCCTTTGTCGTGAAGATGGTGCACTGTGCTTTCGATAAGAAAGGTACCAATTCCTTGTTGACGATAATGAGGGTGAACAGCAATTGTGATGATTTCTGCTTCATCAAGGATGAGGCGGCATAGGCAAAAGCCTAAAATTTGATCAGAGCGATCAATGAGAAAAACTTTGTATCCGAAGATAGAGTGATCTGTTAAGAAATTATCAAAAGCTTGTTTTCCCCAAGACGGAGTAAAACAATGTTGATGAATTTGATGAAGAGGAACACTATCATTAACTTGTAGCGGAGCAATTCCAAAATTCTTTTTTGTCAATGAAAATTTGAGCATTATTTTTTTTGTGGTAAAGCAAAATTGGTTTGTTGTTTTGCATCAGCGCTGCGTAGATAGAGTGGGCGAGGCGAATTTTTTGATTGTTTGTTTGCGGCAAGATAAGCATAGTTTACAATATCAGCCGCTTCGCAGGGGATTTTTTCTAGGACAATTTTTTCGTTTATTTTATGGCTTTTAATATGCTCCACAACGACATCAGCCGCTGGGCCAGTCAGTCGGGTTTTTTTGGGCAAATCTTCGAGGATATTTTCAATTGTTTTTAATCCCGGCGCTCCCAAAGGTGTGAGATCATTATGAAAATTTTGATGGTAGAACATCTCTCTTCCTGCTTCAATGACAACAGTAATTGCTGATGCTGTACTTTTACTGTTTATTACTTGTGCTGCTAACGCTTCAAGAGCACTCACTCCAACAGCAGGTATTTCAAGTGCTAATGCCAAAGCGCGTGCTGTTGCAACACCGACACGTACACCAGTAAATGATCCAGGTCCAATATTGACAGCAATACGCTCAACTTGATCAAGCGTCATATTGGCTTGTGTCATTATTTGTGTAATCTGCTCAATAAGTTTTTCAGCATGTCCTTTGTTCATGCGCTCATTGATACGCGCAATAACAGATTTATGACGAATGAGCGCAACAGCGCAATAAATTGAAGCAGTATCTATAGCAAGGATAAGCATAAAAATATTTTAGTTGAATAAAACGATAAACAAAAGTCCTGCTGTATTTTTAATCTTTTTATTGTCGTATATTTCATTTGTAAGAAAGTTACTAGTGCCAATAAGCAACAATATCTTTTTATGGGATAGAACGAGATGTTGATTTAATCCCTATTTGTTGTCACTTTTTGAATGAGTACCTTGAATATTGTAAGATTCTCTTATTTCAAATCTACTTATGGTGAGACAATTAAAGTTATTAGCTTGTATATTACAAGCGGAATTAGGGTGAGAATCAAAACTGTTGAAGAAAAGAATAAAAACTCCTTTCACGAATCTTTTAAATGTAAGGATTGTCACAAACATTTTGAGCTATCAAATAGTATGATGATGCCATTTGTATTCCATAGTAAGTAAAAGTAAGTTAAAAGGGGGAAAGCCATGACCCCACATTTTTTCCCAATAAGAGCATATTCTATCAGTCTTTATATAAAAACTTCAGCGTAATGAGAGCAGATGAAAGAAATGGCATTGTTTTGCATGAGTTGCGTATTTTAATACTACGCCGTTGCAAATCATTATGGACTGAAAAGCTAATTGAAAAAGCAAATTTGACAGTTTTCACTTAAATATCAGCTCTTTCAATTTTTTTGTATAGAATAATGAGCAGTTTTTTAGAACTTTTTCTGGTTGTATGAAAGAACTGATTTTAATATTAGTGAACCTTTGGATTGATTGCATGCTCCATTGAAAAATAATAATAAATGCATATTTCAAAATGTTATATGGTTCAGATCAATCAATCCTATCATGATAAGGCTACAAGCGCCAAGAAGGAGTATGGAGAAAGTTGAAGCTAAAATAACGCGCCATCCTGCTTTTTTTAATGAGCGGATATCAACACCTAATCCTAAAGCTGCCATTGAAATGACCGTGAACAGTTGAGCAATAAGTCTGATCGGGTTTATAGCCGTTTCAGGAATAAGTCCGCTTGAACGAATAAGCATCATGATAATAAAACCGATGATAAACCATGGGACGAGAGTGTGTAGACGAAAATGTGTTTGTGCTGATCGACGATAGATGATGGCTAGGATAAAAATAACAGGGCCCAACATTAAAACCCGCACCAATTTGACAATTGTTGCAATTTGAACGCTCACGAAAGATATTGGCGCTGTTGCTGCTAAGACCTGTGGTACAGCATAAACAACCATGCCAGCAAGCACACCGTATTGGTTAAATGATAAATTCAAAAGTGGGTGTGAAAAAGGGAGAAATAAAATAATAAGAACCCCTAAAAGAGCGGTAAAAGCAATTGCTGCCGCTACATCTTCATGTTTAGCATGGATGACCGGGGCAGTTGCAACGATAGCTGAATTGCCACAAATGGCATTACCACAAGCGACCAGCATTGCTAAATTTGCAGAAAGTCCAAAAAGTCTGCCTATAACAAAACTAATGAGGATCGTTATAAATATAACGAATACGATGCTTGCAAGCAAATTCCAACCGGCTGAAAGAACAGCATGGATGCTAATGCTTGCCCCTAAAAGAACAATAGCAATTTCAAGAAGCGTTTTTGCACAAAAGACTATACCTTTTTGGAAATATTTGGGCAGATTAAAACAGCTACGAGTAATTGATCCTAAAAGAATTGCCAAAAAAAGGTTTTCAAGCCACGCTTCTGCGAAAAACTGTTTTTCTATTACTTCTAAACCATAAGCTAAGGCAGATATGAGCAGGCATAATAGAATACCTGGACCAAGGTCGTTCAAAAATGAGAGTTTTTTCTTTGACATTTTAATATTCCCCCGTCATTAAAGAGCTAAAGGTGAAGAGGAAAAAGTTTTAAAGATTGGTTCGTGCTTGTACAGCTGCTGCTAAAGTTCCATCATCAAGATAATCAAGCTCGCCTCCTACAGGAACACCATGAGCAAGTCGCGTAATTTTAACGGAGAAGTTAGAGAGCTGATCGGTGATATAGTGAGCAGTTGTTTGACCTTCGACAGTCGCATTGACAGCAAGAATAATTTCCGTAATAGGATTTTGTACAACACGTTGTATTAAGGTGGCAATGTTGAGTTCGTCAGGACCTATTCCATCTAAGGGGGAGAGTCGTCCACCTAATACATGGTAACGTGCGGCTAAAGTTTTTGCGCGTTCAAGAGCCCACAGATCAGCAATATCCTCAACAACGATGATTGTTGTATCATCGCGGCGCAAATCTGTACAAATTGAACAAGGATCAATGGTATCGACATTTCCACAAACAGAACAAATGCCGACTTTTTCTATAGCTGCTTGTATAGCTGCTCCTAAAGGCTCCAGCAATGTTTCCTTTTTTTTGATAAGATGAAGCGCAGCACGACGCGCTGAACGTGGACCAAGACCTGGTATACGTGATAAAATCTGAATGAGACGTTCAATCTCAGGTCCTGCAATGTATTTAGACATATTTTTGTCCCACGGAAAAAATCCGTTTCATTAAAATGGAAGCTTGAAACCTGAAGGGAGCGGTATCCCTGCCGTTATACTTTTGGTTTTTTCTTCTATTGCGATTTCGATTTTTGTTCTTGCTTCATTATAAGCTGCCATAATGAGATCTTCGAGAATTTCAGCTTCCTCAGGTTTGAGTAATGAAGGATCAATTTGAATTGCTGTTATAATATTTTTGCCATTTAAAGTGATATTGACGAGACCTCCACCTGCAGTGCCGGTAGCTTGCAGATTAGCTATTTCTTCCTGAATCTTCTGCATTTTTTCTTGCATTTCTTTGGCTTTTTTCATCATACTCATCATTTCACGCATAGGAATAGGTATCCTTATTCATCATTGATATCATTTTTATTTTTAAAAATATCAGCATTTTTAAAGGTATTGGGGAGTAAATCAAGATCATTTTCTTCTTTATTGAGTCGAATATCGACAATTTTTGCTTCTGGGAAATGGTTGAGGATTTTCGCGATATCAGGATCTGTTTCTGCATTGGAAAAAAGAGTCTTTTGAATCGCTATACTTTCCTCCTGTAAGGTTGGGCCACCTCCTTCATTAACAAAAGTTATTGTCCAGCGTTTTTCAGTCCATTGAGATATCTTTTTTTCTATATCATGAGCAAGAAATTGTGGGGTATTTTCAGAAAGTCTTAAGGTAATATGCCCAGCTTCAAAAGAAACAGGATGAACAAATTCTTTAATAAGAAGTTTGAAAGGGGCATCATTATGCTGTTCGGCTAATTGAACAATATCGTGCAAAGAATTAATCACTAGAGTTTTAGGTTGAGTAATCTTTTCTGTTGTTTGCGTGACAGAACGCGATAAATTTGCACTCTTTTCAGAAAGATCAATAGATTGAGAATTTTCAAGAGTTTCTGTTACTTCTTGGACGTTGATTTTGTCAGGGGTTTGATTTTTAACCAAATTTTCCGGTTGTAAGGAATGATCTAATTGATTTTTCAAGGATGTTTTTAAATCTGATTGATCTGGTAATGTATTTGAAACGCTCGAGGAAGCATGGGCTTCGACCATTGTTTCTTTTGTTATATTATTTGCATTTGTAGATTCTTGATGAGAAGAGTTTTTAACCAGTGTGAGAGGTGTTTTTTCTTGCGTAAGCTTTTTTAAAGCTTCATCAAGAGTTGGTAAGTCAGCCGTGTGAGCAAGACGAATTAAAAGCATTTCAGCAGCTTGAAGCGGACGTGCAGTTTGATTAACTTCCTGTAAACCTTTGAGTAACATTTGCCAGTTTCGGGATAAAATAGGAACGGAAAGTTTTTTTGAAAAGTCTAAACTTCTTAAACGTTGTTCTTCAGTCAGTGAGAAATCTTCCACTATTTCTGGTGTAAAACGTAAACGTGTGACCAAATGATTAAAGTCGGCTAGTTCTGTCAATATAGTAAGAGGATCAGCACCTGCCTCATATTGACTGCGTAATTCATGTAATGCATTAACAACATCGCCCTTCATGATAAATTCAAAAAGATCAATAATACGTGCTTGATCCGCTAATCCTAACATTGTACGCACCGCAATGGCATTAACATTGCCATTGCTATGGGCAATCGCTTGATCAAAAATGGATAATGCATCACGTGCAGATCCTTCTGCAGCACGGGCAATCATAGAGAGTGCTTGATCTTCTACTTCTACCTTTTCATATTTCGCAATTTGGCGCAAATGTGCACTCAAAGCTTTTGATTCAATACGCCGCAAATCAAAACGTTGGCAACGCGAAAGGATTGTAATAGGAACTTTGCGAATTTCTGTTGTGGCAAAAATAAATTTCACATGGGACGGTGGTTCTTCAAGAGTTTTCAATAAACCATTAAAGGCTTGTGTTGAGAGCATATGTACTTCATCGATAATATAAACCTTATAACGTGCAGAAACAGGACGATAGCGTATTTGTTCAATAATTTCACGAATATCATCAATGCCCGTATGAGAAGCGGCATCCATTTCTATAACATCAATATGGCGTCCTTCGATAATTTGTGTGCAATGTTCACCAAGAGAGTCCAATACGGTTGTCGGTTGGTCAATATCTTTTGTTTTATAATTAAGCGCACGTGCCAAAATACGTGCTGTTGTGGTTTTACCTACGCCACGAATCCCTGTTAACATCCACGCTTGTGCAATACGACCTTTTTCAAAGGCGTTGGTGAGAGTACGCACCATAGCTTCCTGACCAATAAGGTCAGAGAAGTTTTGGGGTCGATATTTACGAGCAAGAACACGATAGGCTGTTTCTACCGGTACATTTTCCATGAATATTTCCAACTTCGAAGTTCTTTATGCGTACATTTTGATAATACAAAAGCATAGATCAATACTGTAGTCTCATATAAAAGGATTTTTTCTTAATCAAATTATTTATGGGACAATTTGTTAAAAAATAACAAAACCCCTTTATTTGCTGCATACAAATGCCGCTCTGAAGATTAAAAGTACCTCGCTAAAAGACAGCATAAAAAATAATTTCTTCAGAAAAATAGGAGGTTGGCACGATGACCCGTACCAGAACTCGTTGGGGCTGCTTCTTTCCAGACCTGACCCAGTTGGCGAGCTGTTCGTCCACCACCAACCTCCCAAGTTCATATTGTCGATTTGGAATGAAAAATCAAGCTCAGAAACGAAAAATATCCTAAGAACGATGAAGAATTTTCCTTTGCGTTTAATTTATTGACATATAAACAACAAAGAGATTATGGATTTATCAGTTTTCATAGCAGTAGCTCTTCATATTTATTTGGTATGAAAATATTTTTCGCTTAAGATAATCTGAATGTATAATTATTCTCATTCGCTGAAACATGTAAGAGTTTTAGGATAGATATGTCTGTTCTAAAACTACGAAATTGAATCATCAAAAATTTACAACAGTCAAAGAAGCAAATAAAGTAGATAGAGCATGTAATTGGCTAACATTCGAAAGTTAGGGGGAAGAGTGCTATTTAAATAATTAGCAAATATTGCTTTAATGGTGTTGCTCCTCTCACACAAAACAGAACATCCCAAACAGAATAACTTAAAGTTGTCCATTCACATGCTTTTTAAAGAGCTATTTCTCAGTACTCTTAACTATATTTCAAACTCCACTCGTAAATAGTATACATACTTCCCTTGAGGTATAAATCCATTGTGCACTACCCTCTTTATGCTTAATAAAAGTATAAATTTGAGCCCTCATACTATTAACAATTCTAAATGTTGCGATCCCTTACACTTGAGAGGCTTTATAAGAAGCATTTTTATTCCTTTTTTAATCGTTTTTACTCACACACCACTCCCATTTGTAACTTTCAAGGAAACGATTTTAATTGATTCAATATGAAGATTTAAGATGGGAGGATCTTACTTTATTCGTGGTTGTAATTCAGTATAAAAAAATCAAAGTCTTATAATGATAAGTCAATATCTTAAATATCTTATAAGACCACCACCTGATTTCTATAGTGAATGAGAATATCAAATACGTAATATTTTTTCTTTTAACATATACGAATATAAATACTGAGTAGATGTTATCGCTCTTTGCGTGCTTGTTCTTTTAATTAAAAAACATCGATGTTTATCACAAGATGGATCAATATATGAATTTTCATCATTTGAGAAAAGATTTCATATATTTTTAAGTGACTGTGCTCATACAAGAGAAGATGCAACATTCAACGCTATAGAAATAAGGGGGAGGTACTGGTTTTATAAGCATAAAAATGATTCTTATTCGATATAAGCGACATTTTATAGTTCCAAATAATTATATTCTTTAACAAGGAGGGAAAAGCGAGATGAATTTTTACAAAGAGCTGAATGAGTATGATTTAAAATGCAGCGAGGAATGCATCTATAGAGCAAATTTTTCTTTTCTGTTTATCTAAGTGATTTGGGTACGATGTGCTTCATAGCACTTAAAATGAAGCGGTTACGGAGATAGAAGTCATATTCTTATTAAAAAAATAGCTCTGATAGTAGAAAATCCAGAACAATTTAAGTTTAGTCTTTTAGCTTTTGCAAAAGTCCTTCAATATCTAATGTTCTAAGCAGCTTAAGGTTTTCCATATTAGTATAAAAATACCTCTTCAGTGATCAGTTTTAACAGCTTATCATGCCGTATTTTGAAAAAAAATACCTGAAAAAAAGAATAACTTTACTCAAATTTAGATGTTATAGAAATATTATTAATCATAATCTCCTGTATCACAATTTGTTCCAACAACTTTTTTCTTCGTAATATTTTTAAAAATATAATGTCCTGACGAAGGAAAAATTATATGAAGAGATTTTATATTTTTTAGTGTAAAGATCTTCTTTTCTTTATCATGGGTTATTTTCTTTTCATCATCAACAACAATTCTCAATTTGTTTAGATCAGAAGGGGTAGAGTACAATAAAGTGAAGGATACTTTATTAGGTTTAAAGATACTACAAGAGTATTCAACTCCTTGATGGACAATATCGGATGGGGTGATCACAACACTTTCATCCAGCGCAAAATTCCATTTTCTCTCACCAAAGCCAGCAAATGCAACACTAGAGTAGGCGAGAATATTTGCGGCTAATAATCCTTGCGCGAAGATTTTTTTCATTATCCTTTCCTTTTTTCTAAAGTGAGATGAATCATAAATCAGTTTTATAAAAATGAAATTTCAAACTTAATGCTAAAAGCAGGGCTAAGGTGCATTTTCTAGCTTTAAACCATGTTCAGAATGATATCAGTCTAAGAGATTTGAATGCTCTATTATGTATAATAATTTGAATTGTTTTGAGAGCTAAATTTTCTTCTTCAGTGTTTATGAAGGGTGTTGAGTAGAAAAAACAAGCTCTTCCGAGATGTGTTGCATCATGAAATTTTTACGATGCTCTTTGATATCAGCAAAAAATGATGGCAGCTTAATTGCTTTTATATATATACGATGTTCGATCGTTTTGTGCGGGATAAGTACCTATAATACGCAATTCTGCAGAAAAGAAAGATAATTCTTCTAAGGCAAGTTTCATCATCGGATCTTCAGGATGTCCTTCAATATCAACAAAGAATTGTGTTGCATTGAAATTTCCACCAATTTGATAGCTTTCTAATTTTGTCATATTGATACCATTCGTTGCAAATCCTCCCATAGCTTTATAGAGAGCAGCCGGGACATTACGCACTCGAAAAAGAAGACTGGTGATGATTTTTTCGCCATTTTTAGGCTTGAGAACATGTCGTTTGGAGCGTGAAAGGATGACAAAACGGGTAATATTATGAGGGTTATCTTCAACATCCCTTTCAAGAATATCAAGTCCATAGAGTTCTGCTGCGATCAGAGGAGCTAAGGCAGCCTGTGAACGTTTAGCATTTTTTTTAATAAATTTTGCAGCTCCAGCAGTGTCTGTAGAAACAACAGGTTTCCAACCGTTGTTTCGTATGATTTTTCGACATTGTGCAAGGGCATGCGTATGGCTGTGAACGGTTTTAATTTCGTCATATGTAACGCCGGGCAAAACCATTAATTGAAAATGGATAGGTAAAAAATATTCATCAATAATATAAAGAGATGATTGCGGTAAAAGATGATGAATATCTGCAACACGTCCTGCAAGAGTATTTTCAATAGGGATCATAGCAAGATCAACTTTCCCACTTTCCACTAAATTAAGGGCGTCTTCAAAAGTAGCAGAGGGAACAGCATCCATATTGGGGAACATATTGGAGCAAGCAATATGGGAATTAGCGCCGTATTCTCCTTGGAAAGAAATTTTATTGGTTTTTTTAAGTATTTTCATGCTAAAATCTTACGAACTCTATCGAGATCACGTTGTGTGTCTACGCCTAAGGGAATTGTATCAACTATCTCCACATCGATGCGCATATTATGTTCTAATGCACGTAATTGTTCAAGTTTTTCGCGTTGCTCGAGTGTAGAGGGTTTGAATGATATAAATTTCTCAAGTGCTTCGCGCCGATAAGCGTATATTCCAATATGATGATAAAGAGGACCATCTCCATAAGGTGCTGTGGTGCGCGTAAAATAAAGAGCACGAAGGCGATTTTGAGAAAGAGGTGTACCAATGATTTTGACCACATTGGGATCTCTTTTTTCATTTTCTTCAATGATTCGAGCACCCAAGGTTGCAATGTCAGTAAAGCTATTTTCTAAAGGGCGTAGCGCATGAATGATTTCACGAGGCATTATTGTTGGTAAGTCACCTTGTATATTTAAAATGGTATTGTAACGTTGTTCAGGATCAATACGCATTAAAGCTTCATAAATACGATCAGATCCAGACTTATGATCACCTTGTGTTATGATACATTCATGCCCATAATCTGCAACAGCTTTAGCAATATCATTATGATCTGTTGCAACGATCGTACGCCCTATTGCAGCTTTTTTGGCTTGTTCTGCGACATGTACAATCATCGGCTTTCCGCCAATTTCAGCGAGAGCTTTTTGAGGAAGACGGGTTGAGCCTATACGAGCAGGAATAAGAATAATTGGTTCAAGAGCCATTGTAAGATTCCAAATGTCATCTGTGATGCATTTATGATGTTGTGTGTTATAAAGAAAAAGCTTAAACTAAAAATGGTAATGAAACCGTGAACATTTGAGTTTTTATGAATCGCCCGAGATTTATTTATTTTATTTGTGCTTGTTTATGTGTGCTGGTCATTATTGTGGGGATTTCTACACTCAGCAATATAGTTTACGATCATCCTACATCAGTCCAATATTATCATACAGTTGCCAAGAATGATACATTTCAAGAAAAACAAAAAGCACCTGATGTTTCTCTATCACTAAATAGCCGTCTTCGACAAGGCAATTTTGAAAATGGCCGTAAACTTTTTCGCCAATGTGCCATATGCCATACTTCTGGACGCAATGAAGCAGGGCGTGTTGGTCCAGTTCTCTGGGAGATTGTTAATCGCCCTTTGGCATCAGCAGCAGGTTTTGCTTATTCACGGGCATTGCGTTCTCATTCTGATCAAAAATGGGATTTTATCACTTTGGATCGTTATTTACATTCTCCACGTGAAGCTTTTCCTGGGACTATTATGTCTTTTCGTGGAATTAAAAATGATCAAGATCGTGCCGATCTTTTGCTTTATTTACGCAGTTTATCCGATCATCCTGTTCCTTTACCAATGGATAATAATAAAGCGAACGAGCCAAATTAACTTATACCATAGATGTTAATTTTAGAAAGAAGTCTGATTTTTTGTAATTTTAGTTTCACGGTTTTATCAAAGGAGCTCTTATCGATGTTTTGTTAGGGGGAACGTCCCTCATTCAAAACAGAACACATTTAATGTTATATATTTACTCGCTTGTTTTAAAGAGATCTTTTATAAAAATGCACTCTTTACGCTGTCATCTGCAGATTGATTTTCAAGATTCGTTTTCTTCACTTTTTCTACATATGCTTGTCTGTGAAATTATTGCTGAAGGATTATAAATTCATGAGCCGCAGCTTTCTTCTTCTGAATGCAATAATTATGTAATTAAAGCTCTCCATGAGGTTTATCTTAATCTTTCTGTACACATCAATACCCATGTATTTTTCTTATGGACAGAGACAATTGATTATTCTTATACGTGCAATAATCCTAAGCTGCGTTTTATGATGCTTGATGAATAGACGTTTTCTCTTGAGGTTAGAGGTGTAGGGACAGATCATTGATCTTTTATAGTATCGATAACTAAACTATGATTTAGATTATTTATTTACAGGTTATGGTTTGAAGTAAGCACTTTCATGTGAAGCAATTTTTATGTGTAAATAGTAAAATAGAGTTCTGCTGATTATATTTTTATCTACTTCGAAAATTTTTTACACAAGAATACTGATGGCAGCTAAGTTTGCACGAGTCTTTGTTCATTTATAGACGATGACATGAAATTATGCTGATAAGCTATTATAGAGAATTATTGTTTTCACAAAAGGTCTTCCATATTTGTGATAAATTTAATAGTTTCCATTGGTTACAGTGTTTCGATGACTTACGATAAAACATCAGTATTTCAATACATATTGCGAGAGTGCTAAAAATTAATGCGGGAGGAGACATAATCATGATTCCCCAAGCTTCTTAATAACTATGGCATTTTCCTTATAATTTGAGCGTTTATAAGTAATAATATTAAATTGCGCTAATAATCCATTGTAGAGAAGAATTTTTCCCACTAAGGGTTCACCAATATTTGTGATCATTTTAATAACTTCCATTGCTTGTAGGGTTCCAATAACGCCAGGTAAAACACCGATGATTCCAGTTTCAGCGCATGTTGGGATAGTTCCGTGAGCCGGAGGCGTGGGAAATAAATCGCGATAGTGAGGATTATTGTCTTTATACGGCATAAGGACGGTTAATGAGCCATTAAAACGTTCTACAGCACCACTTATTAAAGGTTTTTTGCATTGGGCAGCGTGATCAGCAAGAAGATAGCGTGTCGTAAAATTATCACTTCCATCAACAATGATGTGGTAAGCATTGAGCAGTTTATCCACATTACTTTTATCTAAGCGTAGGGTGTGTTTTTCAACTACAACATGGGGATTTATTGCTTTTATAGTGGTTTCAGCACTGTCTGTTTTTCTTTTGTTTATTGCATTTGTTTTATGAATAACTTGGCGTTGTAAATTGGAAAGTGAAACGATGTCGTTATCGACAATTCCAAGGGTTCCAACACCTGCGGCAGCCAAATAGGTTAAGACAGGAGCACCAAGACCACCAGCGCCCACAACAAGAACACGTGCTTTTTTTAGCTTTTGTTGCCCTGCACCACCAATCTCAGGCAAAATGATGTGGCGTGCATAGCGTTCGATTTCTTTGTTGTTTAATTTTGTATCTGTTTCTTGTGTCATAAATTTTCTCTTGTCATAGTTCTTTTATTGTTTACTAAGTTTATGGTGCATAGACCAGTCTGCTTTTAGGATAGGGAGGATTTATTTATGAAAATTGCCATTCAGATGGATCATATTTCAACAGTTCGGATTCAAGGAGATACGACATTTGCACTCGCTTTAGCAGCACAAGAACGTGGACATTCTCTCTTCCATTATACACCAGATCGTTTATCTCTGTGTGATGGTTGTGTGATTACACGACTAGAGCCATTGATTGTGCATGATAAAGAGGGAAGCCACTATCAATTAGAAAAGCCTGTTCGCACGGAATTAACAGATATGGATGTGGTTCTTTTACGCCAAGATCCACCTTTTGATCTCAATTATATCACGACGACTCATTTGTTAGAACGTATTCATCCTAAAACACT
Source organism: Bartonella grahamii ATCC 700132 (assembly GCF_000518085.1). GTDB lineage: Bacteria > Pseudomonadota > Alphaproteobacteria > Rhizobiales > Rhizobiaceae > Bartonella > Bartonella grahamii. Next base: position 102,132 of record NZ_JACX01000004.1, read on the forward strand.
CGTTGTGAATGATCCAGCATGGGTACGCAATAGCCCAGAAAAAATTTTTGTTACTGAATTTTCTGATCTGATGCCAGAAACATTAATTACCAAAGATATTGAAGAAATAACAGCTTTTAGAGAGACATTTGGCGATATTATTGTTAAACCACTTTATGGAAATGGGGGCGCTGGTGTTTTTTATTTAAAACAAGATGATCGCAATTTAGCATCATTGTTGGAAATGTTTGCAGAAATTTATCATGAACCTTTTATTGTTCAGCGCTATTTAGAGGCAGTACGAAAAGGAGATAAAAGGATTATTTTGCTTGATGGTACACCCGTTGGAGCTATTAATCGAATTCCGACAAAAACAGATGTGCGCTCTAATATGCATGTTGGAGGTCGCGCGGAAAATGTTGAGTTAACAAAACGTGATTATGAGATTTGTGAACGCATTGCTCCAGCCTTAAAGGAACGTGGTCTTCTTTTTGTGGGGATTGATGTGATCGGAGATTATATAACAGAAATTAATGTGACGTCTCCTACAGGAATTCGTGAAATTAAACGCTTCTGCGGTACAGATGTTGCTCATTTGTTTTGGGATGTTATTGAGTTCAAGCGTTCAAATTAATTTATTTGACAGAGGACAAAAACATGGTTTTAAAAAAATGATCCATGTTGTTTTTTATATTTGTTATGTTGCAAATGTGAACTAGAATGACCGTATGATATAAATTAAGAGGCTTTGTCCTCAATTTTTAGGGAGTTTATAGATGAGCAGAGTATTATCAATTGGAGTGGGATTGATTTTTGCGCTACTGCTGTCAGCAAATGGAGGCAATGCGCGCGATCAAATACAGATTACTGGTTCATCTACAGTTTTACCTTATCAAAAGATTGTTGCTGAGACATTTGGAGAAATTTATCCCCATTTTAAGGTTCCTGTTATCGAATCGGGTGGAACAGGAGCTGGTATTAAGGAATTCTGCCGTGGGATTGGGGAGAACACCGTTGATATTGTCAATGCTTCGCGAGCAATGAAACCGAGTGAATTACAGTCTTGTTTTGATGCTGGTGTAAAAGATGTTGAGGAAATACGTATTGGGTATGATGGTATTGTTTTTGCAACAGATGTTAAGGGTCCTGATTGGAAATTAAAGCCAGTAGATGTTTATAAAGCTCTTGCTGCTCGAATTATTATAGACGGAAAGTTGCAACCGAATAATGTTTTGAAATGGAGTGCAGTTAATAGTGCTCTTCCTGATTGGACGATAGCAGCGTATATTCCTGGAGAGAAGCATGGGACGCGTGAAGTTTTTGAGGAAAAATTACTTACTGAGGGGTGTAAAGAGAGTGGGGCAGTTGAGGTGATGAAGTCTTTAGGAATGGATGATAAGGAGATACACACTGCTTGTATTGCAGTACGTAAGGATGGAAAAGCGGTTGATATTGATGGTGATTATTCTGAAACATTTGCGCGTCTAACTTCTAATAAAACAGGGGTTGGTATTTTTGGTTTGTCTTTTTATCAAAATAATGCTGATAGGCTAAAGGTTGCCGATATTAACGGTTTTGCGCCAACAGTTGAGACGATTTCTAGTGGACAATATCCAGTTTCTCGACCGCTTTTTTTCTATATTAAGAAAGCACATTTAGATATTGTTTCAGGTTTGCGAGAGTATGTTGACTTTTTTCTTTCTGATCAAATGATTGGTCCAGATGGTCCTTTGGCTGAATATGGTTTGATTGTTTCTCCTGAAAAGGAGCGTCAAGCACAGCGTTCTGATTTTTCTACTGGTCGAGTAATGACATTGAAATAATTTGCAGGGAATAATTGGTTGGATTTCTGGGATAGGAAATTTAGGTGCTATTTTTTATAAAAACTGAAAGATAAAATGCGCATTTCCTTCATTATTTTGTTATTATTGATTTTTGGATTTTGTGGCTTTTGTATTTCTTATATGCGAGCACGCATTCTTGAATACAAACAACATAAGATGCATTCTCGTGCGTATTATTATGGCTGGGGGACATTTTTGATTACTGTTATTCCAGCTTTTATTTTTTTAATTGTTTGGGATGCTGGGAGTACAATTTATTTAGAATATAATGCCTCTCGAGAGCTTGGGGCGTATAGTGCGCATGGAACAAAGTCTGTAAATCATGATCTACTTTGGGAGATACTTCGAAGTCTCGTCAAAATGATTCATCGCTTTGAGGGGAATCTTTCTACCGCTTCCTATAAGGAAGTGCAGGCACAGTTATTCGCGAAGGGATTGATTTTACCTAGTGAAGCATCGGATGATGTGTTCAAAATAGCACAGTCGTGGGTATTCTTTTCTGAAAAGCTTAAGTTTATAGGTTATGGTTTCCTTTTTGTTATTGCGTCTTTGGGTTTTATCTGTGGAATGGTGCAAATTGCGCCTCATCAGCGTGCGCGCAATAAGGTTGAATCTTTTATTATTATTGGATTAATTTGTGCATCTATTGTTGCAGTCTTGACAACAATAGCCATTGCGCTTTCTATGCTTTTTCAGACAGTAAGCTTTTTTCAGTCTGTATCATTTTCAAATTTCTTTTTAGGAACAGTTTGGGATCCGCGTTTTTCCGCGAGCGGCTCAAGCGATGAAGTAGGACAATTTGGTTTAATACCGCTTCTTGCTGGTACGCTTTATATTGCATTTGTCGCCATGCTTTTTGCTGTACCTATAGGGCTATTTTCAGCTCTTTATATGGCTGAGTATGCTTCTGCGCGATTGCGAGCAATTGTAAAACCATTATTAGAAGTTCTTGCTGGCATTCCAACCATTGTTTATGGTTTTTTTGCTTTGAAGGTTGTAGGACCATTTTTACGTGATCTCTCTGTTTCTCTCTCAGATGGGGTTGGGTTTATTATGGCACAAAGTGTTTTGACCGCTGGAGTTGTGATGGGAATTATGTTGATACCTTTTGTTTCCTCTTTATCGGATGATGTTATTACGGCTGTTCCACGCATTTTACGTGAAGGTTCTTATGGTTTAGGCGCAACGCAATCTGAAACAATTAAAAAAGTTGTTATACCAGCAGCGCTTCCAGGGATTATGGGGGCCATTTTGTTAACGGCATCGCGTGCAATTGGAGAAACAATGATTGTGGTTTTGGCGGCAGGTGTTGCAGCAAACTTAACACTCAATCCTTTCGAAGCAATGACTACGATGACTGTTAAGATTGTTAATCAATTGACCGGTGATTTTGAGTTTAATTCTCCACAAACTCTGGTGGCTTTTGCCTTAGGGATGACGCTCTTTGTTATGACACTTTTGATGAATATTCTGGCTCTTTATATTGTGCGTAAATATCGGGAACAATATGAATGAATGAAGATTTTTTTCCTCGTCGCAATATTAGCCTCAAGCGTCGGTATTGGGCTGAACGTCGTTTTCGTGCCTATGGTTTGATTGCTATTTTTATTGGTTTGTTTTTTTTATTTACGCTTTTATGGTCTATCATTAGTCAGGGTTATACAGCTTTTTTTCAAAGTGAAATGACATTATTGATTTATTTGGATGAAAAGATCATTGATCCAAGTGGTCAACATAAAACAAAACCGCGAGTGCTCATGACGGCGAATTATCCACTTCTTGTACGCAATGCTTTAGCAAAGAAACTTAATATAGATCAAAATGACCGCGCCTCTCTTCGAGAAGTTAACCGTATGTTTTCAAATGGTGTCCGCGTTCAGCTGCGTGAAATGGTAACAAAGAATCCAAAACTGATTGGCACAATGCAAAAAGTTAAGGTTTTGGCATCTGCGGATATTGATTCTGCTTATAAGGGACAGATTGATCTGCGTGTAGCAGAAAAAAACCGTAAAGTTTCTAATCGACAAGTAGAATGGATAAAGCGTTTAGCGCATGATGGTACGCTTTATAAAACATTTAATATTGGTTTTTTTACATTTGGCGCTTCAAGTCGTCCTGAGACTGCGGGATTAGGTGTTGCGATTATTGGTTCTCTTTATATGATAGGCATCGTTTTATTAGTTTCACTTCCGATAGGCATAGCAACGGCTCTTTATTTGGAAGAATATGCACGCAAAAATAAATTTACAGATTTTATAGAGGTTAATATCAATAATCTTGCAGCTGTTCCTTCAATTGTGTTTGGTCTTTTAGGACTCTCTTTTTTTGTTAATTTTTTAGGATTACCACGTTCAGCCTCTTTTGTTGGTGGTCTTGTTTTAGCGCTCATGACTCTTCCCACGATTATTATTGCAACACGTTCTGCTCTGCGTGCTGTTCCTCTCTCTATTCGTGCAGCAGCTTTAGGACTGGGAGCATCAAAAACACAAATGATTTTTCATCATGTTGTTCCTTTAGCTGCGCCTGGTATTTTGACAGGCACAATTATTGGAGTCGCACAGGCTTTGGGTGAAACAGCGCCTTTGCTTCTGATTGGAATGGTTGCTTTTGTTGTTAATATTCCTACAACCCCCATGGATCCAGCAACGGCTTTGCCTGTTCAAATTTTTATGTGGGCGGGTGAAGCAGAGCGCGCTTTTGTTGAAAAGACGTCAGGTGCTATTATTGTATTAATGATTTTTCTTGCAATCATGAATATTTCTGCGGTTTTTTTACGTCGACGATTTGAACGCCGCCAGTAATTTTAATAAAATAACAGTTTTGATAAGATTTTTGTAAGGTGAATTTTTGTAATGAAGATTAAAATGCGAGGTCAGGATGTGAAGGTTTCTTATGGAGACAAAGAAGCACTCCACGGTATTACACTTGATATTCCTGAACATCAAGTAACAGCTTTGATTGGTCCATCAGGATGCGGAAAGTCGACTTTTTTGCGTTGTTTTAACCGTATGAATGATACGATTGAAGGCGCTAGAACAACCGGTCTTATTACTTTAGATGGGGAAAATATTTATGACCAGAGGATTGATGTTGTAGAATTGCGCGCTCGTGTTGGAATGGTTTTTCAAAAGCCTAGTCCTTTTCCAAAATCTATATTTGAAAATGTTGCGTATGGTCCACGCATTCATGGTTTAGTTAAAACGCGCTCTGAATTGCATGATATAGTTGAAAAGAGTTTGAGGCAGGCAGGTTTATTTGAAGAAGTAAAAGACCGTCTTCATGATCTTGGAACAAGTTTATCAGGGGGACAACAACAGCGTTTGTGTATTGCACGTGCTATTGCGGTTAGTCCTGAAGTTATTTTGATGGATGAGCCCTGTTCAGCTCTTGATCCCATTGCGACGGCACGGATTGAAGAGCTTATCGATGCATTACGGCAAAATTATACAATTGTTATCGTAACGCATTCTATGCAACAGGCTGCACGTGTTTCTCAATATACGGCTATGTTTCATTTAGGGCATTTGGTAGAAGTTGGTGCGACTGAAATGATCTTTACCTCACCAAAAGAGCAACGGACGCAAGATTATATTACGGGGCGTTTTGGATAGGTGAATTGAGGAGTGTAAGATATGTCTATGAACCATACTGTCCGTTCTTATGATGCAGAACTAAAATATTTAAAAGCAAGGATTACAGAAATGGGGAGCCATGCAGAAAGGATGATTGAACGTTCTGTCGCATCGGTTGTGTGTAGTGATCTTCAACTTGCAACGACAGTGATTGCCGATGATGTGTTTTTAGATGAAGCAGAACGTGACATTGATGAAAAAGCGGTTGCTATTATTTGCAAACGCCAACCGATGGCTGTTGATTTGCGTGAAATTATTGGAGCCATTCGTATTTCTTCTGATCTTGAGCGGATTGGGGATATGGCTAAAAACATTGCTAAAAGGACAGTTGCACTTTCAGAAATACGTCAATCTGCTTCTGTTTATCATGGGCTTGAAACAATTACAGCTTTAGCACTCAATCAATTAAAAGAAGTCTTAAATGCTTATACGAGTCGCCTATTAGAGCGTGTTGACGCTGTGCGTGAGCGTGATGAGAAGATTGATGCTTTGTATACTTCTCTTTTTCGTGAACTTTTGACATATATGATGGAAGATATGCGCAATATTACGGTTTGTACACACTTGCTGTTTTGTTTAAAGAATATTGAACGAATTGGTGATCATGTTACGAATATTGCTGAAATGCTGCATTATATCATAACGGGTTACCATATGTCTTCTGATCGTCCTCGCGATGACCTTACTTATAAAGTTGGGGTAGGTGAGAAGAAAATAGATTAAAATTTTTCTTATATGTATAAGATAAGTTTGTAGATACTATGAGTATTTTCTTACAGTGCGGCTATAGAAAGAATAAGATAGCCATATTATGGAAAAGTACAAAGAAGCAACAAAGAGTTTTTTCAGAGAAGCATGGCAGATTGCTAACTCTTGGTTTGACATATTTGTATATTGGATGATATCATCACTCGTATTATGGCCGGAGGGGAGTTTTCTAGGGGAATTTTCTTCCAGATCATTTTGTTAAAATTTTATGTTTTTATATTAAAGGGGATATCTGTATTATTTTTTTCAATATCGATGCAAAGAGTTTTGGTATCCAAATTTTTTCGGATGTAGAAGAAGTGATAGTGTTGCTTTATTGTAATTGAAACGTGTGGGTTATTATGGCCTATATTGGACCATGAAGAATAACAATATTGATCTGTAAATTAAGAGTTTTTTATTTTTTATTTTGCATAGATATTTTTTTATTACCTCTTGTATTAAAATTTTACTGAGTGGTAACAATCGGCTATGTACTTTATTAAGAGATACATTTAAAGCTCATTTCAAAATTTGAATAGCTCAGAGATTATAGGAATGTGTTGCATAAGATGAAAAAAAATCGTTGGAATGTTTTTGTTACCTGTTGTGTAGCGCCGTTAGTTGTTGTGGGGTGTGCTTCAAATCGTTTAGATACTGGAAAAGTAAATAACAATAAGACAAAAACAGTTACTTATCCATTGACAGAGCGTCAATGTCTTATGCGAGCGATGTATTTTGAATCAAATCGCACAAGCCGTGAAGGAATGATTGCCGTTGGGACGGTTGTTATGAATCGTGTTAATTCAACCGCCTATCCTAAGACGATTTGTGGTGTTGTTGGTCAATATAAGCAGTTTGCTCCTGGTGTTTTAACGCGTCCTATGACGGAGAAAGCATCTGTTGCTCGTGTAAGAGAGGCGGCTGATGCTGTTTTACGGGGTGAACGAGATAAGAAAGTTAAACACGCTAAGTTTTTTCATACCGCTGGTTTGTCTTTTCCGTATAAAAACATGCATTATGTTCAGGTTGCAGGGGGAAATGCTTTTTATGAAAAACGATCACGTAATGGGGAACTTCAAGTTCCTACAAATAATCGCCCTTATGATGTTGCTTATGCTTTTGCTCAAGAACGTTCTGGTCATGCGCCAAGCTTTATAGATGAAGGCACAGAAAGTAGGGGAGTAAAGGTAGAGAAAAGTGCATCTCCTTCGATAGAAGTAGCACAGTCCAAAACGGCACATCCTGCGCATTTTGCTATGGTACAGCTTGATAAAGTTCCTATTCCTGCCTACGCACCTCAACATCTAGCTAGGAAAGAGGAAAATAAAACGATTATGACTTTGCCTTCATCAGATCAGTTAAATGCAATTGTTGCAATGTTAGAAAAACGACACAGAAACTGGTAAGTTTTCACGACAAAAGAAGGGTTATACCCCCATTGCGGTTTATAAATTAAGTGATCCTTTAGCGATAATGACACGCATCAATATACGTAGAGAAAGTAAACTCAAAGGATCTAAAAAACGATTTATAATATGACGACGTAAAGAACGCATTTTATTTAAAGAAGGGTATTGGTAATGTACTTTGATATTCATGAGACAATTTCGCCTGAAATGCTTAATCGTCTTGCAGAAATTACAGTAAAAGTGGGGTTGAATTTACAAGAGGGGCAGGATCTTGTTTTGACTGCTCCAGTTTCAGCATTACCTTTTGTTCGGCGTATTGCATATCATGCTTATAAGGTTGGTGCTAGTGTCATTACACCAATTTTTAGTGATGATATGTTATCGCTTACACGTTTTGAAAATGCCCATACAGCTAGTTTTGATTGTGCCCCTTCTTGGCTTTATGAGGGAATGGCGAAGGCTTTTGAAAATGGGGCAGCGCGTTTAGCAATTGTTGGTGATAATCCTTTGCTCCTTTCCAATCAAGATTTTGATAAGGTTGCGCGTTTGAATAAGGCGACTTCACTAGCTTACCAGCCTGCTCTCAAAAAAATATCGAATTTTTCTATAAATTGGTCAATTGTTGCTTATCCAACAGCAGGATGGGCTGAGGCAATGTTTCCTTCTTTACCACTGAATGAGGCGATTAAAAAATTAGCCGATGCAATTTTTTCTGCTTCACGTGTTACAGAAGAAGATCCAGTACATGCGTGGGTTGTCCATAACGAGAATTTAAAGAAACGATCATCTTGGCTTAATGAGCAGCGTTTCTTTGCCTTACACTTTACAGGTCCAGGGACTGATTTAACTGTTGGTTTGGCAGATGATCATGAATGGCATGGTGGTGCATCCGTTGCTCAAAATGGTGTTATTTGCAATCCGAATATTCCGACAGAAGAAGTTTTCACGACTCCTCATGCTCATAAGGTTGAAGGTTTTGTTCGTTCGACGAAACCACTTTCCTATCAAGGAACACTGGTTGATAATATTGAAGTACGTTTTGAAGCAGGGCGTATTGTTGAGTCTCGTGCATCAACGGGTCAGGAAGTTTTGCAACAGGTTTTGCAAAGTGATGAGGGTGCAAGCCGATTGGGCGAAGTTGCTCTTGTGCCCCATTCTTCACCAATTTCTAAGAGTGACCTCCTTTTTTATAATACCTTATTTGATGAAAATGCTGCATGTCATATTGCTTTAGGGCAATGTTACTCCAAATGCTTTTTAGATGGGGCATCTTTGACGTCAGAAGAGATTGCAGCACGTGGTGGTAATAAAAGTGTCATTCATATTGACTGGATGATTGGTTCTGGCGAAATTGATATAGATGGCATTACCCAAGATGGTGTAAGAGTTCCTGTGTTTCGTAAGGGTGAATGGGCTTAATCCTGTTATGCCGCATTCGATGTGGAGTGGGATGTAAGCCTCATTGATACGTTAAGTATTTTAGAGTGTCTGGTGAATATTCAAGGCAGGGCTTGGCTATAAAGCCTTTAGTTAAGTGACTCATATGAGTAGGACGCCAAGAGAAATCCACTCATCAAAAATTTGTTTCTTATAGAGCAGATGTAGAGGAAACCTTCGTTCTTTGAGGGGGGAAAAGGAGTCAATTTATTGGTGATACAATTGGAACGTGTATAATTATTAAAGAAGAGAGATGCCTGAACTTCCTGAAGTAGAGACAGTTCGTCGTGGACTTGAGCCTGTTGTAACTGATGCAAAGATAGTATCTGTCAGACTTAATCGTAGAGATTTGCGCTTTCCTTTTCCTGAGGCTTTTTCTGAGCGCCTTATTGGCAGAACAATTATAGAACTTGGTCGGCGTGCGAAATATTTATTATTTCATCTTTCTCAGGATGAAACGATTTTAAGCCATTTAGGAATGTCTGGTTCATGGCGTATAGAGAATGATCTTTTAAGAACAGTTTTTTCAACGACAAGTAAATTGATTAAGCATGATCATTTTGTCATGGATATTCAAACAAGGGATGGTGAAGTTTATCATCTTATTTATAATGATGTGCGTCGCTTTGGATTTATGCTTTTAGTCAATACGGACAAGCTTTATGAACATCCACTTTTAAATAAGCTAGGGCTTGAACCTATGAGTAATTCGTTTTCTGGTCGTTATTTACAAAAGGCTTTTGTTAATAAAAAAATGTCTCTCAAGAGCGTTTTACTTGATCAGTCTATTGTTGCAGGTCTTGGGAATATTTATGTTTGTGAAGCACTTTGGCGGAGTCGTTTGTCGCCACAACGTGGTGCATTTACATTGGCATCAAAAACGGCACGTGCATGTGAATTTGCAGATTCTTTAGCACAAAATATACGCAATGTGATTTCTGAAGCCATTTTGTCTGGTGGCTCTTCTTTACGTGATTATATGCATATAGATGGTTCACTTGGTTATTTTCAACATGCTTTTTCAGTTTATGGACGAGAAGGTAAGCAATGTTTGGAATGTGGAACGCCTATTGTGCGTATTTTACAGGCTGGACGTTCAAGTTTTTACTGCTCACAATGCCAAAAATGAATAAGGTGTCTTGCAAAATCTTACAAGAGGCTTAAAGTCGTCGTATCTATAATATAATTACACAAGGCTTGAGAGGTTTTTTTATGCTGAATAAAGTACTAACACATCTTGATGGAAATATAGAAAAGAGCCTTGAACGCCTTTTTTCTCTTTTACGTTTTCAATCGATTTCTACAGACTCGGCTTACAAGGATGCATGTCGTAAAGCAGCTGATTGGTTAGTAGAGGATTTAAAAAGCATCGGTTTTGAGGCTTCACGCCGTGATACACCGGGTCATCCAATGGTTGTTGGGCATCATCCAGGACCTTCGGATGATTGTTTGCATGTGTTGTTTTACGGACATTATGATGTTCAACCTGTTGATCCTTTGAGTTTATGGGAGGATGATCCATTTACACCTTCTTTAAAAGAGAGAGATGGAGAGAAAGTTATTTGTGCTCGTGGAGCTTCAGATGACAAAGGTCAGTTGATGACTTTTATTGAAGCATGTCGTGCATTTAAGAAAGAAACAGGGCATCTTCCTGTTAAAGTTACTGTTTTATGTGAAGGTGAGGAAGAATGTGCTTCTCCTTCCCTTATTCCTTTTTTAAAAGAAAATAAAGATGAACTTAAGGCAGATTATGCATTGGTTTGTGACACGTCAATGTGGGATGCGGATACACCATCTATTGCTCTTTCTCTTCGGGGAATTATGGCAGAAGAGATGATTATTACAGCAGCGAATCGTGATTTGCATTCTGGTTATTTTGGAGGAGTAGCAGCTAATCCCATTCGTATTTTAACGAAAATTTTAGCAGGACTTCACGATGAAAATAATAAGGTGACGCTTCCTGGTTTTTATGATGGCGTAGAAGAAACACCTCCCCATATTTTAAAATCATGGAATGCGCTTAATTGTACTGCTGAAAATTTTCTTGGTCCTATAGGTCTTTCTACTCCTGTTGGTGAAAAAGGGCGGAGCATTTTAGAGCTTGTATGGGCACGTCCTACCATGGAAATTAATGGTATTAGTGGCGGCTATGAAGGGGAAGGGATGAAAACGGTTATTGCTTCTCAAGCGAGTGCAAAAGTATCGTGTCGTTTGGTGCATAAGCAAGATCCAGAGAAAATACGCCAAGCGTTGCGTGATTATGTACGTAGCTCAATTCCTGCTGATTGTAAGGTTGAATTTAAGAATCATGGTTCTTCTCCGGCACTTCAGATTTCTGATGATTCATCTTTTATCAAGGAGGCGAAGGATGCCTTATCACAAGAGTGGGAAGTGCCTGCTGTCTTGACAGCCATGGGGGGCTCGATCCCAATTGTAGCAGATTTTCGGTCAATTCTTGGTATGGAGACTCTTTTGGTTGGTTTTGGACTGGCTGATGACCGTATTCATTCTCCTAATGAAAAGTATAATTTAAAATCGTTTCATAAGGGGCAGCGGTCTTGGGCGCGTATTCTTGCAGCTTTAGCAAGTAGGAGGGTAAATGGCTGAGATTCGTGTTCATCAAGGTGATTTACCAAACTTAGACAATTATAAAACTGATGCCATTGCGATTGATACCGAAACTTTAGGGTTACAACCACATCGTGATCGTTTATGTGTTGTTCAGCTTTCTTCTGGAGATGGTACTGCTGACGTTATACAGATTTCTAAAGGACAAAAGAGTGCACCTAATTTGGTCAAGCTTCTTGGAGATAACGCAGTCATCAAAATATTCCATTTTGGGCGTTTTGATCTTGCGATTTTAGCGCATACATTTGGTGTTATGCCAGAGGCTATTTTTTGTACAAAGATTGCTTCGAAACTCACGCGTACTTATACGGATCGTCATGGCTTGAAAGAAATTTGTAATGAATTGCTGAATGTGAATATTTCTAAACAGCAACAATCTTCGGATTGGGCGGCAGAAACGTTATCACAGGCACAAATTGAATATGCTGCGTCGGATGTGTTATATTTGCATCGTTTAAAAGTTATATTTGAAGAACGTTTAAGACGTGAAGAGCGGGAAAGTGTTGCCAAGGCGTGTTTTCAATTTTTGCCTATGAGAGCTAAGCTTGACCTTTTAGGATGGGCGGAAGTGGATATTTTTGCGCATAGCTAACTTTAAAATTGGTTTTTAAAAGGAGTTAATTATTGATGTGAGAGGACAAAATGCTTGTACATTATGGGCATTTTATCCTCTCCTCTTTTCTGATAAGAGTTATAATAAATTCTTAAGTGCTATTTCATTTGAAGTTTAGGTAATCAAAGTATTTTTGCGAATTCATATTTTTTATTTTTGTAACAGCTTTTATTTGAAAAAAGAAATTTTGAGGAGAGTTTGGAAACATATGGTAGGTTGGAAGACTTAAATCTCTGAAACCAGTATACAGCCTAATTGGGGGAGAATATGAAGGCGTAAATATAAAAACAAAATCTCATTTTTACCATCATTTTTAATTCTGCTTTACGACTTTCAAAAGTATCTAAAGCAATGTCTGTTAAATAATAGAGATTACGCATTGCCTCACGCTTTTGTTTCTCACGTTTTTAATGGATTTACGTTCTTCATGTAAAACAGAACGCCTTAAACGGAATATATTTGTATCGCTAATTCATGTGCTTTTTTTTAAAGAAACCAGCCCCCAAGCCCACTTCACGGCGGCGCTTATGAGTGGTATAACAATAAAGCCCCGAAATATGATATAAAATTCGTTGAGCACTTCCATCTTTACGCTTATGGAGTAACAAGCCGCTACCATCACACAATTTGCCAGCTCCCAATATTTGTGTGTCCCTTGGCACTTAAGACGGTTTATAAGAGGCATTTTTAGTCTTTTTTCAGTGTTTTTTGTTTATACGCCTCTCCCCACTTGTAACATGCAATCAAATGGTTTTGATAGATTCAACATGAAAAAGATTTGGATGAGAGAATCTTACGGTATTCAGGGTTTTTATTCAATATGAATAACGCTAAACTATCATTATAAATCAATATATTATATGATTAATGTATACAGATAACTACGATTGTATTGAACAATGCAAAGAGCAACTCCTAGAAAAGTGTGCTAGAAACAAGTCAGCAAGAGTGCTTTTTACTAAGTCAAAACGTTGCAATAGCTTTTGCATTTAAACAGATTCGTAAGAATCCCCCTGTTTTCAAGAGTTTTATCCATATACAAACGTCATTTATGATGTGGAAGCGAATAAATTTGCTTAATGTATAATGAACAAGTTTGGAATGAGAGAATATTCTGATATTCGAGGCGCTCATTTTGTGTGAGGAAATATAAATTATATTTATAAATCAATATGTTTATGTGAGGCTCGTATAGTTTATTATTTTCAGACGATACTTCGTGCCTTTGTTTATTACTCAATAAGTGATTTCTATGTTGGTAGAGTAGGGCAATTTGCTTTTATTTTAAAATTAAAAGGGCTCCAAAGCTTTATTTGTAAGGATTTTCACTTTTTATCTATAAACATATTATTTTTCTCTAGAAATTTGCAATGAAGGCACTAGGTAAAATCCATTATGGATATTTGATGAGGTTAAATTTATGAACATAAAATATTTTATTACAGCTTTTGCTACTTTTGCTTCAATTTCTATCGCTCAGGGGGCGAGTTTTTTAGCGTCTCAAAACCTTATACAGAGAGCATCTTCGGCTGTTCCTCCAATAGGTCTTTTTTCTAGTGAACAGCTTCGCAAGGTCTTATATGAAGTTTTTCAAATAGAACTTTCTTGCACAAATAACAGTGAATACATAACAGCAGCTAAGTTAGTACCTGTGTCACATTCTGGTAAAAAAAGAGGATATAATCCTAAAAAAGGACCAGGGAAAAGAGGACGGCCAAACCTATTTACACGAAGTCCAATGAGTTTTTAAAAAGTGAGAAAACAACATTGAGAGGTGTAACGTATGTTCGAGAATTGAAAAAGGAGATATTATCACCTGAAAACAGGGGGGGAGCTATTTGTTTAAAGGGTGTTATGATTGTGCATGGTGAGAATGAAGAGGATTGTTCGGAAAAGATACGAGCAGGAAGATTTCAGTGAACGAATAACACAGTATAATAGCAATCAGTCATTACAAAATTCATGGGTTTAGATGAATATAGCCTAGAGATTTTGAGTTATTTTGTTATGCCGTAAATATCGTCATTTTAAGTGTGATTATATAAGGCATGTAAAACGCCTTGATAAGTGTTTTTAGAGTACGTGGCGGGATTAATGAAGGACTTGTCTATAGGGAATCTTTGGTTAAGTGAATTACATGAATGGGAAGCTAAAAGAAACCCACTCGACAAAAATCTGGACTATTGGAAGATAGGGTCTGATAGGACGCTTCGTCCAAATCGAGAAGAAAGCCAAGTATTTATTTTAATGTTAAACTTTTGATCTTAGTGTGTTTCAAAGAATAAAACGCCATTGAGTTGCATACCTACGTGCGCTTGTTTTAAAGAAACATTTCTCAATGCTCTCAAGCCCATTTCGCGACGCCATTTATGAAGGGTATAATGGTAAACCCATTGAGTACCACTATCTTTATACTTATGAAGGGGGCAAGACGGCATTCATCACACACTTTGCTAGCTCTCAATGCTGTGACAGCCTCTGGTATGTGAGACGATTCATAAGAGGCATTTTTAGTCCTTATCTTGTACAGTTTTTATCCACACGGCTTTTCCTGCTTGTAACATGCAATCAAATGGTTTTGAGTGATTGCAACATGCTACCAGTTTGGAATGAGAGAATCTTACGATATTCGGGTTTCTTATTCAATATGCGAAATAATGAATTATGTTTATAATCAATCTATTATTCGACTTATATTTAAAAATATTTTTTATTTATCTATGATGCAATATCAGATATTTTTTCTGCCAAATTGTTTGCTCAATTAATGACTTTCAAAGCAAAGTTTGGTGTGAACACTTTAAGAAAGATCTCTCATCTTTTTTGCTTTAGGGAGAGTTTTAATATAGATGTCAGCATTTATCATACCAGTTGCCTGTCTTGAGGCATTTTTTACAGTTTAGTTTATAAAAGAGTATGAAATAGATAGCCTACAAATAAGACTGAAACCCTGAAAAAGACTTTCTATGAGGTTGAGATAAGCAAAAAATGGTAAATATTTAAAAACAATAAATGCCTAAAGTAAAAACAAAGAGCAGGCAAGTTGCATGTGATCTTGTTTCAATCCGTGGATTATTGGAAGTCTTGTTTATGTGTGATACAAGTTTATGTATGATATAAGTATCCTTTTTATGAAAAAAAACAAATACATAGACTTCACATTTTGTCATGCTAAGGATGAAGGTAAAAACATTATTTGTATAAATTTAAATAGAACGATTGCATTTGACTGTTCTTGATATTGAAAACATTAATAAGTGACATTTTTAGTTTTTTAACGGTTTCACATACTTGCTCGTTTGTAATGTATAGAGGGATGATTTTTGTTGCTTGAATATACAATGGTTTAAGATGAGAGCATTTGAATTTAATATAAAAGGATAATTTTTCATTAGACAAGAGCACATGCTTTCCACGGTGAGAACGCAGATATTTTTGAAAAATTTATAAAGAAGAGCAAATGTGACAAGAGAAAATCATTTGTGCATTGGCATAGTTCAATTCTTATTTATTAAGAGATCAAGCAATTCAGGATGCTTTCATTGGCTTTTTGTTTTTTTTATGAGTGTATCATTTTTGCTACAGATATCTGAAGTTTGGGCTCTATATGAAATGATGTGTTCAAATAAATATTCAGCTATGGAGAGAAAATATGAATATGAAATGGTTAATAACAGCTTCTGCTTTCGCTTTTGTTTCAGTTTCAGCGGCGCAAGCAGCAGATGTTATTGTTCCCCCAAGTCCAACACCTGTTGCTCCCGTTATTGTTGCTCCAACTTTTTCTTGGACAGGTTTCTACCTTGGTGGGCAACTTGGTGGTTTTTCGGGTAAAACGAAAATGGATATTCTCAGTAACGGAAAAAAGATTCCAGCGCCTGATGACCTTTTGCCTAAACTATCTGGTTTCATGGGTGGTCTTTACGCAGGTTCCAACGTTGATCTCGGCAATGGCCTTATTCTAGGTGTTGATACAGATATCATGTGGTCTAATAAAGATGACACGAAGACAGGAAACACATATGTTATTCTTCCAGATCACATAAATTATATTAAGAAGATATTAACAGAATCTGGAATTAATATTGGTAAAGATGCGCTTGAAGCTGGTGCTAAACGAACCCACAGTTTCACTTTTAAAGAAAAGTGGGCTGGTGCGACACGTGTACGTATTGGTTTTGCAGCTGAACGCATTATGCCTTATGTTGCTGGTGGTATCGCCTATACGCAGCTTCAAGATACTGCATCGATTTCAATAACAGGCAAAGATTCAGATAAAGTAATAGCTTCTGGTACCTTGTCTGATGAAACAAAGACCCTTGTTGGTTACACTCTGGGTGCTGGTGTTGATTTAGCAATGACCAATAACGTTATTGTCCGTGCGGAATATCGTTACTCTGATTTTGGTAAAAAGAAATTCTCAAATGATAAATATGAGACATCTTACAAAACCAATGATTTCCGTGTTGGTGTTGCTTACAAATTTTAACAGATGATAAGTTAAATAACAGAGGCGCTGTCTTTGACAGCGCCTCTGTTGCTATATTATCACACAATACATAATTTATTATGGATGTGGAAAGATATTATTCAGATTTTCTTAAAAAAATCATAAAAAATAAACAACAATTACATTTAAAAATCAATAAGTTATTTATATATACAGTTTGTAATTTCTCGTACAAAACGAAGCTATAAAGTGGTTTTGTCTTGGATGTGCCCTCCATTTTCTGTGACTGTATCATTTTTACTACAGCTTTTCTTTCTGTAATCTTGTAGCACTGTGCTCATAAATAAATTAGGAGCAAAGTTTATGAATATAAAATCTTTAGTAACAACTTCTGTTATCGCTATGGCAGCAGCTTCTGCAGCACAAGCTGCTGATGTTATCATCCCTCGTGAAACAGCCCCAGCAGTCATCTCAGCAGCCCCTTCATTTTCTTGGACAGGCTTTTATATCGGTGGTCAAGTTGGTAACTTTTCAGGTAAAGTTGATGAATTTGATTCAGAAACAAAAAAGAAAATTACAGATAAAGACTGGACACCTAAGCCTTCCGGTTTCATGGGTGGTATTTATGTAGGTTCCAACGTAGATCTTGGTAATGGTCTCATTCTAGGTGTTGAAACCGATGCAGTCTGGGCAGATCGCGAAGATTCAAAAACGCATTCAGCAGTTATTGGAGAAACTGGCCTTGCTGCTTTCAAAAATAAGCTTACAGCTGCTGAAGCTACATTTGCTTCAGGAAAAAATATTGATAATGTCACGAAGGATGGCAAACGTGTAGAGGGCACCTCTATAAAAGAAAAGTGGTCTGGTGCAACACGCGTTCGTATCGGTTTTGCAGCAGTTGACCGCATTTTGCCTTATTTCGCGGGTGGTATTGCTTATACGCAGCTGCAAGTGGTTAATTCCCTTAAGGCGGAAGGAGCTGATGGTGCCGAAATCGCTTCTGCTAAAATGTTTGATCAATCAAAAACAATGGTTGGTTTCACTGTAGGTGGTGGTGTTGACTTTGCAATGACAGACAATGTTCTGTTGCGTGCAGAATACCGTTACTCAGACTTTGGTAAAAAAGCATTTGTAAAGGATGAGGATAAAATAGCTTACAAAACCAATGATTTCCGTGTTGGTGTTGCATACAAATTCTAATTTCATAAAAAACGAAATAAATTTCCAAGAGGCTCTGTCAAAGACAGGGCCTCTATTATTTTCTGTTGTTATATTATCACATACCCTATATTTATTAGGGAAGTAAAAGATATTATTCAGATTTTATTAAAAAGATTTTTATAAACGACAGATAAGAATTATGACATAAAATCAATAAGTTATACGTACTTGTAACTTACAATTTCTCGTACGAAGTGAAGTTATGAAATGATTTTATCTTCCGTCATCTTTCGTTTCCTATGATTGTATCATTTTATTACTACAGCGTTTTTTCTGTAGTCGTATAACACCGTGCTCGTAAATAAATAAGAAATAAAGTTTATGAATACAAAATCTTTAGTCAAACCGTCTATTATCGCTATGGCTGGAGCGTTTACGACATAAGCTGCAGACATTATTATTCTTCGTGAAACAATCCCAGCAGTTATCACAGCCCTTTCGTTTTCTTGGATAGATTTTTATCTTGGTGGTCAAGTTAGCAACTTTTTAAGTCAAAGTTGATGTATTTGATTTAGAGACAAAAGAAAAAACTTCATAAAGGTGGACTACCTAAGCCTTCAGGTTTCATCGGTTGTATTTATTTAGGTTCCAACATAGATCTTGGAAATGTCCTCATTCTAGGTGTTGAAACCGATGCAGTCTGGGCGGACCGAGGAGAGACGAAGACGGTTTCAAAGATTCTTGCGATTAATAAATTTAATGATGTTAATGATGAATTTGAAGATGCTGGTGTTACATTGGATGAAGATGAAAAGTTTCAAAAGGGTGATACAGTAGTGTAGCACATTGGTTTTAAAGAAAAAAGGTCTGGTGAAACACGGGTTCGTGTAGGCTTTTTCGTCGCTGACCGCATTATGCCTTATGTTACTGGTGGTATTGCTTATGCGCAAATACAAAGTGTTGGTAAAGTTTCAGAAACAAAAAAGTCGGCAAATGGTAAACCGAGTAAAGCAGTTTCTGCTACGGTATTTCATAAAACAAAAGCGATGGTGGGTTTCACCCTTGGTGGTGGTATAGATTTTTCGATGACAAATCATATTCTGCTTCGTGCGGAATACTGCTACTCAGACTTTGGTAAGAAGGAATTTAAAAAGGATTACCTTAAACTAGGCTACAAAACCAACGACTTTCATATAGGTGTCGCTTACAAGGTTTAATTTAATCAAAAGTGCGATTATGAATAAAAAGTATTAATAAAAAATTAAATTTTCAAGAGATCTTGACTTTGAAAAAAGCGCTGTTTTTCTGGGTTTTTATTTGTATGACTGTGACATTTTTACTACAGCTTTTCTATCTATAATCTTGTAAGGTCATTTTATAGTTAATTTAGGAGCAAAATTATGAATACAAAATATTTAATAGCAACGTCTGTTGCCACTTTAATTTCAGCTTCTGCAGCACAAGCTGCTGATGTGATGATCCCTCATGAAGTCGCACCAGCAGTTATCGCAGCAGCCCCTTCGTTTTCTTGGACGGGTTTTTATCTTGGTGGTCAAGTTGGCAACTTTTCGAGTAAAACTAAAGTAACTATTCCAGGAGAAGAGAGAGAACTTTTCAAAAAAGATAACATACCTAGTCCTTCTGGTTTCATGGGTGGCATTTATGCAGGGTCTAACGTAGACCTCGGAAATGGTCTCATTCTCGGTGTTGAAACCGATGCAGTTTGGGCAGATCGTGAAGAATCAAAAAAAGCCCGTGAATTGACGCTTACTGAAAAAAATGCAGCAGATTTTAATGCTGCCCTTGAAAAAGCTAAGGTTGAATTAAAAGATCAGCAACAGTTTCAAAAAGATGACAAGGTAACAGAAACGCACAGTTACAAAGAAAAATGGTCTGGTGCGACACGTGTCCGTATCGGTTTTGCTGCTGTTGACCGTATTATGCCTTATGTTGCTGGTGGTATTGCCTATGCGCAGGTACAGGGCATTCAATCCGTTGCAGGAAAAGGAGAGAGAGCTAAAGTTGAGCAGAAAGCTGGCGGGGATGAAATTGTGCCAGAAGCAGGAGCTAAGCAAAGCATAGATTTGACTGGTGGTACTTGGGCTGATGACACGAAGACAATGCTTGGTTTCACTATTGGTGGTGGAGTTGACTTTGCAATGACAGACAACGTTCTTTTACGTGCAGAATACCGTTACTCCGATTTTGGTAAAAAGAAATTCGCAAACGACACACGTGAATTCAATTACAAAACCAATGACTTCCGTGTAGGTGTCGCTTACAAATTCTGATTTCGTAAAAATGAAATTAGAAGCATAAAAAATACTAAGGCCTCGTTTAACGGGGCCTTTATTTTATTAGCTCTCTATTCTATATCTCTTAATCCCTTCTATTTTTACTTGTATCATTTTGTGCTATAAGACTTTAAAGAAAAAAGTTTTATATTATAGAGGGCTAATTGGTGGTATATATGGATTTTATAGCTACTGATTACATAAAATCTTATATCACGGCTATCATTTTACGCATAAGGAAAAGTATTCAATTAATCTCAGAAATAGGAAAAGATCATAACCAGTGACTAACTTTATTCTGCATATGCCAGATTAGAGCGAGCGTATTGTGTATATCTGTTGGAGTAAGCTTTGGGAAATACAGTTTCATTGGGGAAGAATATGAAGATGTAAAGATAGAAACCAGTTTCCAACTTTACCATTTTCTTTTAATTTAGCTTTACGATTTTCAAAAGTATTTAGAGCAATGTCTTCTAAATAATGAAAATGAAGATGACGCATTGTCTTAACAGAACGCCCCAAACGGAATACACTTGTTGTTGTGTATTCACACATTTGTTTTAAAGAAATATTTTTCCAAGTACATCAAGCCCACTTCATGTCAGTATCCGTGAGTGATATAAGACGGTAAAACCTCCCAATGAAATAATATAAAGTCTATAGAGCACCACTATCTTTACACTCTTAATCAAAAGAGCCAGCTAGCATCATCATACAACTTTGCCAGCCACCAATGTTGTGGACAGACCTTGGCTGTTAAAAGCGTTCATAAGAGGCATTTAAAATTCTTTTAATGTTTTTATCCGCAGACTGTTTCCGCTATCGAGAGATATGGTTTTGATTAATAAAACATGGAACAGGTTTTAAATGATAGAATCCTAAAGTATTAGTTTTTTTATTCAACATGAAAACAATAAATTATTCTTATAAATCAAACTAATGTGTCAGGATGAAGATGTTTATGCAAAGAATCTAAAAGTTTTTTTTGTGAGTGTTTGAATAAGTCCTTTGTTTTTCTTAATTTTAGATACAAAATACTATCGCTAAAGCACCAAAAGTAGATCATGCTGATAAATAGATGAAACTTTGATGGCGCTTGGTTTAAAAAAGGCAACATTTGATTTCACTGTTTGCACAGGCATTGATTTTGCAATAACAGATGATAGTTTATTACATGCAGAATACGGTTATTCAGATTTCGGTAAAAAGAAATTTATAAAGAATATTATCATTAACAGTTATGCAAAAATTTAATGAAAATGAATCCAACTTTAAGACACATAATTCTAGTGTGATTTAGTTTACAAATTTTCATTGAATGCAAAATTAAAAGTTTAAGAAGCTTTATTTTTTTGTGAGTGTGTTATTTTTGCTACAGACCTTTCAAAAAAGATGCTCTATATACATTTCATTTTGGATATTTGGAGAGATTTTATGAATACAAAACGTTTAATAACAGCATCTATTTTTTCTTTAATTTCAACGTCTACAGCGCTAGCTGCTGATGTTATGATTCCTCATCAACCAGCACCATCGACATCTTCTGCCATTGTTGCGCCTACTTTTTCATGGACAGGTCTTTATTTAGGTGTCCAAGCTGGTGGTTTTTCGAGCAAATCTGATATGGCTCTTGTTGATCAAGAAAAGAATTTGCCACTAGATAAAGAGTTCTCTCCTAAACTTTCAGGTTTTGTAGGTGGTTTTTATGCAGGTTCTAATATTGATCTCGGTGATAACTTTATTTTTGGTGTCGATACGGATTTAATGATATCTGGTAAAAAACACACAAAGACAATTACCATAGGTGCAGCTGATAACACTACAGTAGAAAATGCAGTCGTAAGATCCCGCAGATCCACAAAACCACAAACGTCTCCAACCCCTCCAGCCCCACAAGTAGCAACAGGAACACCGGCACCAGCACCAAAAGCCGCTTCAGGAGGATCTGCAGGTGCAGGAACACCTGCAGCAAGCCCTGCGTCAGGAACAGAATCCTCCAAACAAGTGACAAAATCATCAGAAGTAAGAGGAACGCCAACGTCAGCAGAGGGCAAAACACAAGCTGTTACATCTAAACAAACCTCCTCACAGACAGAGGGAAGATCAGTGCAAGAATCGTCGGGATCATTGGCAAGATCAGATACAAGACAGCCATTGGTAGTAGTAGGGGGAAATGGATCAAATCCAGTTACACCTAAACCAACAGCTATTGGCGCAGGGGCAGGAGCAGCAGGGCAGCCATCATCGTCCTCATTGGGAAGATCAGATACAGGAGGGGCATCGTTAGGTGGGGTAGGTAGATCACAACCATCTGTGCAGTCAGCATCGCGATCAGCTACTGTATCAGTAGAGTCCGCACAAGTACAACCTACACTGGTAAAATCTAGCGTAACCGCACCAGCAGTACAGCCAGCAGCAAAAGCGCCTACATCGGTACAATCAGCATCACAACCATCAACAGCAGAAAAAACAGTACCGAGCGCACCACTTGTACTCGCGAGATCAGGATCATCCTCTGAACCAGCAAAAGCTTCCAATGGAACAAGCGGAGCCCAAAACGGAGCTCATCATGGTGCCCATGGTAGCGGAAGTGATGCTAATCCGCATGGTGCATCTCATGGAGGTGGGCATGGCTCTGGCGCTCATGCGCATGGTGCTAATCCACATGCTTCTCGTTCTCATGGTGGACAGAATATGGCTGGACACGGTGCACAAAGTACACAAGCGGTGGATAAGAACAATTCCAGTGTATATGGTATAGAACAAATGAAAAGGGTGGCTTCTGAACTTGGTCTTGATCAAGAGGATGAAGTTGAAACTTTAAATCATACTTTCAAACAAAATTGGGGTGGTGCTACACGGGTACGTATTGGTTTTGCTGCTGATCGTTTTATGCCTTATCTTGCTGGTGGTATTGCTTATGGGCAGTTCCAAGACACTATATCAATATCCGTTAAGGATGAGGATGGAAGAGTCGTTTCTTCTAAGAACTTAGCTGATGAAACAAAAACCATGATTGGTTACACACTTGGTGGTGGCGTTGATTTCTCGGTGCTGGATAATGTGATTGTACGTGCAGAATACCGTTACTCTGATTTTGGCAAAAAGAAATTTGCAAAGGAAAAATTTGAAGTTAACTACAAAACCAATGATTTCCGTGTTGGTGTAGCTTATAAATTCTAATTTTTTAAAGAGTAAATTTCTAAAAGGCTCCACTGTCAGTGGAGCCTTTATTTTTTAAAAGATCACTTTTTGGTTTCTTTTCTTGTGAATTTCATGATAAAGCCCATAGAGTGTGATGATATATTTTCCTGATCGCTGCTTAATACGAATGATAAGCTCGGCTTTCCCTATAGATAAAAACCAGAGTTGCAGGGTTCAGGGAAGTTATGCAAAAATGAAACCGTAAAAGTGGACAGGGATATTTCACAATGACTGTGAAAAATGAAACAATAGATTATTCAAAAACTCTTTATCTCCCACAGACAAATTTTCCTATGCGTGCAGGGCTTCCGCAAAAAGAGCTTGAATTGATGGCGCGTTGGGAAAATATGGGGCTTTATGCGCAATTGCGCCAACAAGCAAAAGATCGTCCATTTTATATTCTTCATGATGGTCCACCTTATGCAAATGGTCATATTCATATTGGGCATGCTTTAAACAAAGTTCTAAAGGATGTGGTTGTTCGTTCATTCCAAATGCGCGGTTTTAATGCAAATTATGTACCTGGTTGGGATTGCCATGGGCTTCCAATCGAATGGAAAATTGAAGAAAAATATCGAGCACAAGGAAAAAATAAGGATGAGGTACCTCTTAACGAGTTTCGTAAAGAATGCCGTGAATTTGCACAGCATTGGGTAACCGTTCAAAGTGAAGAATTTAAACGCCTTGGTGTCGTGGGAGATTTTAACACGCCTTATACTACAATGGCTTTTCATGCAGAAGCACGCATTGCCAGTGAATTGATAAAATTTGCTATGTCAGATCAGATTTATCGTGGTTCCAAGCCGGTGATGTGGTCTGTTGTAGAGCGTACGGCTTTGGCAGAGGCTGAGATTGAATATCATGATCATGAATCAGAGGTGCTTTGGGTTAAGTTTCCTGTCTTTGAAGCAAATTCTGATGATTTATATGGTGCTTATGTCGTCATTTGGACAACAACGCCGTGGACAATTCCAAGCAATCGTGCAGTGAGTTATTCTTCACAGATTTCTTATGGTATTTACGAAGTTGAAAGTGCTGAAAATGATTTTGGTCCTCAAGCTGGGGAAAAACTTCTCTTTGCTGATGCGTTAGCTATGAGTTGTGCAGAAAAAGCCAAACTTGTTTTGAAGCGGTTGCGTGTTATTTCTGCTGAAGAATTGAAAGCTCTTGTTCTTTCTCATCCACTCAAAGGTTTGGCTGGGGGGTATAACTTTAAAATTCCATTGCTTGATGGTTCGCACGTAACAGAGAGTGCTGGTACAGGTTTTGTTCATACAGCGCCAAGCCATGGGCGTGAGGACTTTGAAATTTGGAATGATTATAAGTCCTTACTGGAGCAAGCGGGGATTGATTCGTCTATACCATTTCCTGTTGATGATGCAGGGTTCTATACGAAAGATGTTCCAGGTTTAGGACCAGATCGTGAAGGAGGACCTGCGCGTATTATTGATGATAATGGAAAAATGGGTGATGCCAATAAAGAGGTCATTAACGCTTTAATTAAAGCAGATCGATTGTTTGCACGGGGGCGTTTAAAGCATTCCTATCCCCATAGTTGGCGTTCAAAAAAACCCGTTATTTTTCGCAATACACCACAATGGTTTATTTCAATGGATAAAGATTTTGGGGATGGTTCAACTTTACGTAGTCGGGCTTTGGAAGCTGTTTCAAAAACGCGTTTTGTGCCGTCTTCTGGGCAAAACCGCCTAGCTTCTATGATAGAAGATCGTCCTGATTGGGTTCTTTCTCGTCAGCGTTCTTGGGGTGTTCCTATTTGTATTTTTGCGAATGAGGATGGTTTTATTCTGAAAGATGAAGGTGTGAACGAGCGTATTTTACGGGCTTTTGAAGCAGAAGGGGCAGATGCATGGTTTGCTGAAGGAGCACGTGAACGTTTTTTAGGTGAGCGTGCACATGAGCCTTGGGTACAGGTTTATGATATTTTGGATGTTTGGTTTGATTCTGGAGCAAGCCATAGCTTTGTGTTGGAAGATAGGGCGGATTTGAAATGGCCTGCTGATGTTTATTTTGAAGGTTCAGATCAACATCGCGGGTGGTTCCAATCTTCTCTTTTGGAAAGCTGTGGTACGCGTGCTTGCTCTCCCTATAAGGCAGTGATCACACACGGTTTTACTTTGGATGAGAATGGTAAGAAAATGTCTAAATCTTTAGGCAATACGGTTGTTCCGCAAGAGATCATTAAAACATCTGGAGCTGATATTTTTCGTCTCTGGGTTATGACAACTGATTATTGGGAAGATCAGCGTTTAGGCAAAAAAATCCTTCAAACAAATGTGGATTCATATCGTAAATTACGCAATGCAATTCGTTGGATGCTTGGAACTTTAGCATATGATGATGGAGAAGAAATATCTTATGGCGCACTGCCGGATCTTGAAAAATTTATATTGCATAGGCTTTTTGAACTTGATCAGTTGATTAATCGCGCTTACGATGAATTTGATTTTAAAAAGATTATGCGTGCATTATTGGATTTTTCAATCATTGAGTTATCGGCATTTTATTTTGATATCCGCAAGGATTCTCTTTATTGTGATGCGCCTTCATCAAAAAAACGCAAGGCCTCCTTGCAGGTTGTCCGTGAGATTTTTGAGCGTATGGTAACATGGCTTGCTCCAATGTTACCTTTTACTATGGAGGAAGCTTGGTTAGAGCGTTACCCAGAAAGCCAATCGGTGCATTTAGAACAATTTCGCTCTGTACCAGAAGAATGGCAAAATCAATCTTTGTCTGAGCGTTGGAAAAAAATTCGGCAGGTCCGTAAAGTTGTTACAGGTGCTTTAGAGCTTGAACGCGTTGATAAGCGTATTGGATCCTCGTTAGAAGCCGCTCCTGTTGTTTTTATTTCCAATCCGGCTTTACGAGAAGCATTAGAAAATGTGGATATGGCGGAGATCTGTATTACCAGTGCACTCACAATTACGCAGGATACAATACCTTCCGATGCTTTTACTTTGAATGATGTTGAAGGTGTTGGTGTATATCCAGAGAAGGCATTAGGAAAAAAATGTGCTCGATCATGGCGTTATACACAAGATGTTGGGAGTGATCCTGCTTATCCGGATGTATCTGCTCGTGATGCAGCTGCTTTGCGGGAATTGCAGATTCTTGGCAAGATTTAAAATTTTAAATCAAAGGAAAGAAATGCAAGTAAATTTCTCATATTGATGAATATAGTTTTTTGTGGTACGAGAAAAATTCCGTTGTTTTATCTGCAGGGGGGAAATTTGTGTATGGACCGTTCTCTCATAAATAACGGGAATATTAATCAGCCATATACTTAGGAAATGGAATAGGCAGTGAGAAAACGTGAAATAAAAATATTTCCAATAGGAATTTTAGGGATGTGCTTTGTTTTAACGGGATGCAATTTATCCGCTCCTACCTATGGTACCGATAAACCAGTTTCGATCCAGTTTTTTGAAGATGTTGCTAATATTACTTCATTAACACCAACAAATAACAGCAGCCAGATTGTTATGAAACCTCATCCAAAGCTTATAATACCAAGCCCTAGTTCGCGCGGATTTTTACCGATTCCACAACAAGATAGATCTGTCAATGAAATAGCAGCATCGAAGAAGCATCAAGGAAATAAGTCTTTTCCTCACAAAGGATCGTCAGTTAATGGCGCTGGTTCAGAAAACCCTTCACAGTTGAATGCGAAGCAACGACAGGAATATTTACGTCGTCAGAGAGCACAAGTTGGAAGTTCAAAATACCGTCGCTATCTCACTGAACCACCTTTAAGTTATCGCCAACCGGCGAAAACTGCACCTATTGGTCGATAGGGAAAAGACCAAATATTTAAGGTAAAGTATTTTTCCAATTACTTATGATACCAAGCTTTTATTCACGCACAGTTATAATACTGCTGTAAGAGAGGTATTATTCTCATGAAATAGCAACATAATAACAGCATCGAGAGAATCCTTACGTGTTTCCTAACAAGAAACATTTCTCAAGCTCATTTTACAATATTGCTCATGTGAATAGTATAACGTAAAATCTATAGTGCTCTACTATCTTTATGCTAGGAAGGAGAAAGCTGATACCATCATTTTATTTTCCAGACTCCATTGTTGCGACAATTCTTGCATTTGAGAGCCTTTATAAGGGACATTTTTAGTCTTTTCTAAAACGTTCTTTATCCAGACGATAATCCGCTTATGATGTGCAAGAAAGTGATTTTTATTGATTCAATGTAATTTGAAATGAGAGTATATCTACGGTATTTTGGACTTTATATTTTATATACCAAATAATGAATTATTCTTATAAATGAATGTATCATCTAATAGAAGCAATATTCAGCATTAAAAGAGAGAAAAATGCTTCGAAATGGCTTTTGCTATATCTGTATCAGAGGAATTAATAGTCTTTTTTTGAGAAATAGGATAGTTTTTAAAGAGTGAAAGTTATGGAAGAAGAATTGTTTTTAGTATCGCTTTTGTACAAAAAAATCTTTAAGTAATTGAGCAGCTTCTTTTTCTTTAAAACCAGAATAAATCTCAGGTTTGTGATGGCAGGTTGGTTGCTGATAAAAACGTGGACCATTTTCTATAGCTCCTCCTTTGGGATCATTTGTTGCGTAATAGAGACGTCGTATGCGTGCAAATGAAATAGCAGCAGCACACATAGCACAAGGCTCAAGTGTTACATAAAGGTCGCAATCAGGAAGCCTTTCGCTTTGCAATGTTTCGCAAGCCATACGGATTGCGCGCATTTCTGCGTGTCCTGTAGGGTCATATGCAGATTTTATAAAGTTACCAGCGCGCGCAATGATAGCTTTTCCACGTGTAATGACAGCGCCTACGGGAACTTCATCTTTTTTTGCAGCCCATTGCGCTTCTAAAAGGGCTATTTCCATGGGCGTCAAAGTCATAATATTCTTTCTACTGAAGGTATAGAAAATCTAAAGGTTATCTCGATAAGAAATGCGATGGAATGAATAATTTATTACGCTTTTATAATGAAAGGAATACCTCTATTTTTTAAAGTGTTTAAAACAAACGTGCAAGTCAACAGATACATTATTGTCGTTAAAGGATAGAAAATGATAAATGATTATGCTACTTCCTTTTTCAGGATAAGCGGTATGGTGCATGTGAATAATTTTCTAAACATACTGGCAAAGATTGGTTTGAAACGCAAATGAATGAAAATAATGAGAGTGAACGAATTGCTAAAAGGTTAGCGCGTGCTGGTGTTGCTTCGCGTCGAGATGCAGAAATGATGATTGTTGCAGGTCGCATTTCTGTAAATGGTACGGTCGTGACAACGCCTGCTTTTAATGTTAGCCGCTCTGATGTTATTAAAGTTGATGGCAAACCTTTACCTCCTATAGAACGAACGCGTTTATGGCTTTACCATAAGCCAGCAGGCCTTGTCACCACGAACCGTGATCCTGAAGGCAGACCTACAGTATTTAGTAATTTACCAAAAGGAATGCCGCGTGTTCTTTCTGTTGGAAGGCTTGACATTAACACGGAAGGGCTTTTGCTTTTAACCAATGATGGAGGCTTAGCGCGTGTATTAGAGCTTCCTGTAACAGGATGGGTCCGCAAATATCGCGTTCGTGCTCATGGAAGAGTAAAGAAGAGCGCGCTGGATAACCTTAAAAATGGTATTGCGATTAATGGCATTTTTTATGGTTCGATTGAAGCATCAATTGAACGTGAACAAGGATCTAATATATGGCTTTCTGTCGCTTTGCGTGAAGGAAAAAACCGTGAAATAAAGAATGTTTTAGGGGCGTTGGGATTATCAGTTAATCGATTAATACGTGTATCTTATGGTCCATTTCATCTCTCTGATTTAGAAGAAGGAGCCGTGCAAGAGTTAAAAGGGCGGATGTTACGAGATCAGTTGGGGGAGCGTTTGATTATGCAAGCCAATGCAGATTTTGATGCTCCTATTCTTAAGCCATTTTCAAATTCTGCAGTTGTTGCAGAAAAGCAAAGCCAAAAAGATCTTTCTGTTGCAAATGATGGTTGGGTTTTCTCAAGTGAAAGGGCGATACGGCGCCGACCAAGAGATGGTTCTGTTGAACATAGTCGTGCACGATTAAGTACAAAGTCTCATGAGAATGTAAAGAAGGAGAAAAGTGAGGAAGGAAAAGCAGAGCGTTTTTTACCGCGTTCTCGCCGTGCTAATGTTTGGATGGCTCCTGGTGCACGTCCGCAGAGTACACGTAGAAAGCCTTCCTATAGTGAGGAGAAATCGCATGATCATAAGAGCGATTTGGATGGTAGAAAATCCTTTCATCGAGGCAAGGAAAAACTAAAAGAAAGTCCGTTACACAAAGAGAAGAGGGGAAGTTTTGTTCAAAAACGTGGCAAAACATCTTATGACGAGACGTATCCCTCTGGTAAGAAAAATCGCTTTTTCAAGGATAAAGAGAAAATGATAAAAAGTGGACATGAGGAGCATTCTTTTGAGAGAAAGAAAAAGGTAAAATCGTTTGGTGGTGCTATGAAAAAATCTAAACCACATAGGGATGGTGCAAAAACTTCGAAGCGATTTGGAGGTTCACGTGCGGATCATAGGCGGTAAATTTGCTGGGCGTGTTTTGTTTTCGCCTGTTAATCAGTCGATTCGCCCAACGAGTGATCGTACACGTGAAAGCCTTTTTAATATTCTTTCTAGCCGTGAAGAACAATTTTGGACCAATAAACGTATTCTTGATCTTTTTGCTGGTACTGGTGCTTTAGGCATCGAAGCACTTTCACGTGGAGCAAAGGCGGCTGTTTTTGTTGAAAACTCGGTTGAGGGACGTGGGTTGCTTCAAAAAAATATAGAAGCCTTTGAATTACAGTCGATAGGACGGATTTTGCGTCGTGATGCGACAAAACTTGGCAATATTGGCACAATGCTTCCATTTGATGTTATCTGCGCTGATCCTCCCTATAGCCGTTGTTTAGGTGAACGTGCTTTCGTAGAAGCTTTGCGAGGAGGGTGGGCAAAAGCTGATACACTCTTCATACTTGAAGAAAAGAAAGATACAATAATTCATTTACCTGATGTCTTTTATCTAGACGATGAGCGTTTTTATGGTGAGACAGCAATACGTCTCTATAAATTACGATCGCTTACATTTTGAGAAAGTTCTTGTTTTTATCCGGTAGGATGAAAAAATGCTTCTTTACAGTTTTCTTCATTTTATATGGTTTTTAAAAGGTTAAACAGAAAGTAAATAAAAGATTCTAATGTTAAAGGAATTGATGAATTTTGATTTCATTATGTTTTTTGTCTGGATCTCTCATTTTTTTGAAGTTTTTTATAGCCTCAAGAGCGAGTCTTTTACAATATACGCCCTTTAATATAGAGGGGCCATCTGTTCTTCTGTCTAGCCAAAAATTGCTTTGAGGTGTAATGCTATTGGACCTAAATTAGCAGTATGTATTGCTGCTAATTTTTGTAAGTTATATGCTGATTTGTTAATTTTAGCTACATTAAAAGTGTAACACATTGTCAAAGCTGTAATGTATTATTAGCTTTCCTATCGATGAATGTTTTTTCTTTAATAGGATATATATTTCACGACAATAGTTATGATACCTTTTTGTCTCATTTCTTTGGGCTGCACATTAATCATCAACATCTCATTAGCAGCTGAAAGCTTTCAACTATGCAGTCTGCATTTATATCCTAAATAGTGCGTAACTTTTATCTTTGTTATTGTATGAACTTAAAACAGATATTTTTTATTTAAGGTAGATAATATTGTTCATTTATCCTGAATATTTTTGTGTTTATTTTATTAATATCGCTTAGTGAGTTAATCATTACATATTAAGTAAATCTAAAAGTATTAAGTGTGTTATCGTTATTACATTTTTAAGAATAATTTTTATATTATTCTTTAGCAATAAAGCTAGATGATTTTTAAAACAGGGGAGATTATCATGTTTAAATGGATATATAGCGAAGAAATTAACACAGAAGCGAGTGCTGAGCAGATTTGGGCTATATGGGAAGATGTGGCATCATGGCCTTGCTGGGATAGTGAACTTGAGTGGGTAGAACTTTCTGGTCCTTTCAAAGAAGGCGCTATAGGACGCATGAAACCTAAAAAGGGACCTACAGTAACTTTTAGACTTGATAAAGTTATAAAAAATGTTTTCTTTTCTGATTATACTAAACTTCCTCTTACTCACATGAGTTTTGATCATGAATATATTTGTTCAAAAAAATCGGGTTCTTCAGATAACAAAATTCGTCATAGTGTAACCATGTCTGGTTTACTTTCTCCTTTCTTTGGAATGATTATTGGGTCAAAAATTAAGTTACACCTTCGTGATGCAATGATTGAAATGAGCAGACGTGCTCTTATTGAAAACAAAATCATCTCGTAAGGGGGTGCATTTATAAAGAAGTTAATACCTTTACAAAGGCGCAGAAATCTTAGCCTTGTTAGAATGAAATCAGTTATGAGTATATAGCAAATCGATGAGCTATGATTTGGTTTTTCATTAGTCGTTGAAATCGAGTCAAATCATCTGAGAAAATTAATTTTTCACCAAAGATCTTATAAGAGTCATTGAATTTTATTCAATATATAAAAGCTTATGAGGTGCGCATTTTTACTGAAAATAAAGAAAGTTGTAGAAGCTTATTTCTGCTCTTGTAAATCTGCAGGTCGGTATTGTCATGATATTTGCCACTTTCTAGTATTGCGCTAGTTTTTGATTTGAGAGCCTTGATAAAAGGCATTTTGACTTCTTCTTAAATAGTTTTTATCAGCATTACCTCTATTCATGATGTGAGAGCGAATAGTTGTGATTTCCTCAACATAAATAAGTTTAAAATAGAGAAAATTTAATGATATTTGATTCTTTTATGCAAATTACAGAACGATCAATTATAATTATAAATCAAAGTGTTTTTTTGATTAAAAGATGATGACTTTCTAAAGAGTACAGCTTTAAAAGGCTCTAAAGGATAAATAAGCTCACTCTTAATTTCCGTAAAATTAATTTCGTATCATTGTATATATTTGGTTTAAATGTTTAAAAAAGCGATTTTTTAAAATGCATACAGATATCATAGTTTCTGCAAATATTTTTGTATCTTTTAAAACAATTATGAGCGATAAACTTGTCAAAATTAATTGGAAGAATACGCTTCTTGCAGATTGTATTGAAAGATAGATACAATGTTGAGTTTCATATAAAAGTTTTATTGATTATCGTTTTATGACAATATTACACTTCTTTATTTTTTAATGGAGGGGAAAGAGGAAAGAGTATAGTTCTTAAATCAAAATCTATCCAGTATCTTAGAATTTTTGTTTCAGGAAAAAGAAGTCTGTCAAATTATGCCTGTTTAATAACAAAATAACCGATTAAGGATGACGCATGAAAAAATGAGATGCTCTCGATTAGACGCATTAGAACCGAGAGAGAATGTTATGATCATAACTTATTTCTGATAAATATAAAAAATGAGTTCTTTGTGATACCACGTCCATGAGGGTAAAGAAGTTTATGACTGCTCATTTTGTTGAAACCATAATGAAAGGAAAAATTTTTCATTCCGTTTATGTTTTTTTGTTTACAAGATTGCCATCTTATTATGAGAGAGTTTATAGAAGCAAAGAAGTATACACAAATGTAAGGCACTTTCTTGATTCTTGCTTGGAAATTAAAGAATGCTATAGGAATGAAGGAAGTTACTTGACTATCCAGAGGACATAAGGCTTGTGACTTAAGTCGTTTTATGCTTTTCGAATTTTTGAGGATTTAGACTTAAATTCAAGTGTTATTGCTAGGTCTTTTGTTGATTGCCAAGTTTTCGGTTGATTTGATTATCAATACAGATTGGGTTATCTAAAATGATAAGGGGCAATGAGAAATCTTGAAACTAAAGAAATTTTACGACATATTGCGTCTTTTCATAAAGAAGCTAAAAAGGGAATTATTCGATGCATTAAAAGAAAAAATGCATGAAATGTGCGTAATTTTATGAATAAACATACAAGAGTTATATTCTGATTTATATAAAATTGTCAGAGTGCTTATCAATGTAAATAATAAAATATTTCAGGGAGTCTATAATGACTGACAAAAACCAGATTGAGAAAGCTGTTTCACTGGTTGAAGCAGCAAGGCGTTCTGGGGCAGATGCTGCTGATGCCGTTATTGTTCATGCTCATTCTACCAGTGTATCAGTTCGTTTTGGGAAAGTCGAATCAACAGAAGCAGCAGAGAGCAATGATTTTACTCTAAGGGTTTTTGTTGGAAAAAAAGTAGCAAGTGTTTCTGCTAATTTAGCGTCTTATCCGCAAGAACTTGCGGAACGTGCTGTTGCGATGGCTAAAGCTTCTCCCGATAGTTTATTTGAAGGTTTGGCAGATAAAGAGTGTTTGGTTAAGTCTCCTAAAGATCTTGATCTTTTTGATGATTTTGTGCCAAGCAGTCATTTTTTAACAGAAGATGCTTTAAAAACAGAGGCAGCAGCTCTTGATGTTAAAGGTGTAAGTAATTCTGGTGGCGCTGCAACAGCTTATGGTCGGAGTGGGTTTATTCTTGTGACCAGCGATGGTTTTTGTGGAGCCTATCGCTCCAGTTGTTTTTCACGTTCTTGTAGTGCTCTTGCAGGTGAAGGCACAAAAATGGAGCGGGATTATGATTATACAACAGCCTTACATTTTTCTGATTTAGAGGCAGCAGAAACTGTTGGAAAGAATGCAGGGTTTGGTGCTGTCCGACGTTTGGGTGCAGTTCGTGCGGCGACTGGGGGCGTTGATGTTATTTTTAATCCGCGTACGGCTCGCGGAATTGCAGGGCATATCGCATCTATGGTCAATGGAGCCTCTGTAGCTCGTAAAACAAGTCTTTTACAGAATTTCCTAGGCAAGGAAGTGATGAAGCCTAATGTTAATGTAACCGATCAACCTTTGCAATTACGTGGAAATGCTTCTCATCCTTTTGATGGAGAAGGGGTAGAGGGGCAAACACTCAATATTATTGAAAATGGTATTTTAAAAAATTGGCTTCTTTCATCATCTACAGCACGTGAATTGGGACTTAAAACAAATGGACACGGTGTGCGTTCGGCATCATTAGTGCAGCCGACAAGTACAAATTTTGCTATTGAACCGGGTTTGGTATCGCCTTGCGATATGATAAAAGATTTGCGAAATGGATTTTATGTGACCGAATTATTCGGTCATGGCATTGATTTTATTACTGGTCAGTATAGTCGTGGAGCTTCCGGTTTTTGGATTGAAAATGGTGAAATTGCTTATCCGGTGAGTGAAGTAACGCTAGGTTCTGATTTGCTTCATATGTTAGCACATTTAACACCTGCCAATGATATTGATCGGCGTTATGGTACGGCGGCTCCAACATTGTTAATTGAAGGGATGACACTTGCAGGAAAATAACACGCATCATTCTTCTGATTTAAATCTTTTGCGGGATGTTTGTCGAGAGGCAGGAGATTTAGCAATGCGGTATTTTGGATGCACGTTGGATGTTTGGATTAAAGAGGGTAATTCACCGGTCAGTGAGGCAGATTTTGCTGTTGATCATTTTTTGAAAGAGAAGCTTCTTGGAGCGCGTCCAAATTATGGATGGATTTCAGAAGAAACAAAAGATAATCGAGAACAACAAGATTATGAACGCTCCTTTGTGGTTGATCCTATTGATGGAACACGAGGTTTTCTTTCTGGCAGTCCTTATTGGTGTATTTCGGTTGCCATTATTGAGAATGGGCGTCCTATAGTGGGCGTTCTACAATGTCCGGCTCAAGGAGATATTTATGCAGCTGTAACGGGTGGAGGGGCAACATTAAATGGGATAAAACTTCCTCGTTTAGCCTCGGGGGGGCATCGAAAATATAAAATTTCGCTTGATAAATCGCTCGCACAAAAATTACCAGATGATTTTCTCAATCGAGTCAGTCTTTATCATTATCTTCCTTCTCTTGCTTATCGTATTGTTCTTGTTGCTCAAGATGAAATTGATATCGTATTAGTTCGTCCGAATTGTCATGAATGGGATATTGCCGCTGCTGATCTTATTTTGCAGGAGTGTGGAGGGTGTTTTTTATCGCTTGATGCCCCTTTACTATCTTACGGAATTGAACCTTACCAATATGGACTTTTAATTGCTGGTAAAAATAATTGCTGTCAAGATATGATAGATGTTGTTCGTCAAACAAAGTTAGTTTAATCACGTAAAAGCGCGCTAAAATAATCTAAATGATATGGAGGCACATATGACTGAAACCAACGAAAAAAAACAATATTTATATCTTGTATTTGGTGGGGAATTAAAAAATCTTAACAGTAATCAATTTAAGAATCCTGATGATTTAGATGTGGTTGGTATTTTCTCAGATTATCAATCCGCTCAAGAAGCATGGCAGGCAAAAGCACAAAGCAGTGTAGATAATGCATTACAACGTTATTACATTGTAGATTTGCATCAGTTTCTTGATGCTGAGTTAGGCGATGCAGAGTAAAGCTTGAATATTTGGTCATTATAGCCTGTAGATTGCTTCACGCTTTTGTTTAATCGTTCTTTCCATAGGTACGTTTTTCGGGTAAAATAGAATGCCGTAAAAAAGAGTATGCTTATTGTTTAAAATTCATATGTTTTCTTAAGGAAACATCTTTCAGGGCACCCAAGCACATTCCATAATGGTGTCCGTGCAAGTTATAAAATCCATTGTTGGACCACCATCTTTACGCTTAATAAAAATGTAAGACAGTTCTATTAACCTATTTACAACAGCAATATTATCATGACGAGCGATCACTCGAAGTTTATGATTATATTGTGAATAGTCACTCTGCTTTTGAATGGAATATGAAACATTAATGCGTTCAGATTAATAAAAAGAGTAGCATTATTAATGATACCAATTACTACTTCGTTGAGATTATTAGCACTCCCTACTTATCCATTGGAATTTTTCCAACAAGTTATCACTATAAGCTTAGAAACCATGAAAGTCGTTAGAAACTTACCAAAATTAGAAACTTAGAAAAACTGAATAGATTGATGAAGTTAATTTACCTCATAAGTTTTTTTTGAGTACTCGTTTAAAACTACAATCTATAAATTAATTATTTTGTGTTGATTATACACAATCTTAAAAGGAATAATACACCATGCGATCTCCTGAAAAGAGAGGATTTAAAATTTTGAAAACTCTTATTTAAATTGTTTTAAGACTTTTAAGAAATTTTCTATTAAACAAGATTAGATTTTTCTGGATTACCTTTAAGAGATTATATCACAATTTAAAATGAGAACTTTATACCGTTCAAAAGTTTTTTTAAGATTAGTTTTACATATTCATTTTATTGAAATGAAATCATAGAGATTAGGCTTTTTTTAAACATATTTTATTTGTTGGATTTATATAGGTTATAATATTTATATGGATTATTTTTTGAAAAATTGATAATACATAATATATGTAAAAATAAGTTTTTTCTCTAAAATACCAACGTGCAAAATTCAAAGTTTTACTAAAATCATAATAAGTATTTATTCAGTGAGCTGAAAAAAATTGATACAATCTATGTTATAGGTTGTATGATATTTATCATTTATATTTTCAAAATTATAATCGACTGAAATGTAGCTTTGTTATTTTTTAAGTAAGATTTTTTATAGGGTGCAGAATGCAGTGATAAAATCGATATAAGTGACAAAATTTCATTAAAAGAGATTTAAATAAATAATGTGTATATGTTATCTTTATAGGGAAATTTTAAAAAAATATGGCGATAAAATTACGTTTTTTGTCCTTTATGTATTGAATTTTCTCGTGGATGAAGCGTTTTTTATTCAAGATATGGATAATATTAAAAAAATATGGATGTAACCAATAGTGTTGATGAATTTTTTAACAAAATAAGCATATAGATATCTTAAAGTAGCTGGATGAGGTGATTTAAATGGTAGAATTAAAGGCACATACGGCTCTTTTAAGCTATCGGATGATTGGTTTTTGCTTATGTCCTGTTATTCCTTTTTATTTGTTCTTTCGTGCTATTCGTGGAAAAGAAGAGTGGTGTCGCAAAAAAGAGCGTTTAGGTAAAAGTTCTCATGTACGCCCCCAAGGTTCGTTAGTTTGGTTGCATGCAGCAAGTGTTGGAGAAACACTTGCACTTGTTCCACTTGTAAACTATATTTTATCATTAAAAATCAATGTATTAATGACAACTGGGACTGTAACATCTTCTACTCTTGTGAAAAAACATTTTGGTAATAGGTTGATTCATCAATATGCTCCTTTGGATTTAGATTTTGCAGTGCGCCGTTTTATTAGTCATTGGAAGCCTGATCTCGCCTTGATTTGTGAATCAGAAATTTGGCCTCTTCGTATTAAAGAACTTGCAAAAATGCGTATTCCGCAGATTTTGGTTAATGCCCATATGTCTGAACATTCTTTTAAAGCTTGGCAAAAACGACGCGTTCTTGCCAAACATATTTTTAAGGATATTGATTTGGCGATTGGTCAAAACGAAAGAGATGTAGCTTATTACCATACACTTGGCGTAAAATCTGTTACGTTTTCTGGTAATCTCAAGGCTGATGTTTTTCTGGTTGAAAATCAAGCATTGCTTGCACGTTATCGTAATGCTATTGGCAATCGCCCAGTTTGGGCTGCTGTTTCAACGCATGAAGGGGAAGAGGAGATTGCTTTTGAGGTCCATAAGATTGTTAAAAATTATTTGCCAGATTTATTAACAATTATTGTGCCTCGTCATCCTGAACGTTCAGAAGATCTTATCAGAAAATGCGACAATAAGGGATTACGTTTTATTCGTAGGAGTAGAGATGCTGTTCCAAACATGAATACCGATATTTTATGGGGAGATACAATTGGAGAAATGGGTCTTTTTCTTCGATTATCGAAAGTTTCTTTCGTTGGTAAGTCGTTATGTGGAAATGGTGGACACAATCCATTGGAATTGGCTTTGCTTGGTTCCGCTATTTTGACAGGGCCCCATGTTTCAAATTTTCAAGAGATGTTCGAGCAATTTTTAACGCATGATGCAGCATATATGGTTCAAGATACAAAACAGCTTGCTATTCAGGTGTATAAGCTTTTAACAAATGAAACATTGCGACAAGAAATGGTTGATAAGGCTCATGAAGTGGCGACAGATATGGCAGGTGCACTTGAGCGCACATTAAAGATTTTAGATCCATTTTTACAACCCCTTGTAATACAAACAGGTTTACGTCAGCGTCAGGGTAGATATGCATATTAGCGCCCCCCATTTTTGGTGGAAAAATAAAAGCTTTTTGCGTTTTGTATTAGCTCCAGTTTCATGGGGGTATGGTTATTTTTCAAGTCGTTTTATGGCAAGACAGCCTCCCGTGATTGATTTGCCAGTTTTGTGTATTGGAAATTTTACATGTGGCGGTGCGGGTAAAACGCCGGTTGTTATTGCTTTTACCAAAGTGACTAAAGAACTTGGTTTCGTACCTGGTGTTGTATCACGTGGTTATGGTGGATCAGTTAAAGGGGTACATCTTGTAAATGAGAAATATGATACTCCACACAATGTTGGAGATGAGGCACTTTTACTTGCACGGCATGCTTTGGTAGCTGTATCACCTAATCGTTATGCAGCGGCACAACGGCTGAAAAAAGAGGGATGTAATCTTATTTTAATGGATGACGGATTTCAAAGTCGCCGTCTTTATATGGATTATACGTTACTCGTTGTTGATGCGATGCGCGGTTTTGGTAATGGAGCTGTCTTTCCAGCAGGACCTTTGCGCGTACCATTAAAAACGCAGTTTTCTTTTATGGATAGTGTTTTATTGATTGGTCACTCCGATGCGCCTGATAATATTGCTTTTCTTGTTTCTCGTACTGGAAAGCCTTTATATCGTGCTCATCTTAAAGCCAGTGCCTCTGATGAGGTTTCAGGAAAATCATTTTTGGCATTTGCCGGTATTGGCAATCCAGATAAATTTTTTAAATCTATTAAAGAATTGTCTGGTCATGTGGTGCAAACTTACATGTATCCAGACCACTATTTTTTCACAGATAAAAATTTAAAAAGCCTTATACAAAAGGCTAAAATGCACAATTTATGGCTAGCAACAACAGCTAAAGATTATATCCGTATACAGACAATTCACACGCAAAAAGATTTTAAAAATCTTATTGTCTTTGATGTGAATGTCGATTTTGTTCAAAAAGATTTCTGTCGTATGGTCCTTGAGGAGGTCATGACCCGCTTTAGAAAACGTTCCCTTGAATTTTCTTGTCTAAAAGGTAAAGGCTAAATTTATAGCTTTCGAGGGTTTATTTTTCTTTTGTTTTTAACAATTGCTTGAGATATGGGTTGCACTCAAGTTCGCGCTGATAGGAGATTTCACAACTAGCATATGCTTCTTGACGGTGATGATTCCAATATTTTAAATCATCTATAGGGATTTTTTGTCCGCTAACAGCACAAATGGTATAGGAACCATATTCTATAATGTCATATCCATTATTAGAATAATGAATTTTTGCTTCGCGTTCACTATCGGAAAACATTATAATTCCTTTTTACTGATACAAGAGATTCAAGAAAAGTGCCATAAGATATATTATAAAGTCGAGAGTTAATTTAAAAATATTTTTCTTGTCAAAATAGTTAAGAGTTTATTTTCTGCCAAATAGCCGTTCTATATCTGCCAATTTGAGTTCAATATAAGTAGGGCGTCCATGATTACATGTACTTGTATTGGGTATTGCCTCCATTTGTCGTAACAGTGTGTTCATTTCTTCGGGGCGTAAAAGGCGCCCTGACCGTATTGAACCGTGACAAGCCATCGTTGCTGCAACATAATCAAGCATTGCTTTTAAATTGTTTGTTGTATCATACTCAGCGGCTTCATCTGCAAGATCTTTAATAAGGGCTTGGACGTTGATCTCTCCTAACATGGAAGGTGTTTCACGCACAACAATTGCTCCTGGTCCAAATGGTTCTATTCCTAATCCAAATTTTTGCAAAGCATCTTTATGCGTTAAAAGGCATGTTGCATCCTCTTCAGAGAGTTCTACAATTTCAGGAATAAGTAATAACTGTGAAGGAAGCGGTTTGGA
Source organism: Bartonella grahamii ATCC 700132 (assembly GCF_000518085.1). Classification (GTDB taxonomy): domain Bacteria; phylum Pseudomonadota; class Alphaproteobacteria; order Rhizobiales; family Rhizobiaceae; genus Bartonella; species Bartonella grahamii. Next base: position 142,630 of record NZ_JACX01000004.1, read on the forward strand.
ATAGAGTGCATTTTTGAGTGCTTCATAAACCAATCGTTCGTGAGCTGCATGCTGATCGACAATGATCAAACTATCTTGTGTTTGGGCGATAATATAGTTTTTATGGATTTGTGCTCTGGCCGCTCCTAATGGATAAGATAACTCTTCTGATGAAGATGTAGTGTTTGGAATGTATGTATCCCCACTTGGTATATTTAAGCCCTCCATAATAGGAGTAGCATCTTCTTTCAAACCAAAAGAACTAGTAATATCCAATGGTTTGTGAACCATTGAAGCAGCGGCAAAATGATGAGGTTGTGGGCTATAAGAAGAGGACTGGTGCGTGTTCTTAAAATTGCCTAACGGTTGTTGTACCAATGGTTTTTGTATTTGAAATGCAGCTAGCGTTGCTTCAGAACGGGTTGAAGTAGGACGAATACCAGATTGCTGTAATGCCTCACGAATAGCTCCAACGATCAAACCACGAATTAATCCTGGATCACGGAATCGTACATCAGCTTTGGCTGGATGTACATTAACATCTACCTCAGCAGGTGGGAGATCAATAAAAAGAATAGCGACAGGATAACGATCTCGTGTCATGACATCAGCATAAGCGCCCCGGATAGCGCCCCATAGAAATTTATCACGCACGGGACGCCCATTAACATAAGCAAATTGATGAAGACTATTATTTCGGTTGAAAGATGGCAAACAGGCAAAACCCGTTAAGCGCACTGCTTCGCGTTCAGCATTCAGTGCGATGCTATTAGGGGCGAATTCTTTTCCCATAATTTGCGTAATACGTTGTAATTGTCCTTGAATATTATTTTCTGTAGCGGACAGTTCCATAGATGTTCTGTCTAGTCCTGAAAGAGAAAAGCGGATATGTGGAAATGCGATAGCAATTCGCTTAATCATATCGCTAATAGCATTTGTTTCAGCTCGATCGGTTTTCATAAATTTTAATCGTGCCGGCGTGACAAAGAAAAGATCACGAACTTCAACAATTGTTCCAAGGTTTGCAGCAGCTGGTTTGGGTCCTACAATTTTTCCTGCAGTAACGGAAATTTCAGCAGCGCTCTCAGCATCTTTTGTTCGTGAAATGAGTTTAAGTTTAGCAACAGAACCAATAGAGGGGAGGGCTTCTCCTCTAAACCCAAGGAAGCAGATATTGTGTACGTCATCGGTAATCTTTGAGGTACAATGGCGAGAAACTGCTAAAGTTAACTGATCTGCAGGAATTCCATAACCATTATCACTCACCTTTATAAAATTTTTTCCACCATTTGCTGTAATAATTTCGATGCGTGTTGCACCAGCATCAATAGCGTTTTCAACAAGTTCTTTGACAACATTTGCTGGTCGTTCAATAACTTCACCAGCGGCGATTTGATTAATAATATTTTCGCTAAGATGGCGTATAATCATAATAAATTCTAACAGGAATCTTAAGGCTTCTATAAAAAACTATGATAACATCATTTGCGCGACATTCAAGAATAAGAGAGTATGGAAGGTATTATTTTTACAATACCTCCTATTTTATTTTATGTTAACAAATCGGTTGGAAAAAACAGAAAAAATAGTTTTTATCACCTTAAAATAGCTTGCACCAATTTATCATCTAGGTCAAAAAAGAAACAATGTAAAAAGGGAAGGCAATATATATGGCGCGTATAAGCGGTATTTTAGCAGATAGTGATATACAAGCTTTGATTGAGAATAACTTTCTCAAGGCTCAGTATCCATTTGATAGATCTCAAATACAACCAGCAAGCCTTGATCTTCGTTTAGGGGAGAAAGCTTATCGTATACGTGCTTCTTTTATGCCGGGTCCTAATACAAAAGTTTTGGATAAGCTTGAACGGTTAAAGTTGCATGAGTTTGACTTACGAGACGGAGCCGTTTTGGAAACGGGGTGTGTTTATATTGTTCCTCTTCTGGAAAATTTAGCTTTACCAGAATTTTTATCTGCTGTTGCCAATCCCAAAAGTTCTACAGGCCGATTAGATATTTTTACGCGTGTCATTACGGATAATGCTCAGGAGTTTGATAAAATTTGTGCTGGTTATCATGGTCCACTTTATTTGGAAATTAGTCCACGCACATTTCCAATTTTGGTGCATAAAGGCTCACATTTATCACAGCTTCGGTTTAGAAAAGGGCAAAGTTATTTAAATGAAGTTGAGTTACACACTTTGCAAAAGCAAGAAACACTGATATCGGAGGATCTTCCTAATATTAGCGCTGGTGGTATTGGTCTTTCCATTAATTTAAAGGGAGACGAAAACGGGCTTATAGGTTATCGTGGTAAACATCATACAAGTGTTATTGATATTGATAAACGTGCTGTTGCCCACGTTTTAGATTTTTGGGAACCTCTTTTTGATCGTGGTCAAAGGGAGTTGGTTCTTGATCCTGATGAATTTTATATTTTAGTTTCACGAGAGTCTATTCATGTGCCTCCGCTTTATGCCGCAGAAATGACTCCTTTTGATCCTTTAGTTGGTGAGTTTAGGGTGCATTATGCAGGCTTTTTTGATCCAGGATTTGGGCATATGGAAGCGGGTGGAAAAGGAGCAAGAGCGGTTTTAGAAGTGCGGAGCCATGAAGTTCCTTTTATCTTAGAGCATGGTCAAATGATTGGCCGTTTGGTCTATGAGCATATGCTTAATCGACCATCAACCCTTTATGGACATGATGTTGGATCACATTATCAAGCACAGGGTTTAAAGTTGTCCAAGCATTTTAAATGAGTTGGAAACTACGAATTTTGATAACATGTATGCAGAAAGTGTATTTTGGATAAAAGAAAATTTTGTTCTTCGCAAAATTGGCGCCATTCATTCTATTTTTAGTGTCCAAAGTTATTGCATCCCTTGCATTTGAGAGGCATTTTTACTTCTTTTTTTCAAGAGGTTGTATCTATACGAACTTCGTTTATGATGTGCAAAAGAATAGTTTTGATTATTTCATCATGAAAAAATCAAAAATGAAAGAATTTTACTATATTCAATATGTTATTCGTATTTATTGATTATAATAAATCAATAAATTACTAATATTCAATATAACAGTAACGTATTTGCTTTTCAAAGTAAACATGCGAGATTTGATGCTGCTATTGCTCCATTTTTCTAGAGCTTGAATGACCAGTATATTTTATTTCGTATAAAAACTATCCTTAAGAGCCAATAAAGAAGTTTTGCACTACAGTTTAGTAACATTTTTTTTAATAAACATTGTTCTACTTTTAGTAACTCATTTATAGCTTCAAGATATAAAATATTGCTAGAAAATTATTCAATTCAATATGGAGAGCTTCTACTCGTATGAACGTTAAAAATTTTTTTTATGCTTTATGTGAATTAGGCACTGTATATTTTTATAAACTTTCATGAATAAATAATAGGTCTCAGTTTTGAGTATTGATATAAGAAGATTTCTGGATGTATGCGACAGCTTTATTTCCAGTATTAATAAAGGATTTTTTTATCTTTTGGGGGAGATTATGGTTTATACTTAATGACTACAGGCTCTATATTCTTATAACCGATAATTTAAGGACCTTTGGAGGGAGAAACGACTTTAAATTATAACTAATTAAGCTGCGGAGCAATCGCTTTCGAAGAGGTATTCGTTTAAAGAAAGTATAACACTTCAATTGTACATGAACAATATATGAGTGGATACGTTATTAATGATACCCCATACTGTGAGATTTTAAATTTGGATAGGAGAAATAAAGACATTGTTTTTATCAATTAGTTTTTTTAGAAAGTTGCAATCTCTGTTTCTTCTATCTATTCAATAGAGCGTTTTGGGAGAATATCGAGTAGGAAGGTACACGGATTCGCTTTTATGCGTTTTAGGATATCTTCTCTTTTTATTTAGGAACAATGGTGCCATCAATGATTATTTCTTCAACACTTGATTATCGTAAGGCAGCAAAGCGTCGTCTTCCTCCCTTTCTTTTTCACTATATTGATGGTGGGGCTTATGCTGAAGAAACGATGCGACGTAACTGTACAGATCTTCAAGCTCTTGCACTGCGTCAAAGGATTCTGAGGCAAGTTGGTGAAGTTGATCTTTCAATCAAGCTTTTTGAACAGACACTTGATTTACCGATTGTACTTGCACCTGTTGGGCTAACGGGCATGTATACACGTCGTGGAGAGGTAGAAGCGGCGCGTGCCGCAGCGGCAAAAGGGATTCCTTTTACTCTATCCTCTGTTTCAGTTTGTCCCATTGCGGAAGTGCAAGAAGCGGTTGGAGGTGCATTTTGGTTTCAACTTTATGTTCTCAAAGATCGCGGTTTCATGCGTGATGCACTAGAACGGGCTTGGTTAGCTGGTGTACGTACGTTGGTTTTTACAGTTGATATGCCAGTTCCTGGTGCACGTTATCGTGATGCGCATTCGGGGATGTCTGGTCCTTATGCTGGATTACGTCGTTTTTTACAAGCGTTTACTCATCCATATTGGGCTTGGAACGTTGGTGTTATGGGGCGCCCCCATGATCTTGGAAATGTCTCCACTTATCTCAAAAAGAAAATTGCATTGGATGATTACGTTGGTTGGCTTGGTGAAAATTTTGATCCATCAATTGGTTGGCATGATCTACAATGGATTCGCGATTTTTGGAAAGGAAAAATGATTTTGAAAGGTATTCTTGATCCAGAAGATGCACGAGAAGCAGTAAAATTTGGTGCGGATGGTATTGTTGTTTCTAATCACGGTGGACGTCAGCTTGATGGTGTATTATCAACAACACGAGCGTTGCCTGCAATTGCGGATGCTGTAAAGGATCATTTGACTATTTTAGCGGACTCAGGTGTTCGTTCTGGTCTTGATGTTGTACGCATGATAGCACAAGGTGCGGATGCTGTTATGATTGGCCGTGCTTTTGTTTATGCGCTTGCAGCAGCAGGTAAGAAAGGTGTTATGCATCTCCTTGATCTTTTTGCCAATGAAATGCGGGTAGCTATGACACTGACCGGTACTCAGACAATCAAAGATATTACACGCAAGAGTTTAGTAAATATAGATGTTTTTAAGCAATGAAAGCAATATGTTATACTGCTTTCAGAAAAAGAAAGTCTTTTTATAGAGGAGCATAATTATATACTTTACAAATATGTTGACAGTTAAATTTAAATAGAAAAGATCAAAAAGCTCCTCTATAAAATCACAGAAAATACTCAGTAACTAAAATAATACTCCGTAAATACAATAATATTTAACGCAAAAATCTTAATAATAGTAAACACAAAAAAAACACTAATAACATTGCATACATCTTTTACTTATTTTATTAAAAGCTCATTCTATGGATAAAAAGGAACAAGCGCTGATATTAAAGGTAAAACAACTGTTGATATAGAAAAAATAGATATAAATAATGCTGTGAGCATTTTTCACTCCTATATATAAAAATATAACATGTTAATTACTTCTTTCCCACATTAGCATAAAACGTAAAGTTATAAACTTCATTTAGTTTTATTTTAATATAGAATAATATTAATTATGGTATATAAATAAAATTATTAAAAATGTCAATATATATTTATTGAAAGCTATAATTATAATAAAAAATGGATCTAATAAATAATATTTCTATAATCTATATATTATTTATATTAATTTTATTGGATAATATATTATATGGGTATGATATTGTTTTTATGGAGTACATTTTTAAGCAATGAAAAAAATACCCATACAATCTTTAAAAAAGCTCGTTTACTGAGAGCAAGACTGCGTGAATTAATGTGCTTTTCTTTCTTATTTTCTTGCATCCTCAATGAGTTATGATGTTTTTGAACTGGCGAACATATGGAAGCAGTTGAATATTTTTTGTATAGTATGTCATTGCTAACACTGTTTATGCTTTCTCTATTGATTGCATAATTTATTAAAAATCCAGTTTGTTTTTATTGCAGATGGGGTCGTTAGGTATTCCTAATGATACAAATTGGCATAGAATGTTTTGTTCTATAAGCGATTTAACAATTGCATCTCTAGGCTTCTCCATTGATACTATGCTCTTCACAGACAATAACAGATTGGTGAGATTGGCATAACTCTAGCACAGAGATATTATCTCAAAGTTGAATTGTTGGCACACTTGTAAACGTTGGGATAACTTTATGTTTTTTGAAGCTCTACAGCAATATCAAGACAAATCTGAACAGGTTCTTCAGTAGCAAGTAAGAGAACACCTTTCCCTTTTTAAACAGAAGTTTTCTGATATCAATTTTTAAAGCATTTTTATGAATATTCATAACAGCGTGTTTTTCAAATCTATATAAACGGGTACAGGATTACTCAGAGTGGAAAAAATTACAGTTTCCATTTGATCGAATTACTCTCATAAGTAATTGGATAATATTTACTTTATCGCTGAATAAAAAAGAAAAGTTTTCTTTCTTTAAATAGAGGATGTGTTGTCATCTAGCCAATAGGGATAGTTTGCGAGAAATTTGTTCGATGCAAGACAACTTAACATTGCAGCTACTTTTTATCATTTGAAGCTGTGAAAAGAAGGCTAAGATAGATGAAAGAATGTAAAAAATGATGGATACAGTTTAAGATAAAAAATTATAATTCTGTTAATTCCACAACAGTTGCTGCTGATATTGGTAACAAAAGAAATTTGACTAAAAAAATTATCAAAATTATTGAGGACATTTCTCATAGCATGTAGACTAAATCTTTTGTTGGTATGGGTGGGATTTTCTTTGAGCAGAAATTGATTCTATCCCCTGAAACCAGCAATAATCTCTCAGGTGATGTCGTAAACTTTTTGGGGATGTTACAACGCTACTATCGTCCTTTTATGAAAAATGCTAGCATTTCAGATGAGTAGCTGTGAGGAGTTTCAACGTTTAATACAGCAAGAGCCAGCAACTCTCACGGATTTAGAACAGGCTTCAAGGTTTTTATATTTACAGCGATTAAGTTTTAGAGGGAAGGTAAATCGTACGATGAGAATTGAAATCCGTCGTAGCGCGTGGGTTTAAGTCTTTCCAATTTGAAGGCGTGCTAAAACTTATTTGCCTCTGTTTAGCAGGTGTTAGCATTGAACGTTTTAACTGGTCTAATTTTATTGTGCGTTATGATCATCTAAAAACTTGTTTTATCTTTCACTACTTTATTGTGGTTCTGAAGGTTATTCCAGAAAAGCTTTTTATAAGCGGGAGAATTATCAGCCGATGTCTAAGCTGCTTGCATAAATAAAAGGGAGGTTTCTTTTGTCTTTAAACAATATGCTAGAAATTCAAAAAACTTTAGTTAACTTCATAAAAGAGATTACATCATCTTATACAGATTGCTCTTCAAATAATACAATTTCTGGTAAGGAATGAGGCATCACCAATTTTGATTTCTAAAAAAGAAACAATACGCATTAAAGAGTCTTTAAATTTGTAGACTTTTTGAGAATCCTTTCAGAATCTTTTGAAAAAAGTGAACTGATAGAAGATTTGCTATCAAAATATAGAAACTTTTCTAGCAAGTTACGAATAAATCTAAAAATATATATTAAATATAAAAAACAGAGTGACATGCTGGTAGACTGGGCTTTAGAAACAAGAATCAAAATGTATAAAGATGCATAGAGGCAAGATTGGTACAGATCATTTTTATGATTCAATAAAAAATAAAAACTAAAGAAAAAATTCTATATCAAAAATTTAAGGCGGTTTAAAAGGTGGACGGGCAATGCATAGAAGGATGAACGAGAAGGTGAATTAGGTGAGGGCGATTTATAGATTATCAGCATCTTTTGTAAAAGTATCTCCCCAAGGTAAATATTGTGATGAAGTAAGATTGTGGTTGAATATTCGAAAAGATAATATGCACTCTTAATTTTTCCGTTATACACATCACAATAAACGCCGTGAAAGGCACGGTTCTGTTACAAACTTTCTCTAAAAGCAGCATATGAGTTTACAAGATATTAGAGTGATGTTTTAAAAGAAGGTAATGGTCCCATTTTATTTCAGGAACAAGTTATCTTAAAACAGCAAAGCAATATTTTTCAAGAAATTGCAAAAGCGGCTTTTGAAAGCAAAAAAGCAGAGTTGAAAAATGAAGGTAAAAATGGTTGCTGGTTTTCTCCACTAGAGTTGCATGTTATTTCCCACATAGGGAATTTACTACAGAAAAATTAACAGCCAATATCACTCACAATGTTTTTGCGCCACTTTAGCATGAAAAAGCAGATACCGTGCGGAACTATTTGTCTTATCTTCAACATCATTATTACAATTAGAAAGCTGAAACAACGTCATTCACAAATCACATAAAAGCTGTCCATTATTCATTATACAATCCCGTGGATTGTTTTTCTTAAGCATGCCAAATCCTATTTTGTTGAAGACAGAACGTTGTATATCATTAGTTCTTTGAACGATGATAGCAGTGAAATCCGTAAAATCTTTTCTCATCTTCTTTTGATAGGATAACAAAGATGCTCTTGGAATACATCAATAGACTCAATCACTTTATACAAATATAACCTTGTTGAATTCTTTCGCTTCAGCTCAGACATCTCCGTTACTCTAATTAAATCCAATCGACCACCAGAGTGTTTTTATTCTTTAAGTTCTTTTACTTTTAATCTGAATATATCGACCTCTTTCAAATCTTTTCATTGATTAATGTTTCAGAGGAATTGTATCTTTAGCACTTTATTTTCCGTTTATGTCTCCAACCACATAGACCTGCACCTTGTTCATTATGTTTTAAATATCTCTCGCCAAATTTGGATTAATCACATTGATATCTTGTCGATTCAAATAAATTGGCAGCCATTCAATACAAGAAGTTCGTTCATTCGTCGCGCAGCCAGTTAGAAAGCTTAGTACGCATAGCAGCATCACTTTTCTTATTAATTTTCATTTTCTACCTTAAGCCGTGTTGTCCTATCTTGAAAGCTTCCTTTGTTTGCTTTTGCTTCTCAACTTGTTTCCCAAGAAAAAAGGCTTTCACTAAAGCTATAAGAAAAGTTGCTATGGTCACTGACGTCATTTTTAGATATTTTTTTATCCATAAGATCATAGGCGGTGTTCTTGAAAGCGTTTAGCAATGTATACCATAGCTGTACAAGCAGCTAAAACCATAATGCCTGCTAAAACCCATTGAACAGGACCATTTCCTGAAAAAAGCCCTCCAAGCCCTGAAAAAGAACCTATGATTGGTGCAAGAGCTTCTACTTTGCAAATACCTGTTACACCTTCTGATTCTACTACATGATAATTTGGGGCAACATGAGATCCTTTCGCCCATAATCCTGCTTCGGCTGCTCGGCGATTGACAAGACCTTGGATACGTTTTCCTCCTACTCTTGTCCATTTTTGCAATTCAGTTGGTACCACTTCATATGCACCTTTATTGAGCTTTTTTAAAAGTGTAGAATTGCAAAAGGCTGTTATTCCTACGTTATAGCAAAATGATACTAATGCCGCGAATTGTTCATTGTTTAAAGGAACGGTAACGGCTTTTTCAACAACGAGTTCACACTCTCTCAAATCCTGACAAAGGATTTTTTCAGCTTCTTTTTCCGTAATTTGCATGTCTTTGTGGACGCTTGGAGCACCAGCAGCATTTGTATGTCCATAACCAATTGTCCATACACCACCAGAATATTCATAAGCCGATAAACGTAAGCCTTCCAATTGCTTAATCAATGCAAGCCCTTCTTTTGATATTTTTCGCATTATTCTTACCTATAAAAAAACCTACACAAAGCAGGATATGAATCGAAAACTTACATCTACTCATTTTTAAGAACAGAACAGCGAAAGGGCATAATAAATTCAAAATCTCCATAGTGAGTTATGTTAAAACCCATATCGTTTTTTGAACAAATATTATGCTAAACACCATTCATTTTGCAGCAATTGATCTCCATCACAAGATAATAACTTTATAATAAATCCATTTATAATCAGATAGATTTTACTCATAAATTCTTACAGTTGATCCAGAATGATTTAGAAGAATTTTACTTAAAAAACTTCAATAATCCTGATGAAAAAAAGCATTTTTTAACAAAAAATAAGAGATATAATAAGTAATGAAATAATAGGTATTGATTTTCAAGTAATTGTATAACCCATAACTTACACCATAGAATTATTTTCATAAAAACAAAAAAACATTACAGTTGAATATTATAGATCTACAAATTATCTTAGAATCAACACAATATACACATAACGTATTATACATATTTAATCAAAAAATCTATAGTGAATTTAACTGTTATTTATTTTTTCCTCTAATTGCTTAATTTTCTTAAAAAATATCTTTATGAAGGATTTTAAATAAAATGTTATATAAAAACATAATCGATATTTTCTCCCTCTCTAGTAGTCTGTTTCCAACTAAAACAATATAGTAGTGGAGCATATTCAATATATGGACCAATGATATTGGATAGTGTTGTAAAGAATATTGTATTGTAATAAACTTGAATGATGATTTCGGTTTCATATATTTTTCCATATGAATAACGCTTTCGTCTTTTTCATATGAAGTGTTTTATGGGGCATTCGGGGACAATGGTATCATCTTTGTCTAGTGTTGTATTGGCTACGTTTCCAGAAGCGTCTTAAACAAATTAATCAAGCTATTGAAATCTTTTTAGAGGCAATAGCACAAGAGATACAAAAGATTTTAACAAAAAGCCGCTTGAAGATATGGGAGGTTCTCTCCTCCTAGCATCTCCGCCCATTTACATAACATAAAAAAGAGAAAGGTAATGAGATGATATTTGATGATGGCGATAGATATGTAACAACCCGTGAATGTGTACAGCTTTTTAGTGTATCCACAACAACGATTCGCAATTGGGTGCTTCAGGGGTTGTTTCCGGAGCCATATAAGCTAGGGAGAGCAGTGAGATGGAGAAAGAAAGAGATCTTAGCCTTTACTCCAAAGAAAATAAGAACAAATTAGGTAAAATTATATAAACTGTAGAAGGTGGTCTTCAAACAGATAATTAAATAAAAATCTATATGTTCTAATATGAAAAAGAGAAAATGCGGTGCCGCATGCCGGATTCGAACCAGCGACCCCATCATTACGAATGATGTGCTCTACCAACTGAGCTAATGCGGCATAGGTTTGTAAATCAATGAGACAAAACTAATTTGAGGGTAATAGCTAAAAGTACGTATAAAAGCAAGAATGCATTTTTTCAATAATTTATAAAATATGATAATAATTTGCAGGAGAAGTATGTAAAAGTCAGAGGACAGTATTCTTTGATCTTAATACTATAAATGCTTTCCAATTTACGATAGCACTCAAATTAAGAAGCTGGGAATGTAGATCCTTAGGATAGAAAATGGTGTCAAGATAACTTAGTAAAGATAAAAACATTTCTGATTCTTAAGAAAGAAATTTGTTGAATAAGTGATTAGGAAAATAAAGATCATTATAAACCCTTTATAATGTGCAAATAAGATGAGTAGAATTAGTTGAAAAGTTACTTCTCATTTTTAGGGGAAGAAAAAGGGGGAGGATTAATAAAATTAATCACGTTTTTTTATTTAAGATGGAGTAAGAATCATGTCGGATGAAGATCGGCTGATAGAACTAGAAATAAAGCTAGCTTACCAAGAAAAATTCATTGAGGAACTTTCTCGAGTGGTAACTAATCAATGGAAAAGTTTAGATGAGATATCTAAAAAAGTTGATGTCTTAGCGAGACGATTTTCAGATTTAAAAGAACAGAGTGTTACTGAAGCTGTTATTTTACCATTTTCTCAATAGGGAGAAGGTGCTTAAAAATTCTTCTGTTGATATTCTCTTGGATTTTTTTAGATGTAATAGGGTGGATATTACAATGGGAGGAAGGTGCGAAATGTTCTTTATTACAATTGCAATTATTTACAGATTAGTTTTTATTTAACGCATTTTGTTAGATTTGTAGAATAATTTTTATAAGCTTCTTCATTAATTTCAAGAAGTTCCAATTTTATAAGGAGTGCTGATATTAGAAGACGTTTTTTATATGTGATTTCTAGTACTAAAATTAAGAAAAGTTTTTGTAGAGTATAAAAAAGCATCCATAAAAATATATGAACTTCAATATGTTAAGTTTTTTCTGTACAGAGTTTTCTATAGATGGGAGTTAGATTTATTCGCTAATTTTTTTAAATTGATACAAATGAAGCGATGTTATCGTTATCCATAGAAATCATAAGTGAGCGCGTATATTTATAATAGAGCGTTTTAATCCATTCTGATGATCAAGTTATTTTCAGTTGTTTTAATCGGGTGAGGTGCTCTAAGCTATATCGGTTGTGTATGGTACAAAGAGCTCTAGAAGTCTTTTTCAAGATTAAATATATTCTTCGTTATATGTATATGATATTTGGTGAAAAGGTTTTTGTTTTTCGTAATTTAAGATACAAAATACTATTGCTAAAGCACCAAAGATAAACCATGCTGGTAAATAAGTGAGAGTAATGCAAATTGAGGACAGAAAATCAGGCATTACCTTGCATAGAGATTGATTAAGGTGATAGACATCTGTTTGCAGAAGGTTTATTAAAATTTTATTAAAGGGGGTTGTTGTCCAATGTGATGTGATTACAGAGTGTGCATTATCAATGACCAATGCTATAATGGTTAGTGTAACGAAAATGAAGGACATTAATTTAAATAAATAGTGGAGCATATTTTTTCTTAAAACTTCAACGGGGCATATGTATAATGCACAAAAAAATAAGGAGTTGCATTATGATAAGAAAATAAGTTTACGTTTGTTTTGTGTTTTTTGAAAAAGGTGCCTAATTTTTCGATAAAAGTTGAGGTTAGGCTCAACAAAAGTAATGAGGCATGATGTTTGAAAAAAAGCACAATGAATTGAAGCGTAGCCTTCAAAATCGCCATATTCAAATGATTGCTTTGGGTGGTGTTATTGGGACGGGACTTTTTTATGGGTCAACCGAGGCAATTCAATTAGCTGGTCCCTCAGTCATTTTGTCTTATCTTGTTGGCGGACTTATTATGTACTTCATTATGCGAATGCTTGGTGAAATGTCAGTAGAAGAACCGTCTTCAGGAGCATTTAGTTTTTTTGCTTATAAATATTGGGGGAGATTAGCTGGTTTCATAACAGGTTGGAATTATTGGTTTCTTTATATTCTTGTGAGCATGGCTGAACTTACAGTGATAGGGTTTTACCTTGATCATTGGATTTTGATTGATCACTGGAAGGCATCTTTCGTTGTTCTTTTATTTGTTACATTCATTAACTTGTTTAATGTTCGTTTTTATGGAGAATTTGAATTTGCTTGCGCTTTGATCAAAGTGGCTGCTGTTATTGGTATGATTATTTTGGGAATTTTTCTCATTGTCACTGGACTAGGGGAAAATCAAGCGAATATTCATTATCTTTGGGACCATGGCGGTTTTTTTCCTTATAGAGCAGTAGGGGTTGTTTTAGCGACTTCTGTAGTAATGTTTTCTTTTGGAGGAACAGAGCTTATTGGTATTGCTGCTGGAGAGGCATCTGATCCACAAAAAACAATTCCAGCGGCTATCCGTCAAGTTATGTGGAGGATTATAATTTTTTATATTGGTTCTATCAGCGTTATTATGATAATCAGCCCTTGGAATATGATTGGAAAAAATGGTAGTCCTTTTGTTACAATTTTCGAGACTATAGGAATTCCTGCTGCTGGTCATATTTTGAATTTTGTGGTGATTATGGCTGCTATTTCTGTTTACAATAGTGGCATTTATTCTAATGGACGTATGCTTTATAGTTTAGCTGTACAAAAAAATGCACCACATATTTTTAGTAAACTGAGTGCTGCTCGTGTTCCTTATATTGCTATCCTTTTTTCATCATTCTGTACGGTGTTGATTGTCGTTGTTAATGCTCTTGTTCCTGATAATAGTTTCATGCGGATCATGGCTCTTGCAACTGCAGCAGCAGTGATCACTTGGGCTATTATTGTTATTGTTCATTTGAAATTTCGCAATGCACATAAGAACAGAAAAGGCAACTTTACTTATGCGTTTGGTTTATATCCTTACGCTAACTATCTTTGTCTCTGCTTTCTTACTTTATTATTTTGCATTATGTTTATCAGTGGTTTTGGGCAAAATGGATTGATGACTCGACTTTTTGATATGATAGGAATAAGCGTGCCTTTTCTTGAAACATATATTCCTGTACAGATGCCTGATATGAGTTTGGCAGTCATTATTATTCCTCTATGGTGCTTATTATTACTTTTAGGTTATAAACTGAAACGATAGAGAAAGAAGAGCTAATAAAAGGGATTGATTGGAATAAATCTTGGGGACTATAAAATTTGATGAGGTAACACAAGTTTTTGGTGATTTGTGTGTTTTAAGGAATATTACTGTACAGCTTACCGAAAAACGAATTGCTGTTATAGGTGCGAATGGTTCTGGAAAAAGTACATTTGTTCGTCTTATTAATGGACTCCAATTACCATCTCACGGTTTTGTAAGCGTTGATGGGCTTGATACCAAGCGCGATGCAAAAGCAGTAAAGCGTAAAGTTGGATTTGTATTTCAGAATCCCGATAATCAGATTGTTTTACCATTAGTTGAAGAGGACTTATCATTTGGTCTCAAAAATTTAAAGCTTAGTAAAGATGAAATTAAGGAGCGTGTAGATGAAATTTTACAGCGCTATGAACTTCAAGACTTCAGAAATCACGCTGTCCATTTATTAAGTGGTGGACAAAAACAACTCGTTGCTATTTCCGGTGTAGTTGCAATGAAACCAGACTACATTATTTTTGATGAGCCGACGACATTACTTGATTTGCGAAATAAGCATCGCGTTACGCAAGTGATAGAAGAATTACCACAAACGGCAATAGTTGTATCGCATGATTTGGAGTTTTTGAAAAAGTTTGATAGAGTGCTGGTTTTTGATAAGGGGGAGATAGCAATTGATGATGTACCTTTTGTTGCTATCAAGGAGTATATAAGAAGAATGTCATGATCGGTTTATATATTCCAAGGGATACGTTTATTCATAGGTTAAGTCCTGGAGTTAAGTTATTATTTCTTGCGGCGTGTGGAACTTTTATAATAATGGTTTCTTCCATAGCGCTTCTTGGGTTATTTTTGTTGTTGGTCATCTTATTCTATAGAGTCGCCAAGGTCCCTCTCAAAACTGCGATAAAGCAATTTAAATCGATGGGATTGCTTTTAGTTCTTCTATTTGTATTTCAAACTATTTTTAGCGGTTGGCTTACGGGGGTTGAGGTCATATTACGTCTTGTTATCCTCTTTTCTTTATCATCACTTGTTTCATTCACAACAAAAGTTTCAGATATGGTGGATGCAATTGAAGTCGGGCTTCAGCCTTTTTGCTGTTTTGGTATAAATCCATCAAAAGTGAGTATGGTTATCTCTATGGCGATCAGGTTTATTCCTCTTTTGAGTGAAAAGTTTAATGAGGTACATGAAGCACAGCAAGCACGGGGACTTAATACTAACATTGTCGCTCTTGCGATACCTTTAATTATACGAACCATAAGAATGGCTTCAGAAGTGGCTGAAGCATTGGAAGCGCGTTCTTATGATGCTGATACCATTGATACAGCATCTCATAATAATCAAAGTTTTTTATAGTGAAAGAAGAATCAAATGAATACAAAAGATTTAGTTTATATTGCTTTATTTGCCGCTATTTATGCTATTTTGGGCCTTTTCCCTTCTATCTATCTTCCTTTTCTTCTAGGGGTACCTATTACAGCTCAATCGATGGGACCGATGCTAGCAGGGTCTATTCTTGGGGCAAAAAGGGGTGCTTTAGCGTCACTCCTTTTTCTTGTTCTTGTTGCGATTGGATTACCTCTGTTGCCTGGTGGTCGCGGTGGGATCAGTGTCTTTTCAGGGATTGCAAGTGGTTACTTAATAGGTTTTCCATTTGCTGCATTTTTTATTGGTTTAATGGTAGAATTGTTTTGGAAGCGGTTAAATTTTATAACATTATTTGTGATAAATATTGTTGGTGGCATTGGGATAGTTTATTCTTTTGGTGTTCCATGGACAGCGTATATGACCAAAGTCTCTTTACCGAAGGTTTTAATGGCTTCATCAGGTTTTTTGATAGGCGATTGTTTAAAAGTGTTGATTGCATCCTTTGTTGCACTCGCGATTAAAAGATCTGTTCCTCTCATTCATTCAAAGCATAATAAGAACAAGCTAAAATAAATGTATTATTTTGTTATGCTGTTATTATATGATATTCATGTATCACAATAAGTTTACTGAATTTAACCATAGTAATCTATGATGTAATTAAACATTGTAGAATCTAATGTGATTTATATAAGTGATATTATTAAAATAAATTATTATAGTATTTTTCTCTATATCTAAGGCATTTAAAGTGTACTTTTATAAATCTGATACTTTTTATTAATTATACAACAATAACAAAAGTTTTTTCATAGTGAAGGAATAATTCAGTGAATACAAAAGATTTAGTTTATATTGCTTTATTTGCCGCTATTTACGCTGTTTTGAGTCTTTTTCCTCCTATTTATCTTCCTTTTTCGCTGGGTGTCCCTATTACAGCTCAGTCTATGGCTCCGATGTTAGCAGGCTCTATACTTGGAGCGAAAAGGGGAGCTTTAGCATCACTTCTTTTCCTTGTTCTTATTGCGATTGGGTTACCTCTATTGCCTGGTGGTCGTGGTGGAATTAGTGTTTTTTCAGGAGTTACGAGTGGTTATCTGATTAGTTTTCCATTTGCTGCATTTTTTATTGGTTTAATGGTAGAATTGTTTTGGAAGCGGTTAAATTTTATAACATTATTTGTGATAAATACTGTGGGCGGCATTGGGATAGTTTATTCTTTTGGAATACCATGGGTAGCTTATATGACTCAGGTTCCTTTGCTGACGGTTTTAATAAGTTCATTAGGTTTTTTGGCTGGTGGTTTCTTGAAAGTGCTGATTGCATCCTTTGTAGCGTTGACCATTAAAAAAATCGCTCCTCTCATTCATTCTTAAAAAGGGGTAGTTCTGTACTGAAGAACAATTTTTGCCAAATGTATGTGGATTAAAAAGTACCACGGAATACTATTCTGTTTTATTTACTTTTTATTGGTATTTTATCTGTATAGCTCTCAAAGGTAGCCATACGAAAGTTGAATATTTCGGCACCAAAATTTATTTTTTGCTTTCAGGAGCAGACCCCTAAATAGTCAATTAATATCATTTTATTCAACATGCTTGTAAGTTTTATTCGATTTGCATATTATATGCATAACGCCTTAGGATTATTTTTTATATTTTCAGTTAATTAATCGATAATTCAGTGTTCATTTAAAACTCTTGATGTACATAATACCCTTATAAATGTGTTAATATAAGGTATAAAAATAAGATTTGAGTGGGATGAAGCTAAAACAAAAATTAATCTTAAAAAGCACCGTGTAAGTTTTGAAATGGCTGCATGTGTTTTTTCGGACCCATTCTCCATAGCTAAACAAGATCGTATTGAAAACGGAGAGTATGGTTAGCAAGCTTTAGGGCTCATGGATGGTTTTTTATTATTATTCGTAGCGCATACTGTCCATGACGATAAAGATGGCATAGAGGTAATCCGTATTATTTCAGCACGGTGAGCCAACTTGAAAGAAAGGAAACGTTATAAAGAAGAAAGTTCGTTATGAAATTGAGGTAGGTAACTTATCACCTATGACAGAGAGAGTTGAAGTTGATAAACTGGCTGTAATGTCGGACAGTGCAATTGATCATAGAGATATTTCGTCACTCAATGATGCGTTCTCGAAAAACGCCGTTCTCAATCCATTCTATAAACCAACGAAAACTGTTGCTAACTGTGCGTGTGGATTCAGACATGCTAGCGTGGCTTAAAAGTCAAGGAAAAGGATATCAAACACGGATTAACGCCATTTTACGTGATGCCACGCTTCGTTCGATGCGTTGATTTCTCTTCCACTTAAAAGCAGGGAAGGGGGAGCCATATTCTAAAAATCTAAACAACTTTCACTGCAGAGTTCTCTAAACTCGTATTGCTTTTGTAATTTAAATTTTATAGCTTTCATTTTCAGCTAAACGATTCTAAACGATGTAATATATCCTAGATAGATGGAACTTCCACATAATCACTGAGATAAATTGGACAGGACTCACCATCTGATAAGATTATGAACATTGTAATTGTGTTAATTCTATGAATACCATTAAATTCCTTTCTTATAAATATAAAATAGATGTAGA
This sequence comes from Bartonella grahamii ATCC 700132, assembly GCF_000518085.1. Classification (GTDB taxonomy): domain Bacteria; phylum Pseudomonadota; class Alphaproteobacteria; order Rhizobiales; family Rhizobiaceae; genus Bartonella; species Bartonella grahamii. The sequence continues at coordinate 160,880 of NZ_JACX01000004.1, forward strand.
CTCAGAATTAGTTAATATAAGTCGTGCTGATAAATTTCTAGAGGAGGGAATGTACCATCCTATAGTTGATAATCAATGTGTTACCTTAATAATTGAAAAGTTTTCTGTGAACTCGAAGATCTGCTATTGGATTTATGTTTTAATGGGAGAAAAAAGTCCTTACAATCCCGAAGTGATTGATTCTGAAAATGGCTTTCAGAATATTCCTAACCCACGTCCTAAAAAATTAGTTGAACAGAATCAGCAATATTTTGGAATTTTGATTCCTACAAAGTTCACTCTTTTTTCTTCTAATAAAAAGTTAAACAAATTCTTGCAGTTACACTACAAAGAATCTTTTTCTCCGAAAACGATTGATATCTCACCTGACATTGTTGATAAGCAAGAGTTCGAAAAAAAATTGCGTTCAATTAGAGAAATAAAACTGAAATATAAACAACCAAAACAATCAGACTTTTTTGCAATGCCATCAGAAAGTTACTTGATAGAGATGGCTAAAAATTCCCTTGATGAACTTCCCACTGATGATTTGAGAGAAATAGAGTTAAGCTTAGACATTAAATTTAAAGAAAAAAATAATTTAAATGATTTTTTTTGGAATTTTTTAAGAAAAGATGAAATAAATCCCGCATTGAAAAAATTAAGTTTTGTTGGAAATACATATGATGATTTTGATATAATCTTTAATACTGAAACTTTTCAACATAAATTTTCTATTAAAGCACATAAAGATAATAATGGTATGTATAATGAAGACTCTGTAAAAGCAGAATTAAAGCATGAAATCGTAAATTTTACTGTACCTCTTTAATAGAGCTCTGTAGCGCGTAAATAGATATATTTATTAAACTGCGTGTACGGGACATAAGAAAGAATACACAGACTAAAAAAAGTACCAAAGTATAATATTTGAATATCCAAGAGCAATATCTAAGTACCAAAGTACGGTATCCAATGAAAAAGAAAACTTGTGCTCCACGTAATTAGAAATGACAGGAAAAGAAACAGTTTCTTTATAACTACTTGGGAAAATCAAAACAACAAGCACTAAAGTTATTAATTTTAGGAGACTGTGCATATACTGTTGTAAATCACATGTTAATCTCTTCCAACCTGTTGTATTGCCGCATTTATATTGTGGGTTGTTTTGCAACTCAGAAGGGATATTAGAATTGCATAAAATTGCAAAAACAGTTGTAACTATCACCAAAGAAATAGACGCGAATGTCAAAATACCCTGAATAAAGTCAAGATTTTTTCTTATTCCTGAAAAACATAAAAATACAAAAATTATAATGCCAAACAAGGCTTTTCTTTGCTTATTTGTAAACATATTCATTTCCTGTGGAAAAATTATGATCTCAATTTCTTAAATTATTTTCTGATATAAAAACACAAACTACCGTTTAGTTTTTTCAGCATTTGCTTTTCTTTTAATAGCAATGTCTTCTATTGCATCCAGTTGCTTTTAATATTTTAGTTAACCTCGTCTATGATTTATCTATAGTTGATGATAGCTTTAAACACAGAGCTCCATACCCCGTACCTCCGCTTGCATTTTGATACCCAAATCCACTTTCAAAAAAGTCCATAGCACTGGCAACCCTTTCATAAAGATTAAAGAAACACTCTGCTACTTCAAAAATACACGAAAGGGATTCATAACTGCCACAATATCTTTTGCGCTGATGCTGGCTATTCATGTTTTAAAAAACAAATATTTTGAAATTCGCGTATCCTAAAATCCTTAATTTGTATTAATGGATTTATTTACTTTATAAATTCGATACTACAGAGCCATTTTGGCTTCTAGAAATGCATTGTACATTAAAAAAACTTTTTAATCACTCTTTAAATGCATATCCAATCCAAAAATGATCAGCACTTTTCACTATTTTGCTATTTTTTAGAAATCTATTTTAAACTCTCCTATCATTAATTCATGAAGAGTTTTGTCTCGTGAAAGAAGATCTTTTAAATCTCTTCACAATACTTAAAAAAATCTGTTGCTCTTGGAATGATTTTTTTAGACATGCCTTCTACTTTGCTCTGCAAAATGCGTTTTAAGGACTCTTTCAAAATCAATAAGGAAATACCTTTGAGTTCAGTTTGATAAGCTTGAGAAGAGGTGTCATAGTCCATATCTTTTCGCATGTGAAAGCCACCACAAGAGAACAAGCGAAAAGTGTCAGAGATATCATCATTTGAAGCTTTTATAGCAATAAATCTGTGACGCCATCAAGCCTTAAGTGCATTTTCTTTGTTTACCCACATAAGTTTTTCTTCATTCGGTTTTTGTTTTTAATTTTCCATACGACACACTGCTATTTCAGGCTATTGCTTTGGAGTGATTAAGATTTGTAAGTAAAACAACATTTTCTTTTTCTACTTTTTCGTATGTATTCATGATGGCTTTGCGAATAGTCTTGGTGTTTGACAAAATTTCTGATTCTAACTTTTTGCAATATGATGCAAGCTCTGAAGCGCTTGGCATGAATAACTTTGGATATTTCTTCTACTTTACCACAGCAATTTGCTTAATAGCCTCTTGTAGGATTAGAGATGAAACGCTTTTAAGAGCCATTTCGTAGAAAAGAGCAAAAAAAAATCATGGTTCATATCTTTAGGGATTTTCATTCCAGAAGAAAGTAAACGAAAAGCAAAATAAATCTCATTAGCAGAATTTTTTAGACACTAATTCATCTAACTGTTGGCAAATTTTAAGTCTATTTTACTCTGTCTGCACGGTCATCTCAAGATTGTTGTTGTTGAAGGTGTGATGGAAGATATTACCCTTGATGGGCATAAAGTTGGAAGGAAATCTCAAGGAGAAATCACCACAGCTTTTCCAAACCTTATTGGGAAGCCGACCAATCTGCGCCAGATAGAGCAAGGGCTTGATCAAATCAATCGGCTTTTCTCACGCCAAGCCACCATTAATCTTGGTGCGGGGAGCAATTCGGGTGGTTCGATACTCGATGTTCATATTGAAAAACAGAAACCTTGGCTTATTACGCTTTCCAGCGATAATCTTGGTGCTAAAGCAACAGGAATTTATCAAACGCGCTTGAGCCTTTCTTTTGATGATCTGTTAGGGATCAATGATCAATGGTCGTTTAGCTATCAGCGTTCTATGGATGGTAGTCCGCATCATTTTTCTCACAAGCGCCCCAATAGTGATACTCTAACGGGATCATTTTCTCTTCCCTATGGCACTTGGACAACAGGTTTTGATGGGACGTGGAGCCAATATCATTCGAGTGTTAAGGGGATATTTTCCGATATTATGACTGCGGGGAAGTCTTTATCGCTGACACCATGGATTTCACGGGTTATCGACCGTGATCAAGAGGGAAAGACCTGGGTTACGGGACGGTTGACATGGAAATATTCTGATAATTTTATTATGGGCAGTCGGGTTGATGTTTCCAGCCGTAAATTGGCTATTGCAACCTTTGAGCTTGATCATTCGCGCAAGTGGCTTGGAGGAGAATTAAGCGCGCATATAGGATTTCATAAGGGTTTGGCAATTCTTGGCGCTTATGACGATAAAGAGCAAGAGAATGCAACAAAAAATTCACCCAAAGGGCAATTTTCCAAATTGTCTTTTTCCCTAGGCTACGTGCGTCCTTTTTCGCTCAAACAGTATAACTTTCGCTATAACACACTGTTTTCAGGACAATTATCACCCGACACGTTGTTTAGTTCAGAGCAAATATCGCTTGGTGGCAGTTCCTCTGTGCGCGGGGTGCGTGAGGCGATTTATTATGGCAATAATGGGGTGTTTTGGCGCAATGAATTGTCGCTGTTGTTGCCAGGTTTTTCTTCGAGAATGGGGCGTAAATTTATGAGCCAATTCTCCCCTTATATGGCGCTTGATCTGGGGGCTGTAGCCAATGATGTAAGCAAAAACAGTTTTGGCGGGCGCCTCGTTGGGGCAACTCTGGGTTTCCATGCAACCGGAGACATTACGGATGTTGATGTGTCTTATTCGAATATTTTAACCCAATCAACAGTGCGAGAAAAGGGGAATAAGACAGGGTTATTTCAAGTGCGGGCATTATTGAGATTTTAGAGCAAA
>NZ_JACX01000005.1:0-24059 GCF_000518085.1 Bartonella grahamii ATCC 700132
ATCTTTTGAAAAAGAAACAAAACAAGCAAAAGGTGGAAACAGATTCTACTATACAAGATGCCGATATAGCAACGCCACAAGAGCAACAAACGGCGGTGTGAGATGAAACAAAGAACAGCAGAATGGTTTCAAGCGCGCTTGGGTAAAGTCACTGCTTCAAACGTTTACAACGTACTCAGTAAGACAGCAAAAGGTTTGCCTACAAGCAAATATGAAGACTACAAAACGAAACTCATGATAGAACGCTTAATAGAGGGAATAAGCCAATCTTATACAACACCTGCTATGCAATGGGGCATTGAACATGAAGAGAATGCCTTGAGAGAATATGAATTCATTTATGACACAGAAGTCACAAGATGCGGGTTTATTCCCCACCCAAAAATGAAAATGGCGGGTGCAAGTCCTGATGGGTTCATTGGAGAGGACGGTTTAATCGAAGTCAAATGTCCACAATCAACAACCCATCTTCGTTTTTTTATGTATGACGAAATCAAACCAGAATATCACGCACAAATGCAATTCCAAATGGCATGCACAGGACGCAAATGGTGTGATTTCATTAGCTATAATCCAAACTTTGTAGGCAAATCTACTGGTTTGAGAATGAAAGTCAAACGCGTCAACCGTGATGAGAAACACATTGAAGAGATTAATAAAGCGGTCGAAATCTTTTTAGGGGAAATAGAACAAGAGATGCAAAAGATTTTGGCAAAAGCCGCTTAAACCTATGGGGGTGCTCTCTCCTCCCAGCACCCCCGCCCATTTAATTAATATAAAAAAGAGAAAGGTAATGAGATGATATTTGATGATGGAGATAGATATGTAACGACACGTGAGTGTGCACAGCTTTTTAGTGTATCCACAACAACGATTCGCAATTGGGTGCTTCAGGGGTTGTTTCCGGAGCCATATAAGCTAGGGAGAGCAGTGAGATGGAGAAAAAAAGAGATCTTAGCCTTCACTCCAAAGAAAAATAAGGAGCAAATAAGAACAAATTAGGTAAAATTATATAAACTGTAGAAGGTGGTCTAAAAGGTGGTCTGAAAATGGCGATTTAAAGAAAAAATCTATATATTTCAATATGTTAAACACAAAAAGTGGTGCCCAGACGCGGATTCGAACCACGGACACGCGGATTTTCAGTCCGCTGCTCTACCAACTGAGCTATCTGGGCATGCTTCATAAAAAATATAAAGCGCTTGCGGTTATAACATTAAAATTTTCTCTGTCCAGTCATCAAAAGAAAAATAATTGATTTTTTAATAAGTTTATCTCCCTATTCTAGAGAGTTATCAATGAATCTTTATCATAAAATAAATTTGATAGGCATATTGGATGCGTTAGTGTATTGTTAGTAGAATGCTGTCTTATCGTGGTGATGATACAAAAAATTAAAAGAATCAATCGAGAAGCATGATTAAGAAAGGTTTTTTTATAAAGTTTCAGTGAATTTTAAGCATACGAAATAATAGAAAATATTTTTGACTTTTTTCTAAAAAGATTATTGATTAGTCTTTATAATAATTCGTTTTTCTTTATAAAGAAAAAAACATCTAAAAGGGGAGAAATAATGATAATGTTACAAAAACCAAGCAGTCGTCCCAATAATACTAATTTTTCTTCAGGTCCTTGTAGCAAAAGGCCTGGTTGGACTCTTGATGTTCTTAAAAATGCATTAGTTGGGCGTTCACATAGATCTAGAGAAGCAGAATTAAAACTTGCTGAAGTTATTAATTTAACCCGTGAGATTCTTGAGGTTCCTTCTGATCATCGTATAGGAATTATGCCAGGTTCAGATACCGGTGCTGTTGAGGCTGCTCTATGGTCTCTATTAGGTGAGCGTGGCATTGATATGGCGGCGTGGGAAAGTTTTGGATTTGGGTGGAATAAAGATGTTGTCGAGCAATTAAAGCTTTCTGATGTGCGTCGTTTTGAAGCTCCTTATGGTGAAATACCAGATTTAACACAACTTGACTTTGATCGTGATGTTGTTTTTACATGGAATGGGACAACTTCTGGTGTGCGTATTCCTAATGCAGATTTCATTCCCCATGAGCGGGCTGGATTGACCATTTGTGATGCAACATCTGCAGCTTTTGCGCAATATCTTGATTTTTCAAAATTAGATGTTGTTACTTTTTCATGGCAGAAAGTTTTGGGAGGTGAGGCTGCGCATGGTATGGTGATTTTAAGTCCTCGTGCTGTTGAGAGGCTTGAGAATTATGTTCCAGCTTGGCCTATGCCTCAACTTTTCTATATGACAAAAAATGGAAAATTGAACGAAGATATTTTTAAAGGAAAGATAATCAATACACCTTCCATGCTTTGTGTTGAGGATTTTCTTGATGGATTGAAGTGGGCAAAATCTCTAGGAGGTGCAGCGGCATTAAGAGCACGGGTGGAGAAAAACTTTTCTGTACTTGATGCTTTTGTTCGCAAAACACCATGGTTAGAATATTTGGCAAAAGATCCTGAAGTGCGTTCTAACACCGCTATTTGTTTAGATATTGTGGATCCAGTGATTACTTCTTTGGATACGGAAAAGCGAGTATCTTTCATAAAAGCGGTTGTGAAACGTCTTGATGAGGAAGGAGTTGCTTATGATATTGGTTCGTATCGCGATGCTCCTCCGGGGCTTCGAATTTGGGCGGGTATAACAATTGAGGCTTCCGATCTTGAAATTTTAACACAATGGCTTGAGTGGGCGTTCCAAGTGGAAAAAGCACAGCTTTAAATAATTACTGGTGATTTTCACAGGGTGTTTTTAAACAGAAAAAGGATACGAGAGATTATGATGATCTTTCATATTCTTGTATCAGACAAACAGCCTCTAAATATTACATAAATTGTAAAAGATTAAGAGGAGGAATAAATGCTCTGTCAGGTGTTGGATACGCACAAATTAAAATCTCTATTTTTTTACTTTTTGTAGCAAAAATGACAGATTTAAAATATTTTGGTATTTGCTTATCTTTATTATCATAAATTTGAAAATTTAATCACTTGAAGATTGAGAAAAATCTGAAATGAGGAGTCGCACTTGCTCTAAGGTTTCGTTATAAAGAAGTGTTTGTTTTTGAATGCTGATTTTTTTGACTAAACACGACGGAGAAAGTTATGGCCAATGTAGTTGTTGTCGGTACACAATGGGGTGATGAAGGCAAAGGTAAAATTGTAGATTGGTTGTCTGAGCGAGCAGATATCGTGGTGAGATATCAGGGGGGGCATAATGCTGGCCACACATTGGTTATTGATGGAGTTAGTTATAAATTATCACTTTTACCATCGGGTTTAGTTCGTGGGAAGTTATCAATTATTGGGAATGGTGTTGTAGTTGATCCCCATCATTTTGTAGCAGAGTTAAAAAAACTACGTGATCAGGGCGTGAAAATCACACCGGAAATTTTACGTATTGCTGAAAATGCTCCTTTGATTCTTTCTTTGCATCGTGATCTTGATGCAATTCGAGAAAGCGGTTTATCTGGTTTAAAGATTGGTACAACAAAGCGTGGTATTGGACCAGCTTATGAAGATAAGGTGGGACGTCGTGCTATCCGAGTGATGGATTTAGCAGAAAAAGATACACTTATGGCTAAGATTGAGCGGCTTTTGAGGCATCATAATGCTTTGCGTCGTGGGATGGGTGTTGCAGAGATTGATTCTCAAGCGCTTTATGATGAATTGATGCAAGTTGCGGATAAAGTTTTGCCCTTTATGGATTGTACGTGGCGTTTTTTAGATGAAGGTTATCGAGGAGGGAAACACATTCTTTTTGAAGGTGCGCAAGGTGCTTTACTCGATAATGATTTTGGAACTTATCCGTACGTAACATCATCGAATACAGTTGCTGGGCAGGCATGTACAGGTTCAGGGATGGGACCTAGTGCAATTCATTATGTTTTGGGTATTGCGAAAGCGTATACCACACGTGTTGGAGAAGGGCCTTTTCCTACAGAGCAGATAAATGATATTGGTGAATTTCTGGGAGCGCGTGGGCATGAATTTGGTGTTGTAACGGGTCGAAAGCGTCGATGTGGTTGGTTTGATGCTGTCTTAGTCCGTCAGATGGTAGTAGTTTGCGGTGTTCAAGGTATAGCATTGACAAAACTTGATGTTTTGGATGGTTTGGATGAAATAAAAGTTTGTATTGGTTACGAGCTTGATGGTAGAAGGATTGATTATTTACCTTCTTCCATGGGAGCCCAAGCCCGTGTGAAGCCTATTTATGAAACATTAGAAGGTTGGAAGGAAAAAACAGCCCATGCATTGAGGTGGGAAGATTTACCAATGCAGGCTGTTAAATATATACGCTATATTGAAGAACTGATTAACACAAAAGTGGCTTTATTATCTACGAGTCCAGAACGTGAAGATACTATTCTTATTACAGATCCTTTTGCAAATTGATTATTATTTTTAGGTTTCCATATAGATCTTTTGTTCACTTCTATATCTTTTAACAAAAAGAGTTTTTAAGAGTGCGTGAAAGAAAGGTGTAAAATGACATTGTTTATTTTTCATATTCATTTTACACTATGACAATAGTTGTACCAATATAAATGACAATAAACTTATGAGCCTAAAATAAAGCTGTTTTAGCCTGAGTTCTAGGGGTTCTTTGCTTAGTTTAAGAGAGATTATAGAGGAAATGGTAGATTTCGTTGGAATCTTAAAAAAGGCAATTGATGCACAAAATAATGTTACATCACAAGTGCGTAAGCGGATTTATAAACGGGCTATCGAAACACTAGAATATCAATTTGTAACAGCAAAAATACCACAAGCAATAGCAGATGAACAAAGAAAGATTCTTCAGAGTGCTATTGCAACTGTTGAAGAAGAATATTTAGCAGTTGAAAAGAAGTTGCTTTCTTCAGTTATTGGGTGGGATCCCACAAATATAAATGAAGATAAGAAATATACAAAAAAAACTATATTACCAAAGAATAATGAATTTTCAGTGTTAGACATAAAAAGAAAGCAGGATTTTGTTACACATCCAAAGGATAGCAAGTTATTTGATGAGCCTTGGGTATCAGATATACCAGATGCAGAGCCTGTTAATATGGAGGCTGATGTACCTTCTCAGCATGTTAATAGCTGTGAGTTAAAGATTTCTTCGTCGCAAGAAGATAATCCTCATATTGTTTCGCATATTTTTTCTCAGGCTTTACGTCGTGCTAATAAATCATTGGTGCAAAGGCGTATTGTGATAAGTGCTGTTTCTGTTGTTAGTTTTGCTGTTTTTACTATTGGTATTTTTTTTATTGGTGGGCGTGTATTTGTATCAAATGATCATCAAGTGTTAGGAGAAAATCTTCAAGTTTCTCACGAAGTACCAAAGGCACTTTCGGTTAAGAGAAAGTTAACACAACGTTTATTAGAGGATGGGAGTGAAATTGATGTCGGTTTAAAACAAGCGACAGATTCTTCGGATGAAGAAGGAGTCTCAACCGTTGTTTCCAGCAATTTGCAATCTCTTGATAAATTAGGTGAAGCTGTTTTTTATCAAGCACGTACAAATTATGATGCAGAAAAGATAGCAACCGGAAGTGTTCGCTGGACGCTTATAAAGGAGTCTTATGTGAAGGGGGCTCCAGAAGAAACAGCTATACAAGGTGATATAACAATTCCTGATGAAGGGCTATCATTACGGTTAATTTTACGTCGCAATACCGATCGGACATTTCCTGCTGCATATATTATGGATCTTATTTTTATTCTTTCTGATAAATTCTCAGGGAAAGCTATAAGCAGTGTTCAAGCATTAACCTTTAAAGCAAGTGAACAATCTATTGGGCAGCCTTTAGTAAGAACTATTTCTACAAAAATTAATGATGATTTTTTTCTTGTTGCATTGAGTGGTAATCATCCATTTCTTGATCGAAATTTGCAATTGATGCGAGAATTAGATTGGGTGCGTTTAGTGTTAACGGATAAAAACGGACGTATAAATGAATTAACTTTTGCAAAAGGACCAACAGGTAAGTCTATTTTCAATAAAGTTATTGGACAATGGCTTGCACAACAAGATAAGTTAACAGTTCTTGATCAGAAAGATAAAACATAGATGCAAATAAAATAAAAGGTTATTTCTCGATATTGATTTTTATTAGTTATATCAAACACGCTCAATAAAATTGTATACTATAACTCAAAGGATTCTACAGACTAATTTACAAGTACAAAGCCAATATACGCTTTTCTCATTTCTACTTTAAAAATGCGCAAACAATTGGCTTCATACCTAATTCTAGAGTCTTATATTTGACTTTGAGATAAAGCGGAATCTCTGATAGAATCTTGCACTTTTTCAAATGCACGCATTTCAATTTGCCTTACTCGTTCTCGACTAATGTTAAATTCACCAGAGAGTTCTTCTAGAGTTAATGGTATATCGTTTAAACGACGTGCTTTGAATATACGTTTTTCACGTTCATTGAGATTGTCCATGGCATTTATAAGCATGGAACGACGATTCTCCAATTCACTTTTTTCAATTAAAACTTGTTCTTGATCGTTAGATTCATCCACCAACCAATCTTGCAACTCGCTGTTTTCCCCTTCTTTTGTACGAAGGGGTGCGTTGAGTGAAGTGTCACCACCAAGTCGGCGGTTCATTGATATAACTTCATCTTCTGAGACATTCAACTGAGTTGCAATTTCTTTTACTTGTTCTGCATTGAGATCACCGTTATCAAGTGCTTGAAGTTTACTTTTTAATTTACGAAGGTTAAAAAACAAGCGCTTTTGATTAGCTGTTGTCCCCATCTTCACCAAACTCCAAGACCGCAATACATATTCTTGGATTGATGCTTTAATCCACCATATTGCATAGGTTGCAAGACGAAAACCACGTTCTGGCTCAAAACGCTTAACAGCTTGCATGAGTCCAACATTGCCTTCTGAAATGACTTCCCCAATGGGGAGTCCATAGCCGCGATATCCCATCGCGATTTTAGCTACAAGACGCAAATGACTGGTTACTAGCCTATGCGCTGCTTTTAAATCATTATGCTCACGGTAACGTTGAGCTAACATATATTCTTCTTTTGGATCAAGCATTGGAAAATGACGCACTTCTTCCAAATAACGGTTTAATCCGCCATCGCCTGCGGTTACTGATAACAAATTCATATGGGCCATAATAGCACCCTCCTTTTGTCTGAATTCCCTGATAAGGCAAATTCTATGTTTCAGATAGTAATACCTGTGCACATTCACTTTAGCATATTTTTCAATTTTGTTCAAAAAAAGATATTTTATTGTGAAATCTTGAGAAGGAGAAAAGTTTCAATTCATTTTTTTAAAATGCTTAATAAGTTTAGCCATATCTTGAGGTAGTGGTGCGGAAAACGACATAACTTTACCGGTAGAAGGGTGTTCAAAAGAGAGACTTGCGGCATGAAGTGCCTGTCTGTTGAATTGATCGATTGCATTTCTAATAGTGGGGTTGAATGCGTTTGATTTTGTTTTAAAAGCATTTCCATAAACTGTATCGCCTATGAGTGGATGCCCAATATGAGCCATATGAACACGGATTTGATGGGTGCGTCCAGTTTCCAAGCGACATTCCAGAAGGCTAGCAAAAGATGTTGAGTCTGCATGAGAGCCATATTTTTCTAGCAAAGAAAAATGTGTAACAGCATGACGAGCATAAGGGTTTTGCTTATGGATAACAGCTTGCTTTGTTCGGTTGTGGGGCGAACGGCCAAGTGATGCATCAATTGTCCAAACATTGCGGTGAGGTGTCCCCCAAATCAAGGCATGATAGCGTCGGTCTAATGCACAGGTACGTCCATGATCAGAAAATTGAGCACTGAGACTTTTATGAGCCAGATCATTTTTTGCAACAATCATAACACCACTTGTATTTTTATCGAGACGATGGACAATGCCAGGGCGTTTAACACCACCTATACCAGATAAACTATTACCGCAGTGATAAATAAGGGCATTAACCAACGTACCGGTCCAATTTCCATTGCCAGGATGAACAACAAGACCTGCTGGTTTGTTAATAACAATGATATGATCATCTTCAAAAAGGATGTCCAATGCAATAGCTTCAGCACTAGGTTCTGCATCACGAAGGTCAGGCATTGCCAATTCAATTATTTGCTTAGGTCTTAATTTTGTTTTTGGTTCCTTTATGAATTGACCATCAATTTTAAGATAGCCTTCACGGATGAGGGTTTGCAAACGTGAACGTGAGAACACATTATGGTATTGTTTTGCTAGCCACTGATCAAGACGTTGCCCAAGAGCACCTTCATCCGTTATTTTTTGTATTACCATACGATTCCTATTAAGTTTTTAATAAGATTTTACCAGTACGAAATTGCTTTACTATCGAGGAATTCTTTAATTCCCCAATGTCCCCCTTCACGGGCGCGTCCAGAAAATTTTACACCTCCAAAATAGCTTCCACTGGGTAATCCATGTCCGTTAACTTCTACCATACCAGAGCGTACTTGTGCCGCAATGCGACGACATTTGTTGCGATCTTGTGATTGAATATAGTTTGTAAGACCATACTCAGTGTCATTCGTTAAAGCGACAGCTTCTTCTTCTGTATTAAAAGCAAGAATCGAGAGAACTGGACCAAAGATTTCTTCTTTGAAAATACGCATATGAGGTTTTACATCAGCAAAGACTGTTGGACGGACATAATAACCGCGTTCAATTCCTCTTGGTAAACCAGTTCCGCCTGCAACAAGAGTTGCACCATCATCAATTCCCGATTGGATAAGATCTTGAATTTTATCATATTGTTTTTTTGAAACGACGGGACCAATATGATTTCCTTCTTGGCAATTCGGTCCTACTTTTGTTGTTTCTGCAATATCTTTAGCTATTTTTATGGCTTTGTCATAGATGCTTTGTTCCACAAGCATACGAGTCGGTGCATTACAGCTTTGTCCACTATTATAAAAGCAATGTCGCACACCACGTTGAATAGCATCTGAGTCGGCATCAGCAAAGATAATATTCGCTCCTTTTCCCCCAAGTTCCAGACAGACTCTTTTTAAAGTAGCGCTAGCATTTTTAGAAATATCTTTTCCTGCTCTAGTTGAACCAGTAAAGCTAATCATTTCTAGATCTGGATGTGCTGAGAGGTAAGAGCCGACAGTTGTACCATCACCATTGATTAAATTAAAAACACCGGCAGGGAGCGCAGCTTCATCTAAAAATTCAGCAAAAAGCATAGCAGAAAGAGGCGCAATTTCAGAGGGCTTTAATACCATGGTACAGCCAGCCAAGAGAGCAGGGATAACTTTAAGAGTTACTTGATTCATGGGCCAATTCCATGGCGTAATTAATCCTACGACGCCGATAGGATCGTAGTGAAGAATTGCTTGTTCATTTTCCTTTATTAAAGTTTCTTGGAACGAGAACTCTTTATAAGCTTCGATAAAATTGCGAATGTGGGAACTGCCAGTTGCGGTTTGCGCATTAAGTGCCATATCAATCGGTGCTCCCATTTCCATTGAAATGGTTTTTGCCATCTCTTTAGAGCGTTTTTCATAGATATTTAGAATTTTTTCAACGAACCCAAGACGCTCACTTGGTGACGTTGTTTTCCATTTTTGAAACGCTTCTTTAGCTGCGTTAATTGCTTTATCGGCATCTTCTGTACTTCCAAGGCTAATGACAGCACAAGCCTCTTCTGTTGATGGATTAATGACGTCAAAATCGTGAGGAGTGCTTGGGTCCTCCCATAGACCATTGATATAAAATTTCCGTTTGTTAAACATAATTCACTCCCTTTTTTCTATTTGTGTTTATTTAATTATGATTATCTTAGTCTAAGCCGTTTTAAACGAGGATAACAAGGGTAATCTTATAAAAACGCGAGAAATTAGATTGTATCATGATAACTGAGCATGGAGAATTCAACAGAGCAATGCTTATACACCCATTTGTATTATTAGGACTAATTGCTTTTATGAAATGGGAGAGAAAGAGAGCTATAGACAATTTTCCTGAAGCTTTTTTATCATGAAGTTTTCTTCAAAACAAATGAAATACGAGCTCTATGACATCACAAACGAGACAATTTATATCGTAAATATGCAGAAGGGAGATTATGAATATGCATTATGGCATTATTTTTTTCATTAAAAAGTAACCATCAGCAAAAGGTTATTAACCTTCGTATGATAGTTTCTACGAATTCTTTTTGAAAAGGTTATTTTTCTCATTGCTATAAATTTGTTGGGTGCCATGCATAATTCGAAAACAAAATCTATTTCTACGCCTTCTTTTTCTGATGATGGTACGAAAGGTGCATCAAGAGAAGATTTATCTGTTAAGATTACTGAGATATTTCCTTATCCGGAAGTATGGAAAAAGGCATTTACCCTCGGAAAAAATGTCCGTTTCACGCGAACCCCAGAAGTTGAGATTTTGCGTCGTCGTATAGAAACAGATCCAGTTTTTGCAAAGCAGTTTAAAATTTTTACGAAGCAAGATCAAAAAAAAATTACAGATACAGATATTGTACGTTGTAACAAGAAAACAACAAGCGTTTCATCGACAAAAAAAGTCATTAATCCTCAATCAATAGAAAATAAAACGTCGGTTTGTCATTCAACAGTTTTGAAGCAGTTGTCACGACAAGTTACTCGTATACCATTAGAAAATATCCCTCTTGAGGAGGGTAAACAAGAGCATAAATTACAAGTAGAAAATGTGCTACAAAAAATGAATCCTGCTTGGCATCTTTCCGATGATGCATTTTTTGAATGTATATCTTTGATATTTGAACATATGGATACTCAAACTTCAAAAGAGGATCAAACATCGATTGACACGACAAATAAAATTACATCCGATATTCCTTCTATCTTTGATGAGTCAATAACTGCTCTTTACCGTGTTCTCGAATACCGCTTTCCGCAACTCTATGATTCCATTACATCGGAATCTTCAGAGGAAAGGATGCGAGGCGTTGAGCAAATTTCTGATTTAATGCATACAAATAATGATATTACTAAAGAATGTCATTCTAAGCTTTCTGTTGAAGATTCCGCTCATACGTTAAGTAATGCAAGGGCGTTAAACGATACTGAGGCACTAAGCGACGCTGAGTCTAGTATAGAGACGAAAAAAACCAATAATATTGTCGATTGCATAACAAAGAATGTCACACCAAATTTAAAAGATTTGTCTGTGATGCAAGCAAACGGTAAAACGAAAATATTGCAATCTGCCCGCGTGCCATTAAGCAATTATGACTCTGCTTTTATGCAAAATATTCAATCTATTGACAGTGATGCTTATGAGTTTCCTCCGATCAATTTATTACAGGAACCTGTTTTTCATGAAGGTACGATGATTCCTCAGGAAACATTGGAACGCGGTGCTGGGTTTTTGGAAAGTGTTTTGGAAGATTTTGGCATTAAGGGTGAAGTTATCCATGTACATCCAGGGCCAGTGGTTACAATGTATGAATTTGAGCCTGCTGCGGGTGTAAAGTCATCGCGCGTTATTAATCTTTCTGATGATATTGCGCGTTCTATGTCTGCTATTTCTACACGCGTTGCTGTTATTCCTGGACGGAATGTTATAGGGATTGAGTTACCCAATGCGGTTCGTGAAACCGTTTATCTACGGGAATTAATTCAAACACGTTCTTTTCGTGAAAGTGAATTTAAACTTGCTCTTGCTTTGGGGAAAGGGATTAGTGGTGAGCCGGTCATTGTAGAATTAGCAAAAATGCCTCATTTATTGGTTGCAGGAACAACAGGATCAGGCAAGTCTGTAGCAATTAATACAATGATTTTGTCGATTCTTTATCGTATGACACCAAAACAGTGTCGTTTGATCATGGTTGATCCTAAAATGCTAGAGCTCTCTGTTTATGATGGCATTCCACATCTTTTAACACCTGTTGTAACAGATCCTAAAAAAGCAGTAACAGCTTTAAAATGGGCGGTTCGTGAAATGGAAGAGCGTTATCGCAAAATGGCTAAGTTAGGTGTACGTAATATTGATGGTTTTAATGCACGTGTTGCACTTGCGGCTCAAAAAGGTGAAACGATCATGTGTACTGTACAGTCGGGTTTTGATAAGGAAACAGGGGAAATGCTTTATCATGAAGAAGCCATGGATCTGACGCAGCTTCCTTATATTGTTGTGATTGTTGATGAGATGGCTGATCTCATGATGGTGGCAGGGAAAGAAATAGAGAATGCCATTCAGCGCTTAGCACAAATGGCGCGTGCGGCTGGTATTCATCTTATTATGGCAACGCAGCGCCCTTCTGTTGATGTTATCACAGGGACAATTAAAGCGAACTTTCCTACCCGCATTTCCTTTCAAGTGACATCAAAAATTGACAGTCGTACGATCCTAGGTGAACAAGGTGCTGAAACGCTTTTAGGTCAAGGAGATATGCTTCATATGGCAGGTGGGGGACGTATTGTACGCGTTCATGGACCGTTTGTCTCTGATGAAGAAGTTGAATCCATTGTTGCACATCTTAAACTGCAAGGAAAACCTGATTATTTAGCAACCGTCACGGATAACGAAGACGATAACAAAGAGGATGCTTCTGCCGATTCAACGGTTGAAGTTTCTGAGGGAGAAAATTTTGATGAAGAGGGAGAGGAGCTTTATAATCAAGCTGTAAAGATTGTTATGCGTGATAAAAAATGTTCAACATCTTATATTCAGCGCCGACTTTCAATCGGCTATAATAAAGCAGCTTCTCTTGTTGAGCGGATGGAAGAAAAAGGCATTGTTGGAGCCGCTAATCATGTGGGAAAACGTGAAATTTTACTCAATGCAGGGAAATAAAAAAGCACATTAAAATGTGCGATTTTTAAAATGTTAACAGTCATTATTTAAATAGCGAATGCTTGTTTTATTTTTTTAAGCAGATGTGACTATGTATTTATTTTTATAATAATATTAAAAAATTGAGTAGAGAGTAATAAAGCAAAAGCGATCTTTTAACTGCTGATACCAAAAGGGGAGATGTTTTTAACATTTCTAGATGATCTAGAATGTAAAGAAATTAAACAAATCTTTATATGAGAACAGATAATTTTTGTTCTCTTTTCTGATTGCAGAAAAATTCTTTGGTTAAATAGTGCAGTGGTATATTTTTTGTTTTCTCTTCTATAGTGGTTCTGATGAAAGAAAGGTCTTTTGGGGATTATGGAGAGCATCATAAGAAGAGTATCCAATATGCAAGTTTTGTTGCATTGGGTGCTTTAAGGCACTATGCTAAATTTGTCATTATTTGATATTATTGGCCAAGAAAGGTGTTCTTACGAGAAACTTTATTTGAAAAAGAAATTTTAATTTCTATTTTTATAATGCAATTTATTGATTTATAATAATAATTTATCATTATAAGTATTGAATGAAAGTTTCAAATATCGTAAGATTTTTTCATTTCAAATTTGTTTCTGTTGAAACAAATAAAACGATTTTCTTGCGTATCATAATAATGTAGGGGTAAAAAAGTAAAAAAAAGAAATAAAAATGCCGCTTATGAACGCCTTCAAATGCCAAGAACTATTGGTGACATTAGGGGTTAAAATTAGTATAATGATGGTTCTAACCAGCTATTTTATAAGCATAAAAATGTAATGTACAATGCCTTGCTATCTGTTATGGGGGACTTTACATTACACCATTTACGGATGCCGTCGTAAAATAAGCTTGGGGAGCTTGGGAGATATCTTTTTAAAACAGGCACATGAATGCGTAAAATAAGTGTATTCTTTTTGAGTACTATTTATGCGAGGGAGATGTTACCATTATTGTAACAAGATTTGTTACAATAATGGGTGAATAAGCAACAGGAGTTGGAGGATTCTTTTTATTCTTGTTTTGTTGATGAAACAGTCAAAATTTTGCTACAGACAATTGATATGAGATATCAAGTTATTTTAACCAGAACAGGTAATTGTAAACAAATTAGCATTATTCATTTGAGATTAAATCCAACACTTTTTAGTTTTAGTTATGCCATTAAAAGCAGATGAATTGAAGTTAAATACAAATGAATTAAAATGTCAGCAAGAAGCTTTTCGTTTTACACCAGAGCTTTTGCCTCGGCCTTTTACGTGGGAAATCGATCATAATGGTTTATTTTGTGAAGTCTCAAAAGAGCTAGCTGAAGTTGTTGGTCCTCTCTCTTCTTCTATTTTAGGATGTAGCTTTCATGAGCTTGCTCATCAATTTAATGATGATCGATATCTGGTTCTCAGTCATTTTATTGAATCTGCTATGCCTTGGAGTAAAGAGATTGTTCAATGGCCTGTTGATGGTTGCTTACAATGGCTTGATGTTGAGTTGTCGGCTTTGCCAATTTTTGATGTTAAAAAGCAGCTTAAGGGGTTTCGTGGCTTTGGTGTTTTAAAAATACGAAAAAAAGTCCAAGAAAAAAGAGATGAAAAGCTGGAAACAGAAATGCCATGTCTTACGGAGATAGAACGTTCAGCTTTTCATGAAATTGCAGAGAAATTACGTGATGAATTGAATTCATCGGTAAAAGAAAAAAAATTAGTTGAAGAAACAGCTATTCAGTTACCATATACACAAACATTGCCGGTAAATGCTATAGAACAAGCTCTCGTAAAAGAGCCCGCAGCAGTTTTATCATTGTTGGATACAGCAACAGATGGTGTTTTATGGTTGGATGAAGAGGGCTTTATTCAATCAGCAAGTAGGGCAGCCTTAGCATTGATGGGTTATGAAATAAATGAACTACGAGGACAGCCACTCTCTTCATTATTTACTTTGCAAAGCCGATTTTTCGTTGAAAAATATTTTAAATCAATCCGTGTGGAGGGGAAAAATCAGGTTTTAAATCGCAGAGAAACAGCTGATTTAATGACGAAAAATCATAAAAATATAACCGTTTTGATAACGATTGTATTTTTGGCACAGCAAGGCAATTATGCTGTTATGTTGCGTGATAGGACACAAACAGTTCCATCAGGAGGAAAAAAAGCAGAAGAGGATAAAATTGTTGGGGTTGTTCATGAAATACGAACACCTTTGAATGCTCTTATTGGTTTTGCAGAAATTATGAGAGAAGGCCGTTTTGGTTCGATAGAAAATGAGCGCTATCGTGGATATTTACGCGATATTATTTTCTCTGGAAAACATATATTATTGCTGATTAATCAATTACTAGAGTGCTCGAAGATAAATTATTCTGGTTCCAATAACCAGATTGATTCTTCTATTATTTCTGAAACATTTGATGTGATATCTTGTTTACGTGCGACGATAGCTTTTCTTGAAACTCAAGCCAATCAGAACGGCATTATCATGCGTATTGTTGCTCCACCTCATGTTCCATTTATTCCTGTATCACAACAAGTGTTTCGCCAGATTATATGGAATCTTCTTTCCAATGCTATTCGTTTTACACCTTTGGGTGGACAGATCATTGTTCACGTTTCTTATAGAAAAGAGCGTGTAAAAATTTCAGTGAGTGATAATGGTATAGGGATGAACGAAGAAGAGATTGTACAGGCACTGAAACCTTATGGTCAAGTAGAGCGCAAAGATGGCCGATCTGGTGATAGCGCTTTTATAGGAACAGGTTTAGGCCTCCCAATGTGTAAAGCAATGGTGGAAGAAAGAGGAGGACAATTTTTATTGTTCTCAAAACCCAATCATGGAACAACTGTGGAAATGTTTTTTCCTCGTGTTCCATGATGTAAATCTTGCATAAAATTATTTTTTCTTAGCCAAAAGATCTCTAATTTCTGTTAAAAGTTGTTCTTCTGAAGACGTTTTTTTTGGGCTTTCTTCTTCTTTTCTACGGATTTTATTCATAGCTTTAACGAATAAAAAAAGAACCCAAGCAATAATGAGAAAATTGATAAGTAAAGTAATAAAGTGTCCATAGCTAATGGTTGCTCCAGCTGCTTTGGCGGCACTCAATGTTGCTTGTTTTTCGCCAGCAAGTTGAATAAACATATTAGAAAAATCAATTCCACCTGTAATCAGCCCAATGATTGGCATAAAAATGTCATTGACAATTGAGTTGACCAAGCTACCAAAAGCGCCCCCTATAATCACACCGATAGCAAGGTCAATCATATTACCTTTTAGGGCAAATTCTTTGAATTCTTTAAGCATTGCGTTTTCCCCTTTATGTAAGCGATATACGGTAATTTACTTACCGCTTTTGATGAAAAAGGAAAGGGCAGATTTTATTTTTATGATTATATTACAATATTAATATTATTTTCAAAGAACTTTATAAGGTTTAATAAAGAGCATTAGGGCTCTATTTGAATGTACATAGAACATTTCTGAGAGAAAAGCTTTTTTGATAAAAACTATATCTGCTTTTTTCAACAGAAAGTAGAAAACCGTAGCTTAATTTATATAATTGCCTCAAGATTTTTATGATAGCATTAAAAAGAAAGATTTTTACAGAATACCACAAAATGAGCAGCGTTGAAAGTTGAGCTATCAGGACGCTTCTCAGATGAAGTGCATATATTGGTATAACGTATTGTTATAAAAAGGGAATTTGGAAATAAAAAATATATTTCAGCACTGATGGAAGAAATAGATAGATGAGGAAGGAGAAAACTTATAATTTAATTCCTCTTAATTTAGTAAGCTATAATGGCAATTAGGAGGGCATTATGGCTTATCTAAAAGCTATTTTTACTGGGGTGCATGAGCTAAAATGGCGATAATTCTGATGGAAGAAACACATTTCATCTACTGGAAGATTGTATTAGTTTATAAATAGCAGAGCTCTAGGGTTTGCAAGATCATTTTGGTTTGGAAATCGTTGGTATGATAGGTGGGAGTTCAATGACCAACTGTCATTACTTAAACTATATGTTAGACAGAGCACTTATAGATGCAAAATTGTATTTAGCGCATCAGAAATGGCAAAGCAAACAATGCAGTTTCTTCAAAATTTTATCAATAGAGTACAAATGATTGAATATCCTGTTGCTAATAAATAGCGCAACAATAGTATGAATTTAGATAATTTTATGAACCATGTATTCTATAAATGCTAGGAAAAAATAGCTTTATAGAGCAAGCTCTGTTTCTATTGGAAACAATATTACACAAAGGAACTTTGGGAATAGGGATAATTTGCGTGCATTTTTAAGAGAATTATGAGCTTTCCTGCATGAGATGTCACAAAACCATGGTTATGGTGAAGAGCCATTGATGTTTCAATTCATGCTGCATTCTATAAGATTAGGATTCACGTTTTAATCTTTGAAAAATGTCGAAAAAGAAAAACGTTTTTTAAGAATAAAATTTTTTTACACAGTATACATCAATATAAACATGTATGGCTATTATGTGATGAATTTTCTTCTAGAAGGGGAATATTATTTGGATAATATGCTCTCTTTGATTGGTGATCTTTTGTGTTAAAAGATATAGGTGAGGTGCGATGGATCATTTTTATGTTGTGGAGAAGGATTGATGAGTTTGTTTCGTTGTATTGGCCGTTCTGCCTTATTTATGTTGGATCCAGAGCAAGCACACAGTTTAGCAATTCTCGGGCTGAAAAGTGGATTAAATGGCTGTCAAAAGGTTATCGATAAACGTTTGTGTGTAACTGTTGCTGGGCTTGAGTTTGAAAATTTTATTGGTCTCGCAGCGGGGTTTGATAAAAATGCAGAGGTTGTGGATGGTATTTTTCGTTTAGGATTTGGTTTTACTGAAATTGGGACAGTGACACCAAAGCCTCAGATTGGAAATCCTAAACCACGGCTTTTTCGTTTAAAAGAAGATGAAGCGATTATTAATAGAATGGGCTTTAATAATGATGGACATCAAGTTGTTTACAATAGATTGCGTGCGTGTAAAAAAACTGGTGTTATAGGAGTCAACATTGGAGCCAATAAGGATACGGTCGATAAGATTGATGACTATACTGTTGGTATTGCTCATTTTTATAATGTTGCTGATTATTTTACGGTTAATATTTCTTCTCCCAATACGCCAGGTTTGCGTGATTTACAGGCCCGTGACAGTTTGCATCTTTTGTTGAGTGCAGTTTCGAAAGCGCGAAAGGAGCAAGAGAAAAAGCATGGATTTTCCATTCCCATTTTTTTAAAAATTGCTCCAGATTTATCAGAGAAAGAATTGGATGATATTGCAGAAGAAATAAAACTTTCTGATTTTAATGGACTGATTGTTTCCAATACAACTCTTTCACGCCAAGGTCTTAGCAATAGTCACCTCAGTAATGAAGAGGGGGGGCTTTCTGGACGACCACTTTTTGAGCGTTCTACTATTGTGCTTGCAAAAATGCGTCAAAAATTAGGGAAGGAGATTGCCATTATTGGTGTTGGCGGTGTAAAGGACGCACAAACCGCTTTGGAAAAAGTAAAAGCTGGCGCAGATTTAATTCAATTATATAGTGGGATGGTCTATGAAGGTCCACATCTTGCCATAACTATTCTGCAAGAGATTTTGCAGATGATGCAACAAGACGGTGTTGATAACATAAAAGACTATCGTGATCATAGTCTTGAGCATTGGGCAAAATGTTCTTTGTAAAAAAACGCTTTTTTCTTCACAAAAAATTGCGAGATTTTTTTAAAGGGGCTTGCAAACTTTGTTGATTTTCCTTATGTCACATAAGCATAAGAATAAATGTTTACGAAATCGTGAACAGTTATGATACATTTTCTTTTTATGCGGTTGTAGCTCAGTTGGTTAGAGCGCTGGTTTGTGGCACCAGAGGTCGTAGGTTCAAATCCCACCAACCGTACCATTTGTCTTGTTACAACTTTTCTAATTCTTATTTTTGGCGTTTTGTGAGGCGGTTAAAAGCCGTGCTTGGCGGGCTTTTTGCGTGTGAGCCGTCACGGAGCAGAGACCTTGCGTGGATGATTTTTCTCAAATTTTGCCCAAAAAGGAATGATACGATCAATAATCGCTTGAAATATAAATGGGTTAGCTAAATCTATGATTCTGATTGCAATTGCAACAATAAATATCTCTATCAGTATATTTTGTAAACCAAGAGAATCTTATTCGACTTTCATTATTATTGTTCATAATATAAATCATTAAGTTTAAACACATAAAATAAGTAAGCATAAATTTACTAAAATATGCCATATTTTTGACACAATGCCTTTGATTTTGTCAACTATATATTATAAATATGAACTTGCATGAAAGTGCATTCATATCTCCAGGGGTGTTTCGGTGGTTGATTATGGGTGAGCCATTCTGGCGCGGGGACATAAGTAACCTTGGGGGATTTATTTATACACTAAATTGGAGAAAATAAATGGGATTTTTAAATAGTTCGTACGATTATTGCAGTGCCGATAATTTTAGTAGCAAATATAACTCTGGTACTGCGTTTGGTAGCAAGTATGGTGGTAAGGTTGGCCTTGCGAGTGGTTCTGTCATAGGATGGGCAGCGGGGCGTAATCCTTATGCTGCAATGGCCACAGGAAGCTTTGGGCAAATTGTAGGCAATGAATTCAGAGATATCATAGGCGGTTATGCTGGTTATGGTGTGGCTGCTGCCCAGTGTGGCACACAGTTTTTGGGTCAATCTATTAGTAATTCAGGTGGTGGGATGTTGATGCACTTTTGATGTAGTTCTTTGGGTTATCCTAAAGCCTAGAACGGTGGTACTGTAAAAGGTGCCACCTTTATGTTTGGAATATTGCATAGGAGGAGCTATGGGCGAGTTTAGTATAGTGCTCGTTTATTTTTGTCTGTGGTTTGGCATGTTGTATCTATTCTGCAAAAGTATTGCTATTAATGGAAAAAGCATGTTAGGCAGGGAGAACATGGTTGCATTCATAGTGGCGGCATTGGTTGCTCCTCCCCTCATTTATGCCTTTGAGTATTTTGAGTATATAGTCGGTGTGTCGATAACATCTTCTTATGTTGCTATAATTATGTTCTTTCTTTCTTTTTGCATTGAATTTATACCCAATATAGTAAACAATATAAAATGCTTTAGTTTGGCCATTATCGCAAGTTGCCCCATTTTTTTCATCGCAGCTGGTTTTATTGTTATGAGTGATGACCTTCTGTTAGATTTTTTTGATCTGCAGCTTTCGGGCTATATTTATCTGCTTTTCATTATTCCGTTGATGATAGGGGGGGCTCGCTATGTCCTAATTGCTAAAGCTTTGAAGGAAAAATCTATGTCAGTGCTAGATTTAAGCATTTGTATTGGCTGTGGGTTTGCCATAGGCATCTTTTTTGTGTCATCACTGCTTTTATCAGACCTTCGAGAAATCTATCAACAGATAGGTTTTGCAAACAGGGAGGCAGTGAAAAAAATGTTTGATTATGCAGTGTTTGGTTTCGCTATTCTAACGGGCCAAGTTTTTTTGACATTTTTGATGGTTCTCTTTGTTACTACAAAGAAATATTATTGGTTGGTCCTTGATGTTCTTGCAGAGCTGTTTTTTAGCCTCTTTGTTTCTTATTATGTAGCGTTTGTTCATACAGATGATGACTATAGAATGGTTAAAAATTGGATTTGTTTGATGTTTGTTGTTTATGTGTACGCGCGTTACATTAAATCAAAGAATGTGAAGCTTAGCGTGATTAACCCGTTTAAAAAGAAAACTGAGTGAGAAGACAGGAGACTATAGTTCTTTGGGTTATCCTAAAGCCTAGAGCAGCCAACCCAGGAGGGGCAGTTTCTGGAGCAATAGTAGGCGGGGTCCCGTGGCGCAGCCGCGGATATTGCTAAAGCTGGTTGGTATTGTGTTCGCTCTAAGTGGTGAAATTGTTGTTTGACCTAGCTTTTTTAACAAGGTAAAGTCCTTGCTAAGGGGTACACTATCAGCCTCTTAGCAGGGAGTTTTTCTCCTGCAATAATATCTTGGTATGCTTGGGAGGGCAAGGCGCTTTAAGGAAATTATATGTCTGACTTAATTTTTGGAATGTTGCTTAGTTTTGGGATAAGTTCCCGCCTTTGTCTCCTTAAAAATAATGGCTTGTTGGGCGAGCGCGTCATTTTGGGGGGCTAGCTTGGCCTTTCCTGCGCTATCATCTTCGCTTATCCACATAGTGAAAGTGGGCTTCCAGACTTATCTTTGCTTTTGGTATGTTATCTTGGCATGCTTTTAATTCTGTACGAGCACTACTTATATAAATATTTAGTTCTTGGATTCTGTGGCGCAGTTGCTGCCTTGTGTATTGGGGCAGGTTTTGTATATTTGAGCTCTTTGTTGCCATTGCCTGCTTTGTCTGCTGCTAATAATAGCCAGCAGCAGGTGGTGCATTACATGAGTTTGGTTGCTGCAAGCTATCCCTTTTTTATCCTTTTGATATCAGTTTTAACTGCGGAGCTTTTGCGTTTGTGGTTGCTTCGCGTATATAAGCCAGAATTAGCTGCGCGTGAGGTCCTTTATTTCGGGCTGGACTGGGGTGTTCTAGACTTATGCTATAAGACCCTCCCAGCTCTTTTTCTTTACTTGAATTACCGTGTTGATAGGGTGCCACAAATGGTGGGCTATGTCGCATTTGAATCTTGTCCACAAGCGATCAGTTATCTTATTGCCGCGGGCATGATTGTATTGATGCATGTTGTAAATACGCGCTTTATGTATCTTGATTATCCAAGATAAGCGCAAGGCCTATTCCTATCTGCCTTTTGTAATTCATTTTGCGGTTGGTCTTTATGTTTATGTTTGACATTTCTTCAGGCTATGCAATATTAATAAATTCTATTTTTGAGGCTTACAATAATGCTTGACAAATTGACATTATCTGTTATCGGCGCCGTTTTTTGTCTGGTGCTGATTATTTTTCCTTTGATGAAGAAAAAAACATTGGTTGAACATTTGGTTTTCTTGCTCGTTATTTTGTGTCTTGTTTTTCTTTATGTTTATGGCGCTGTGAGTTATTTTCCTTATTATGTTTTGGCGCTTTCGTTTATATTGGGGTACCGCTGGTTACTCTCTTTGGTTAAAGCGTTTAAAGGCACGAAGGCGATTATTGGGTCAAGCGCTGGTTGTTATGTGCTTTTGATTTTTTTTCTATACGGCTTTATGCGTATGATAGGCAGTTTGATTTTTGATTTTTCTGCTTATAGTACGCCTAATATTGTTTTTGCTGTTGGTCTATTCCCTATAGGCATGGCGATTATGCAGTTTTTTTTGCTCTCTCATTGGGTGGCAGAAGATAATGGCAATGGTGTAGAGGCAGGACTGGGCGTGGGAATGGGGATTTGGGGGGCTGCTATAGGGCTTGCACTGCTTACATCTCTACCAGAAGCTGTGATGATCCTAAAAGGGGCTTTTAGTCTTGATAGGGACGCCTTACTTTCTTTACTTGAGACGGTAATATATTATGCGTTTATTATAGGTCTGAATCTTTTATCAACTTTCTTAATGCTTGTGGTTTGCCTTGACAAGAAATGGCGTTTTTTTGTTCTTATCCTGCTTTTACAATGCTTGGCGGCTTGGGCGCGCTTTTCATGGCGGGCCGCTGAGCCAGAACTTCTTGCAATTGGGCATTATACAATCGCTACTATTCTTATGTTTGCTCTTATGCGGCAAATTTATGATTTTGTGCAAGATAGATTATCCATGAAGAAAAATAGCAGTTACGCTGTAGTAAATGAGGGGGCATAATAATGTTGGTTTTATTTATTACTTCGCTTCTCGCAGGCCTTATTTATGGCGCTGTCATTTATATTTTTTTTCGCTCTACATTTAGTTGGATAAATGTGCTGTTGAGCGGCATAGTTTTTGGGGTGATTGTTCTGTTAGTATGGCGTTACTCGGAAACAGAACATAAACTTGATGCCTTACGTTTACTGCAAGTGCTTGGCGTTGTTTTTCTTCTATGTGTGTTTCATCATTTTCTGAAGTTCAAATTGGTTGTCGCTGGTGCTGTGGGATGGTTTGTTGCTAACTGCATTGCTGGCGGGCTTATTGCTTTTTGGGAGCAATCTGTAAT
This sequence comes from Bartonella grahamii ATCC 700132, assembly GCF_000518085.1. Taxonomy (GTDB): domain Bacteria; phylum Pseudomonadota; class Alphaproteobacteria; order Rhizobiales; family Rhizobiaceae; genus Bartonella; species Bartonella grahamii. The sequence continues at coordinate 22,924 of NZ_JACX01000005.1, forward strand.
AAAAACGCTTTATATGATGAGTATTGTTGAAACCAAGAGTCGTGCAGAGCAGGGGCTGGCGCTTGTTTTTTTATTTTTAACATTTACAGTTTTTTTTGTTGTAGCAGAAGAAGCCATGCGTCGTTGGTTAGTTACTAAGTTTTATCGGTGCTCGCCTAGTTTTTTGTGGCGTTTGCCGCTGAATATTGGCATAGGCTGGGGTTTATGCGAATTAGTTTATAAGGCGCTAGGGCCTTTCCTTGTTTATAATGGCTGGCCTATTCGATCTAGGTTATTAGCCAGTGAGTATGTAATTTTTTATTCCTGGACGCAAGCGAGTATTTTTTTGTGTGCTTTAATGAGCGTCATACTTATGCATATTTTCAATACATGGTTGGCGTATCGTGGTGTTGTTACGCGCTCTAAATTTTATGCGTGTGCGCCTTTTTTTGTCCACGCTATTGTTAACTGTTTCGGTGCAACAGTGCTGGTTACAGGCAAGGTTTGGTTTAATGTTGGGGGCAGCTTGTTTATTCTACTTTGTGTGATGTTGTTCGTATATTTTGAAAGCAAAAATCCTTTAATACAAAACATAAAATTGCGCGCTTAAAGTGTTGTAGAGTGATGAATAACTTTGCGTACTCTAAGTATGGCTAGAGAGCCTGATACGCGCTTTCTGTTCTGCAAAAAAATAGAGAAGGTTAGCACCGACGTAACGCGTCCAGTACCAAGAGCGACGTCATTTCTGCACTAATTGGGGGGAGGGTGTGCCACTGGCCACGGCGCATATGGGAGCCTAAAAATATGCTATCATGCGACTTTCTAGTGTCCTCCATGAGATTGAAGCTGGGAATCTTGAGGCGGTGGTAACGCATTATTGCAAAGACAAACCCTGGCTAGGGTTTGGTCATCCGATTATGCAACGGGATGTCCGGGTTGCTTTCTTTTTTTCATGTTTTCAGGCGCCTATGCGCCCCTTCAATTCGCTTGCGCGATCTATTTTGGACAATACAGGACTGCAACCCAATGTCGATTTTCTAATTGAAAGCATCATGAGCAAACATCGGGCTTCTCATGAGCTGGGATTGTTGGCTTTTTTCGTTTGTCGTATGCCGATACTTCTCGCGCACTATCAAGCGCGGTTTAGTGCCATTCCT
>NZ_JACX01000005.1:24069-152581 GCF_000518085.1 Bartonella grahamii ATCC 700132
CGCTGAAACAACCGATGCCCCCTATGAGGTCGCTGAAACCATTCTAAGTCATACGGTCGGCGGTAAAGTAGAGCGTGCCTATCGTCGCACTGATTATCTAGAACAGCGCCGTGTCTATATGGATAAATGGGCGGCTTATGTCACTGGTCAATCTTAAGATATGGGGTGAATAACCCCATTATCTGTGGATAATTTTAGCTCTCTTTTCTCTCATTCTTTCTCAATAAGAGTCATAAATTATCACATCAGAAATTATATGATAAAATATTGTTTTCTATAAATAAAATACCTTCAAAAATGAACAAAAATGTGGTTAATAAATAGTTATGATTTGTTTTCATTTTTTTACTTTTGAAAGGAAATTATTATGACAGAAAATGATATTCTTTTGACAGACCGTGAAAGTGCAAAACTGCTTCATATGAGTGTTTCAACATTCCGCCGTCATGTAACTAATGGCTCTCTCCCAAAACCTTTAAAATTTGGTTTTTTATCGCGTTGGTTACAATCAGATCTTATCAATGTAATCGAGCAAGCGAAACAGCAACGTCAAAGCGACGCGGCATAAAAAGAAAACCTTGTCACGTAAGGACGGACAAGGCTTTCTCAAGCTCATCACCCTAGAGAGTGCACAATCCGTCCTATGAGGCAACGTTATAGGATTTAAAATGATGTGTTCTTTTAAGAATGCGCAGGGCATTACACGTGCTGTGCGAGGGTTTGGCGTGGGCGTTATGGACCCGTTGCCCTGCTCATGATGATAGGCTACCTAGCTTATCCCTTGCCAATGGACATGATGGGCGTCTCTTACTCTACTATTATGCCGGTTGTTCTTTTAGAGAGATCATACAAACGCTCATTAGAATTGGCTTGCTTGGAAAACAAGCCTTTTTTGATAAAGCTTATGACCAGACGCTCTCTTTCTCAAAACAGTTTTGTGCTGATCTCAAACGAGCAAAACAGAAAGCAGAGAGAGCAAAAGCAATTTGGCAACAAAGCAAACCAATCGAAAATACTTTAGCAGAAACCTATTTACGTATGCGGGGTATTACATGTGATTTGCCTGCTGATTTACGCTTTTATGACAAATGTTCGCACCCCTCTGGGGTTACACTGCCCGCGTTGGTTGCTCTTGTTCAGGGGGCTTGGCTCCTTTGCTATTTATAGAACCTTTTTACAAGCCAATGGCTGTACAACAGATCAAAGATCAGCAAAAGCCATGTTGGGATCTGTAACGGGTGGTGGGGTGCATTTAAGTCAAGCCAATCCAAAACATCTGGTCATTTGTGAAGGCATTGAAACGGGTCTGGCTCTGCTGTCTGGGTTGTTATCAGAGCCCGTTAATTTATGGGCGTCCCTTTCAACCCATGGAATGATGCGTGTGAATTTACCCCCTTATAAAAGGGCGTCTCACCATTGCAATGGACGGCGATGATGCGGGTCGTAAAGCAGGTTTTAACCTCGCTGCGCGTACCTATAGCCAAGGCTTTGAGGTTTTTATCATGCAAGCTCCAAAAGGAACCGATTTTAATAACGTATTACTTTCTCAAAAGAAGGAACTATGAAAGAGAGTCATTTACAAAACAACAATGAAAATACTCCCGTCAATGATAACGATAATGCTTGTTTACGGTTGGAAAAGATTTATTGTTGTTAGAAGGGAACGATCCGCTGGGACGCAGTTTGCAGGATTCTGGCCTGCTGCACACGAAACGCTGCGTGCCCAAGAGAGATTAATGCAAGCGTCAAAACAAAAAGCGATAGAAATCTGGGCGCATTAGGCTGGCATGGAAGTCCCATGTCGCATGGGGCAGCTTTATGCTGCATCTGGCAGAGGCAAAGAGACTTTTTCTTTTAGTTATGACCAAACTTGGTTGAAGAGCGGGCATAGCCAGCTGTTTGATCCAGATTTGCAGCTTTATTCGGGGCTGCAATATACTCGGGAGGATCATGACAATTTTGGCCTTTAGGTACTGGTAATTTTTTAATTAAAAGCAGTTGCTTTTAATTAATTTAGGTGGTACTGCGAAAGTAAGCAGATATCCTCGTCTATATAGTTTCATTGGGATTATGTTTTATCAAGGGTAATTCTGTGCTGGAAAATTTATAGCATGTTTAAATATAAGGGGGAGGCATGAGTCATAGTTTTGTCGATATCGTAAATAATCCTGCATATAATGAAAAATCGTTGGCGCTGGTAGTCGCAGGGACTGCTGAGATAGCGCGGAATGTCATAGATTCACTAATTAATGGTGGTTATTTCGTAGTTTTTACATGGTTCAGTAATGAAACCGCCGTTAGTGATATGAAGCATCGGTACCAAAGTGCTGTCTTGCCAGTTCGCTTGGATTTGACATCTGAGCAAGACGTCGTGCAGTTTTGTGCTGCCTTAGAAAATGTTAGAATTGAGATAGCTATCTACTGTGCTGGTTATAACCCAGCATGTTTGTGCGATGAGCTGGAACCCGAAAATATTAACGCCATCACTCGTCTTAACTATCTGTCAGCCGTGCTGATTTTCAATATGGTAGTCAAAACGATGAAGCAGTATAAAGAAAATGAGACCAAGCTGGTGTTTATCAGTTCGGTGGCCGCAAAAAAAATCAGAGTGGGTAACTCTTTATATGGCTCGACGAAGGCAGCCATGGAAAGATATCTCTCCGGCATTGCACTGGAAATGGGCCGATTCAATATCAGAACGCTGTGCGTAAGCCCTGGTTATATCAAGACAAAGATGCTTCAGGACTATTGTGCGAAAGAAGGAAGAAGTATTGCTAGCATAGAAAAAACCATCCCAATGAGGAAAATGTTGGCTGCCGAAGATGTTGCGAATGCTGTCAATGCGTTTATTAACGGTAAAATTATTACTACAGGCGTTTCATTAACGATAGGGAATGGTGAGGGGATTATCTAATGTATATTACAACAATTAGCCAGATTTTTAAAGATGTCATGTATCTTGATGAGTCAGAAGAGCTTGATCCACACAAGTCGCTATTCTCTGATTACGGAATGACTTCGATTGATTATATTGATTTTGCCTTCGAGTTAAAAAAGCACTTCAAGGTTGATGTTAGTCCTGAAAGCCTTTGGCCGGTAAATAAATGGGCCACTACAGAAGCATTTTACTCATTTGACACCAAAGAGTGGACTAGCGAAGGTGTTGCTAAAATCAATGACCTGCTGGGGTTAAAAGAATATGAATCGATTGATAAGAAAATCCAGTTTAAAGAACTCTACTCCTATTTCACGCTGAACTATATCAACCAGCGTATATCAGTTTTAAAGCGCAACTAGCATGACGGAAAGGGTCTATATAAAAAACTATGGTGTGTATCAGCAATTCGCGCCTAATAGTGCAGCGCTGAGCCAGCTGCTCAGCGCTGGGGGTGAGATTAATCCTTGTGATATGGACTATTACCATGTTTTGACACCGTCTATGATAGACAAGAAGCTGATCAGCAGAGAAGACCGCTCAGTGCTGAATGATATGTCAAAAATGGTAATCAATGCGCTGATAGATTTTCAAAGTAAAGATTGCCTGGCGGAGCATGCAAAAGCTTTTCTATATACTGCATGCGATAGCGAAGACCGCAGCTTTGATTTGCTTTTTGAAATTTGCCGTAAATATAAAGACGATGGTTCAGTCTGGAAGCATATCCAGCAGTATAAGGAGATAAATAATCCTCTGAATACGTTGCGATTGTTGCCAACAAATGTGTTGTATCACATCTCAAAATTGTTACTTGATCATGAGGAAGGGACGCCGTTACGTGCCGCATCATTAAGTGGCCTAGTTGCATTGAAATTGGCTTATGCTGACATCGCTAATATAATTGCAAAAGAGCGAGCGATGGTTGTTAGTGCAGCAAATATGCTGAGCTTCGATAGTCTGACTGTCTTTAAAAAATTCGGTGAAATTCGACAAAGTGATAAAGATATTTCTGGTATTATCCCCAGTTGGGGGGCGGCAGTGATGTCTTTAGACAATAACAGCTGCGATGCGCTAGCTGAATTAATCTCTGTAACTATTCATTATTGCCCTAAAGTCAGTTTTGAAGAACGGGACTGGGAAAGCCTGTTGAGTAAACAACGAACACAACAGGGGGAACCTGATGTTATTGTTAGTTATAACAACGGTATTCGTATGCAACAAATAGCTGAATATTCAGCGCTAGAGAAATTTTTTCCAGAGATACCGGTTGTTAACTATAAATCTAAAACTGGGTACACTGGAAAACTCAATAACATACTGGATATTTTATGCTGTCTTAATGATCCTACGATTCCATCGGGGGCCCGGGTTATGCTGACTGGTGCGGCTATCAATTATGGTATCGGAAATATTTGGATAATTAAACACTAAGGGGAGCTTTACAATGAATACCCATTTTGATGCAGATACATTATGTATTAGTGCATATGGGGCCGTTACGCCATTAGGCAGCCACTTGGATGAAATTCACGCCTGCTTTATGCGTGAGAAAAGTGGTATACGGAAGATTGAAAAATTTGATCACCAGTATTTTCAAACTCATGAAGCTGGGATTCCTATAGAAGGTAATGAGTTGCTACGCTGGCCTAAAAAAAAATCCTTCAGAAACGGCGAGCTTTTTTATGCGGGCTTAGCAGCAAAGAGACTGCATGAACGACTGAATTTGCAGGAATATTATCCAGCAGAAGATATTGGCTGTATTGTAGGGATTGATGAATCGGCAATCGATATTGAAAAGTCTATCGGTTTTGCGGATAAGGTTCCCGTCGACGCGGATAAGCAATGCTTGGTCGATGTCGCGCTAGAACATTTTAAAATTGATGAGTTTTTTGATCTCGATACAACCGCGGTTCTAAAAACGATACATGAAATTATCCCGTTTGCGGGCCTCAGCTTTGCCCTTCTAGGCCTTTGTTCTGCATCAACGCAAAGTATCGGCCTCGCGATGCGAGCCATCCGCAATGGTGAAGTTAAAGCGGCGATTTGCGGCGGTGTTTCTGCGAAAGTCACCCCGCTGAATCTTGCGCGATTAGAAGAAATGGGAGTGATATCGACTGATCAAAACTACTGTGGACCACGGCGTTCGCGGCCTTTTGACCGGCATCGCAGCGGATTTGTTTTAGCGGAGGGCGCAGGTCTGTTCGTTATTGAAAAATTATCTAACGTACTGGCGCGGCAGCGTGAGCCGTTGGCCTATTTATTGGGTTACGGCGGTGCACTTTGCGCACAGCATATTGTAGCGCCGCATAAAGATGATCTCGAAATGCAACTGTCGATGGAACGAGCCATCGAACATGCGGGTATTGACCGTACCGCTATTGATTTTGTGAATACACATGGGACATCGACACTACAAAATGATCAGCACGAAGCCAGTGCAATCAGAACGGTTTTTGGCGCGCACAACCCGGCGATTGTGGCGACAAAATCTTGGCACGGGCATCTGATTGCTGCTGCCGGTGCGATGGAAATTTTGTGTGTACTGGTTTCTTTTCGGAACAATGTTTTGCCTAAAATTTTGAATTGTGATGAAATCGATCCTCAATTGCCTGCTGGCATTGCGCTTGTGAGGGAGCACCAGTACCGACCGCTTAAATACGCATTGAAAAACTCATTTGGTATGGGTGGTGGCGCAAGCAGCTTGGTTTTAGGGAATCCACAATATCTGTAAGGGACACCACATGCTAACAATATATTCCTTATTAGAAAGAAACTGGCAAGTGATTTATCATCACAGTCATTATTCGGCAGAGGATGTCAGCATGATGACAAAAGGGTGTGCAGATACCGTAGTTAGATATTGTCGTGATCGCCCGCAAGAGGAGCAAAATAAGCTGTTTGTTTTTGTGATTAGAAATAATTTCGAAGGTCTGATCAGCTATTTTGTTGCGTCTATGCTAAAATTGAAAGCTTGGATCGTCAGTATTCATGATTTAGACATTGTTGATATGCTAGTTGATGCCGATTGCATTGCCGCTGTTGTAATGAGCCATGAAGTCAGGGATATTAGTATCATCAGTCACCGGATTAATATCGCGTTTGATCACTGTCTTTCAACTGTGAACGAAAATCTGGCTGATTTTACAGCATATCCGTGCGCGCATTTCTATTTTTGTACCTCCGGAACAACCAGTAAACCCAAGTTGATTCAATATCATGAAAATATTCTGATTGAGAATGCCCTCGCGGTGAGCCAATCTCTTGGACTAAGTAATGAAGATTGCTCATTGTGTTATTTCCCGGTGCAGTATATGTATGGTCTCTCTACTATGCTATGTGCCTTCTTATCGGATAGCAAACTGGTATTTGAAAAATTTCAAATAAGTAATATTGGTGAACTCGTTTCGCACTATAGCATTACCAACTTGCCTTTAATCGGTGACTGGATGCTGGCAGTAAGCGACATTTTTACCAAAAGCCGAATCCATGTGCAAAATATCTTGAATGCATCCGACCGTTTGCTCACCGTACAAGCATCGGGTATCCTCTCATCATGTACGACGTTATGGAATAACTTCGGTCAGACCGAATCCGGACCACGCTTGTTTCATAATAAGATCTGCTCGCTACGCGATATTGAAAGAACCAGTAAATATGGCGTTGTAGCGCCGGGTAAGGCTTTGGTGAGTGATATAAAAATTGATTTGCGCCCCATTGATCGGGCGGATACTTCTGATTCAGTGCGCCGTATGTTTTATAAAACGCCTTTCGCGTGTGATGGTTATGTTGATAGTTCCTTGCAATTAAAGCCGCGTGATGAATGGTTTGATTCCGGCGACCTGTTTGTTAAAGATGAATCCGAATGCTATTACTGGATAGCCAGAGCCGTTAATGAATTTAAACACAATGGTAAGTTTATCCCAGTTCAACTGATTTCAAATGACATTATTAAGTATGCCGGATGTTTAAGGCATTACTTTTCAAAAGCACAGAACGGCGATCTTTATCTCAACCTTGATATGTCGGCAAATAGTGAGCAGGTTAAAGTCGTTACTAAACTATTGACTGATAAATGGTATCAGTATGCATTTAAAGTAAATATCAGAAAAATTGCCACGACAAATACAGGGAAAATAAAATGTACCGTGTAGATAAAGCTCATGGTATGAGCAGAGTGTATGTTAATCGCCGTGCAAACAATTATCTGTGCATTGTGAGCCATTCTTTTTATACCTATTTTTTAGCTATTGATAGGCTTCATCGTTATTTGCCTGTATCGACGAGACGTACATCGAGAATGATATTGCAACGTGAAATGGCGAAGGTACTTTTTATCGATATATTTAAACGGATTTTGCCAGATGTAAAGATGTCACACAGTTCTGTGAGCCATGGACGGAGTAAAAGTATTATGTTGGTTAATAACGATCCGCGGATTCGGTCTGTCGGGGTTGATATCGAATTTATTCAGAAAAAAAAACTACCGAGACCATTTATGCTAGATTACTGTGAAAAATGCGCGGACTTTCCAGCAGGGCAGGTGCTGGATAATTGGCTATGCACCACAATATTTAGCTGCATGGAGAGCTTGTATAAGGCATTATGCGCCATCTCGGCGTGCACTTTTGATATAAATGATTATTTTTTAGTTGAACATGACAGGACGCGATGTGTTTTTCGGTACGTTGGGAATATATTTGCGTTTAAAGGGATGACGTTTATTTGTAACTGCTATTATCTTTGTCAATCTGTGATAACCGTTGTTTTGCTGGATGCATGTTTGCAATCAATTATTTTAGATGACCTCTTATATGAGGACGTAACCGTTTCTATACCCAGTTAGTTTTTAACGAGTTTATGGCAATGCCATAACTAGCTTCATTTAGAGGAATATGTGATGAATGATTTACTGGTAAATATCACCCCTGAGCACTATAAAAAGTATGCTACTGAAAGTACATCATCGTGGAATGCGTATTTGATGGAAAGAATTCTGGAAGAAGCATCTGGTGTTATTTCTGCGAAGAAAAAAATTCTCGATATTGGCATGGGAACTGGCCACATGCTTTTCAAGCTTTACCGCTCCCAAAAACTCACAGACTATTCCTTTTACGGGGTTGATATTGATCCCCGTATGGTTCAGTTTTGTGTTAAAAAATGTACCGAATTAAAATACCAGCATGCATTCAACATTATTGAAGCCAGTGTCAGCAATTTACCGTTTCCCGATAACTCCTTTTCAATGATTTATGCCCGTTCCGTAATTCATCACTGGACTGAACCTAAAAAAGGATTACAGGAGTTGTGCCGTGTTTTAGATCGCGGCGGTCGTATTATCATCCACGAACCCCTAGCTGATTCAGAAGAAATAGCACTGGGTGTTTTTAACCAATCACGTCGTGAATGCGGTGTGGCAGCTATGTCCACAGAAGAAAAATTTACATTAGCCGGTATCACTGATCTTTTATATGGCTGCGATCTTAGTGAGATGAGCTGGACAGTGGCATGTGGAGAAGGTCTAGCAGCTCTGGGTTGTGCAATTTTCATTAAAAAGGTCTGAGTTATCATGGATTATTTCTGTGCTGAAATGTATGCAAAAATGCAACCACGTATAACGGCAATAACTGGCTGCCATGCACTCGATTACATTGCTTTCCGCGATTCGGTTAGGATAAGTACACGCGTTTATTCGACCACTGGTGATAGTGGTTCTTTGACTCAAGTGGTCTCTGCGGGTGAACACTTACCGATGCTGATTAGTGCTACAAGCGGCATCACCGGGGCGATGAAAATGGCCAACGTTCGTTTAAAATTCTGTAAGGAAGGGATCAGCTCATCAGAGCGCAATTTAATTCGTAACCTGCGCGCGCGGCAGGTTTTTTCCCCAGGGGATGTTGTTGGCAACCTGTTTACGATTAATCTGTTTTCATCTTTACACTACTTGGCGTGTGAAATTTTAAAAAATTGCCGTGCACATGTTGTGCCGGTTGGCGATATTGCTCTGCTGCTGAAGAGTCATTTCGAGTTTCTGGCTGAAATACGGCTTTCGGTACTGTTTGGTGTGCCCAGCACCATCGTTCAGTTCGTTGAAGCTATGATCAGCCTTGGGGTTCCACTGGCAATTAAAAAAGTGGTCTTTACCGGTGAATCGATGCTGAGCGTGCATGAAAACTATCTGCGCGAGATGCTGGGCGCCGATCTGCGGATAATTGGTTTATATGGTTTGTCGGAGTGCGGTTTCATTGGTATGTCCGCCGAAGGGCGGCTTAATCGGTACCTGCTCTTCAGCGATGATTTCTTCTTTGAATATGAAGATAAGAGAGGGCTGCTAGTGACATCACTGGATCCCGATGCCTCGCGCAAGCTTATCAGATATTCCGTGGGCGATATGGGCACATTATCCGTTGAAAATGGTGACCTCTATTTTGAAGGTATTAAACGCAATGCTATTGATTTTAATTTCATGGGAAATTTGATTAGCCATGAAAAAATATTCAAAATTATTAATCGACGGTTGCCCGATGTAATTGTTCAAATTGTATTGTCCTTATCCGCGGATAGACAAGAGATTATGGATATTAAAATCTGCTGCGAAGTATTTCACGACCTTGATTTGTCCGAACTAACTGAGGAAATCTATCATTTGCCGGATATTTATGAAGCCTATATGAAAAAGCGCGGACGTATTAATGTCACCATCGTCGAATATAGCGATTTGCTTTTCTCATCCAGAGGGAAATACCTGCTAGTTTATGACGCAAGGGAGTCCTGTAATGCAACTTGATAATTTGTGTAATGAAATTGTATCAGGGAATTCGCATACGATAAATGACAACATCAGGTTTTATAGCGTGTCACCGGAGCAGCAGGAGTAAATCATGTCAGATGATGTTATTGATAATTATGATTTAGATAATAACGCATTGTTTATTCGTGGATGTAATTTGATTGATATTGCCGATGAAAACCGTTATTTGCAGAACGCATGGTTTGCACTGATTGGCAACCTTCTTAATGAAGAACAGATGGATCTGCTGATTCAGAATACTAACGCCGAACTGCAAAAGACGGATCCTACAGCCAAACTGCAGGCGATGCATCAACTGATCAATGTATTGCCATCTTTGGGTTTAAAGCAGCGATTTATGATGTTATTATCGCAAGTTGAGGTTTCGGCGGCTCAGGGTAAGGTCATGGCTCCCGTAAGCGACGGTGATTGTCTTAAAATTATCTTGCTGATGCCGTGGATTATTGCATTGGCGTGCTCTTCCCAACAGTTTTCCGATTTGCCGGAGATCGGAAATTGCAATACCTTTGAGCGTGCTTTTTGGTTAGCATTAACTAGCAAGGAAGCTTCTTCCGACTGGGATATTGATGTGCTTTGCCGGTGCATGTCTCTACTGCTGGGCGGGTTTGGTACTGTGATACCCACAACCACCACGGTAAGATTTATTGCCAGTACCAAGAGCGACGTCATTTCTGCACTAATCGGTGGGTTTTGTGCCACTGTCCCCACGCATATGGGAGCCTGCAAATATGCTATCATGCGACTTTCTGCTGTCCTCCATGAGATTGAAGCCGGGAATTTTGAGGCGGCGGTAACGCATTATTGCAAAGATAAACTCTGGCTAGGGTTTGGTCATCCGATTATGCAATGGGATGTCCGGGTTGATTTCTTTTTTTCACGCTTTCAGGTGCCTATGTGCCCCTTCAGTTCGCTTGTGCGATCTATTTCGGACAATACAGGACTGCAACCCAATGTCGATTTTCTAATTGCAAGCATCATGAGTAAATATCGGGCTTCTCATGAGCTGGGATTGTTGGCTTTTTTCGTTTGTCGTATGCCGATACTTCTCGCGCACTATCAAGCGCGGTTTAGCGCTCATTCCTTCGGTTTATCATCAAAGGATTTAAGAGAAAAATATAAAAAGGTCTCCCAATTATGGCTATAAAGCATCGCACCGAGCCAAATTTCTTGGGTATATGTCAGAGTATCACCTTAACCGCACCGATGCGTGCTTGCGGGCAAATCGATATTTCTCACTGGAAGTTAGCCCATAACTATTTGAAACAGGGCTTGTTACTCGAAACCTCGCATCAGTTTTCAGTTCGATTCGCCACTATGGTGGCTAAAAACTCGGATCTCACTTATCGCTATCTCCCTGTTATGGTTGAACAGTTTTTCTCTACCGCCCATTTTGATAGCGATCGGTTACACGTTGAAGGACATATTGAACGCATTAATGAGGCCTACCGTATTCACTGTAAGGCTAGCACATACGACAATGGAAAGGCCGTTATTGCGCAGGCAATCATCATGGTCAGTAAGGTCCGCTTCCCTAGCTCGTGTTCTCAGAAAGCCGCTCTTCCATTACTAGGCGATTTATGTAAGATTTCCTCCGTAACCAGAGATTCTTGTACTTTTTCCTTTAATGCGCATCACCCGCTTTTTGAGGAACATTTCCCCTCCCGCGCCGTATGTCCTGGTTCACTATTGATTGAGATGGTTCTGGCTTTAGCCACGCAGGGTAGGACAAAAAATATCGCATCTGTTGCGCTGAAAAAAGTAAAGTTCATTGAAGCAGTTTATCCGGGAAATACCTATCAGTTGACCATTAAACAGGATACAGAGTATGAACCGGGTGGCGTTTTTTATATTCATACGGAAACTAAAAAACGAAGCACTTGCGGTAAGTTTTCTATCAAATATAAAAAGGAGGATGCACCATGTTTAACATAATAATCTCTTTTATTCCGTGGAGTATTTACTCCTGGGTTATCAACGGAAACGTTTTAACTCAGGTCGAACGCTCTCTCATCTTAACTGTGATTTTATTGTCCATTATTGCTGTGAATATTAAAATTGTCCGACAGGGAGAACCCGTGATGATTACTAACATTCTAACAGTTATTGTCCTGTTTGTTAATCATTTCGCTGGATGGTCTACACTTTTACTGAACTATCCCACAGTTTTTTGCTATCTGTCACTTGCTCTGGTTTCATTGATTAGCTTGCTGGTAAAGAAACCCTTTACCATTTTTTATGCCACAGCTAGTATTTCTGAAGAAAAACGCAAACATATCCTATTTTATCGCATCAATAAATATATTACATGGATTTGGGTAATCATCTTTTTTGCCAATGGTCTTCTAGTGGCTTTTTTTACATGGACCCCCCAGATTTGGTTAATCACTATGGGTTTAATTTGTACTGGTATTCTTTTTTCTAAATATCTTCCTAACATCATGCAATATTTTTATCGCATCAAACATCATGGAGCATAATATGTCATTGTTTAACATTCTGACCGGAACCCCTAAATGGGCCTGGATTTTACTTATTTTTCTCATCGCGAGGGGAATAATCGCATTGAAAGATAGGGAAACGAAGGTTTACCGCCTTTTTCTCTTGCCGTTAGTCTTTCTTTTTTTGGGCGCAAGCGATGTGATTAACCAGCTGGCGTTCCCACGCTGGGGAGCAATCGCAATGTTGGCAGGGCTGATGATCGGCTTTGGCGTTGGCTGGTTGCTCTGGCATGCCACTCCGCGTTTAAAAATCAAAGAGGGAACGGATTTAATTATTCTGCCTGGTACGCCGTTGACGCTGACATTTATTCTTATCGCTTTTGTCATCAAATTCACATTGATTGCTTTTCTCAAGATTGAACCTGATTTGAAATATGCATTTGATTTTAACCTTCTTTTTGGTCTTTTAAGTGGGTTCACTGGTGGTGTGTTGTGGGGCGGCACATTAAATTTATATATAGCATTTCGAAAGAATCCAAATTAATCCCTATACCATTAGCTGTGGGTGCTTCCCATTAGAACTATCTCAATAGAAGCTTATTCCTAATAACAACGCTGCATACAAATGCAGCGTTGCCTCGTAGTTTCAGATTTTTTTATCCCAGCGCGTGAAGAGGTGAGGAAAGTGATATATCTGACTATGCCCCCTTGAGGGAAGAGCGAGCCTAAAGGTTTAGAATGCTATGAGTTTGAGCTAGCTGGACTTTGAGCAGATGGTTTATCGCTCATGGGAAATCATTTTGTTTTACGATTCAAAAAGAGGATAGTGATGGTTTCATTGGCGTAGGTGGGCAAGAAAACTGTTAGCTTGGCAATGCGTCAACAATTTGTAGAACTATGTTGTGGAACCCCTACGCAAAGCCGTTGCTATGATGGCATGATGCTTTTGTCAAGCATTATGATATGGGGTAGGAACCGATGTTTAAGGATGCAACTGCAGTCACTGTACGATCCAGTAGCATTACGTTTGAGTATTTAGGAGCGGTAGACTCTGTACAGGCTATGCGTACAATATGTGAAGCACGCTTGTGGGAATCAGTGTGTCATTATTGTGTTGTGCATGCAACCCTCTAGCGAGTACTTCATTGGTAAGGCTGTTTTTTGAAGCTGGTTGTAATTATCTGTGTGTTTTTAAAGAGAACGTTAGCACCGATGTATCGCGTGCAGTACCGTTTTCCTTTATAAAACTATTCTCATTTCTTTTGTTTCTTTAAGAAATCTGCACTTCTCAGCCTTTTTTGCATATGATCGATAACGTAGCTCAAGTTCCTTGAGACAGTGATTTTTTTCTCTTTTTGCTAAAAATGCCCAAACCATCTTATTTAGTCGAGACTTCGTTTAAGAAGGGATCTTCTAAATTTATTATTTTTTTCAATAGGATATAAATTTCTCGTTTTGGGTGCGCGGTAGACTTATAGCAGTAACAAGCTTAGGCGTATAGTTAGCAGATACCGTCATTATTGAGGAGTTTATTTAAATTGTGTTTGATCGATTGAGGTATACAGAAAAACGTGATCAATAAGCTTAGGTTTATTGGTTCTAAGCGTAGAGGGGGTGAGCTAACCAATGCAAAAGAATAAATTGTTTTTTTGCGCTGAGCGTTGGTTATTTTTCGACATAATTGCATTTTGGTCTAACTTTGTGAACACACACTATTTCTGGACTAATCGAGGAAATAGAACATTCATGTGTTGAGAGGATTAGACAATGAGTTGTAAACAATTAGAGTAAGAAATAGACACTGTAAAGTATACGTCAATGTAGGAGTCCAAAGCTTATGGCACACTTATTTAAGTGACGATTATTTAGGCTAAACGCATCATGTGCTTGTGGTGCCAAAAGGCTATCAATATGAGGGAAAGATTTACAAAAGCTTGAAAGCTATTGCCAAGCATATTACCGACATCAATTGGAATGGCTATTTATTTTTTGTCCTTTTAAGGCGTGGATGAGAGGATGACAGGGGACAAGAAAGGTGCTTAAACAAGCGATAAAATCAATACGCGGCGCTATATATAGACGTAAATTCACCGAAGAAGGCTTAGAGCAAGAGTTTAGCTCACTGGACGACAAAAAGAAGCAGGCGAAAGCTTTGTTAAAGCTTATTGTCATGAAGGTTGGCAATTAATACCGACGTTGCTGATAATGTAAAAATCATGCCGCAATATATTTAAGGAGCGAGTGCAAGAGATTAATACATTCCTATGGCAGATTATAAAAGCATGGTTTGCACATGAGCCTAATTATATGATTGATAAGGCAACACAAATCATTCAGAGACAAAATGGTAAGAGCTATATTTTATTATGAATCTGGCGCACAGTATAAGACCTATAAAGGTAAAGCGTTTTATGGCATGGGGAGGATTTTCAACATGCTGTCGGGCGTTTGAGGGTGTTCTTACTCTCCGTAAAAGGTATTTTAACAAATCTTGCTTGCACGGACAAGGGAGAACTAGAAGTGGATGCCGATATAATCCCTTGTGAAATTGGTTTTTATTGCGTCGAAATAAATGATGAAGAAATTTATGTTTTAATTGACAGTGATAGTACTTGTATGTGCTTGACCAAGCCACATGTGACGCAATTTTTAAATTACCCATGGTGGCATGTCGTCAAATTGACGATACAGCTCTTCGATTTGTCAGAAATATGACAATGCTAAAATATAGACATCTTTTGGATGTGTTTGTGACAATTGATAAGCTTACTGATAATGTTTGTAAGTGCCATAATAGCGCACAAGAAAAAATATAAAATCGCCGCATGTGGTAATGCGAATTGATCTAGCTGACTTGCGTAAGTAAAAAGAAATAAAACAAGCACAAGAAACTTTAAAAAATAAAGAGAACAGCTTATACGACACTTTTCATGAAAGTAAATTTGCAGAGGATACAGAAATAAATAGGATAAAAGGAATTGCGACATACAAAAAAAATATTCATAGACATATTTTATACTAAGCGTAACGGAGAAGCGCAAAGATGAGTATAATAGCAGGTGAAGATAAAATAGAGGGCATGAGTCAAAGTCCAGTTAATCCAGACATAGAAAAGTTAAAAGCAGCCTTTCCGCAATGTTTTGCTGAGGGAAAGCTCAATATAGATCAGCTTCTTAATCTATGCGGCGAATATATTGATAATGATTTTGAGAAGTTCAAATTTGAATGGAAGGGCAAAGGAGCAAGTTTAAAGCTTGCTCAAAAGCCTTCATTTGCGACATTGCGCCCGAAGCGCGAGGAGAGCGTAAACTTTGATAATACACATAATCTTTATATTAAGGGCGATAATCTTGAAGTGTTAAAACTTATCCAGCGGGCTTATTTTGGCCAAGTGAAGATGATCTATATAGACCCGCCCTATAATACGGGTAATGATTTTATCTATGGTGATGATTTTAAAGACCCATTGGCGCGATATAAGGAAGTGACGAGCCAAACGACAAAATCGAACCCTGAGACAATGGGGCGGTTTCACACGGCTTGGCTCAATATGATTTATCCGCGCTTGCGTTTGGCACAGACCTTATTGCGTGACGATGGGGTGATATTTATCTCCATAGATGATCACGAGGTGCATAATTTGCGCAAAGTGTGCGACGAGGTTTTTGGCGAAGAGAATTTTGTTGCTCAATTGGTGTGGAATTTGTCTAGTGGAACGCAAGCAGGGCATTTCACGCGGTCGCATGAATATATTCTTGTTTACGCAAGATATAAGACAGCCTTAAATTATTTTAAAGATTTAGACGGTGGAGTTATCAGTGATAGGGCAGTAAAAAAAATCTCGGCTGCAAATCCAGCGAGTGAAGTATTGTTTCCTAAAGGAAGCATTCAATTTGAAGGAACAGATGCAGAGTTTCCTGATGAGTTGGGGGGCTCAGAGAAGCAATATGTTGTTGCAGGTAAATTGCGCTTTGAGAATGGCTTATTAGCGGAAGATGTAACGATTAAAGCAGGGTGGGCTATGAAGAACCAGCTTATGTCATGGCTGGGCGGAAAAGAAACTTTTGATAGTAAGGGACAAAGAGTCACTCGATTTTATTTTAATGCGCAAGGTCGTGTTTGCTATGAAAAAGAAAGAGATACGGTTCATCCGAAAACAGTGCTGCCTCTGGAGATTGGGAGTACCAAAAAAGGCTCTTCGGAATTGATTCAATTGCTGGGTGCAAAATTATTGGAGTATCCAAAGCCTACTGCGCTGCTTGAGTATTTAATAAAGCACATTTGCACCAGCGACAACGACATCATTCTCGATTTTTTCGCTGGCTCTAGTACAACAGCGCATGCAGTGATGGCTTTGAATGCCGAAGATGGTGGTAATCGCAAATTCATCATGGTGCAATTGCCTGAATTATGTGATGAAAAGAGCGAAGCCTATAAAGCTGGTTATAAAACTATCTGCGATATAGGTAGCGAACGTATTCGTCGCGCTGGTACACAAATCAAGCAAAAGCATGAAGCAGAACTCACAAGCGAGCAGCCTCTAGACACCGGATTTCGCGTTCTAGAGCTCGATAGTTCCAACTTTTCCATATGGGACGATAGCCCGATTGATCCGAATGCACTTGATGTTAAAGAACAATTGCAAACGCGCTTGGATCATATTTTGCAGGGGGTGAATCCCGAGCGCTCTCATCAAGATATTATCTTCGAAATCATACTTAAATATGGTTGGCCACTGGATTTAAAAATTTACCCTTTACCAATCAATGGCAAAAAATTCTATTATATAGGCGAGAGCGAAGGCGATGTCTTGGTAATTATAGCCATAGACCCGCCCTTTGAACCCGAAGATGCGGAAGAGATGATAAAGTATTTGCCCGTAAAAATCGTAGCGCTTGATGCGGCCTTTAAAAGTGATGAGGCGCTTATTAATTGCGACTTTATCTTTAAAGACAATGAAGTAAGTTTTGATAAAATTTAAACTATAGAGAGACGATTGGGGTGGCGATATGAAACTTAAATTTAAACAACAAGAATTTCAAAATGATGCGGTTAAAAGCGTTATTGATTTATTTAAAGGCCAACCACGACGGAATTCTTCTATTTTCTTGCATTCAGAACAAGGACAATTAGCGTTAAATGAATTTGGTTGTGGTAATCAATTATTAATTAGTGATGAAAGCATATTAGCAAATTTACAAGAGGTGCAACAGAACAATAAACTCTTGGCGAGTAAGACGCTAGAGCAAAAGCAGTTTTCTATTGAGATGGAAACGGGAACAGGCAAAACTTATGTTTATAGCAAGACGATTTTTGAGTTAAATCAACGCTATGGCTTTACCAAATTTATTATTGTCGTACCAAGTGTTGCTATTCGCGAAGGGGTATATAAATCACTTCAGGTAACAAGGGAGCATTTTCAAGCAGAGTTTGATAATCTGCCCTATCGTTATTTTATTTATAATTCAAAAGATCTTTCGCAAATTCGCCAATTTGCAAGCTCTACCAATATTGAAATTATGATTATCAATATTGATGCATTTAAAAAAGCAGAAAATATTATCAACCTTCCGCAAGATAGACTGAATGGCGAAAGTGCTATGCGTTATATCCAAGATACAAATCCGATTGTGATCATAGATGAACCGCAATCGGTGGATAATACAGCAAAAGCGAAGGAGGCTATTGCGAGCCTTAACCCGCTTTGTGTTTTCCGCTATAGTGCCACGCATAAAGATGAGATTAATCTTTTATATCGTTTAACACCTGTTGATGCTTATCAAAAAGGACTGGTAAAGCAAATTTGTGTTTCTTCTAATCAGATAGAGCAAGATTTTAACCGTCCCTATATTGCCTTGAAATCCGTATCACACAAACATGGCTTTAAGGCGCGCTTAGAGTTGGATATTGCGGGAAAGAATGGCACTGTGAGCCGCAAAACAGTTACAGTGAGACAAGGCGATGATCTGTATCGCGTTACGGGCGGGCGTGAGCTTTATAGGGGTTATATTGTTTCGGGTATCAATTGCATGGCGGGGGATGAAGCCGTTGAGTTTTCTGATACTGAAATTGTCAAGTTTGGCCACGCGCTTGGTGATGTGAATATAGTAGAGCTTAAACGCGCGCAAATTTATCGCACTATAGAAACACATTTAGATAAAGAATTGCGGCTTGCGCCTTTAGGGATTAAAGTTTTATCACTTTTTTTTATTGATGAGGTGGCTAAATATCGTAGCAATGATGAAGAGCCAGCACTTTATAAGCGTATGTTTGAAGAATGTTATGAAGAGCTGTTGGCGAAAAAGAAATATGCCTCCTTGCGAACTGAGTTTGCGCAAAATGTTCGAAACGTACACGGCGGTTATTTCTCGCAAGACAAGAAAGGCGTGTATAAGGATACAAAGGGCGACAGCCAAGCTGATGATGACACTTATAACACGATTATGCGCGATAAGGAGTGGTTATTATCTTTTGCATGCCCCTTGCGTTTTATCTTTTCGCATTCGGCATTAAGAGAAGGCTGGGATAATCCGAATGTGTTTCAAGTGTGTATGTTGATTGAGCAAAAATCGAATTTTACCGCGCGGCAAAAGATTGGTCGCGGTTTGCGTTTGTGTGTAAACCAACAAGGTGAGCGGGTGGAAGATAAAGATATAAATGTGCTGCATGTCATGGTGAATGAAAGCTTTGCTGAGTTTGTGAGTACATTGCAAAAAGAATTAGAGGCGGATATTGGTTATAAATTTGGTACATTGCAGATGGAGGAGTTGGTTGGCCGTATTTATGAAGATGTAAAATATGCAGCCGCTAAAGTGGAAATGCCACAAGCACAAAAAATTATTAAAACGCTTGTTGCAAAAGATTTGATTGACGAGGCGGGTATGGTTAAAGCAAATCAAGATTTAGTGGCGAGCGAATTTGAAGCTATAGGGGCGGAGGAAATGCCACGCGAATTGCGTCAAGAAATTATGAAAAAAATTGATTCAGGCGCACTTATTAATGTTGAGACGCTGCAAGATCTGATTTATATGACAGCTGTGACGGAAACAAAAATTCTGTCTTCGCAAGAGGCTGCTGATATATTGGTTGAGTTGCGTGAAAAAGCCTTGCTTACATCAGCAGGAAAAATCACAGATACATTAAAAGCGCAATGGGCGACTGGGGCGTTGGATTTAAGTGAACGTTTTAGTAAAGGGCAAAAGCAGGCTGTGCTGCAGGCGCTAGAAGCGAGCCAAGCCATGCCGATTATTCGTAATGCTGCGCGCGAGGTGCGGGTTAAGCTTAAAAAGCAAACAGTGGCTTCGCCCGAGTTTTTGTCCTTGTGGGAGAAGATCAATAAAAAAACCACTTATCGTGCAAAGCTTAATCGTACAGAGTTTGTTGCCAAAGCAGTGGATGCAGTGAAAAAAATGGTGCCAGTTGCGCCCGCGCATTTGGTTTATCAGACAGCAGAGATAAAACTGGATAGTGCTGGTGTGACCTATGAAGAGCAGTTATTAAAGCAGAGTACGCTTGATTATAGTTTGTGTACACTGCCGAACATTGTACATTATCTGACCTTAAAGTTGAAATTAACCGCAAAGACAATTATTGGTATTTTGACAAAGAGTGGTCGTGAGCATGAGTTTGTGAAAAATCCACAAGCTTTTTTAGAGCGCATAGAAGAAATACTCAATAAAACCCATGTTAATCTTACAATTGATGGCATTAAATATTTAAAGCTGGTCGGGAAAGAATATAGTGTGCAAGAGCTTTTTACCAGTGAAGAACTTGTGGCAAATTTAGAGCGTACAGCTGTTGTGAGTGAGAAGAGTGTGTATGATCATGTGGTTTATGAAAGCAGTGTGGAGAAAGAGTTTGCACAAAGTCTTGAAAATGATCCTGAAGTCAGATTGTTTTTTAAACTGCCAAGAAGTTTTAAAATAGCCACTCCCATTGGTTCTTATACGCCTGATTGGGCGGTCTTTTTAGAGCGGGATGGCGAACAAAAGCTTTACTTTGTGCTGGAAACAAAAGGGGCAAACAGCGAGTTTGATTTGCGTCTTAAAGAAATGCTGAAAATTAAATGCGGCAAAGCGCATTTTGCTGCACTGCAAACGAGCGTTGCATTTAACGACCAGCCGGTGACAAATTGGCGTGAATATAAGCGTACTTTGCCCGAAGCGGCGCATGAGTTTCCAAGTGCTGCGGTGGTTGTTGCAGAATGATTGGTGCATGAAATACTTAACGTGAGCGCGGGGAGGACAGCCAAACTTTTTATATCAAGATAATAAATCGACAAAAGGTAGCTACAAAGTAGCTATAATCCACACTTCTAATATAGGAGGTAAAGTTATGAAAACTAAAAATATGTATAAACAACTGAAAAAATCAAATTAAGCGGGGTGATGTTACTGCGCTCAAAGCCCGAGCAAGTGGGCAGAAAATGGCTGCTCGAAGCTCCCTTCTGAATTGAGGTTTTAGAATATATAAAGCTGGCAGCTTTATAGCTTTTGGATATATTAATGACGATAAATTATGAAGTTAAAAAATTGCTCTATGGCTGTGCGGCAATGAGCGGGGTTCGGCTGATTACAGGTTCCTTCCATGCTTTTTTTTCTTGTCTATGGGCGTTAGCATAACACAGTTAGCTTTATTGCAAATTGTATTTAGCGTAGCTATTTGTATTTTTGAAGTGCCTTGTGGGATTTTAGGAGATAAAATCGGCGTTAAACAAAATGTTATCCTATCATGTTTCTTTTTTTCGCTTTTCTTCTTTTTATGTATCTACGCGCCTAATCTTTCTGTCTTAATTCCGGCAGAAATTATTTATGCTTTAGGCTTTGCTTTATGTTCTGGCGCTGATAGCACATGGATTAAAGGCTTAATCGACGGCGGTGGTTACAAGGGTAGTTTGATCTACCACCAAGTAAACGCCTATAAGCGGGAACTAACGGCATTCATGAATACGGTTGCTGGTGCGCTAGGTGTTCTTATTGTTTTGTGTATGGATAATTATCAGTCGGCATATTATTTTTGTTCTTTCGGGTTTCTCGTGCTTGTATTCTTGTTTAGTCGGGTGACGGGGATAGGTATTGCATCCGTTTCGGATAGTCAGCCAATAAAATCGGGTTCTTTGTTGCATGCAACAGAAGCTTTTGCTTATTTAGTTACCTCAAAAATCGGGTTATATTATATATTGATATGTGGTTTTATTGTTGCCGCATTGCAGCCAATATTTCATTTTTGGCAACCTTTTATTTTGGGACAAACAGGAGTATTAGACAATGCAACAGGAAAGACTAAAATTCTTATTCTTGGCCTGTGCTTTGTGTCTTATACTCTCGTAAAATACTTATTTAATCGCTTTGTAATTAAATATCTTATGCAAAAATACGCTCCTATGGCGATAACTTTGTGCTCACTCGTCCTGAGTGCTGTTGTTATGCTTGCTCTGCTTCTCATTGCAAACAGTTGGGCCCCCATTATTTTATTCACTGTATTTCACAGTTTTTTTTCTGTCCCTGTGACGCAGTTTGAAGCAGAATTTTTTAAACATATTCAACAAAAGAATGCAAATACGATTTTATCCATTGTTAGTTTTCTTGCACGTATTTTTGGTATTTTAGCGCTTGTGCTGATTGGTTTGTTGGCAAACAATGTTTGTATAGAGGCTGCTTTTTGTTTCACCTTGCTTTGTATATGTTTAATTATCCCGCTTAATTTGGCCTGGCTTTGTACTGATAAAAAGTTAATAAAAGACGAGGAGGTTTGAAAGTGAAGATACAGTTGAACAGGGACTTGCCTGTGACTTACATAAAGACACAGGAAAAAATAGTGTGTGGGTCATCTTATATGGATTTAGTCGAAATTAATAGCTGTCCATCGTTTTTAGTAGAGATGCTTATCGATTTGAATGCGCCAAATGATTGTGCTGCTATTAGCCAGAAATATCGCGAACGAGCATATCAAGAAGCTTGTGATATTGATGTTTTGTTAAATAGTGGGCGCGTATTAGATTTTGCAAAAAAACGCAAGCTTTTTTAGAGTGCGCGGAGGAAATCCTCGATAAAGCGTATGTCAATCTTACTATTGCTGGTATTAAATATTTAAAACTAGCTGGCCAAGACTATAGTGTGCAAGAATGTTTTGCAAGTAGCTAACTTTTGGTGAATTTAGAGCGTACAGCTCTGGTGAGTGAGAAGAGTGTATATGATCATGTGGTTTATAAGAGTAATATTGAGAAAGAATTTGCGCAAAATTAATGATAATGCCTCCGAAGTAAAATTATTTTTTAAATTGCCAAGGAGCTTTAAAATCGTGACGCTCATAGGCTCTTACACGCCGGATTTGGGGGTGTTTTAGAGTGAGATGGCGCGCAAAAGCTTTATTTTGTACTGGAAACAAAAGGAACGAATAGCGAGTTTGATTTGCGTCTTAAAGAAATGCTGAAGATTAAATGTGGCAAGGCGCATTTTACCGCCCTTGATACTGGTGTGGTGTTTAACGAGGCACCGGTGATGAGTGGGCGCGATTCTAAGCGGGGGATGGTGGTAGAGAGAGTGGGGGGCTGTGGTAGGAGTGGGCGGCACGAATGACGCTGTCTTTAGTTGCGTACCGCCAAGCTAATTTTGTGCTTTGCGAAATTCGCCAAGGCTTTTGGATGTACCGCGTTTACCGCGTAATAAAATCTTACGAATATCATGCAGAAGGCGCGCAGAAATGGGTGATTGCGTGTCTAGCTTCCCAATGCCGTAATTAAGTACAGCCACATAATGAGATAGCTCTTCAATATCATCAGTTGCACTGATACTTTTCTTTATTTTCAAACAATAATAGGTCAGATGCTAACGATTATGTCCTTTCTATCTGAGAAAAGAGTAGCACCGCTTGCGTATATGCACGAGTAAAAGTCAATCAACATTGGTCTGAGGTAAAAACTGCCAATTATTTCTAATACACCTAAGGATTTCATAGCTTGCTCTAACGGTTTATATAAAGCCGCCCTTTTAAAAGGTGGATTGGGTGGTAAATTTATTGGGATATAGGCTTTATGAATCTCTTGAACTAAGCTTTCTACTATGCAGGTCCTAAGGCGTGATTGCATATATAGTCGCATCTGTTGCTGCGTTGTGTAGACAGAGATCTTAAATTAGGAAAGGAGGGCTGCTCTTTTAATTCCAAAGGAAGAATACGGCGCGTAAGTGCAGTAAAATGTATTTTGAGGAGTAGTAAAGGGGTGAGGCATTTGATGTCCAGCGGGTGACGGATTAACTGGAGTATAAGTGGGCATTGCTAGGGCGGAGTTTTTAGTTAAGAATTGCGCTCTGTACGCTATAAGCTCTCTGCATCCTTCATATAGGCGTTGAGATCATCGCCCAATGCAACGTAAAAGGGGCTATTTTGCCTTTAACGCTTGTTTAGCTGCTTCCATTATTGCCTCTGGCTCTATCAGTCATTACGGTTATAATTTCCTCGTCCAAAGAACAGGTCAATCGATTGCGTAATAGGGTATGTGTGCCTTTTTTGACCGTGTCTTTTTTAAAAGGAAGCTGTTACCTCGTGGCAGGGTTGGGTGTGTCTATATGATCAGCCTGCCAAAGAAACGGAAGCGTTATCGCGATAGCCACCAATAGTAGTCCAGCGATAAAGGCGGCAGCAAACTGCAATGATATAAAAGAACCAAGGACGCCGACCAAAAAGCTTCCGACCGGCATTCCAGCATAGCCGATCACCCGAAAAGCAGAATTAGCTCGCCCGAGAAGTTGCTTTGGTGTGAGGCGCTGCCTGAAGGCGGTAACACCAATAAACCATAAGCTTGCTCCAACGCCAGCAATAAAGGTGACGCCCCATACAACGACAGCACTTTTTGAAAAGGCTGGAACCAGCAGCAAGATAACCGTCCCTAAACCGTCAGTGAGAACAGCTAGGCGCACCGGTGCATAGCGTATACGTGGCGCAAATAGGGCACCTGCCATTGTACCAAGCGCGTAGGCTGCAAACATCACGCCATATTGGCTGCTATGTAGGCCCAGATACCGACCGTCGGTAACGAAGAAGATGAACGAGGTTAGGAATGCTCCAAATACCACCGATAGAAAGAATGTGAGTAATGTAAGGGAGGTAAGATGCCGATTTGAAAAAATGAAACGAAAGCCGGCAATGATATAACGAAAAGTGATGTTTTCTTTATCAGGTGTTGGCGATGTCGGAACAGCACGGCGAGCGGTAAAAATCAATGTGATAAAAAGCACGATTAACAGGCCAAGAAATAGCAGTGTGCTATGCGCTAAAATGCTGCTTGTTATGACAGGGGCAAGAAAATAGGAGACCCCGAAATCTAAAAACAAGACAATTGAGTAGAAGGTCATCAATCGCTCTCCCTCCATGATAAGTGGTGGAATCGTCATTATATAAGCTTCGGCAGAAACGACGATGAATCCAGCAATGGTTGCATAGAAGAAAATTTGTTCGGCTGGAGCAATCTGTATCATGAGCAGTACGAACAGTACAATATGCAGTAGCATGAAGATGAGGAGAGCCGAGGTGGCAAGTTTTATTTTGTCGCAGCGATCAAGTAAAGCGCCTGCAAGGATGCCGAAAATTGGCCACGCTAATGAGAAGAGACCTTGCGCCCAACTTACTCCGACTACGCCATATCCAGATTGTCTTGCTAATAGCGGGATTGCAGTACGCAAAGCACCGCTGAGTAAGGCGAGCAGACTAACGGTTAGGCAAAAATAGCGTATGTTCTTATTGGCAAAAAGAGTGAACATTCTTTTCTCCTTAAGATGCCACACAGGTTTCCGCTGGTCCATCAAGTACGGCGGTTGTATTCAGCATGTTTGAGACATAGCCGTCCAAGATATTCCTATCTGCCTGAGGTAGAAGAAAATACATAAGGTTGGAATACCATTGCCAACCACGCTGAGTCAGCTGGAGATCGTTATCACTTTCTGCGACGAGATCTGCGCCTATGAGCTGTTGTAGGTTATTGTAAACGAAAGAGGGGAGTGCGGTCCAGTCAATTCTTTCTTTTTTGGCATAACCGTTATAAGGTAGCCTCATACACAAAGCCTTGGAGGCTTGTTGCTCCGCTGATACCCAATTGTAGTATACTTTGGATTTGCCTTTAAGTTGTATGTCGGTAATGTATCCGCTTCGACTAGGATTGGCTCGTGTGACGAGTGAGCCGAGAATCGACATTGCTGACGCCCCGAAGCCAACCACATAATCGTCATGATAACCATGCAAATATTTGTGATAGCGGAAATAATTAGCTGAACTCGTTTTAGCGAGCGTTAGAGGAGTGTTATTGGCAATTTTGATATAGGAATGTCCATTACACGGCGCATAGCCGCAGCTGCGCATAACGATGTCGCTAAATAAGCGAAGCATCTGTCGATGTTGTAGGCTGGATGGCTTTAGCCCTTTTTGTGCGTAAGACTTATGCAGTTGCGACGTGATAGCCAGATTGTTGATTGCATAGAGGTTGATGGTTTCAGGATGAAGCTCGCTGGCTTGCTTCAAATCGTATAATAGTTCTTCAGTTTGCTGGCTGTGCATGCCATATAGTAGGTCGAAACCGACATGTCCAATGATCTCTTGTGACCAAGCCACGGTATTGTTGATTTGTTCACGTGTTGAGGTGAGGTTAAACAATGATCGGAAACGCTCAATGAAACTCTGTATACCGAAGCTGATCCGGTTAACGCCGATCTCACGGGCAGCATAAAGTTTATCACGTGTGATGCTCTTCGGTTCGCTTTCCAGTGTAAACTCGGTTAAGGAAGAGAGCTCAAATTCGCCATGCAATACTTTTCCGATGTGTCGGATATTATCTGCGGACAAAAGCGACGGTGTGCCGCCCCCTATATAGATGCTGCGGATGGGCCCTCTAAGCGAGCGAATGAAATTTCCTTTGGTTCTGATCTCTGTGGTAAGCGCTGACATATAAGATTCGATTTGCTTAACGTGCTTGTAGGCCCCTTTCTGAAAGGGACAGAAGGAACAGATGGTTTCGCAAAAGGGAATATGCAAATAAAGAGAAATGGTACGCGCTTGTGGAATCTGCTTACTTTGCGCTAGTTTATTAAAGTCTAGGTAATCGTAAAATTCATTTGAAATAGTGCGAAATAACGGATACGTGAAGTTGTAAATCGGCTTGAGTTGATCGAACTTCACAAAAGGATGATCCACGAGTTGCATAGCTTACCTCCCCCAATTTCTTAACTTGCACTATATTATTGACGGGCGACTGGTGACCCAATCACCCGAGTGTATTACCAAAGATTTTCACGGAACATAATGAATCCTCCTTTTGTAGAAGTTATATGTATTATACATATAACTTATTATATGAACAGGCTAGCTTGTTTAAGAGGCAAAGTAAAGATAAAAATATAAAAGAACGTTCTCTTGCAGCCTTATGGTCTGATATTGTAATTGGTATCCTGTTTTACGTGGGCGGGCTATGAATGCCTAGGGCGAGAAAAAGCAGGGTATTTTAATGGACGTGCGGGGCATCATTGTTATGTTGCTGGGACTTGGAATTTGTGTCTGATTATGAAATATCATTAGCGCAAAAAGATGGTTTTAAAGGTAGAGATATATTTTTTAATCTCCCTGTAAAACTTCGAGAAGAGATAGAATGATCTATTAGAAAACATATAAATGTCCAGTGTGATAATATTATCCAATTACATGACATCATCGCTCTTGCCCGCCATTTTGACATATTGCCTAAAATCTCATTGAGATTGTGCCATGTACTGGCAAACGGGGATAGATCGCGTTTTGGTATGACTGCGGTGGAGTTACGTGCCGCATTATCTTTGCTAGAATCCAATAGGATTAGGCTTAATGGGGTGC
The DNA here is from genome assembly GCF_000518085.1 of Bartonella grahamii ATCC 700132. Lineage (GTDB taxonomy): Bacteria > Pseudomonadota > Alphaproteobacteria > Rhizobiales > Rhizobiaceae > Bartonella > Bartonella grahamii. The sequence continues at coordinate 51,101 of NZ_JACX01000005.1, forward strand.
CTTTGCATGTGTGCTCTAATTTGAATTCGACTGAGTTAATAGTATCCACCTTAACTAAGGCTGGAAAGGATATTTACGCATTGAAGGATCAAAAAAGTTTTATCAGTCTAGGGGGGATATCCGACTTCCACAGCGTTCTGCGATGCCGTAACGGTTAATGACGAATACTTTCGTAAAATTTATGAGGCATTATCACAATTGGGTTGTGATTTACATAAGCTTACAGTAATTATTGAACCTAGGCGTATTATATCTGAAGATTATGGTTATTTATTTTCAAATATTAGCTCTATAAAAGAGCAGAATGGTACGAACTTAATTACAATCTGGGCTCTGGGGATGTGTACTCAATCTGCATAGTATTACTAGATCATAAGTCAAAGTATGTGAAAGCAACTGATACAAAAAAGATTTTACGATGGTGGAAGATCGACGATGAAGGACGTTAGTTCAAAGGAAATTGATATTATTGTGTTCTCATATCCTGATTTTTTGGCTTTTTAGATATAAATAACACACCTCCTGGTGAGCTGGAGACTATCAAATGTTGGATCCCGCATGGCGCAATTAGCAAAAAATCCTATCTACTGTATTTTCAGCTCTAAATATTGTGTGCGAAGTGCAATGTCAAGCGGTGGGAATTGATATAAGTGCAGAGTCTATAGGTATCCGCTCAGAACAAGGTTGATAGCTCTGTTATGCAGGGGATGGTTAAGTTTCATGTCGGAAATGTTGAGCGTATATCTTATCCTGAAAATACATTTACGTATATTACGGCGGGGTGAGTGTTTGTAAGCACTAGCTGTAAAGGCTACTCACCATCCTAGGGTGTTTACTTCTATGTGGATAACAATAGAGTTACAAAACTTGCTTCATATTAAAAGAAAAGAAACTTTTCTTTTAATATGAAGCATTGCTACAACCAAAAGGAAATTAAATATCTCGCCTTTATTATTCTCGCCAATGTTTGCTTATATATGATTATTTGAATCGGAATTAGGTTACGTCCACCATGGTATTTCTCGCTGTTTTATATTAAGGAGAAGGTTCGTACCGATGTATCGCGTGCAATATCAATTTTTTCAACTATGGTTGATAGGATAGCTTGTTGAGCGTAAAGTTCTTTTACCTTGATGGATCTTATAGTATTCTTTAAAAATATCAGTTGATAAATTTTTTTCGTGTCGTTTATGCAGGGGCTGATACTATAAGAATAGAGCTTGATTGTTTGTAAAGTTGGTATGTTATGGCTATAAAAAATGGTAAACAAACGAAAAGTAAAAATTTTAAACCTGTCTCTCTTTTTCTCAAAAGTTTACGTGGTGTGCACAATTGGGAACAAGTTTCACAATGGCTTGCTTTCCGTAAGGTAGAGGATATTGAATGTATTACGCCTGATCAAGCAGGGGTACCACGGGGCAAGATGATGCTTTCTAAAAAATTTACATCGGAAACATCATTAGCATTGCCTTCAGCAGTTTTTATGGCAACAATTTCAGGGGATTATCCTGAAGATGGTCATGGTTTTGAATATCCTAAAGCAGATGGTGATTTACGCCTTGAGCCTGATCTTTCTACGTTAAGCATTGTTCCATGGGAAGATGCTCCCACAGCACAGGTGATTTGTGATCTTGTGTATCAAAATGGTCAGGTTGTGGATTACACACCACGCAATGTTTTACGAACGGTGGTTCATTCTTACACAAAAATGGGTTTAAGCCCTGTTGTTTCACCAGAAATTGAGTTTTATTTGGTACAAAAAAATCCCGATCCTGATTATCCGTTAGTTCCACCGGTTGGTCGTTCTGGGCGTTCAATTGGTGGTGGACAGGGGTATTCCATTGCTGGTGTTAATGAGTTTGATGATTTGATTGATGATATTTATCAATTTTCAGAGGCACAAGGATTGGAAATTGATACCCTCATTCATGAAGAAGGAGCAGGTCAGTTTGAAATTAACTTACGTCATGGTGATCCTATTGAATTAGCGGATCAAGTTTTTATGTTCAAACGAACAATTCGTGAAGCAGCTCTAAAACATAATATGTATGCAACTTTTATGGCAAAACCTATTCAAGGGCAGCCGAGTTCTGCTATGCATATTCACCAATCGGTTGTTGATAAGAAAACCGGTATGAATATTTTTACACAGGAAAATGGTGAAGAAAGTATCTGTTTTCGCCATTTTATTGGTGGATTGCAAAAACATATGCCAGGGGTACTTGTGATGCTTGCGCCTTATGTGAATTCTTATCGACGTCTTGTCCCTGATAATTCGGCTCCTGTTAATTTGCGATGGGGATATGATAACCGTACTACAGCTTTTCGAGTTCCCCGTTCTGCTCCTCAAGCGCGGCGTGTTGAGAATAGACTTCCTTCATCAGATGCGAATCCTTATTTAGCCCTTGCAGCTTCTCTAGCGTGTGGTCTTATTGGTTTGCAACAAAAAATTGAGCCGGATGAGCCAGCAACAAATAATGTAAACGCTGATAATATTGAGTTACCGCGTGGACTCATTGAGGCAGTCAATTTGTTTGAACAAGATACAGCGATACGTGCTATTTTAGGGGATGTGTTTGTCAGTACTTATGCTGCAATCAAACGACAAGAGTTTGAAACTTTCATGGAAGTAATTAGTCCGTGGGAGCGTGAATATCTTCTGCTGAATGTTTAAATTTTATGACGATGATTGATTATAATTCAATTTCTCCAGGAATTTCTTGGTATGAAGATACTTTAAAAGAACGTCCCTCTTATCCTTCTTTTTGTGAAAACAGACAGTGTGATGTGGTCATTATTGGTGGCGGATTTACGGGTTTGTCGGCTGCTTATCATTTAGTCAAGGCTGGAGTAGATGTTGTTTTATTTGAAGCATCACGTTTTGGTGATGGTGCTTCAGGGCGCAATGGTGGACAGCTGGGAACAGGGCAACGGCAATGGGTAGAAACATTAGAAAAAAAGTATGGTTTTAAGCGAAGTAAGGCTCTGTTTGATTTAGCAGAAGAAGCTAAAAGAGATATTTTATCTTTATGCGCGATGCCTAATTGTTCGTGTGATTTGATAGGAGGACAGCTTTCTGTGACACATAAAAGGCGTGAGCTTCTCTCTTATCAACGGCATGTTGAGGCGATGCAGCGTTATGGCTATCATGCGCTTACTTTTATGGATAGGGCAGAAACATCTAGGCGACTTGGATCGTCTTTTTATTGTGGTGGTATTTATGATGCGGATACCGGCCATATAAATCCCTTAAAATTGATTATTGGATTGGCAAAAAAAGCTAAAGATGCTGGTGCTAAGCTTTATGAGAAGTCACAAGTAACGACAGTAAAGCGCAAGGGAGCCCATTGGAAAGTGATAACAGAAAAAGGCAGTGTAACAGCAGAGCATGTTTTACTTGCAACAAATGGGTATAAACTTGGTCTGGAGCGTTTTATTGAAAAAAATATTGTTTCTATTCGTTCTTATATTGGAGCAACGGACCCATTACCAAAGCACAGTTCAATTCTCGCAGGCGGGGAATCGGTTGATGATTCCCGTTTTATGGTTCGCTATTTTCGCAAAAGCATTGATAATCGTCTCTTATTTGGTGGCGTAGAAAGTTATGATAATAAACATCCTTTGAATTTAGATGAACGTATAAAACGGCAAATTGCTGAAATTTATCCTCAATTACATTCTATCAATTTAAGCCATTGTTGGGGAGCAACGGTTGCCATCACAGTTGAGCGCATGCCCTATGTTCGACAACTTTTCTCAAGGATGACTTATTGTGGTGGTTATTCAGGGCATGGCGTTATGCTGGCTCCTTTCATAGGAAAATTATACGCAGAATGGTTGACTGGAAAATATGAACGTTTTTCCTATTTCCAAGACTTAAAGATTTCATCTTTTCCGGGGGGAGGAGTTTTGCGTTATCCGCTTATATTTTTAGCAATGCGTTGGTTTTCTTTAATGGATCGCCTTTAATGGAAACATTGCTTGAAATGAAGAAAATTAATGGCTTATTTAGTATCTGTCTGCTTTAATAATGGAAGCTTTTATAAGTGATATGGGATTTCATAATCGAATAGAAAAATAAACAAGTTCATGGTGCGTAAAATTATTCCAGTTTCTTCCTTTGATTGTATTGTTTTTGGTGGCAATGGTGACTTGGCGTCGCGCAAGCTTTTGCCGGCCTTGTATCATTGTCAGTGTGTTGGTCAATTCAGTGAGCCAACACGTATTATTGGGGCTTCTCGCACTTCCTTAAGTCATGAAGAATATCAAAATTTTGTCCGCACTTCTTTAGAAAAACATATCCATCCAAAAGATCTCAATTCAACAGAACTCAATCGTTTTCTTGCACGTTTAAGCTATGTTTCTGTTGATGTTTCCTCAAATCGAGGGTGGGAGGATTTAGCTCTCCTTCTGTCACAAGATTCAGCGAATATTCGAGCTTTTTATTTGGCTGTTAGTTCGTCACTTTTTGCTGATATTGCGATGAAGTTGGGAAAAAATGATTTGGTGACACCACAAACACGGATTATCATTGAAAAACCAATTGGTCGCGATGTAAAAACAGCTGTTTCACTTAATGATGCATTTGCAAGCGCCTTTAATGAAGAGCAGATCTTTCGTATTGATCATTATCTTGGGAAGGAAACTGTTCAAAACTTAATGGCATTGCGGTTTGTTAATACACTTTATGAACCGCTATGGAACTCCAACTATATTGATCATGTTCAAATAACCGTTGCTGAATCTTTAGGGTTAGAGGGGCGTACAGAATATTATGAAAGCACTGGTGCTCTACGCGATATGGTTCAAAACCATATGCTACAATTACTTTGTTTGGTTGCGATGGAAATACCATTTACCAACAGTGCTAATGCTGTGCGCGATGAAAAACTTAAAATTTTACATTCTTTAACACCGCTTGATGTCCATAATGTAGGGCAGCATACTGTACGTGGGCAGTATCTTTCTGGTCTATCAAATGGTATATCCGTAGAGTCTTATTTGGATGATCTGGGAAGAGCGAGTAAGAGTGAAACATTTGTAGCGCTTAAGGTTAAGATTGATAACTGGCGTTGGGCTAATACGCCTTTTTATTTACGAACAGGTAAGCGCCTGTTCACGCGAATGTCTGAAATTGTTGTGGTTTTTAAACCGATTCCTCATAATATTTTTAATGTGGATTTAGATGAAATTTTTTCTAATCGGCTTGTGATTCGTCTCCAACCTGATGAAGGTGTAAAACAATGGTTGATGATTAAGGATCCAAGTTATGGCGGTATGCGGTTTCGTCACATTCCATTAGACATGAGTTTTGCTTCCACATTTTCTGAACGTAATCCTGATGCTTATGAACGTTTATTAATGGATGTTATTCGTGGAGATCAAACGCTGTTTATGCGTCGTGATGAAGTTGAGGCTGCTTGGCGTTGGATTGATCCAATCATTGAGGGATGGGAAGCAATAAAACAGCCTTTTCACAGTTATAGCGCTGGTTCGTGGGGGCCATCTGCTTCGACGATTCTCATGGAACGTGATGGGCGTATATGGAACAATTTAGTTTAGAGCAATAAGTATGTATAGAATGAATATTGACCGTTTAGATTTTGAAACCCCTCAGACTTTAGCCTTGGCATTAGCAGATCGAGTAGCCGCAGAACTTAGTGTATCTGTTCTTGAGCGTAAGAGAGCAGTTTTAGCGGTGTCTGGTGGTAAAACACCAGAATTGTTTTTTCATTATTTGTCAAAAGCGGATATTGATTGGCAAAATATCATTATCACTTTGGTCGATGAACGTTTCGTTCCTACACACGATGAACGTTCAAATGAGCATATGGTACGGTGTCATTTGTTACAAAATTTTGCCGAAAAAGCGCGTTTTGTAGGGCTTTATCATAAAGCGATTACTGCTGAACTTGCTGCTTTTTCAGCGGCGAGTCGTATTAATACTTTGCCTAAACCCTTTGATGTTGTTGTTTTAGGAATGGGGGGTGATGGACATACGGCTTCTTTTTTTCCTGATGCTGATCGTTTAAAGCAAGCGCTTGATCTGCGAACACAAGCACTTGTTTTGCCCCTTCATGCTAAGAGTGCTGTTGAGCCAAGACTCTCACTAACTTTGCCAGTTATTATGCAGTCTCGTTGTATTATTCTCCATATCGAAGGTTTTCAGAAACGCGATTGTTTTGAAAAAGCTTGTCAAGATGGATCTGAAATAGAAATGCCTATTCGAGCAGTTTTGCGTAACTCCCCTCATCTTGTGCAGGTTTATTGGTCGCCTGCAGATAATGAAATAAGTGAATTAGAATATGAGAGACAAGGTGAATAAAAACGTAATCTCTCTCAATGAATGAGGGGAAGCAACAATGAAAGAGGGAGGGGAATATGGCACTTTCCAAGACAATTGCCACAGTTACACGAAGGATTTATGAACGTTCTCGATCAACACGAGAAATTTACTTAGATCGTATTGCGAAAGCACAAGTTCATCGTCCCAAACGAAGTTTTTTAGGATGTGCCAATCAGGCTCATGGTTTTGCTGCTTGTGGTGCAATAGATAAAGAGCGTTTGAAGGGAAATATCGTTGGGAATATTGGCATTATCACGGCATATAACGATTTACTTTCAGCTCATCAACCTTTTGAAAAATTTCCTCACTTAATTAAAGAGTCGGCACGTATGGTTGGTGGTGTTGCACAGGTTGCAGGTGGTGTTCCCGCGATGTGCGATGGTGTTACGCAGGGAAATGCGGGGATGGAGCTTTCCCTTTTTTCGCGTGAAGTAATTGCAATGGCGACAGCTATAAGCTTATCACACGATGTCTTTGATGCAGCATTGTATCTTGGGGTGTGTGATAAAATTGTACCAGGTTTATTGATTGGTGCACTAACATTTGGTCATTTACCAGGAATTTTTATACCAGCTGGTCCTATGACAAGTGGTCAAGGTAATGATGAAAAAGCGAAGATACGTCAACTTTACGCGGAAAATAAAATAGATCGCCAAACACTTCTAGCATCAGAAGCACGTTCTTATCATGGACCAGGAACATGTACATTTTATGGAACCGCTAACTCTAATCAGGTGATACTGGAGATGATGGGGCTTCATATGCCGGGAGCTTCTTTTGTTAATGCGAATACACCGTTGCGTGATGCTTTAACAAAAGAAGCCACGAAACGTGTACTTGAAATGACAGATCTTGGTGATCATTATAGGCCACTTGGTATGATCATTGATGAGCGTTCTTTTGTAAATGCCATTGTAGGATTAAATGCAACAGGAGGTTCTACCAATCACACGATTCATTTGATTGCTATAGCTGCTGTTTGCGGTATTAAATTGACATGGCATGATATTGCAGAAATTTCATCCGCTGTGCCTCTTTTAGCGCGCATTTATCCTAATGGTTTAGCGGATATCAATCATTTTTATGCTGCTGGGGGGATGGGATTTATTATTCGCGAGCTTATCGAGGCAGGTTTAGTACATGAAGATGTTTCTACGGTTTTTGGTAAAGATCTCACTGCTTATGCAATTGAAGCAAAGCTTTCTGCTGATGGTCATGTGGTGCGTGAAGCGGCTCTCAAGGAAAGTGGTGATCATAAGGTGTTAGCAGGGTGGAGAAAGCCATTTCAGCCTGACGGTGGTCTTCGTGTTTTATCGGGAGATTTGGGAACAGCTATTATAAAAGTTTCCTCTGTTAAACCAGAGTATTGGCAGATTAAAGCACCAGTCTTTGTTTTTAATGATCAAGAGGAACTACAAAAATCTTTTAAATCTGAAGTGTTGTATGATAAAGATTTTATCGCTGTCATTCGCTATCAAGGACCAAAAGCCAATGGTATGCCAGAGCTTCATAAATTAACGACCATTTTAGGCGTTTTACAAGATCGCGGTCAAAAGGTAGCATTGATAACCGATGGGCGTATGTCAGGGGCGTCAGGAAAAATTCCTGCTGCCATTCATGTGACACCGGAAGCAATGGATAATGGCCCCATTGCACGTTTGCAGGATGGTGATATTGTTTTTCTTGATGCTCATGAGGGTAAACTAACTCTTTTGGAGGATTTAGCAAAATTTAACGCGCGAAAAATCATACCTCCTGATCTTTCAAACAACGAACATGGTGTTGGACGCGAACTTTTTCATGTTTTTCGTCAATCCGTTAATCGTGCAGATCAAGGGGCATCTGTTTTTATGACATGAAAAATGCAAAAATAAACAAGCTTAATCATGTACAATAAAACCATATACAAGGAATTGTTACAATTCTTAGAATTTTGGTATAGGCAGATTGTGTGATCGCGCAGCGGCTTTGAGTGTATTAACCATAAGCATGGCAATTGTCATTGGTCCAACGCCTCCTGGAACAGGGGTAATCGCAGCAGCTTTTTCTTTTACGTTTTCAAAATCGACATCACCAACAAGACGTGTTTTCCCTATACCTTTTTCTGGTGCAGCAACGCGGTTAATACCAACATCAATAACAATTGCACCATTTTTTATCCAGTCTTTTTTAATCATTTGTGGGCGGCCTACAGCTGCTACTAGAATATCAGCGCTTCGACACACATCATCAAGGTCACGGGTACGGCTATGGGCAATTGTCACAGTGGCATTGGCTGCTGTTAAAAGGGCAGCCATAGGTTTTCCAACAATATTAGAGCGTCCAACAACGACAGCATCAAGTCCAGATAAATCTTGCCCACAGTGTCGTTCAATCATCATCATAGCACCAGCTGGTGTGCAGGGAATAATCGCATCTTCAAGTGCATTCGCCGCGAGTTTTCCTATATTAATATAATGAAAACCATCAACATCTTTTTGGAAAGCAACGGCTTGTGTTATGCGATTTGTATTCATATGAGCAGGGAGAGGCAGCTGTACCAAAATACCATGAATTTTTGGATCAGAATTTAATGTTGCAATAAGTTGAAGAAGTTCTTTTTCTTGCGTTTCTTTGGAAACGACATGTTTGATTGAAAGAAATCCACATTCTTCGGCTTTTTTATTTTTTGAGGTGACATATACTTGACTTGCGGGATCATCTCCAACGATAATAACAGCGATACTAGGTTGTATATTATAGTGATGGCGGAGCTTTATTGTTTCGGCCTTAACTTTCGCAATAATCTCTTCAGCAAGTTTTTTTCCATCGATAATATTATTCATTCAGAGATCCTTTCGGTAAGGCTGTTTGTTTTTTTGTAAAGCATTTTCTAATAATACGATAGAGTTTTATAGCAATATTCATATGAGAACAGTAAGAATGGTTTTATAATGTTGTGGATTTATAGTTTTGAAGACTTTTAAATAATTGCTTTATAAAGAAGCAGCAACATTGCTGTTTGAATAAATTTTGGATAAAGAACAAAAATAATGAAGGTACAAAGTGGATATAGTGAATTATAGGGTTATAAAAACTTTTTATGATCATTTAAGTTTGTTTTTAATCTGTTATAGGGGGATAAATATAGAGGGATATTGTGCGCATCAGAATAATAAAATTTTTGAGCGGAATTTTTATTACAATTATCTTTTTATTTGGAGTGGGGATTCTCGTTTTACCTTATCTTATCTCTACAGATGCGATTCGTATTCGTTTAGCGCAGGATTTGAGTGCATGGACCGGTTACAATGTGCAATTGCGTGATCCACCGCGGTTACATCTTTTTCCTTATCCTAAAGCATTTCTTTCTGGCGTTACTTTAACATCAAAAATGGATGATGTTGCGCCATTAATGGAAGCTGAATCAATAGAAGTTGATCTTTCTGTCGTCGATCTTCTTTGGGGACATGTTTCTTTTTCAGAGACGCGGATTATGCGTCCTCAATTTGTTATGGAAAAGCCTGTTAAAACAATAGCAGATTTTTTTGATCGGTTTTCTCGCTCACAAGGTGCATTAGGGTTGGCAATACGCAATACGCGTGAAATATTAAAACATAATCCTGAACATCCAGAGATAGAGCACCTTTTAAAACAACCTTTTGGGCGGATTGTCATTAAAAATGGTGTTCTTGTGTATCACGATAGTTTTTCGGGGATGGCAGAAAAAATAACAGGATTAAATGCGACTTTAGATTGGCCGGAATCGACTCAGGAAGTACGGTTACGTGCAGATGCGCGTTGGCGCGGAGAATTTACAAAGTTATCAATTGATGCTTCTCAAGCATTGCCGCTTCTTGCAGGAGGAAAAAGTCATATTAGGGCAAGTCTCAATTCTGTACGTGGGGGAATAACTTTTACAGGAAAGGCTCGGTTATCTGAATATTATATTTTTGACGGAAAAGTATCGATGCGTTCTCCGGGATGGAATCAGACATTGTCTTGGGTTGGTGGAAATCAGTTTTGGGGACATAAATTTAAAATACCCATTGTATGGGAATCTCATTTTTTAGCGCAGCCAATGCATATTCAAATGAACAATGTTACATTTACGATGGGGAAAGCCAATGCGCGAGGAGCTTTAAAACTCGATTTTCAAGATTATGTACCAAATGTTATGGGCTCGTTAGCCTTTGATAAACTAGATCTTCGCCTCTTGGGTTCAATGTTTTTTTCAGGTAAAAAGAAAAATTCCTTCTTTGATATGACATTTTTTGATCGTATTGGCGTGGATATACGACTTTCTGCGCCACAAGCTAAAATAGGAAATATTTCCCTCACAAATTTAGCTGCTGCAATACAAATAAGAAATGGGCATGGTATTTTTGATCTTGGACATGCGAATATTTTTGGTGGATCCGTGCAAAGTAATATTGAAGTTACGCCAGCTGGACAGAAAGTGCGTATAGGAGGAAATATTTCAGGTGCTTCTATTGATATGCAGGAGACTTTAGAAACCTTGGGATTTATTCCATTTATACAAAGCAAAACGAATTTTACTGCAACGATACGAACACTTGCTGATTCTTGGCGAGAAATTTTTACGCAAATGCAGGGTGAATTAACACTGAAGATGTCTTCTGGTCGGCTCTTAGGATATGATTTGAATGAATTACAAACAAGACTTTTAAATAAACAACAATTTCTTTTAATGACTAATGATACTTTTTCAACAACATTTGATCACTGGGATATTCAGACAAGCTTTTCAGAAGGTATGATGAAGGTGACAGAGTCATTAATGCGTACAGCAGACTTGAGCTTATCCATTCAAGGAACCGTTGCAACTGATATCGCGCAAGGGAAGCAGAATGAATTGATATTACAGGCACAACTACGCAAAAACTATAGATCAGAAACTTTATGTAAAGATGTCCAATGTCTCGCTAATAGCCTTGCATGGCCTTTTACATTTTCTCTAAGCTCTAAAGGGCAAAACCATGGTAATTTTTGGGTTACAAAAGACATTGACGCAGATTGAGAATTGTTTTTTATCTATATAGCACTCTATCTTATAATAGTAATTCGTCTTTTTGCAACTTAAAATTGTCTTTTAATTTAAATCAGAGGTCCCACTCTATCGGAAGATTTTCTCATTTTAAATCCGTTCGTGGTGAAGCAGTAAAAATCGTTCTCTCCGTCATAAGTGTGGTTGATATAGATAAATGATTGAAGAGAGGAATAAAAATCCTTCTTATGGAATCTTTCAAATACAAGAAATTCATAATATTGATGTAAATCTTATAAAAGTTTCTAAAAAACATTAAATTTTTAAGGGGGATGTCGGCTAGTGCTTACTGAATCCCAGAAGAAATACCATAACCATCTTTGGTAATTGTATGCTTCCCATCTGCTCCAACAGAACCAATTCCCACTGTAATCAAAATAAAGGCTAAGAGGGTTGTAATCGTAATAATTGTAGCTTTTTTAGCAGACATATTTTTCCTCCACGGATGCATCAATGACTGAATGCAAAGATGAATGGTGCATTATTTAAACTTTTATGAAAGTAGAATCACTTAAGGATCTATAAGTTCCTATTATTATCTCATAAAGCTAAAAAAACTCTATAATTCTTTAATATATTATAGTTCTATAGATATAATTTTTTCTTTTTGCTATATATTTTTCTTTATTTTCTCGATGATGATAGTGAGCATTGGCAAAATTTTTATGCGCATAAATTATAAACTTAAAAGATTATTTATACGGCAGACATTGGCTTTGAATGAAGAAATAAAGATAGAGGGGGCACAAGCTTCTTATCTTGTGCATGTTTTGCGTATGAAAGAAGGAGCAGAAATTTTACTTTTTAATGGACAGGATGGTGAGTGGCTTGCTAAACTTATCATTGTTAAGAAGAAATTTGTTGTGGTTCAGCTTATCCATCAAGAAAGATTACAAACGACGCATTCCAATCTTATTTATTGTTTTGCTCCACTCAAAAACGCGCGGTTGGATTATATGGTGCAGAAAGCTGTTGAAATGGGGGTATCGATTTTGCAGCCTGTTATAACGCATCATACGCAGGTTACGCGTATCAATATGGCGCGTATGGAAGCCAATGTTATTGAAGCTTCTGAACAGTGTGGCATTTTATCTCTCCCTGAATGCGTATCTGCTCTATCATTAGCAGAACTTTTAGCACGATGGGATGAGACACAGCCTTTATTCTTTTGTGATGAAGAGCATAAATCGCATAATCCATTACCTTCTTTTAAAAAGCGTGACGTTACAACACCTGGTATTCTTATTGGACCGGAAGGTGGCTTTAGTGAAGAAGAGCGGAGCTTTTTAAAAAAACATCCTTTTGTGGTTCCAATATCATTAGGTCCGCGTATTTTACGCGCTGACACTGCCGCTGTTGCTGCTTTGGCTCTTCTTAATGCTACCGTGGGGGATTGGGCAATGGATTGAGAAATCTGTAAAATCATTCTAAACAATTCATTTAAGATGATGATACCAATGATAGGATACGATAAGTTATGGCGCTTGATATAACTGATGAAAGTGAAATTTATAACTTAGATTCCTTGGTTAGTTATTTCCAAGGGGGGTATAAAGCAGAAGATGATTGGCGTATTGGTACAGAACATGAAAAATTTCCGTTTTATAAAGATGGTTTTCACCCTGTTCCATATGAAGGAGAGAGGGGAATCCGAGCGCTTTTAGAGAGGATGCAAAGCGCCTTAGGATGGAAACCTATTTTAGATGACGAGAATATTATTGGGCTCGTAGGATCAGTTAATCAGGGAGCCATTTCTTTGGAACCTGGAGGACAATTTGAATTATCTGGTGCACCATTAAAATCAGTAGGCCATACATATCACGAGTTGATGGAGCATTTAACTCTTCTCAAAAAAATTGCAGAACCATTGGGTATAGGTTTTCTAGGTCTTGGAGCTAGTCCAAAGTGGACTTTAGCTGAAACGCCACGAATGCCTAAATCACGTTACCAGATTATGACTGATTATATGCCTAAAGTGGGGCATAATGGTCTTAATATGATGTATCGCACATCAACAGTTCAGGTTAATCTTGACTTTTCATCTGAAAGTGATATGCGGCGAAAAATGCAAGTGTCCATGAAATTACAGTCCATTGCAACAGCATTATTTGCAAGTTCACCTTTTACAGAAGGACGCCCAAATGGCTTTTTGTCGTGGCGTTCTGAAATTTGGCGTAATACGGATAATCAGAGGGCAGGCGTTCTTCCCTTTATATTTTCTGAGCGTTTTGGTTTTGCTGATTATGTTGAATGGGCTCTTGATGTTCCAATGTATTTTGTTGTGCGGGATGGTCGTTATTATGATTGTACACATATAACATTTCGTCAGTTTATGAATGGAGCATTAAAAGGACAAGTTGCAAATTCAATTCCAAACATGGGAGATTGGATTAATCACTTATCGACGTTATTTCCTGAAGTCCGCTTAAAAAGATTTTTAGAAATGAGAGGAGCTGATTGCGGTTCTTGGAAGCGCATTTGTGCGTTGTCGGCTTTTTGGGTCGGGCTTCTTTATGATAGGGAAGCACTTAATGAGGCTGAAGCTTTGACAAAAGATTGGTGTTTTGAAGAAGTTTTAGATGTGCGCCAACGCGTTCCTAAAGAAGGGTTAAGAACTCCTTTTCGTCAAACTATTCTTTTAGAGTTAGCACGACAAGCTCTTGCTATTGCCCGCAAAGGCTTAAAAAATCGCAAACAGTATGATACGAATGGTTTTGATGAAACAAATTTTCTTAATCCTTTAGAAGAGGTTGTTGCAATGGGACAAACAGATGCTGAAAAATTTTTGTCTCACTACTATTCTATTTGGAATGAATCTGTAGAACCTTTATTTTTAGAATGTGCCTATTAAATTTGAAGAAAAGAGACTTCTTACTTTTTAAAAAATGCATATCACCGTGGTGGCTCATTCACTCATTTGCTCTAGAGAGCATATCCTGCCTTTCTTTTAATATTTCTCATAAAGGGTACAATACAAAAATCTCTTGGGCAGTGTGATTTTTATACCCAATAATATCACGATATTTCCGTAATCTTAATGTTGTACCTTTGTGCTAAAGATAGCTCATAAAAGATATACTTAAGCCTATTATCAAACATTTTTTATTCACATAGCTCATCCCACTTATGAATAGGTCTGAAAATAATATTTTTCACTTTTAAAAGGGATTAAAAAATATAATTTTCGTTTAAAGGAGGAGATATGCCAAAGATCATTTTTAATAGGTAATTTCTTGAAATTATGTTGCTAATATGAATATTTTTTATGTCTTATTATTCTCACTCCATGTATTTGATTATATTATATCAATATGTGTTATTCTTTTGTTACAAGAGTAAAGTATGGAATAAAAATAAAAAATTTCAGTTTTTGCAGAGACGGGCAACAAAAACTTTTTTGTTAGCTAAACATATCTAGTGCGCTTTTAAATTTTTCTTCTTCCATTTTTTAGTAGCCAGATCTCAAGGGGCTTTTATACCTTTTTTTACCATTATACGATATAGTTATACAGTCATCATGAAGGCAATAGATGTATTTTTAAAACGGGTAGGAAAATTACAGGAGATCATTTTCTCTATACAGATAATTTATTCTTTTGCTATTTCCTCTTTTTAGCGATATTCTGAATTTCTATAGTTGTCATTTGAGGTATGACTGATAAAGTTCGTTGTACGGATAGAGATCATTCACTTTGGTATATCCAAGTGATATTAATACAGCAAACAAAACGATCAATAGAGAAGATAAAACAATAAATGTTACGGTACGTTTCATGAGTGATTTAACTCCTTATCTTCGATAAATAGGCCGGTATTGAATAGGGGCTATTACGACGGTTGATATCATTTAATTTGGTTATATCAATGGTATATGTGATATTTTTGTTGGTATTGTGTTTCAAATTATATGGAATGATATGTAGATTACCAGTGGCGTTGCATTTCCCATAAAAGGGTATTGTATGGCATAGCTACACCCAACAAAGTACTCATATACTAACAAAAGCATAAAAGACAATCAGTATTTTAAAGGTATGGAAAAGGCTTTTTCGTAACATATACACTAATATATCTAGAATTTATGTAATACGATACGTATTTATTGTAAATAAATATTTTACAATTTTATATATTTTAAATATATTATGTGTAAATATTGTTTATATGCTTATTACTTGATTATTTTTTATTATGTCTTTTAAAGATATATTGTGTAATTCATTAAACAATTGCGTTATTTATTATCTATAACATTAATAATATTTATAAACGCTCTCATTATGCGTATTTTTAGCTTTATAACGTATCAGTTTTTTACTAAATGGTTTTAATGATTTTTGTAGATTTTGTTTATAAGGTGCTCTAATTTGAACAACTTTAATAGGCACCGCGCTCTTTATAACCAACGCGTTCATTTGCATTGTGATTATGAAAACTTGCTTTTTTCACGCATGCTCTATAGCTATTATATTTTTATAGTCATGGCACCATTTTTCATTTTCATAAGATAAATGATAAAGATGATAATGCGCTTTATTGCCTTTTATAAAAACATCTAAAGAGAGACTGATAATTATAGAGGTCAGCAAACTCCCTTTTAATAGACTTTTGTCACTTTTGTCAGTTTTCTGTCAGTAAATTGAACCGACAAAATAGATCATTTTAGTGAGTGATTAAATATACCTTATGAAAAGCATGTGATTCTTTAAAGCCATTTCAAAAGATAGGTTCTAGTCATAAAAAATGCTATTAAGACCATTATAGTTATTAGTTTTGAGGTTCTTGAAGATTTTTAGGATTTTAGACACCTTCAAAATCTATAAGTAAAATGAATACATAAAGCTCTTTTTCAACAGAGTTTTTCAAAACAATAAAGCTATCATTTTAGATTACGATATAATCTTTTAAAAGCAATCCAAATAACAGTATTTAAAAGTGCAAAGATTCTTTTTTAGAATAACGCATGATAAGCTATCCTTTTAAGATTGTAGGTAATAAACTTAATAAGATGATTAAAGTTATAGACTGCCGTTTTAAAGCAATACACAAGAGACCTTTATGAGGTGTGTTAACCTCATAAGTCTATTCGGTTTCTCACACTTCTAATTTTGGTAGTTTCTTAACAATTTTCATTGTTTCTAAACTTATAGTATGATCCTTTGAAACAACTCTAATGGATAAGCAGGGTTACTAATGGTTCCAATAGCATAGCGATTGGCATCATTAACAATGCCACTCTTTTTATCTGTCTTTACACATTGACGCTCCATAACCCATTCAAGAGAGGGGTTGCCATTAACGATATACTCATAAGCTTCAAGAAGGATGTCTGTCATGATGATATTGCTGTTGTAAATAACAGTAGATTTATCCTTTTCCTTACTATTTTTAATTTTTGCGAATTTCATTTCTGTCACGTAATAAAAATTTTCGGGATTAGAGATGTCAGTCAGTTTTGAATTACCCTTTTTAAAAGGTCACAAGATAAGGCTCCACACTTTCATAATTCATGTGCAAGTGATCAAATTCACACTCTGTTGTCACAATATCCAGAAATCTTCAGCGCTTATTTACACAAGGGATACGAGGCAATTCTTTGCATAAATTTTTCATCAATTATGAGCATAGCGAGTACGGTAATCTTTTGAATGTAATAATCCGTAAGCGTAATAGAATAGATCATCTTTAGTTATGGTCTCACTAGGATAAGCAGCTTAAAATGCGCTAATCCTTTATCAGTGATGGCATCACGCCTCTGTAAACCAGATGTTTTTCTTTCCTTTATTGAATTTGTAAACAAATGGGATTGTTTCTCATCATGATCAGTTATAGAAGATTCAACATTTTTATAAAGATACCGTGGAAAGCATTGGCCTGTATCTATTGCATCTAGATTAGGTAAATTCTTAGCTATCAACACAGAAAAATCGCTTCGTGCTCCTATGCTTGTAATTTCTATGACTCTATTTTCTACTGCTTGCCCCATAGGGAATACATGTGGTATCTGATAAACTCCGTCATTGAAGATACGATTATAATAAAGCCATAGTCGTGTAAAAGAACGATACGAACTTTGCATGAGGCATGTCTTTTCAAATTCAAAAACCCTTCCTCTTATTAGTTCTTGCTTAACATTATAACTACAACTTTATATCTAAAGTGATAAAATTATCTACGGCACATACACGTGTTGTTCGATCAGCATATAGATATGTATCGTTAAAACGTTTTACTGCGCTATTATAAAAAGCAATCATATTATTTATATTTTCTGCCCAAGCTCCGTCCTCCAATGTTGCGACAGCTCTTGCATTAAGACGTTTCATAAGAGGTATTTCTACTCCTTTCTTATACATTTTTTATCTACACGCCAGCCCTGCTTGCGACGTGCAAGAAAATGATTTTGATTGATTCAAGCATAAACAGGTTTGAAATGAGAGAATCTTACGTTATTCGGAACTCTCATTTTATATGCAAAACAGTAAATTATTTATTATAAATCAATGTATTGCCGTTCAATAGGCATTGTGACTTTCAAAGTCTTTTTTATGACTATAAAAAGAATTTCGAAAAATAAAAAAGCGTTCATTGAAAGCAAAGAAAGAATCTATGAAAGGTATTTTCTAGAAAAATCATGAATGTTCGATTGTTAATTCATCCTTTCTTGAAAAGCTCGCTTCAGTTCAAATAGCAAAAGAGAGAGGTAAGGATATTGATAGGATAAGATATGCTGGAATTGTTCGGTATTAAGATGCAATGAATGTTGTTTATATTTCTCTTTTTTAACTATTTTATGAGAGCATAAATTTAAAGAATAGGAAAATAATTTTATTTATTTTCTTTAAACAGTTATTAGTAGATAAAAAATTCTCTTTTAATCTATAAATTAAAAAAATAATGATTTTGTAAAAGCCTAGTAAGCTTTATGTTAATTTTAAATATCATGCATTGATTTTGAATTATGCAGATTATTGACGTCAATCATAACAATAGTAAGTGAGCATAGACAATGACATTTAATTTTTTCGTCAATTTATTTCTATTTGTTATTTTTTTATTGTTTGTTTCTCAAAGTAAGAGAATGCAATGGAGTCTTTCACTACGTGTTATGCTAGGGCTTATCCTTGGCTTGATTTTTGGAAGTGTTTTGCAGTTTATTTATGGAGAGGGTGAAAGCACTTTATTGAAATCCGTTGAATGGTTTAACATTGTTGGTGAGGGCTATATCTTATTGTTGCAAATGATTGTTATGCCACTGGTTTTTATCTCTATTGTTTCAGCAGTTGCTCATTTACATTCTGTTTATGCTGTTGGAAAGATGAGTATAATAACAATTTCAATATTGCTTTTTACAACGGCTCTTTCAGCATTGGTTGGTGTTCTTGTGATTAATTTTTTTGGATTAACAGCCGATGGTTTAGTGCATGAAGGGCAAAATGTTTCTGCTATTCTTGAAGGTCATATTTCTAAACTTGGAGATATGAATATACCAAAGATGATTTTGTCTATGATTCCTAAAAATCCATTTGCTGAGTTGAGTGGAGCTAAACGTACGTCAATTATCAGTGTTGTTATTTTTGCGTCATTTTTAGGTGCAGCGGTTCTTCTTTTAAAGAAAGATGAGCCAGAAAAAGGAGAAAAAGCGCTTTTATTTATTCAAGTGGGACAAGCTTGGATTATGCGGTTAGTCCGTATTGTGATTGCTTTGACGCCTTATGGTATTTTTGCACTTATGACGAAAGTAGGAGCAATATCGCGTATTGCAGATATTTTAAATTTACTGGTTTTTGTCATTGCCTCTTATGTCGGTATTATTTTAATTTTTGGAATTCATGGTGTATTGCTTGGTATTTCTGGGGTTAATCCCTTTCGTTTTTTCAAAAAGGTTTTACCTGTTTTAACATTTGCTTTTAGCAGTCGTTCAAGTGCTGCAAGTATTCCTTTGAATATTGAAGCGCAAACACAGTGGATAGGTGTACCACAACCCATTGCGAGTTTTGCAGCTTCTTTTGGGGCAACAATTGGACAAAATGGTTGTGCTGGTCTTTATCCAGCGATGCTTGCGACCATGATTGCACCATCTATGGGTATTAACCCTCTTGATCCTACTTGGATTGCTACGCTTATTGGGGTTGTGACATTGAGTTCTATTGGTGTTGCTGGTGTAGGGGGAGGCGCTATTTTCGCTGCATTGATTGTGTTACCAATTATGGGGCTTCCTGTTACTTTGGTTGCTGTACTTATCTCTATCGAACCGCTAATTGATATGGGACGGACCGCTCTAAACGTGAGCGATTCAATGATAGCTGGAACGATCACCAGTCAAATGTTACAGACAACAGATAAAAGTATTTTTAAAAAATGATTTTAGGTTATGTTTTTTGGGGTTGTAAAACATCTGTAAGAGATATTTGCGCTGAACCAGGTTGTAAGGGTTTTTGTTGATTGGGATGAGGAGCCCAACCAGAGAGCCAGATGAAAGAAAAATGTGCACGAATACGTCCATCAGGATCACTAAATCGTTGTGCATAGATTTCAGCTGCGCGGAGAAAAAAACGTTTGGATACAGGGCGTCGTGAACGATTGATGAGTGCATTTTGCATTCCCATAGCTTTAAGATCGTGCATAAGGTCAAACATTGTATTATAACGTATTGTGATATCTTCAACGTCTGCTACAGGCAGAGCAAAGCCAACACGCTGTAAGAGAGCGCCTGCATCACGAATGTCAGCAAAAGGATAGATCCTAGGGCTTGCTCCACCATAAATTTCACTTTCAGCTTGCAGCAGGCTTTCACGCAATTCTCTTAATGTACCAGCTCCTGCCATAACAGCAAGAAATAAGCCATCTGGTTTAAGGGTGTTTTTTATCTGGCTTAGAACACCAGGGGTATCATTGGTCAATTGTAATGAAAGAAGTGAAACAATAAGGTCACAGTAACTTTGAGGTAAATCAAGAAATTCTCGATGACGTAAATGAAATTTTTTATCATGGCTTTGGTAAAGCGTATCGGTCTCAATACGTTCTATGGAACAAACTTTTCCAGATTTCATTAAAGCTTGCGCAGCAAGGTCTGTATGGCTGTGTAAATCGAGAGCTAATGTAAAGAGGCGATCAACAGTGCTAAGACGTTTATAGAGATCTTCTGCCATGTGAGAGAGTAAAAAGTCGTATCCTTTTTTTGCTTTTTGAAAGGCACGTTTTCGGAATTGTTCAATGCGGTTATGATCAAAAATTAAAGGATGCGACATATTATGGAACACTTTCGATCTATGAAAGAATATATTTTGAAAAGGTTCATTATTTGTGCAAGCTCTGTCAAGTTTATAATATAAAAGAAAAATAAATTTATAGAAGGTAAGAGTTTTTAAAGGAATTAAAATTATAAATTGAGGAAATACAAAGGAACTTTTGTTCTGAGGGAAACTTGTAAAAGCCTAAATTTATAATGTTGTATTTTCGAGAAGCGGCGTTAAGTAGTGGGGATATACTAAGTAAGTTCATTGAACGCTTGAAAACGGTGCTTTATCCACCAATTTGTCCTGGATGTAAGCAAAATGTTTCTACTTATGGCACGATTTGCTCCGAATGTTGGAAAGACCTTCAATTTATCACTAAACCTTATTGTCCTGTTATGGGGACTCCCTTTGTTTGTGATATGGGGGATGGTTTTCTCAGTGGTGAAGCTCTTCGTAATTCTCATCCTTTTTCACGTGTCCGTTCTGCTATTGTTCATAAAGGGCTTGCACGAGCTTTAGTAACGCGCTTAAAATATGGTGATCATATAGAATTGGCATCATTTATGGCCAACTGGATGATGTTTGCTGGACGCGAGGTTATTGATGATTGTGATGTTATTATTCCCATTCCATTGCATTTTCGTCGTTTTTGGGAGAGACGTTATAATCAATCTGCTGAGCTTGCACGTTATATTGCAGCATCACAAAAAAAGCTTTTAAAACCGAGTTGGCTTGTTCGTTGTCGGCATACCCGTCCGCAGGTTAGTCTTTCTTCGAGAGAGAGAAAACTTAACGTAAAAAATGCTTTTAAGGTTTCGCATAAGGTTAAAAAATATCTCAAAGGATGTTCTGTTTTGCTGATTGATGATGTATTTACAACAGGTGCAACAGTTACAGCAGCAGCTGCTGCATTAAAATATGCAGGTGCACGACAGGTTGATGTGCTAACATTTTCGCGTGTTCTCAAAGAAGATTCTATTTTTCCCTCCTCGTAAGAGGAATTTAAAGTGAATATTATTAAAAAATATTGGAGGATAATACTATGAAAGAGATAATAATTTATACACGCCCTAACTGCCCTTTTTGCACAAAAGCACGTGATTTGCTTAATAAAAAAGGCGTAAAGTATACAGATATTGATGCTTCCACATCCCTTCGCCAAGAAATGGTACAACGTGCAAATGGACGTAATACATTTCCACAAATTTTTATAGGTGATTATCACGTTGGCGGTTGTGATGATCTTTATGCTTTAGAGGCTGAGGGAAAGCTCAATTCTTTATTACAAGGCGTATAATATTTGTAAATTACATATCCTTAAGACCGTTTTGCGAGAAGGAGATAGTTAACGCTCATGTCTTTTGAGCGATTCCAGCTGTCGTTTAATGGGTTATAAGTAATCCCTATCTCATCAATGACAGTTAGGGCGTTTTTTGATAAGAAACTTTTAAGTTCTAGAGGTTTTAGGAATTTTTTATAATCATGTGTTCCTTTAGGAAGCCAACGTAGAATATATTCAGCGCCTACAATAGCAAGCCCCCATGATTTCCACGTGCGGTTGAGTGTTGAGACAAACATTAACCCTTGTGGTTTCAACATTTTTGCTGTAGCTGCTATGAAGAGATTAACATCAGCGACATGTTCAACAACTTCCATATTAAGGATGATATCAAATTTTTCTCCTTCATTGGCAAGAGCTTCTGCTGTCATCGTGCGGTAATCAATGGAAAGATCATTTTGAGCTGCATGGGTTTTTGCGACTTCAATATTTGTTTGTGCAGCATCAACGCCTACGACCATAGCGCCAAGACGTGCCATTGGTTCACATAACAAGCCTCCTCCACAGCCAATATCAAGAATTTTCAAATTGTCAAAGGGCGTAAATGAACAAGGGGCACGATTAAACTCTAAACAGATTTTTTCTCTGATGTAAGCAAGGCGCGTTGGGTTAAATTGGTGAAGAGGTCGAAATTTTCCTTGTGGATTCCACCATTCTGTAGCAATACGTGAAAAATGATCAATTTCACTTTGATCAATAGTTGTTTGTGTTTCATCTATCATGTTGCCTGCCTTTTATTTTTAATGATCAAGTCCAGTAGATTTTATACAAAGTCAAGAGAAATTAATATAATCATAATGAAACTTGCACAAATGATAGATATTCGCTATGTCGAGAAAATGGTTAGTTGATACAGCATCTAATTCTCATTACCGTTTGAGATAAGAGATGTAAAGGTAAGAGTGTTATTAATGGCGCGCATTGTCATGAAATTCGGTGGAACATCTGTAGCAAATATTGAATGTATTCATAATGTTGCACGGCATGTCAAAAGAGAGATTGATGCAGGCAACGAGGTTGCCGTTGTCGTATCTGCGATGGCTGGTAAAACCAATGAGCTTGTTCAGTGGACGTGTGATGCTTCCTCCAAGCATAGAGATGCTCGTGAATATGATGTTGTGGTTGCTTCTGGTGAACAGGTTACTTCAGGTTTGTTGGCTTTGACACTTCAAGAAATGGGTGTGAATGCACGTTCATGGCTTGGTTGGCAAATTCCTATTCATACAGACAATGCGCATGGACGTGCACGTATTACTGATATTGATGGATCTTTTTTAATCGAGTGTTTTCAGGAAGGTCAGGTTGCCGTTATTGCTGGTTTTCAAGGGTTAGCTCCAGATAACCGGATTTCTACCTTAGGGCGTGGGGGATCAGATACAAGTGCTGTTGCTATAGCCGCGGCTGTACAAGCTGATCGCTGTGATATTTATACGGATGTAGATGGTGTTTATACAACGGATCCACGTATAGAACCGAAAGCGCGTCGTTTACCAAAAGTAGCTTTTGAAGAAATGCTGGAAATGGCTTCTCTTGGTGCAAAGGTTTTACAGGTTCGTTCTGTTGAATTGGCAATGGTTCATAAGGTTCGTACCTTTGTGCGTTCAAGTTTTGAGGATCCTGATGCGTTAGGCATGGAGGATCCAATGAGTTCTTCTGGAACACTTATTTGCGATGAGGATGAAATCGTGGAACAACAAAATGTTACTGGTATTGCTTTTGCTAAGGATGAAGCGCAAATTTCCCTTCGTCGGCTTGCCGATCGTCCAGGGATTTCGGCAGCAATTTTTGGTCCCTTGGCTGAAGAGCGCATTAATGTTGATATGATTGTGCAAAATATTTCTGAAGATGGCTCAAAAACTGATATGACTTTTACTGTACCATCATCAGATGTAGAAAAAGCCGTTGCACTTCTTGAGAAGAATCGCAAAGAAATTGGATTTGATGTTCTCCAATTTGAAAGTGATCTTGCCAAGGTATCTGTGATTGGTATTGGAATGCGTAGCCATGCAGGTGTTGCCGCTACAGCATTTAAGGCTTTGGCTGAAAAGGGTATTAACATTCAAGCAATTACGACCTCAGAAATTAAAATTTCTATTTTGATTGATAGTGCTTACACTGAACTTGCGGTTAGAACATTACATGCTGTTTATGCACTTGATAAGGGATAAGCATTTTTTAGTTTCAACAAAGTTTCAATAACATAAAGCTTTAATATATATTAATAATTTTTGTTAAGGACAATTTATATTTTTAACTTAAATAGAATATTTAATACAGCAAAACTCTCTCATTTTAAATTTGTTCATGATGAATTTAAAAATGATTACTTATACATAACAAGAGAAAGATGTTTGTGTAAAAAAATGTTTAAGAAGGGATATAAAATATGCCGTCTATAAACGTTTTAAAGCCTATAGAGAGGGATAGAGAAGTCTTCACAATAAACTTTAATAGAATAAGGAACAAATCACTGCGTTTATTCAAAGGATGCATGTGACATGAGGGACAGCCTTGTGAATACAGATTTAATATTATAAATCTTAGAGAAATTTGAGCTCATTGGATTAGTGACGGAATTATCAAAAATAGAATCGAAGATGTATTTTCTAGAGATATTTAGCTTGTCTCAAATGGTTGTTTATGGCTTTATGTGTATCTTGTAAATTTATTTCTTTCCTTATTATGAGGCAATAAAAATATATCTTTATAGACAATATTTATGTTGCGCTATAAGTTGTAGAATTACTATATCTTATGCGTTTACGGCTTATAGCTCTTCAGAAGCACTTTTCATAAAATCATGTAACGATAGATCAAAATTAAATGATAATATTATAGCGTGCTGCTTTCATGATTTCATTACTTAAATTTTTTCTCATGTCTATTTATTTTTTTTGAATTATGACTAAGATTTTCAGAGTTTTCGATACCTCTATATGTTCTTTAGGTTAACTTTCTTCCCTTAAATACTCTATTACAAGTATTTTCTTTGTCATACTGTCACTCACGCATGAAATACATTCTCTCGTTTGTGCCGTATATCGTGCTAGTTTCTTATCATGCTTACATATTTTTCAAATGGTCGTTTTTGTAGGTAAAACTCTTCTTGTAAGAAATATAGCCATTTTTATTATTCTAATTTTGTTAAATATTTTTTCTCACAAGTTGTTTTTATTCAGTATATAAATGCGAAACGTATTCTCTTGTTTTGTAATTACTTTTTAATAGCATAATGCATTCGAATGGGGATATCCATTTGAAGTGAATATAAGATATGTTATCAAAGTGCAGTAATTAATACAATTATTCCCAATAAAGATATTTTTATAAATATTATTTTACTCTTATTGTATTTAATGTGGCGTTGTATAATTCGAAAGTCTCGGAAATATTGTTTTTTAAATTATCTGTAAAGAGTATTTTATGGTATCAAGAAATATAGAGCTAACTCTGTAAACAAAAAGAAAATAAATATCAACTAAGAGCGGGAAAAGGGGAGTGCAACGATATATATGCTTTATTTTTCCACTGATCGTATGTTTTAGAATAGTCTAAATGACTAGGGTTTTCTTTTTTCCCGCGAGTTAATTACGTAAACTAGAGCGCTCCCTATGGAAGAATGCTTCAAGCTTAATTCTTTCATGGAGGGAAACAAGCGATGTGTCTATGATAAAAAACGAGGATATTTTTTCTCTCCATTGTCAATCGAGTAGTGATTTTATGACGTTGTTATTCCAAATAAATCTTTTGTTTTTTGTTACCTGTATCAATATCTAATGTCAGCGCAGATGCACGTTTGACGATATATATATATTGAGACGGATAAGGGGACTACGAGCAACTCCTGTTTTTGTATGCCAGATAGGAACAAGGATGTTGCGTATACTTGTTGGGGGAATCTCTGAAATGGAGATAAAACCTAATTGGGGGAGAATATGAAGCCATAAAAGTGAAAACCAGTTTCCATTTTACAACTTCCTTTTAATTCTGCTTTACAACTTTCAAAGATATTGACAGAAATATCTTTTAAATAATGGATATTACATATTGGTTCACGGTTTGTTTATTGCGTTATTTAAATCGTATATGCCTTTCACGTAAAACAAAACGCTATTATATTGCCAATTTACCGCTTGTTTTAAAGAAATATTTCTCCCCAAGCCCATTACGGCGCTTGTGGATGGTGTAACGTAAAATTTATTGGGGACCATCTCCTTTACTTAGATCAAAGGTGTCAGTTGGTCGTCATCATTTTATTTTTAGTTTTCGTGTTGAACAGCTCTTGTGTTGATATGAAGCATTCTTATTTCTTTCTTCAAATAATGTGACTCCATATTCCTCTTTGGCTGGTGACGTGTAAGGGAATAGTCTTGATTGATTGATCATGTACAGATTTGAAATGAGCAAATCTTACGATATTTGAAGTCCATTCAAGATTTATAATGATAAATTATCATTATAAATCGAATATTTTTACCAAAAAATAATGTGCCTTTTAAGAAGATAAAAATTAAAGTTTTTAGAATACCGGCAATAAAATCAGTAACGAGGAGGGTGGTTTATTGGGAAAAAATAAGCCATGGAATTACTTAACTGATTACGGAATTTTGCTTATTCTTATCTGTTTCGTATAATTAAACATAATATATTGATTTATAATAATTAAATTTTTCTTTATAGTGAATAATTTCCCGACGAAAGGCAGCTTCTCTGAAACCATGAAGCCTTTTATATTGAAACAATTAAAATCATTCCTGTGTATATCACGATTGGAGTTAGTGTATGAATAAAAGATTATTGAAGAAAGGAATAAAAATATTTCTTATGAATCTTCTTAAGTGTCAAAGGTGTTGCGACATTAGAGGCTAGTAAATAGTATGATGATATTAGTTTTCTCCTTCATAAGTGTAAAGATGAGGTGAGATAACGGATTTCACATTAAATATTGTCCGAATCCAACAAATGAGCAAAATCACTTTTTAAGAGTTTTGCATAAAAATGTATTCTCAGTTAGTTTGTTAGGAACTATGAGAAATTCCTTTATTGCGCTTAATATAAATAAATCCATATCCCAGACCGATAAGAGCAGATAAACCAGAGCCACAAAGGACCCCAATTTTTGCAGCATCAAGCAGAATAATATCTTTAAAAGCGAGCATTGAAACAAAGATAGACATTGTAAAGCCAATTCCTGCTAAAAAACCAATGAGTAAAACACCTGTCCATGTCATATGAGGGGGTAGGCGGCATAGCCCTGATTTTACGGCTATATAACTGGCTGTGATAATACCAAGAGGCTTACCAACGAAAAGACCAATGACAACACCCAAAACAATCAAGAATGATTTGTCAGAAGAAAGATCAAAGTTTGCAAAACTTACTCCTGCATTCGCGAAGGCAAAGATTGGCATGATACCGTATGCAACCCATGGATGCAACGCTTTTTGAACACGTGTTACTGGAGCAATCATGGCCCGTTGTCCTTTGCGCATTTTTTTCAATGCGGTTGAAATATGATGCAGATCTGTTTTTGTATTTTTTTCTTGAAGAATTTGCATAGCGTTACTGAGCATGGTGAGTGGCGCCACAAGAGTACGGGTAGGAAGAACGGGAGTCATCATTCCTAAGATTACACCAGCAAGTGATGGGTGAACACCTGTTACCATTAAACCCCACCAGATGATTGCACCAGGTAAAATGTAAAGCCATGCTGATGCAAGTCCGATCCACTGAAAAAATAGCACCAAAGCAATACCTGCTCCTGCAATCATTAAACCGCTAGGATCAATGTTTGTTGAGTAGAAAAAAGCAATAATAAGAACAGCGATAATATCATCAATAATCGCTAATGATAGAAGAATAATATGAAGATTAGAAGGAATTTTTTTTCCAAGAAGAGCAAGAATACCTAGAGCAAAGGCAATATCTGTTGCTGTTGGCACAGCCCAACCGCGTATATGCCCCTCGTTAAAGTTGAAGATAAAGTAAATAATTGCGGGAACACAAACGCCTCCTATTGCGGCAACAATTGGTAAGATTGCTTGTCTAAAATCGGCAAGAGCACCTTCATGAATTTCGCGTCGAATTTCCATTCCTGCGACGAGAAAGAAAATAGTCATAAGAGCATCATTAACCCAGAAATGTAAATCCCATGAAAGAGTGAAATGACCCAAATTAAAGCCAAGAGGTGTATGCCAAAAAGATTCATAGAAAGCAGCATATTTAGAATTGGCAAAAATAAGTGCAGCAGCAGCAGCTAATAAAAGAACAATACCACTAAGAGCTTCAATATGGAGAAAACGCTCGATCGCAGAAAGCGCTTGATTGGTGACACGAGAAGCGCGATTAGGCAGGCGATTTGAAGATAAATCAGACATGAACAACTCCAAGCATCGACATTTTAGGATTCTATATTCTCTGTGTAAATGACCTTATATGATACCTTCTGTATCATATAAAAGCAAAAAGAGGAATAAAGTTCTTAATTTATAGACAAGATCATCATATTTAAAGCACAAAATGTTTAAGGTGATGCTTCATTTTTAATAGTGAGATGTACTTTGTTTAAAGCCTTGGATAGATCATTTTGTAGAGCTGATTCGAGATCAACCATTGTGAGCCCTTTATTATCTTTTGCTTTAATTTTAACAATCAATGTTTGTGGATTTTTAGCAAATTCCCCTAAGGATTTTGAAATTTTTTCTGCTTCGTCATGATTTTTTAGCAGCATTTTTGGGGTCTGCGTCATCATTAGATAGAAATCGTCATAGAGTTCCTTTTTAAGATCATGTTGGTTGTCATTAAGATTTTGCGCAAGATAAGAAAAAAGCTTCTCAATGAAACCTGCATCCCTATATCGCACATCAATTTCATTGATGCCAAAGTCTTGAGAAGCAGCAATCATTACATTTTTCTGACCAGAAAAAAGCTTTTCATCAACATCAATAACCTTAGCCGATATGTTCCCAGATCCAACGTCTTTCATATTGAAAGACATTGCATCAAGAAGGAGCATACGTTTTTTTTCATCGTAAGAAATATCAATTTTTCCTGAAATGTCAAAGCGCTCAAAGTTCATATTTTTGAAGAACTCTAAGTCTTTTTCATTCATTTTTTTAGGTAAAACAGAAAGGTTATTGAGAGAAAGAAAAAGCTTTTTGGGGATAGGTTGTTTCCACAAGGTTGGTTTAAATTGGAGTGATTCGAGTGTTGCTTTCAACTGCGGTATATCAACGGTGATATTATCAATTTTGGCATCCGCTGAGGTAATAGCGAGCAGTATGTTTAGAAGAAGACCATTTTGTGCTATTTTTTCAGCGATTTTATTATTCTCTTTTCTTGCATTAAGATAAGCTTTGATCAATTTTTCAGGAGTTTGTTCAAGCGGCTTCATTTTTAAACCAGATGTTTTAAACTGTCCGAGGAAGAAAGAACTGCTTTTTTCCGCTTCTTCTAAAACATCGACACTTACATTATTCAGAGAAATGGGGCCAGTAACGGTTTTACCTTGGTTGAGAGCATTGTTTTTTCCAAAAATGATAGAATAGGCATAGTTGATGTCGATATCATGAGCTTTTATTGTATCACTTTTAGCCATAAGCTGCATCTGTTTGGCACCATTTACTGCAACTGTTTTAAGATCCATATTTTTAATACTAACTGAACGGATATGGCCATTTTTAAAATCAGAAAGCTGGAAATTCTTGACTTCAACCGTTTCTATTCGGTTATTTTTATTTTCTATAGAAAGTTGTATATTGGGAGCAATAATTGAGGAAAGCTCAATACGCATCATTGACTGTAAAAGCCGTGATGTTATCGTTCTATCTTTTTCTTTTAAGGATACACTCCGAAGAGAAATTTGGGGAATTTGCACATGAATATTATTATGCTTTAAATCAACATTATAAAATGTAAAAGTTCCGGGAATAAAGGAAAGGGGAGGACGGGCAGAAATGGCACCAATTCTAAGTGATGTACCAGCTGGAACAGGTAATATCACATTCTTCAAATTGACTCTACCTAGAATGCTTACTTCAGATGTTCGGGCTTTTATGCCACGACGGGCTATTTCTTGTTTTACAAAACTGTCAAGATAGGGTTTTGCGATATAAAATCCACCAGCAATTATAATTGCCAAGATAGCAACAAATCCAATAATGCAAGTGAGCCAATATCTGAGGTTACTTTGATACCCACTATTAAGATTGATCATTCTTTCTTCTTTCATTTTTATCACTCTTTGAATTGAGAGTGAAGATAAATTCTTTTAAGCAACGACAAAGGTTTAAATATAGCGTGTACCAGTTTCAACAATTATCTACTCTCTATATTAGAGTTATTCTCATCTTTTTTGCAATATAGCTTTATCAACTTTTATCAATTTTCTTTGAGTTTAGCTCTTTATAGAAAATAACGCATAATAAGGAGAGGTAAGTTTATGCGCATCATAATTTTTTATCATTTTAAAATTATCCTAAAATATTCCGATGTCTGTTTTTATCTTGCTGCTGTTTATAGGAATATTTAAAACATAAAAAATATGTTTTTGTGCATTATAATTTAATGGGGAGAGGTGAGTGTTATGACAGAAAATCAAATAATGGCTTTTTCGATCATTGGTCTCATGATGGTTGTTTTTATTTGGGATCGATTTCGTTATGATCTTGTTGCTATTTGTACGTTATTAATAGCTTGTGCTCTTGGTCTTGTCAGTCCGAAGGAAGCTTTTAGCGGTTTTAGTAATGATATTGTTATTATCGTGGGGAGTGTGTTTGTTGTCAGTACGGCCGTATCGCGCTCTGGTATAATGGAATTTATTATTCAACGGATATGGCCAGACGTGAAATCTGTGCGTCTTCAATTAGCCTTTTTAGTTCTTTCTGTTGTCGTATTATCAATGTTTGTTAAAAATATTGGTGCTTTGGCTATTATGCTTCCGATAGCTTTTCAGTTTGCACGTCGTTCTCAGGTTTCTCCTTCTGTCTTTTTGATGCCCATGGCCTTTGGTTCTTTGTTGGGGGGGCTTATGACACAGATAGGAACATCTCCCAATGTTGTTATTTCAGCGATGCAAGAACGTTTAGCAGGAACACCTTTTACTATGTTTGATTTTACACCAGTTGGTGCGGTTATTGCGGCGGCTGGTGTTGTATATTTAGTCTTTTTTTATTGGCTTTTGCCTGTACGTGTGCGTTCAGGTGTATCATTTGATGATGCCATTGATATTCGTAATTATGTTGCAGAAGTGCGTATTCCAATAAATTCACCGATTATAGGGAAAAATATTGTTGATTTGGTTAAGCCATCAAGTGGTGACGTTATGGTGATTCAAATCATCAGAAACAAAGTATCTATTTCACCGTTACCAGATTTTGTTTTGTCTGAAAATGATATTATTTTGCTGGAAGGGTCGCATACAGGGTTAGATAGCGTGATGAACTCTGCTCGTTTAGAGTTTTCTAAGGGGCGAACTATTGCTGCAGGTGATAAGGACAGTGACATCGATATTATTGAAGCAGTCATCACCCATAATTCACCTCTTATTGGTATTAGTGCGAAAGAGTTTTCCCTATTTGATCACTATAATGTAAATTTGCTTGCATTAAGTCGTCAACATGAAAGGGTGCGGGGAAGACTTGATGATATTATTTTCCATCTTGGCGATGTGATTGTTTTGCAAGGACAGGATGCAGTTATTCCAAATTTATTAAGAGAATTGAAATGCCTGCCCCTAGCAAAACGAAATATTGTGTTTGGAAATTTACGACATGGTTTCATCTCTTTAGCTGTTTTATTTATAGCAATTATTTTTACAGCTTTTCATATTGTTCCCGTTGCGTTTTCTTTTTTTTCTGCTGCTGCAGCAATGGTTATCTTTCGCGTTTTGCCCGCGCGTGATCTGTATCAGGCATTAGATGGCCAAATATTAGTACTATTAGCGGCTCTTATTCCAGTGAGTGAAGCGTTAGAGAAAACAGGATGTACGGATCTCATTGGTCAATGGCTGAGCCAATTGGCAATATTTTTCCCACCATCTGGTGCCTTAGCACTTATGTTGGTGACAGCTATGTTGGTCACGCCATTTTTGAATAATGCAGCAACAGTGATGATGGTAGCACCAATTGCGTCAAGTTTTGCTCATTCCCTACATTATAAGCCTGAAGCTTTTTTGATGGCTGTTGCAATTGGTGCGGGCTGTGAGTTTCTTACACCTATTGGACATCAAAGTAATATGCTCGTGATGGCACCAGGAGGATATCGTTTTAGTGATTATCCACGTTTGGGTGCTCCATTGGCGGTGTTGATCGTTATTATTGCTGTTCCAATGCTTATGTGGGTTTGGCCCCTACAATAGGATATTTTTAGAAACTTTAAGGATCAATTACAAAAGGTTGTTAATCGTATAAAGATAAGTTGAAGGGATACATTTTGTATAAAGAGCTTTAACTGAAGATTTGAAATTATACCACACTTTGATTATGGTACTTCGGTATTTTTGATACAGATCAGATTTATCTATTTGGTTTTAGTAGGTATTCGTGGGAATTTATTTTTTGTTCAAGTTTTTAAAAGAATTGTCTTTTCTATTATAATTCTATAATCCAATATTATCAATGATTGCGTTGAAGACTCTAAAAGATTATCTCCCTATATAATGGGGAGAAAGTCCGTTTGAGATGATAGGCAATCATGATAAATATTAAAACAGTGAATTTTTTATAAGACTCAAAACAATATATAAAAGCTGTAATGTGAACAAACAGGGCGGTTACATCATTTTCGATTAAGACTGTTGTAAAAATTCGATTGATTTGGCTACATGTTGATTTAAAATAAATAAACGAGCAATTTAAAGATTTTTAGTTAATTAGGACTACCATCTTTGTCCATTTATGCGTAAAAGCACAGGGAAAGTAACTTTTTTCAAGGTATGATATATGTCGTATGATAGTTTTATTGCTGAAGTGAATGCAGAATTTCGTCAGGAAAAGGCGCTTGCTTTTTGGAGGCGGTATGGTTTTTCAATTATTGGAGCAGCTATTCTTTTTATACTCATGATAGTTGCTTATCAAATTTACCATCATCAGCAAATAAAGAAAGCCGGTTATATTGGTGATGCATTTGTAAAAAGTCTTGATTTTGCGGATACACGTCATTTTGATAAAGCGATAAAGCAATTAGAAACTGTTAAAACCTCTCATTTTGGGGGGTATCCTTTTCTTGCTCGTTTACGTGAGGCTTCTTTACTCATGGAGAAGGGTGACATTATTAAGTCAGTGGAGATTTTTGATTCTGTTGCAGCGGATGAGAAAGCACCAGAGATTTTGCAGAAAGTTGCAAAAATTCGGGCGGCTTATATCCTAGTTGATACAGGGACGTTAGCTGATGTTGAAAAGCGTATCAAAGATATGACAAGTGATACCGATCCTATGCATATGTCTGCAAGAGAGGCTTTAGGTTTAGCTGCTTATAAGGCGGATAAAATGGATGAGGCGGTTTATTATTTTAAGAAAATTTCTGAAAAAGGTGCTTTGGGTTCAAAAATAACAGATCGGGCTCGAATAATGCTTGAGCTGATACAAGCTGAGGGCAAGGCAAATAAGGAATAAATCGATGAGCCTTACCATTGCTATCGTTGGTCGTCCCAATGTTGGGAAGTCAACACTATTTAATCGTTTGGTTGGGCAAAAATTGGCTTTGGTTGATGATAAGCCTGGTGTAACACGTGATCGACGTATTCATGCGGCAAAACTTCAAGATCTACGTTTTGATGTGGTTGATACGGCTGGGCTGGAAGAAGCAGGTGATCATACACTTGAGGGGCGTATGCGTTCTCATACAAAAGCTGCAATTGATGAAGCGGATCTTATTTTATTTGTATTTGATGCAAAGAGCGGGATAACACCAAGTGATTTAAATTTTGCTTCATTGGTTCGCAAATCAGGAAAGCCAATTGTGCTTGTTGCTAATAAGTCTGAGTCAAGAGCGGCAACAGGAGGAGAGTATGAGGCGTGGTCATTAGGTTTGGGGGAGCCGTGCCTAATATCGGCTGAACATGGTTTGGGACTTAGTGATCTGCGTGATGCAATTATAGATGCTGTGGGGTCAGAGCGTGCTTTTGGCAACAACAAAGAAGAAGATATTACGATACAGCCTGCATCTGTTAGTGATGATGTAAACGATTTGGAAGAAGAGGAGCTTATTTACGATGAAAGTAAGCCCATTAGGATTGCAATTGCAGGGCGTCCCAATACAGGAAAATCCACTCTTATCAATAGCATGTTGAAACAAGAGCGCTTGTTAACAGGACCAGAAGCAGGACTTACGCGTGATTCTATTTCTGTAGATTGGGAATGGCGTGGTCGTCATATTAAACTTTTTGATACTGCAGGTTTACGT
This sequence comes from Bartonella grahamii ATCC 700132, assembly GCF_000518085.1. Lineage (GTDB taxonomy): Bacteria > Pseudomonadota > Alphaproteobacteria > Rhizobiales > Rhizobiaceae > Bartonella > Bartonella grahamii. Next base: position 85,474 of record NZ_JACX01000005.1, read on the forward strand.
CGAAAATCGAAAATTCAAGAAAAATTAGAAAAACTATCTGTTGCAGATACTTTGCGTGCTATTCGTTTTGCAGAAGTGGTGGTCATTGTTTTTGATGCAACGATACCTTTTGAAAAGCAAGATTTACAAATTGCTGATCTCGTGATTCGTGAAGGGCGTGTTCCAGTTATTGCTTTCAATAAGTGGGACCTTATTGAAAATAGTCAGACCACATTGATTGATTTGCATGAAAAATGTGCGCGATTTCTTCCTCAAGTTCGTGGTTTGAGAGCTGTTCCTTTATCAGGACAATATGGTCAAGGGATTGATAAACTGATGGAAAATGTCATGATGATGCACCGTGTATGGAATCGTCGCATTTCGACGGCTAAATTGAACCAATGGCTTGGAACTGTTGTTGCACATCATCCACCTCCTGCGGTTTCTGGGCGTCGACTTAAGGTTAAATACATCACACAGGTTAAGACACGTCCTCCTGGATTTATGATTTCTTGCTCGCGCGCCCAAAGTATGCCACAGTCGTATTTGCGCTATCTTGTCAATGGGTTACGTGAAAAATTTGATATGTCTGGTATACCCGTTCGCATATCATTACGAGCCTCTGATAATCCTTTTGCGACACGTTCCAAAAAGAAATGATAACTCTTTAATTTTTTAAGTGATGAAATCTATACTTAAGAATCTTAAAAATAAGTTTTTTCAATGATCGTTCTTTTCATAAAAGAAAAAATTTTTATTTGCTAAAGTTTTAATTTTATTGATAATCATTTACCATGAGCGCTATTGAATAGAGTTCTCTCATCTTGATAAAGATCATTTATTTGCATGTTATGAGAAGAGTTTAATAGGGAGTATTTAAGAAAGAGTACATCATCCTCTCAATGGGTTATTTAAATGCAAGAATAGATGCAAATATGAGGGTAGGGAAATACAATTATGATGCTCGTTTGAAAAGAAGCATTAAATTATCGTTTTATAAAAATAAAGGTTATAAATAAGCGCTTTTGCTTACGATAGTTTGTCTAAATAAAAAGCAAAAATATTTGCTGAATCTACCGATATTCAATTGTAAAGGGCGAAATTCAAAAAAGTGGATTAAAATTGTATAAAGTAGTATGGTGATCTTATTTAAAATTTATTGTGTTCTATTGGCTTGACCTATTTGAAATTTTAGATTTATTAATATCTCGTATTTAAAGAAACCTCTCTTAATACCCTCAAGCTCATTGAGTGATGGGTTCTGTGATGGCATATGTAAAATACTTTGCGAATAGGATCATATAAAAACCATTGATTATTATCATTTTCATAAAATAAAAAGTGCAAGTTTATTTGAATAAAAGGAACAAAAAACGCTCTCATACTGTTTTTAGCTTTCTATGTTCTCTTTCAAAACTATAATTGATATAACATTGGGAGCTGGAAAATAAGATCGTATCAGTTTACACCTTTTGTTAAGCGTAAAAATGTAAAAATGGCTGTTCTATGAGTTTTATATCATTCACGGGAACTTTTCGTTATATATTCACGGGTGCTGTCGTGAAATCAGTTTAGGTGCTCAGAATATCTTTTTAAGAAAGATGTAAATTAAAAAATACGTTATTTATACAATAAAATTTATACGATAATTTGTGATAGATTTCTTTTAGTATCTTGACGAATAAATTCGGGAACAATATGATGCACACGGTTTTATGAAATGCATTCTTACGTTGCTTTTTAATTAAGGAGCCAATGATGGCGATGGGCGAGAAACCCGTTATAAGCCGTAAGGAGGCTGAAGAGGAAAAGCAAGGAGAGTGTCTTCATTCAGAGGATTTGGAATGTCGTAGTAGGAACTTAAGCGTAGCTTTAGTGCGCAAGCAGGCATTAAAGAAGCGGGAGCATGAGAATAAGCGAGAGAAATCACAAGGAGGGATGGCAAATGCAATTAAGCTTTCCAGTGAATTTCTGGCGAGTGTTATAGTTGGTGTTATTTTAGGGTTAGGGTTTGATAAGTTAGCAGGTTCGTATCCTTGGGGATTGGTATTTTTTCTCTTCTTTGGATTTGCTGCTGGTGTAGTGAGTATTCTTCGGTCTGTAGGGTATGTTTCCTCCAGTCAATTAGGAAAAAAAGGCGTATTGCGCCAAGATAAACAAGATAAAGGGGCCAATGAGAGGTCCGATAAATGAGGTTGAAGTGACAGCGCACGCTCCAGATCCTATTCATCAGTTTGAGGTTTCAAGGCTGATTAAGATTTCCATAGGAAATATGGATTTATCGTTTACAAATGTATCATTGTTTACAGTCCTCACGGTTGTTGTAACTTCTATTTTTCTCTTCATTTCATCATCAAGTCGTGGATTGGTTCCAACGCGGATGCAGTCTCTTTCGGAAATGGCATATGAGTTTGTAGCATCGACTCTGCGGGAATCATCTGGTGTACAGGGAATGCAGTTTTTTCCTTTAGTTTTTTCTCTGTTTACTTTTATTTTGGTTGCTAACTTTATTGGTCTTTTTCCTTATTTTTATACGGTTACATCGCAGATCATGATCACGTTTTCGTTAGCAATGGTGGTAATTTTGACGGTGATTGGTTATGGCTTTTATAAGCATGGGGTCAGTTTTTTGAAACTGTTTGTTCCCAGTGGAGTTCCTGTTGTGGTTTTGCCTCTGGTGACAATGATTGAGGTTATTTCTTTTCTCTCCCGTCCAATTAGTCTTTCTCTTCGTCTTTTTGCGAATATGCTTGCTGGTCATATTACGCTCAAAGTGTTTTCTGGGTTTGTTGTTTCAATGATTGGGGTAGGACTCGTAGGTGTGGGTGGTTCGGTTTTACCGCTTATTATGACTGTAGCGATTACTGCTCTTGAGTTTTTGGTCGCATTTCTTCAGGCTTACGTCTTTACGGTTTTAACTTGTATGTATCTTAATGATGCAATTCATCCAGGACATTAATAGAACTGGCGGTTTTCCGTCGAATAATGCAATTTCGCTTTAAAGGAGAATAACATGGAAATGGTGCTTGCAGCAAAATATATTGGCGCTGGTCTTGCTTGCTTTGGTATGGCTGGAACAGCTTTAGGACTTGGTAATATTTTTGGTAGCTATCTTTCTGGTGCATTACGAAATCCGTCAGCAGCAGATAGTCAGTTTGGACGTCTTGTCTTTGGTTTTGCTGTAACAGAAGCTTTGGGAATTTTTTCACTGCTTATTGCTTTACTACTTCTTTTTGGGGTTTAATCATCATCAAAAGGGTATATCTGTTCTTGCATGAGGAAAGATTTACCCTTTTAGCTCTTAACCAGAGAGATGTCAGTCAGTTATCATCGGTTATAGAGGGCTTTAATAAGCTATTTAAAGGATGAAAGAAGATGTTTGTTTCAAGCGCTTATGCACAGAACACTGAAACGTCGATAGAACATATTAAAAAGGTGGCAGAACATGCAAATCGCGTGTTTCCGCCTTTTGATTTTGTACATTTTGGTTCGCATTTTTTCTGGTTGGCGATTTCTTTCGGACTTTTTTATCTTTTTATCTCTCGTGTAATTGTACCACGTATTGGTGGTGTCATTGAAACGCGGCGAGATCGAATCGCATCTGATTTAGATCAGGCAATGCGCATGAAGCAGGAAGCAGACATTGTTGTTGAAACTTATGAGCGGAAATTAGCAGAAGCGCGTTTGAAAGCGCATGCTATAGCGCAGGTAGCTAGTGAAGAATTAAAAGAAAAAGCAGAGCTTGAACGGAAAGAAATTGAAGAGAGTTTAGAAAAAAAACTCGCAGATGCTGAAAAACAGATAGCAAAAATTCGGGATAAAGCGATGCAAAATGTTGGTTCTATCGCTGAAGAAGTGGCTCTTGAAATTGTGAAAAAATTGATTGACGTTGATATTAGCAAAGAGGCTGTTCGTTCAGTTGTTAAAACTGCGGATTATTGAGGAAGACAAAAATGACTGATACTTTTTGGGCATTTGTTGGGTTAGTTCTTTTTTTAGCTCTTTTAGTCTATTTCCAAATTCCACAGAGGGTTATACACCATCTTGATGCGCGCGCGAAGCGTATCAAAGATGAGCTGGATGAGGCTCTGCGTCTTCGTGAAGAGGCACAGGAAATATTGGCTGAATATCAACGCAAACATGCAGAAGCAGAAAAAGATGCGCAAGAAATTATTGCAGCAGCAAAACATGAAGTTGAATCTGTTATTGCTGAGGCTCGTACAAAAGCAGAAGAATATGTAAAAAACCGCAATAAATTGGCAGAGCAAAAAATTGCTCAAGCAGAAGCGGATGCGATACGCATGGTTTCTTCATCGGCTATTGATTTGGCAATTTCTACAGCACGTATCCTTATTGCAAAGGAATTAGATTCTAACAAGGCAGATGAACTTATTAAAGAGTCTCTTGAGAAAGAATCATTTATCAAAATGAAAACATATCTTAATTAATGATATTTGAGAGATAAAAAATGTCCTCTTTGGTTGCATAATTTTCTCAATATTAATTAATAAAAGTCATAAAAAAGAAAAATTTATCTTCATTATTTTTATCAATTAATAGGACATTTTGATTCTAAATGACAAGTTTTGAAAAGTCCGCAACCGATTGTGTAATAATGTGAATACATTTGAGAAGAGCAAGACGGTTAGCACGAACATCAGGTTTTTTATCATTCACCAATACCTTTTCGAAAAATATATCAATCAATTTTCCAAGTGGCGCTAGCACACTGAGTACAAATGATAAATTTGTCGCATTGATGGGAGCAAGAACCTGTTTTTCTACTTCACAAATTGCATGATAGAGCTGCTTTTCTTCTTTCTCGACAAAGAGCTCAGGATTAATTTCATTCACTATTGTTGTGCTTTTTTGAAATTCATTTTCAAGAATATTGGCAGTACGTTTTACAGAGGCTACAAAGTTCATTCCATCATGGGTATTGATAAAAGCGATAAGCGATTCGACACGACGTGCAACCAATAAAAAATCATCAGAATCTTTATTTAAAACGGCTTCAAGGGCATCGTAACGAGCACCTTCCTCTTTTAGATAGATTTTCAAACGGTCATGAAAAAAGAATAACAGGTCTGATAAAATATATTCTGTTTTTTCTGGAAGCAGATTCAGCAATTGTGAATTTTCTCTTTGAGAGATTTCATATTTATTTTTTTGTTTTAAGAAAAGATTCATTGCTAACTGAAACAGTGGCATAAGATTGATTTTCCAATCTCGCGAAAGTACAAGCCTAATAACTCCCAGTGCTGCTCGTCTTAACGCATAGGGATCTTTTGAGCCCGTTGGTTTTTCATTAATGAGCCAAAAGCCAACGAGCATGTCAATTTTGTCGGCGAGCATAACGGTTATAGCAAGCGGTTCTTGTGGAAGACGATCTGTTGGTCCTTGAGGTTTATAATGGTCCTCAATTGCTACAGCTACGCGAGGATCTTCCCCTTGAAGAAGGGCATATTTTTGCCCCATAACCCCTTGTAGTTCAGGAAACTCTCCGACAATTTCTGTTTGCAAATCAGCTTTTGCAAGGATTGCTGCACGTTTTGCTAAAAGAGGATCTGTCTGTATCAAAGGTGAAATTTCTTGTGCGAGTGTAGCAATGCGTTCTACTCTTGCACCTTGCGTACCTAATTTAGCATGAAAAGTTACATTCAAATGATCAAGTCGCGCCATTCTTTGATCGAGAGGTTTTTTTATATCAAGATCAAATTTTTTTATAGAAGATTCTAATTGTTGAATATCAGGCAAATCACGCTGATCGGTTTGCCAAAAATAAAGTGCATCAGAAAGACGGGCACGGACAACCTTACTATTTCCTTTTGAAATTTCTTTGCCTTCATCATTTGAAAGAATATTAGAAACGAGAATAAAATGATGAGAAAGTTTTACTTTTTCTCCTTGTTTACGGGTAACAAAACATTTTTGATTAGCTCGAATGGTCAAGCGAATAATTTCTGGAGGAATATCAAGGAATGATTGGTCAAAATCACCCATCAGGATAACAGGCCATTCAACAAGACCAGCAACTTCTTCTAGGAGGGGATTGTCTTGAACTAGTTCTAAACCGTTGGCAAAGCAGAGATTTTGGGCATCAGCTAAAATAATATTCTTTCGTCTTTCGGCATCCAGAATGACTTTATGGGTTTCAAGTTGAGTAACATAATCATCAAAGCGGCGCACTTGAAATGGCTTTCCATCACTTAAGAAACGATGACCATAAGTTAAATTATTGCTTTTAAGAGAACCAATTGTAAACGGAATAACATGTGTTTCACCAATTTCTGGTCCGAAGACGCAAAGAATGTTTTGTAAGGGTCGAATCCACTTCAGAGCACCACTTTGTGCTGAATCTTTTCCCCAACGCATAGATTTCGGCCACGGAAAGTTGCGGATAATATTCGGTAAAATATCGGCAATAATTTCTTCTGCAGCTCGACCTTTTTTAACAATTTTAGCAATATAAAAATGACCTTTTTTATCATCATGTCCAATATGTGCTTCAGAAATATCGTTTAATCCTGTTGCACGTAGAAAACCATCAATTACATGCTGTGGTGATTTTATACTAGGACCTCTTCGTTCTTCATGGATATCTTTTGAGCGTATGGAAAGTCCGCGTATGTCCAATGTTAGCCGACGAGGTGTCCAATATTCACGAGCAGCTTCATATATCAATCCAGCATTCACAAGTTGATCTGTAACAGATTTTTTGAGATCAGCAGCAGCTTTTCGTTGCATACGTGCGGGGATTTCTTCACTGAAAAGTTCAAGAAGAAGATCAGACATTAGGCTTCTCCAGTATATATTTGTCCAGCTTCTGTGAGTAAGAAGGCTTCCCCACAACGGCGCGCGAGATCACGAACGCGAAGAATGTAATTTTGTCGTTCGGTTACAGAAATAACGCCACGTGCTTGCAAAAGATTAAAGATATGGCTCGCTTTAATACATTGATCATAGGCAGGAAAAACACAGCGATGTAATATATTTTCTTTATTTGGTTTTCCAGCATCAAGAAGTGCGCTGCATTCGCGTTCTGCATCGATAAAGTGCTGATGTAGCAGTTTTGTATCAGCAAATTCGAAGTTGTAATATGAGTATTCCTGTTCTGTCTGTAAAAAAATATCTCTATAACTTATTTTGTTTTCTCCCTCCAAACCATTAAAGTTAAGGTCATAGACGTTATCAACCCCTTGGATATACATCGCTAGACGCTCAAGACCGTATGTGAGTTCCCCTGAAACTGGAGCGCATTCAATGCCACAAACTTGTTGAAAATAAGTAAATTGAGAGACTTCCATCCCATCGCACCAGCATTCCCATCCAAGCCCCCAAGCACCAAGGGTGGGACTTTCCCAATCATCTTCAACAAAGCGAATATCATGCAGTTTTGTATCAAGTCCGATAGCTTGTAGCGACTTTATGTAAAGTTCTTGTAGATTGAGCGGAGAGGGTTTGAGAAGTACTTGGAATTGATAATAGTGTTGTAAACGATTTGGATTCTTACCATATCGTCCATCTGTTGGACGTCTGGAGGGTTGGACATAAGCAACTTTCCAAGGGCGTGGACCTAGGGAGCGTAATGTTGTTGCGGGATGAAAAGTCCCAGCTCCGACTTCCATATCGTAAGGTTGCAAAATTGCACATCCATAGTGTGCCCAATAATTTTGCAAAGTTAAGATTAGTCCCTGAAAAGAACGTTTGGGGTTAAGATGTTCAGGCAGTTTCACGCTTTATACTCTTTATATTGGACTAAACAAAAGTAATTTTAGTTTCTCTGTTTATTATTTCATGTGGTTTATGGCTAAGCATCGTTTATTGCAAACCAAATTTCAACTTTTCTTGAATTTGTTCAGAATTTTCTGGTTTTCCGTCAATTGCATGGTTCCATTGAAAGATTGCTTCACGTTTACGTCCAACTTTCCAATAGGCATCACCTAAATGATCATTCAGTGTTGGGTCCTCAGGTTGTAATCTGACAGCATTTTCTAATATTTGCACTGCTTTATTATATTCTTTTAGTTTATAATAAGCCCACCCTAAAGAATCGAGAATATGACTGTTGTGAGCTTGCAAAGCAGAAGCTTTTTGCAGCATACGGAGCGATTCTTCAAGCTTCTCACCACGTTCTACAAGGGAATAGGCTAAATAATTAAGAACCTGCGGTTGGTTTGGAAAAAATTCAAGCGATTTTCTCAAGTCAATTTCTGCTTTTGGCCATTGCTTTAAACGTTCGAAAGCAATACCACGCTGATAAAAGAGTTTCCAATCGTCCTGCTGAAAGTTTTTTATCTGGGCAATAGCGGTGTCTAGAGTTTTAATGGCCTCAAGGAATTTATTGTCCTGCATATAAAAAGCAACGAGCGTTATCAAAATATTACGATCATTGGGAAACTTTTCATTTAACAATGTGAGTAATTTTATTGCTTCTTTGTAATTGTTGTTATTGGCAAGAAGGAATGCAAGATGAAGTTGTCCATCTTTATAATAAGGAGATTTAGGGGATAAAGCGCGATAAAGTTTAATTGCTTTATGAGGATCACTCAATTTAGCAGAAATGTGTGCGAGCTGAAACAGTGTTGCGTCATTTTGAGGGTATAAGGCGAAAGATAATTGCTTAAAAATACGTGCAATTCGCCCTGAGTTTTTGTGGTTGAGGGCTGTTCCAAAATTATATAGTACCTCGGCTGCTCCTTGTTGAGGTGTTTTAATAACTCTCTCTAAGAAAGAATTTTTTTCAATTTTTTCTCGAAAGTTTTTAAGGACTTCTCGACCTGACAACATTTGTTCGCCATGTTGGATTGTTTGAAGAGCTTGGTTACGCATATTATGGCGCAATTGGAATGAGGCATAGGCTATGATAATACGTTCATAGGTATTAGGAGCGATAAGAGTCCCCTGTTTGTTACTAAGTGCTTTAATGAAATATTTTTTTGCATCCTTTGGCTGTTCTGCAAGGTCGCTCATAAGTGCTAGATGATAAGATATAAAAAGGTCATACCAGACAGGACCTTTGAGTTTCTTAAGATCAGCGATTGCTTGAGATTTTTGTCCAGACCCAAATTTAATCCAAGCACCGATGAGTTCAGGTATTGGATTATTGGATTTCGGAGGTTCTTTTGATTGCAGAAGAAAATTGGCATTCTTATAGTCTTTTTTGATGAGACTTTCTACTGACAAAGTTAAAGAAACAAAGGGAGTTATAACATCTTGCTCTTTGAGTTTTTGGGCTTGTTGGACAGCTTCTTTAAAGTTTCCGACCGAGAGCATAGCTTCAAGGAGCTCTTTTTGTGTTTCAATGTTATCAGGTTGATAAACGAGTGCTTGTTTAAAGTAATTGATAGCAAGTTCTGTTTTATTTTCATGATTTGCAACCCTTCCAGCTAAATAAGCACCTGTAAATGAGCTTGTATGAATTGCGGTGCTTATTTTACTGTAGGTGGGGAATGGCATCAGCATGATACCCACGATAAAGAGGGTAAAAATTCGGGATACCGTTGCAGAGCACATGGAGCTAATCCTTTTCAAGATAATCAATCGATGGTGTTGTTTATAGATCATATCTCATTACTTTATTGAGAAATACTGCGATTCTTGCAAAGAATTCAGTTTACGCGCGCAATACAAAATTCAACAGTCTCAACGAGAGCATTGTAAGCAAGATTTTCGTTCATGGGAATAAGAGCATCAATTGCATGTTTTCCGTAGATGCGTGCTTGTTCTATTGTATCTGTGATACTATCATACTTTTCTATTAAGTGTTGCGCGTATGCGAAGGCTTCATTATTGTTATTGCCATCTTCAAGTGCTTGTTTCCAGAAATTTTTTTCTACTATATTTCCACGTTCATATGCGATAATAACAGGCATTGTTATTTTTCCTTCTCTAAAATCGTCCCCTATATTTTTTCCTAAGTTTTGAGCACTACCGCTATAGTCAAGTGCATCATCAATCAATTGGAAAGCTAAACCTAAAGATGTTCCATATTCACGTAATGAAGAACGCTCTTTATGTCCATAGCCAGCAACAATCGGTCCTACTTCAGCGGCTGCTGAAAAAAGTGCGGCTGTTTTGGCATTGATGATTTTGAGATAGTCTGAAGGGCTGGTTTTGATATTTTTTGCAGCAGAAAGTTGCATAACTTCTCCTTCAGCAATAATTGCAGCAGCGTTCGCTAAGACAGAGAGCGCTTCTATGGAACCGACATCGACCATCATTTTAAAAGCCTGACCCAACAGGAAATCACCAACAAGTACGCTTGCTTGATTCCCCCAAATCATCCGTGCCGTGGATTTTCCACGTCGCAAATTACTTTCATCAATCACATCATCGTGTAGTAATGTTGCTGTATGCATAAATTCAACAGCTGTTGCGAGTTTTATATGCCCGTCACTTTGATAACCGAACATATGAGCAGAAGCGAGCGTAATCATTGGGCGTAATCGCTTTCCACCTGATGAAATAAGATGGTTGGAAATTTCAGGGATCATCTCAACCTCTGATTTTGCCATAGAGAGAATAAATTGATTTACGCGCTCCATATCTTTTTGAGTAAGATTGACAAGAGATTGAAGAGAAATTTGATTATTTCTTATTTGTTCTGGTTTGATAGCTGCGCTCAATGTGTTTACTCCTAGAGTATTGCAATGGACATATATAAAATTTACTTTATTTACTAGCATAAAGGGGGTTTGTGTTTGACTCAAGCTTTTGATGGCGCTTTGAAGTGTAAGCTTGGAATGTTATTGGCAATAAATGTTCTTTAGCGAGTGTAATCTTGTTGTTATGAAATAATAAAAAAATTTAAAATAGCAGCTGGATGGCAAAAATGCAGTTTATAAAGGTGAACATTAGGCTTTTAAATGGATAAAACAACGAATCAGAGTGGTGAAACAATTGATAGTTTTCACCGCGGGAAATTTTATTTGGTTCAGCCCCATAAATATGGTCATCGTTCTGGAATGGATGCGATGTTATTAGCTAGTTTGGTTCCAAGTAATTTAAAGGGCAAGGTTGTTGATTTAGGTGCAGGTGCTGGAGCTGCAGGGTTGGCTGTTGCTTCGCGTTGTTTGAAAGTTCATGTTACCTTAGTTGAACGTTCAGCTTTTATGGTATCTTACGCTCAAAAAACGCTTATGCTAAAACAAAATAAACAATTTGCTAGCCGAGTTTGTTTGCTAGAAGCAGATGTTACCTTCAAAGGGAATGCCCGTATAAAAGCAGGTTTGATAGATAATAGCTTTGATTTTGCGATTATGAATCCACCTTTTAATAATCCTACTGATCGCAAGACACCTGATAAACAAAAATCTGAAGCACATGTTATGTCTGAAGCGATGTTTGATAACTGGTTGCGGAGTGCAGCGGCCATTGTTAAGCCAGGTGGATACTTAGGGCTCATTGCACGTCCACAATCGCTGACAGATATCTTGCGTGCTTTAGAAGGGCGTTTTGGTGGTATTTGTATAATTCCTGTGCATGCACGTGCGAAAACAGCAGCAATTCGTCTTTTATTTTACGCAAAACGAGGAAGCAGAGCAGCTTTATCTATTTTACCGGCATTGGTTATACATGAAGGTAATGACCATACTTTTTCACCCCGGGTTGATGCAATTAATAATGGATATATAAGCTTGTGGGAACTTTTCTAATAGTATCTTGTGTTTTTTAGTTTATTATTTAAAGTCGAAACTTTGTTGTTAGGGAGGTTTGACTTTGGGTGAAATTATATTTCTGCTTGTAATGTGGGGATTGATTGGCGCTTTTGGATATTATCGCGTTCTTCCTCTTTGTTGTCCTTTCCTATTTAATTGTTCTTAATTTATAAGGAGATTTTGTTTTGATGGATTTTATTAAAAGTTTTATTCCACGTCGTTTTTCTTCCGATAAACTTGAAATTCCTGTGGTGCGCCTTCAAGGAGCAATTATGGATTCATCAGCGTCTATATCTCGTACCCTTTCCCTCAGTAGGTGTGCAAATCTTTTAGAGAAGGCTTTCGCACACAAAAAGTCACCGGCTGTTGCACTTATTATTAATTCTCCTGGTGGTTCACCTGTACAATCGCGTTTTATCTTCAAGCGTATTCGTGACTTGGCAGAAGAAAAAAATAAAAAGGTTCTTGTGTTTATTGAAGATATTGCAGCATCCGGTGGTTATATGATTGCTTGTGCGGGGGATGAAATTTTTGCAGATCCTTCTTCAATTGTTGGTTCCATTGGAGTGGTTTCAGCTTCCTTTGGTTTTCCGGAACTTTTGAAGAAAATTGGTATCGAACGGCGTGTATACACAGCAGGAAAGAACAAAGTTACATTAGATCCATTTCAGCCAGAAAAAAAGGCGGATATCGAGCATTTGAAATCTCTCCAACTTGAAGTGCATCAAACTTTTATCGATTTGGTTAAAGAACGGCGTGCTGAAAAATTATCAGATGATTCGAATCTCTTTACAGGAATGTTTTGGAGTGGAAAACAAAGCGTTGAGCTTGGTCTGGTTGATGGATTAAATGATGTACGTTCTGTTATTAAGGAGCGCTTTGGTAATGATGCAAAACTTCGACTTATTATGCCTCCAAAAAGTTTCTTAGGACCTAAAACGCCTTCAGGAGTGACGGCACATACGGTTTATACAGTCGTTGACAGTGCATTGATGGCAGCAGAAGAGCGAGCACTTTGGCAGCGTTATGGTCTGTAATGGAAAGGATCATTCAAGCCAGAGGGATTGTTATCTAAAAACAGATTCTAGAAGAAAAAAGGCTTGAAATGATACGAATGAGAACATGTCGTTTATTTTGTATGAGTGCTCTTTATATTTATTGTTTGTTTAGAAAACGATTAAGAATATTCCAAGCTGTTTATAGGGTTTGTGCTAATAAAAGTATGGATAAAAGGGGGAATTTGTAAAAGAACCCTATGTAGGTGAATATTACGTCATATGATATCAAATGTACAAACTTCGTTCCAAAGACATTCCTATTTATTTACACCTATTAAATTGAATTTAGCTCTGCATGTTGTGGGGCAACGTGCTGATGGGTATCATTTAATAGAAAGTTTGGTTTATTTTAGTCTTAGCGGTGATTGTCTACACTATGCACCTTGCGAAAATAATCAGTTTGTTTTGACGGGACCATTTGCAAAAGGCCTTGTGTCTCATTTAGATAATTTGGTTATTCGCGCACGGGATTTTATGCATAAGACTTTTCCTGAATGTGCTCAACCTGCTTTTTTTCGGCTTGTAAAAACATTACCTGTTGCTTCAGGCATTGGTGGTGGCTCAGGTGATGCAGCTGGGGTTATAAGCATGTTGCGTCAACAGTGGAATCTTGATTGCTCTTACCAAGAATTAGCAAAAATGAGCTTAGTTCTTGGTGCTGATGTTCCCATGTGTCTTTATGCATTAGAATATCAGCAGCCGCTTTTGGTCAAAGGAATTGGTCAAGAGATGATACAACTAAAGGGAGCCTGTTCTCTTGCAATAGTATTGGTTAATCATGGACAAGAGATTTCAACACAAACTGTTTTTAAAGCGTTAGAGAAGCGTCATAATCCTTCTTTAAAAATTAATACAGACGCTTTAAAGAGTGTTGATTCATTGGTTGAAGCTTTACAAGAAACGCGTAATGATCTTTTTTCTTCTGCATTAAAAATAGCACCTCAGTTAGCTGAAGTGTTATCTGTATTAGATGAATGTGGCGCTCTTTTTTCCCGCATGTCTGGAACGGGAGCAACTTGCTTTGGCATTTTTAAAAATAAACAAACAGCGCAACAAGCAGCTCTTTTTATCAAATCAATGCACCCAAATTGGTTTGTAAAACCTATCATGACTTTAGGAAATATCTGATAAATAAATATAAAAGCGTTTATTTCGTCATGATTTTATTATACACAATGAAAGAGGGTAACCAAAGAAATGTATTTTTTTATTTTGTGTGTTTTTGATCTTTTGTGCAAGAATTCGCATAATGTTTGGAGAGCCATTTAAAACTATAATGCTTGCAAAAAATGATTAGGCTACAGAAATAGATGTATGTTTGTTGTATTTGTGATTTATCAAAGATGTTTAATGTTCCGCTTCAACCAAATTTTTCGTGCGAATTGGATTTGCAAAAACAGGGTTTTTTTCATATAGCAGGTGTTGATGAAGTAGGACGGGGGCCTCTCGCTGGACCTGTGGTAACGGCAGCAGTTATCTTGGATAAAGACCATATTCCTAATGGGTTAAATGATTCAAAAAAACTTTCTTTTCTCCAACGAAATAGACTTTATCATGAAATTTTGCAAAGTGTATTAGCGGTTTCAGTCGCTAGTCTTTGTGCTCGTACAATTGATCAATCTAATATTAGAAAAGCAACTTTAGAAGCAATGCGTCGCTGTATTATAGGATTAGCTATTCCAGCCCACTATGTCCTTGTTGATGGACGTGATATTCCTTCTGAGTTGTCCTGTCCTGCAATGGCGTTGATTAAGGGCGATCAGCGTTCGGTTTCAATTGCAGCCGCATCTATTATTGCAAAAGTAACGCGTGACCGGATGATGGAATGTGCAGGACAAGTTTATAAAGGGTATGGTTTAGAGAAGCATGTAGGTTATGCAACGCTAGCGCATCGTACAGCTCTTGATAAATATGGACCAATTATAGGATTACATCGTTATAGTTTTGCACCACTAAAAGAGTGTTATAGAAATGGTGTGCCATGACGATTCTACCACTTAATAGTGCTTCGATAAGAGAGGCAATAGCGCTTCTTGAACAAGGGAAGTTAGTAGCATTACCAACGGAAACTGTTTATGGATTAGCGGGCGATGCAACCAATGGGAGGGCAATTTCTTCTATTTTTTCTACAAAGGGTCGTCCACAAATTAATCCTCTTATTGCGCATGTCAGTGGCATCGAAATGGCAGAACGTTATGTTAAAATTGACTTTCTTTCACGCCAATTAATGGAGGAATTTTGGCCAGGTCCTTTGACATTGGTTTTGCCTTTAAAGGAACAGCATAATATCCATCCTTTAACAACCTCTGGTTTGAATACCTTGGCTGTTCGTTTTCCAGACAGTCTTTTTGCGGAAGTGGTACAACATTTTGACCGCCCACTTGCTGCTCCTAGTGCGAATCAGTCGGGGCGTCTTAGCCCTACTTCAGCTGAGGCTGTTTTTGCATCTTTGGGGGAATCTGTTCCTTTGATATTGGACGGAGGACCTGCTAAAATAGGGCTTGAATCAACGATTATTAAGATTTGTGATGAAAATATTTATCTTTTGCGTCCAGGTGGGCTTGCGGCTGATAAAATTGAAGAAGTTGTGGGGAAGTCTTTAAAACGGATAGATCAAAGGGCGGCGATTGAAGCTCCAGGGATGTTAAAGTCGCATTATGCTCCCAATGCCACGATTCGTTTGAATGTAGAAAAGGTGGAAAATGGTGAAGCGCTTTTAGCATTTGGTTCAAAGCGCGTTATGGGGGCTGAAAATGCCGTTTCTATTTTAAACCTTAGCGAAGATGGAAAGTTGGAAGAGGCAGCCTTTCATTTATTTCAATATATGAAGGAATTAGATTCATTTAAAGTGAGATGTATCGCAGTAGAACCTATTCCATCATACGGATTAGGGGAGGCGATCAATGATCGTCTTATACGGGCTGCGGCTCCAAAGGAGAAATAAACATGGAGCAGAAATTAATTGAGGGGTTTAGAGAAATTGTTGGTGCTAAGCATGCTATAACAGATCAAGCGTTGATTGCACCGTATTTGCTTGAAGAGCGTGGCCTTTTTCATGGAAAAACACCTTTACTTTTACGTCCATCTTCTTGCGCAGAGGTCTCATCGATTATGCAGCTAGCGAGCAAAACACGTACACCGATTGTGCCACAGGGTGGAAATACAGGGCTTGTGGGGGGACAACAACCAGATGAAAGAGGAGGGAGCGTTCTTTTATCCATGGAGAGATTAAATAAGATTAGAGCTATAAATCTTGAGGGAAATTTTGTTGTTGTAGAGGCTGGTGTTATTTTACAGGATTTACAGAAAAAAGTGGATGAATCAGGTCGTTTTTTCCCTCTTTCTTTGGCATCTGAAGGTTCTTGTCAAGTAGGAGGAAATCTTTCGTCGAATGCTGGAGGGACAGCTGTTTTAGCCTATGGCAATATGCGTGATCTTTGTCTTGGTTTGGAAGTTGTTTTACCAGATGGCCGTATTTTAGATGATTTGCGTTTTGTTAAAAAAGATAATAGCGGTTACGATTTGAAAAATCTTTTTATTGGTGCAGAAGGCACATTGGGCGTTATAACCGCAGCCGTTTTGAAGATGTTTCCAAAAATAAAAGGAAAAGCTGTTGCTTTGGTGGGATTATATAGTCCGGCGAAGGCTTTGGAGTTTTTATCTCTGGCTCAAGAATATGGAGGAGGGATGTTGACAGGTTTTGAGCTCATGGGAAATCTCAGTTTGCAAATGGCTTTAGATTATAAGATGTGTGAGAAGCCTCCTCTTCAGCGGAAGCATGAATGGTATGTATTAATGAACATTTCATCATTGCAAGGCGATGATGAGGCGTTATCAGTACTGAGTATTATTTTAGAAGAAGCTTTAAAGAATGCGGTGATAGAAGATGCAATTGTTGCACAATCTTTAAAACAGCAAGATTTTTTTTGGCAGTTGCGTGAAAGTATATCCTATGCACAAAAGTTAGCAGGAGGGTCCATTAAGCATGATATTGCGGTCCCACTTGCTTCTATTCCTGATTTTATTGCTGAGGCAGCGCTTATTGTTGAAGATATTGCTCCAGGAGCACGGGTGATTTGTTTTGGACACATGGGCGATGGAAATTTACATTATAACATTACACAACCTGTAGGAGCTGATACGACGGTGTTCTTGCAGTTATGGTCAAAAATGAATCATCGCATTCATAGTTTAGTGATGGACTATAGAGGTGCATTTTCTGCTGAGCATGGAATTGGTCAGCTTAAGCGGGAAGAACTTCGTTCTTTTAAATCGCCTGTCGCATTGGATATTATGCAAGGGATTAAAAAAACGCTCGATCCTTTAGGGATAATGAATCCCGGAAAAGTATTATAATTCAAGAATAGTGATCATGTATTTTTGTTTAGATTTTAATAACCAAAAAAGAAACCAGTTGTTTTTTATTCAAACTTTTAATAATCCAATGAGAAAAAGCTGCTAAAGGGTGTATGTTATTTAAGATAAATTGGGATAATGTATATGGCTAATCAATGCTTTAATCAGGCAAAAGCGGTGCTTGAATTTCGGTTAGATCCGTGCCATTTGCCACAAACGACGACATATTTTTCATCCAAAACGGGTAATCAGGTTATTTGTTCTTTAAATGAGCGTGGTGTTTCTTTTAAAACGGATATGCCTTCAAGCTTATCGCATTTAATACCCCCTTATCATTTCCAAGGAATTGCAGCACGTACCGTAAAAACGCGTTCAGGAGAAAGAGCTGTTGCATTAGAATTACTTCATGCCGATGAGGAAGCTTGTATACCGCTTTTGGTTTCCAGAGATTTGAATAATGTTCTTCTGGATTGGCGATTATGGGCCGATACTTATGGCCTCCCCATGCTTATGATCAATGAAGATAATCGCATTCTGGTTGTAAAAGATCGTTCTGATTTACATCGATTTTTTGGTACAACAGCACATTCTAAACAAAAGCGTTTTTTACTTCGTTATAGCAATCCGTTAGGCTTGCGTTTGGTGATTGCGAATCGAATTGCACTCCAGTAATATTAATATGCATTCATTTTTGTACTACCGTAAGCATTTATTTTGTTGTGCCGTAAAACATCGTTGTTTGGGGCGGTAATATAAGGCATGTAAACTTCACACATGAAGTATTTTTAGAGGACATGGCGAGTATTCTTAAGTTTGCTTGTCGGTCTTTGTGTAAGTGAAGCATATGAGTGGGAACCAAGAGGAACCTGCTCAATGAGAATCCAGATGTTTACAGATGGGATTTGGTGTGACTTTTGGTTCTTTAAGGCAAAGAGAAAATCAATGATTGTAAATGAGAGTTTTTTGACACCATATATTAGCAGCTGGAATTGGTTACGTTAAACGCTTTTCTCGGAGAGGTAAAACGGCTTTCATAACAATAGAAACCGTTTTTTGGCGGTGTAATTTTTAGTTTTCGCCCCATCATTAAAACACGAGCAGATTGCTGGAAGTGTTTTTTACTTTTTTATAAATCATTTCTCCATGTCGCATGAGAGCTTTAAATATTGCAAAATATTCTTATTTCATCTCTCTCCTATAATCAAAATCATTTTTTTGCACGTTATAAGAAGAATTAGAGTATGGATAAAAATCATTAAAAAAGAGTAAACACTCTCTGATAAAGCGTTTAGATAGAAAGGGTTATCGTAATATTGAGAGTTGGAAAATACAATGATAGTATCGGTTTTTATCTTTATTTCAGAAAGATGGCAGAATGGATTTATACTATTTTCAGGTAGTGTCGTAAAATGGGAGTGACGAGCATGAGAGATATTGTTTAAGAATTTGTACGTGAATAACATCAGTATCTTTTTTTTGGCATTTTATTTTTCGTAAAAGCGGAATTTCATTAAAAAACGCAATAAATAAGAGAAATGATAGTATATATGTTTTTCTTCAGGGTTTTATAAGAAAGAAAGTATTTATAAAGATGATGAGAAAATACGTTTAAATTAAATACAACAGTAAAATGATCAGTTTATATCACAGTGTCATATTCAGAGAAATTTCCTATTTTATCATGAGTAGATATCCTATTTACAATATTTGATTGTTCAAAGGAAAGCATACTCATTTTTTCAAAATTATGGTCAACGTAAAACAGTAAGAAAATTTGTGTATCATGCTCTTATATAAAATAATCAAATCGTAAAAAAGAATATTCAAAGAATTTAGTTTTCTCGCGCAATGGCTCTCCATCCGATATCACGGCGAACAAAACCTTCTGGCCAATCAATACAATCAACAGCTTCATAAGCACGTTTTTGTGCGTGCGTAATCGTTTTTCCTGTTGCTGTTATATTAAGAACACGTCCACCATTTGCAATGAGTTCTCCATCACGTAATACTGTACCAGCTTGAAAAACTTTCACATCGGGAAGATTGTTTACTTTATCAACGTTACGGATAACAGTACCTTTTTGGGGAGAGTCTGGGTAACCATTAGCAGCCATAACAACGGTGAGAGCAGTTTTTTCAGACCACCGAAGAGGCTTATTTTCAAGTTTTCCTTGAGCTGCAGCAAGAAAAATTGGCAAAATGTCATCTTTGAGGCGCATCATTAAAACTTGACATTCAGGATCACCGAAGCGTACGTTAAATTCAATTAATTCGGGTCCTTTTTGCGTTATCATTAATCCGACGAAGAGAATACCTTTAAAGGGGGCGCCCATTTCTTTCATGCTTTTTAAAGCTGGTTCAACAATTTCTTTGAGGGTACGATTCACTATTTCTTGGGTCATGATGGGCGCTGGTGAATAAGCACCCATACCACCAGTGTTTGCTCCAATATCCCCATCACCTACACGTTTATGATCTTGAGCAGATCCAAAAGGAAGAGCAACTTTACCATCACAAAGGCAGAAGAAGCTTGCTTCTTCACCTTCAAGAAAAGATTCTACAACAATTTTGTTTCCTGCATCTCCAAATGCACTTTTGAAGCAGGCATCGACTGCATTAAATGCTTCTTCCATAGTTGTTGCAACCACGACACCTTTGCCAGCTGCTAAGCCATCAGCTTTAATAACAATGGGAACACCTTGTTGATGAATGTAAGCTTTAGCTTTAGAAGCGTCATTAAAGCATTGGTAACTTCCTGTAGGAATGTTATTCTTACGACATAAATCTTTCGTAAAAGCTTTTGAACCTTCTAGTTGAGCAGCTTTTTGAGTAGGACCAAATACACAGATGTTAGCGCTATTAAGAGAGTCTGTTATACCCGCAACCAATGGTGCTTCTGGTCCTACAATCACAAGATCGATAGAATGTTTTTTACAAAAATCAATAACAAGGTGATGGTCATCAATGTTTAAATTAATATTTTCACCAAATTCTGTTGTTGCAGGGTTTCCAGGGGCACAATATAACTTTGTTAGCAGTGGTGATGCTGCTATTTTCCATGCTAAAGCATGTTCTCGTCCACCTGAGCCAATAAGAAGAATATTCATTGCTTGCTCCTCTCATAAAAGATGATTAATCTTATCTCCTTCTCATAAGAATGAAATGTCTCTATCGCAAGACCAAAGGTAAATCATTTAATGAAAAAAAATAAAAATATCGCGCATGTTCAGTCCTGTGAGAGTCAGGGACGGGTTATGGATGCATCTTCCAAACAATGGGTCTACAATTTTCTTCCCTGTTCTTTATGGTTTTATGCGCAATTAGCGCGTTGGGATCGGCCTATCGGATGGCAATTGTTGATGTGGCCTTGTTTTTGGTCAACAACAATGGCTTTTTTCTCTTATGACATGCATTACGATACTCTTTTATCAATGTTTCTTCATTGGGTTTGGTATCTTTTTCTTTTTTTTCTGGGATCTATTGCTATGCGAGGGGCAGGATGTACTTGGAATGATCTTATTGACCATAAAATTGATGCTCAGGTAGAAAGGACACGTTCTCGTCCATTGCCGACAGGTCATGTGAGTCGGTTTCAAGCAAGAGTTTTTATACTTATACAATGTTTGGTTGGTTTAGTCGTTTTATCACAATTTAATAGGTTTAGTTTTTTTCTAGGTATTTCGTCATTGATAGCTGTTGCATTTTATCCTTTTATGAAACGCGTAACATATTGGCCGCAGTTTTTTTTAGGCGTTGCGTTTAATTGGGGGGCATTAATGGGGTGGGCTGTTGTCTTTGGAAGTTTAAGCTGGGCACCAATCTTGCTTTATGTGGGATCAATCTTGTGGACCATAGGATACGATACAATCTATGCACATCAAGATAAAGAAGATGATGCTACTGTTGGTGTTCGTTCTACGGCTCTTCTCTTTGGTAAAGGAACCAAGCGTGCTTTAGTATTTTTGTATGGTGGTTTTGTGGTGTTTGTTAGTCTAGCATTTTATTTAGCTGGAGTCCCTGTTCTTAGCTTTTTGGGGATTTTTATGGCAAGCATCCATATGTTTATTCAAATTAAAGTCATTGATATAGATGACAGTTCACAATGCCTCAGGCTTTTCAAATCTAATTCGCTTATTGGTTTTGTGATTTTTGCTGGTTTGGTATTTGGGGGTATATGGACGATATTTTATCCTGCTGTCTAAAAATAAGTTAGCTAAAATCATAGTTTCTGCTGAATACAGTATTTTCTTTTAAATAAGCTTGTTGCTAATCTGTTTTAAGCGATACAGTAGAAAATATTACCAATCAACTTTTACAGTGAAAATGAAATTCTTCTATTTAAATAAAATGAATCATCTTCTTTTAGAATTTTTCAAATAAAAAATATTTGTTTAACTGTTGGGAAGAAAAAATCTTTATAACGATGAAGTTTGAAGGATTAGGGATAAAGTTTTTGTCTTTTCCAATCGCTGTGTTCAACACAATCGCGTGTAAAAAGCAGACGATCATGTAAACGAAATGGGCGATCGCACCAGAACTCTATAGAAAGGGGTTTAACACGAAACCCAGACCAATAAGGTGGTCGTGGAATATTGCCTAGAGCATAACGTGTAGTATAGTGAGCAATTGCTTTTTCGAGCACAAAACGATTGTCTAAAGGTTGAGATTGTTTAGATGCCCATGCACCAATTCGACTACCACGTGGTCGCGATTGGAAATAGGCATCGGCTTCTTGTTGACTTACTTTTTCAACAATTCCTCTAATTCTGACCTGACGACGAAGCGATTTCCAATGAAAACCTAAGGATGCTTTCATTGATTTTAAAATTTCTTGTCCTTTACAGCTTTCATAATTGGTATAGAAGACGAAGCCTTGGGGACTGTAGTCTTTGAGGAGAACCATACGAACATTAGGGAGTCCTGTTTCGTCAACTGTTGCTAATGCCATAGCATTTGGATCATTTATTTCACTTATCGTTGCTTCTTCAAGCCACTTTGCGAAAAGTTCAAAAGGTTTTTGCATTTTCATAAAATGATCATCTGTTGGTATTTTGTTGCTCATAGTTTCTCCAAATATCAGTGAGCATGGGTGAGGCATTTTCTCATTTACTTTATCATCAAAAAGCCAATGCTATTGTGTATTTCTATGGTAGTTTAATTATTTTTACTTTAGCATAGACTACAATGAGCTATATTAAATAAATGTCTCATTTTATCTGGTATTTTAGTTTACTGATAGACATATAAAGAGGAAAGAAGAAATTATTCTCTAAGAATAGACTGACGACGATATAAGGGATATTGAACAACGGATCAGTTGATATTTTGAAAACGAAAAAATTGAAAAGAGGGCAATATGCGTGATCCCTACACGATTCTGGGTGTGGCACGTACCGCAAAATCGCAAGAGATTAAATCGGCATTTAGAAGATTAGCAAAGAAGTATCATCCAGACCATAATAAAGATGATACAAAGGCTAAAGAAAAATTTGCTGAAATTAATCAAGCTTATGAAATTATAGGTGATAAGGATAAAAAGGCACAATTTGACCGCGGTGAAATTGATATGGAAGGAAAACCGCTTTATCAAGCTTATGGTACTGGTGAAAATTTTAGCAATAAACAAAATCCCTTTTCAGGAAGAGCAAAGGGATTTGATTTTTCCTCTTCAGGTGGTGCAGGTTTTGATGCGAGTGATATTTTTCGGGATCTGTTTGGAGGAGGTAGTAGCTTTTCGAATTCCACACACTATAACCGTCCCCAACAAGGAGCACATGTTCGTGCTAATCTTGCCATAACATTAGAGCAGATGGTTGGCGCAGAAAAGGTGGAAGCTGTTTTTCCAAATGGAAAAAAGTTAAAAATTAAACTTCCAGATTATATTGAAGACGGACAGACTATTCGATTAAAAGGTCAGGGAGAAGAGGTACCTCTTGGGCAAGCAGGAGATGCGTTGATAACCATTCAGATTCAAAAACATCCTCGTTTTCGGGTTGAAGGAAGAGCACTCCATCTTGATTTACCAGTTTCTCTTAAACATGCTGTTTTGGGAGCAAAAGAAGAAGTCGAGACGTTGGAGGGACGTGTGGTTTTAACGATTCCTGCTTGGTCAAGTTCTGATCGCGTTTTACGGTTGAAAGGGAAAGGGCTTCGTTTAAAAAATGGTACAAGAGATGATCTTTATGTGCATGTTCGCATTATGTTGCCGGAAGGTGAAAATGCCGCGCTAGAACAGTTTTTGCAAATGCAACAAGATTAATTTTAAAATTTTCTATATATAAAAGCGTAGTTTTTGTTTGATTTTAAACCAATTGCTTGAAGAAAAAGTTGACCTGTGTCATAGGCAGATGAATAATATTAATTTTAAGTAACAATGGGGCAGTGCTGATGGCTAAGAGTAATGGTTTATTGTACGGTAAGCGTGGTTTAATTTTGGGGTTGGCCAATAATCGCTCCATCGCTTGGGGAATCGCTAAAGCGGCAAGTAGCGCAGGGGCAGAGCTTGCTTTTACCTATCAGGGTGAAGCAATGAAAAAGCGTGTTGAGCCTTTGGCTGAAGAATTAAAGGGGTTTATTTGTGGACATTGTGATGTTTCTGACAGTGTCTCTATTGATACGGTCTTTAGAGAAATAGAGAAGAAATGGGGAAAACTCGATTTTTTAGTTCATGCTATTGGTTTTTCTGATAAAGATGAATTAAGTGGTCGTTATATTGATATCAGCGAATCAAATTTTATGATGACCATGAATATTTCCGTTTATTCCCTAACAGCTCTAACGAAGCGTGCAGAGAAATTAATGCCAGATGGTGGTTCAATCTTGACACTAACCTATTATGGTGCAGAAAAGGTTGTTCCCAATTATAATGTAATGGGGGTTGCCAAAGCAGCTCTTGAAGCGAGCGTGAAATATTTAGCGGTAGATTTAGGTCCTCAAAATATTCGTGTTAATGCTATATCTGCTGGACCAATTAAAACGTTAGCGGCTTCAGGTATTGGTGATTTTCGTTATATTTTAAAATGGAATGAATATAATGCTCCATTACGTCGTACGGTAACAATTGAAGAGGTTGGTGATTCTGCACTTTATTTTCTTTCAGATTTGTCTCGTTCTGTTACCGGTGAAGTCCATCATGTCGATTCGGGTTATAATATCATAGGTATGAAAGCAGTTGATGCACCAGACATTTCTGTCGTTAAAGAATAAAGTTTGGTTTATAGGATTTTATTGGACAGCAGTAATTTGACCAAATTTAAAGTGGCTAAGAGTATTTGGGAGCAAAGAGCTACCTTGTGTATAGCACACAACATACGTTGTCGTTGTATATATTTGACAGAGAAACGGATCTTTTTTCATGTCGCATAATACATTTGGTCATTTGTTTCGTGTAACAACATGGGGTGAAAGTCATGGTGCTGCTCTTGGTTGTGTCATTGATGGTTGTCCACCTGGAATTGTTTTTACTCTTGCAGAAGTTCAAGCTTATCTTGATAAACGCAAACCAGGACAATCAAAGTATACAACGCAGCGCCGAGAACCAGATGAAGTAGAGGTCCTTTCAGGAGTTGTTGTTCAAGACGATGGGACGACATTGGTGACAACAGGTACACCAATTTCTCTGTTGATTCGAAACACAGATCAGCGTTCGAAGGATTATAGCTCGATTGCCCATCAGTATCGTCCAGGACATGCGGATTATACTTATGATATTAAATATGGCATTCGTGATTTTCGAGGTGGGGGACGTGCTTCGGCACGGGAGACGGCAGCACGTGTTGCAGCTGGTGCCTTTGCTCGTAAAATCGTTCCTGGTTTGATTGTACGAGGAGCAGTGATAGCAATTGGTCCTCATAATATTAATCGTGATCGTTGGGATTGGTCAGAGGTTGATAATAATCCTTTTTTTACAGCTGATGCAGAGATGGTTCCCATTTTCAGTGATTATATCAGTAAACTCTGTAAAGAGGGAACATCTGTTGGTGCGGTTGTTGAGATCGTTGCAGAAAATGTTCCGGCAGGTTTAGGAGCCCCTATTTACGCAAAGCTTGATCAAGATATTGCATCGTTACTTATGTCGATTAATGCGGTAAAAGGTGTGGAAATTGGTGATGGTTTTGCGGCAGCCCGCCTGAGGGGAGAAGAAAATGCCGATGAAATGCGAATGGGAAATGATGGAAAACCGCTTTTTTTATCCAATCATGCTGGTGGTATTTTAGGGGGAATATCGAGTGGACAGCCAATAGTTGCACGTTTTGCTGTAAAGCCTACTTCATCAATTTTAACGCCTCGTCGCTCCATTGATGTTGATGGTCATGATATAGATGTTATAACGAAGGGACGTCATGATCCATGTGTTGGGATTCGTGCCGTTCCTGTTGGTGAAGCGATGGTTGCTTGTGCTATTGCTGACCATTATCTAAGACATCGCGGTCAAATTGGGTGATTGAGAAGGTGAATAATGGCGTATGATGAAAAAAAAATTGTTTCTGCACTTAAAGCTTTTGAACGCGGTGAAATTGTTGTGGTGACAGATGATGATGACCGTGAAAATGAGGGTGATTTAACTGTTGCTGCAACGCATTGTACAGAAGAAAAGATGGCGTTTATTCTTCGTCACACAACAGGTATTGTGTGTACACCTATGCCAAAAAAAGAAGCACAACGGTTTAATCTTGCTCCTATGGTACCAGATAATAACTCTGCACATGGGACGCAATTTACTGTTACTGTGGATTTTAAACATGGGATAACGACGGGTATTTCCGCACATGACCGCACATTGGCAGTTCGTAATCTTGCTAATCCAAATGCTGTTGCTCACGATTTTGTCCGTCCAGGACATATTTTTCCTTTGATTGCGCATGAAGGGGGGGTGCTCATGCGTTCAGGTCACACGGAGGCGGCTGTTGATTTATGTAAATTAGCTGGTTTGCCACCAGTTGGTGTTATTGGTGAGTTGGTCAATGATGATGGCAGCGTTAAACATGGCGATCAGATCATGAAATTTGCACAAGAACATCGGTTACATATGATAACGGTTGCAGATTTAATTGCTTACCGCCAACGTAAGGAAATATTGATCAAACATGTTGGAGAAATGCCTATTGAAACATCTATAGGTCCCGCTATTGTTCAAAGTT
The DNA here is from genome assembly GCF_000518085.1 of Bartonella grahamii ATCC 700132. Classification (GTDB taxonomy): domain Bacteria; phylum Pseudomonadota; class Alphaproteobacteria; order Rhizobiales; family Rhizobiaceae; genus Bartonella; species Bartonella grahamii. Next base: position 111,667 of record NZ_JACX01000005.1, read on the forward strand.
ATCAACTCCCTTGGGAGGCCATTCAGCATATTGCAATTGTTTTTGGTGATGTCCGTGAGGGTGAGGATATTCCTGTGTATTTACATCATGAAAACATTATAAATGACGTTTTTTGTCAAGCTTCAGATATTATGGTGATGATGCGGCATATGATGGAAAAAGAAAAACGTGGCATATTTATTTATTTGCGTAAAGGATCTGTTATGCAATCAACTATTGATATTCAAAATATGGCAAGAGACAGTTCAGAAAACCATGTGCAGGCGATTGAACGCGAAGAAGAATGGCGCAAAATTGGTTTAGGATCACAAATTTTAAAATATCTAGGAATAGGCTCTGTTATTGTTTATGCTGCTAAAGAGCATCATTATGTAGGTTTAGAAGGTTTTGGAATTCATATATCTAGAACAGATATTTTTTGAGGTTCATATGAAAAAAGAGATACAAGAGGGGGATATTACGACCTTAAGCTTTGAGCAAGCGCTTAAGCAACTTGAAGTTATTGTCGAAAATTTGGAACGTGGCGATGTGCCTTTGGAACAATCCATTGATATTTATGAACGCGGTGAAGCGCTTAAAAAGCATTGTGAAAAACTCTTAAGAGTTGCTGAAGCTAAAGTTGAAAAAATACAGCTTTCAGAAGACGGTTCTCCAAAAGGAGTAGAACCACTTGATGCTAAATAATATTAAATATTTTGGATATTTATTGTGAAACGAGAAGATATAATAACCTTTTTTATAGAAAATTAAATCGATTGATTTCTTTTTTATAAAATAAGTAAAAAATGAGGAAAGTATAGCTCATCTCAAATAGAAAAGAGCATTTTTCAGTAAAAAAGATGCAAAACTGTAAATAAGAGTAGAGAAGATATATTTTTATCGTTTCGTTTTCTTGAGTTAAGATAATAGAAAGGTTTTTTTTGTCTCAGGTCTTAACACCATTGCTTGACCATATTTGTTTTCCGCAAGATTTGCGGGCATTGCCTGAGTCTGATTTGGTACAGTTGGCTGATGAGTTGCGAACTGCAACAATTGATGCGGTTTCTGTAACAGGTGGTCATCTTGGGGCGGGACTTGGTGTTGTTGAGCTCACTGTTGCATTACATTATATTTTTAATACACCAGAGGATAGGATTATTTGGGATGTTGGTCATCAAACCTATCCACACAAGATTTTAACGGGGCGTAGAGAAAAAATTCGCACATTACGTCAAGAGGGCGGATTATCAGGTTTTACAAAACGTTCAGAAAGTGTGTATGATCCATTTGGAGCGGGGCATTCGTCTACTTCTATTTCAGCGGGGCTTGGCATGGCGGTGGCAAGTGCTTTGAAAGCAGAGACAAGACGCAATATCATAGCTGTCATCGGTGATGGTGCAATGTCTGCGGGCATGGCTTATGAAGCAATGAACAATGCTGGTGCTTTGGATGCACGCTTGATTGTTGTTCTTAATGATAACGATATGTCTATAGCACCACCTACAGGTGCTATGAGTGCACATCTTGCACGATTAGTATCTCGTCCTTCTTATCGTCATTTGCGTGAACGCGTAAAGATGTTGAGCGAAAAATTGCCAAAGTTTTTTTTGGATAAGGCGCGTCGTTCAGAGGAATTTGCGCGTGGACTTTTGGTTGGGGGAACTTTATTTGATGAGCTTGGCTTTTATTACCTTGGCCCCATAGATGGGCACAATTTGGGGCATTTATTGCCTGTTTTAAAAAATGTTCGTGAATATCCTAGTGGTCCTGTTTTGGTGCATGTTGTCACACATAAGGGAAAGGGATATCCACCTGCAGAAGCCTCACCTGATAAATATCATGGTGTTAATCGTTTTGATGTCACGACAGGAAAACAGGTTAAAGCATCAAGTAATATTCTACCCTATACCAAGGTATTTTCTAAAGCTTTAATAGAAGAAGCTCGCCATGATGATAAGATTGTTGGCATAACAGCAGCGATGCCAACAGGGACAGGTCTTGATTCTTTTGCGAAAAAATTTCCTGAAAAAATGTTTGATGTTGGTATCGCTGAGCAACATGCCGTAACTTTTGCGGCAGGACTTGCTTGTGAAGGGTACAAGCCTTTTGTTGCAATTTATTCTACTTTTTTACAGCGTGCTTATGATCAAATTATTCATGATGTATCAATTCAAAAATTACCGGTACGTTTTGCTATTGACCGTGCAGGTTTTGTGGGGGCAGATGGTGCAACACATGCTGGAAGTTTTGATATTGTTTTTTTGTCCACTCTTCCTGGGTTTGTTGTTATGGCACCTTCTGATGAGCTTGAACTGATGCATATGGTGCGTACAGCTGCAGCTTATGATCAGGGACCAATTTCTTTTCGTTATCCACGTGGTGAGGGTATTGGTATAGATTTACCGCAACGTGGTGAGTTATTAGAAATTGGAAAGGGGCGTGTTCTGCGTGAAGGAAATAGGATCGCTTTGGTTTGTTTTGGAACGCGGATGTCAGAAGTGTTGCAAGCTGCTGATGCATTGGAGGCTGAAGGATTATCTACAACGGTTGCAGATGCACGGTTTGCGAAACCTTTAGATAAGGATTTGATGTGTCGTTTGGCACGTGAGCATGAAGTATTGGTGACAATTGAAGAAGGGGCAATCGGTGGTTTTGGAGCGCACATATTACAATTTTTAGCGCAAGAAGGGCTCTTAGAGCATGGTTTGAAAGCTCGTACACTAAAACTTCCTGATGAGTATTTGAATCATGGTGCACCAGAAAAAGTTCTTTCACGTATCGGGCTTGATGCTATGGGTATTGTCAACACGGTTTTTGCTGCTTTAGGCCGCGAGATTCGAACAGGATAAAAAATTCGAGTATGATATGGCTGCCAGAAAAAGGCTCGATATTCTCTTAGTTGAAAAAAACTTTTTTACGACACGTTCACGCGCACGTGATGCTGTCATGCGTCAAACTGTTAAAGTTAACGGCGAAATCGTTTTTAAAGCTGGGCAAATCGTTTTTGATGATGCAGAGATTGCTGTTTGTGATCCAGCGCAGAATTATGTTTCTCGGGCAGCGTTAAAATTGATTGCTGCACTTGATGCATTTCCGATTATAACAGATAAAGTGACGGCCATTGATGTTGGCGCATCAACAGGTGGTTTTACACAAGTTCTCTTAGAGCGTGGATCGGCTCATGTAATTGCCGTTGATGTTGGGCATCATCAATTTGATAAACGTTTATTGGGCAACAGTGCTATAACGTTATTAGAAGGCTTGAATGTTAGAGATTTTCAACATAAACATTTAGGTGGGCGAGAAATTGATCTTATCGTTTCAGATGTTAGCTTTATTTCTCTCAAACTTGCATTGCCTCCCGTTTTGTCTTTAGCCAAGAAGGGTGCCCAAGCTGTTTTACTGGTAAAGCCTCAGTTTGAGGTTGGTCGTAAACACTTTAGTAAGGGAGGAATATTAAATCCATCAATAGCTAAAGAAATTGCTGAGGCGCTTTTTGTTTGGTTAAATACACAAACAGGGTGGAGCGCAAGAGGTTTAATTCCTTCCCCTATTACAGGTGGTGATGGCAACGTGGAATATTTACTATTCGGAGAAAAACAAGAGTGAGTGACAATGTCATAATCGACCATATCGGAGCAAATGGGTATGGTACTTCTAGGACGTCTCGCGGCTTCGTTTATGTTCCTTTTACTTTACCAGGAGAGTGTGCTGAAATTACTGTTCATGGAAAATATGCAACATGTATAGCATTAAAAGAAAAATCATTAGAACGCATTGATACTCTTTGTCAGCATTTTGGAGAATGTGGAGGGTGTACTCTTCAGCATTGGCATATGGATGCTTATCGCGTATGGAAACAACAATTGGTTGTTGATGCGCTTAAAAAGTATGGACTTAATAATGTTGTTGCGCCTTTAATAGAATGTAAACCTTATAGCCGACGGCGGATTACTCTAACAGCATCTATGACCCCACAGGGGCAAAAAGTTGGTTTTAACCGTTATCTCTCTCATGAGATTGTAGCTCTTGAGGAATGTCCAGTAAGCCGTCCAGAGCTTATTTCTCAGTTGCATAATATCAGAGAGCTCTGTGCTTTTCTAAGCAGCTCTGCCAAACGGTTTCATGTTACAATAACACGTGTTGAAAATGGTTTAGATGTTGCTTTAAGCGGTTGCATTGTACACCATGAATCACTTCGTCAGAAAATGATCAGTGCTGCTCTTTCATATGGGATTATACGTTTATCTGTTGACGGTGAAGTTTTGGTTGAACGAGAAAAACCAGAGATTTACTTTGGAGATGTCCGTGTTGAATTTCCTTCTGGTGGTTTTCTTCAAGCAACCTGCGAAGCTGAAAATATAATGGGCAATATTATTTTGACTCATTTAAAAAAAGCAAAGAATGCTGTTGATTTGTTTTCAGGGATAGGAACATTTACCTTGCGCATAGCAAAAAAGATGAATGTTCATGCAGTAGAAAATAATGAAGATGCATTAAGAAATCTAAATACAGCAGCACGTTTTGCAACTGGTTTAAAAACGGTCACTTGTGAAAAACGTGATCTTTTCCGACATCCCCTTTCTGTAAAGGAACTTGAGGGTTTTGAGAGTGTTGTTTTTGATCCTCCCCGTGCTGGTGCAGAGCAACAAGTACGTGAATTAGCGAAGACAACAGTATCACGTGTTGTGGCAATTTCCTGTAATCCTACTACATTTGCTCGTGATTTATCTCTTCTTGTTGCAGGGGGGTATACAGTAGAAAAAATCATACCGATTGATCAATTTTTATGGTCACCACATGTCGAAATTGTTGCTGTTTTGAGCAAAAAGAAAAAAAAGAAAGTTTGGAAGCTTTAGCCTAAAATTTTTTAATGCCATGAAGATTTTTTTAAAGTTTACTTGAGTATTATTATAAAAATCTCTCCAAAATTTCTCTATAATAATAACCTTTTGCTCGTTGAATTAAGAGCACTGAATATAGAAAGTGTTTTTTATTTTAAACTTTTTTATTATGAAATATAAAAGGTAAATTACCCCACACAAAAGACTAATGTATTACGAAGAAGATGTATCTGAGCAAGCCGGTGCCAGTGTTATATTTGCCATCTCCCAATGTTTCTACAACTCTTGGTACTTGAGGGGGACATAAGAGGAATCTTTGGTCCTGTCTTTGATAGTTTTTATTCATATAACTCCCCCCACCTGTAACGTACAAACGAAAGATTTTGATTGATTCAACATGGAACAGATTTGAAATGAGAGAATCTTATGGTATTCAAGGTTCTAATTCAATATGAACAACGATAGATTATCTTTATAAATCAACGCATTGTACAAACATCACAAAGTGCTCGTGATAGACGAGAAGGAGGCAATATTGAGAAGGAATGAGAACGCTTATTCCTTTACAAGCGCAGTTCCACCGATTGTCATATTATTGATTCGAAGATGAGGTTGACCGACACCAACAGGAACGTTTTGCCCAGCTTTCCCGCACATACCGATACCATTATCAAGTTTGCTATCATTGCCAATCATTGTAATACGTTTCATGGCATCTGGTCCATTACCGATAAGCGTTGCACCTTTAATAGGCGCTACAATTTTACCATTTTCTACTCGGTATGCTTCAGTACATTCAAAGACGAACTTTCCAGAAGTGATATCAACTTGTCCTCCACCAAATGAAACAGCATAGATACCATGTTTGAGTGAAGAAAGGATTTCTTCAGGTGTTTTATCTCCTCCTAACATGATTGTATTGGTCATTCGTGGCATTGGTGCATGAGCATAAGATTCACGCCGTCCATTTCCAGTTGATTTACCTCCCATAAGCCGTGCATTAAGCCTGTCTTGCATAAAACCAACGAGCTTTCCATCTTCAATAAGAACGTTATATCCTGAAGGGGTCCCCTCATCATCGACAGTGAGAGAGCCACGGCATTGTGGAATTGTACCATCATCAACAACTGTAACACCTTTTGCCGCAACTTGTTGTCCTAAAAGTCCAGCAAAAGCGGATGTTTTTTTACGGTTAAAGTCACCTTCTAAACCGTGACCTACGGCTTCATGGAGCATAACGCCAGGCCATCCATTGGCTAAGACAACATCAAAAGATCCTGCAGGTGCTGCTTCTGCTTCTAAATTTGTTAAAGCCATACGTAAGGCTTCATCCGCAGCTTTTTTCCAATTGTCTTCATGAATAAATTGGTCAAATGCTTGTCGCCCTCCACATCCATAAAAACCATTTTCACGCCGATTACCCTCAGCAACAACTACAGATATAGAAAGTCGTACAAGAGGACGAATATCACGAACCAAATAACCATCTGCACGTAAAATTTCAACATGTTGTAGCGAGCCGGAAAGAGAAGCAGTCACTTGATGCAATTTATCATTTTTAGCACGTAAATAGGCATCAATTTTTTGCAAAAGAGCACTTTTTTCTTCAAATGATGGAGCATCAAGGGGATTATGCGGTTGATAAAGTCTCTTGTTTGTTTGTTGAGGTGCTATGCTATAAGTCCCTGCATGATTATTATAGGTAACAGCTTTAGCTGCTTCACTGGCACGTTTGAGTGCAGCAACTGATAACTCACTAGAGTGAGCATATCCAGTAGCCTCTCCAGCAACAACGCGTAGTCCAAATCCCATATCTTGATGAAATGAGCCGTTTTTAAGCTGTCCATTATCAAATAAAAGAGCTTCGCTTTCTGTATACTCAAGGTAAAGCTCACCATCATCAGCATGATGAAGCGTTTCCTGTACAAGTGATTGCACTTTAGAGGAAGCAATATCAAAATGATCTATCAGCGATTTCATAAGAATTATCCTATTTTTATGGGGGCTTAGAAGATTTTTATTAATCTAATTTAAGGAACTTTCAAAATATACGATGAGATTTTTATCGTCTAAAGCGTATCGATTTCATTCATGTCGGTAAGGTTTCATAGGCGTCGGCAAGACCATGAAGGTCAACAAAACCTCCAATCCCTTGTTCAGGAGTTGTAAAGATAAAATAGGTTGCCATTTTTCCTTTTAAAAAGAGCTGCAATATGTCTTCTTTAAGAAAGGCTTCAGCAACACAATTATCACCAAGACAGCGACGATATTCCATTCTGCCCATATTTTTATCGTCAATTTTAATTCCAACGCCAGGACGTAATTCAACGCGAATTGGAACAAAAACACGCATCAAAGCACCTTGCTTTTGAGGAAGTTTATAAAATGTAACACGCAAGGTAATATCATGACGACCTTGTGTATGAACGTTTTGTATAACTTCACACTGCATGTTAGGTGTACCTGGCGGTAGAGCACAAACTTTTGTCCATGCACCATAGGTTTGTGGAGCAGGGACATTTTGCGCATAGGGTGTTTGTGCAAATGCATGATTGATAAAACCACTATAAAGTGTGTAAAGAACAGCACCAATAACAAAACTTTTTTTGAGTAATTTATGAAGTATCACAGAAAATCCTATCCGACTCAACAAACACACACAACCATGCATAGATTTACATAAAAAAATGAATTCCCCACATAAAAACTATAACACAAAATCAGTATTTACCCAAATATATTAATCCATAGGATATATTTTTATGATACATTTGTAATGTAGGAGAGAATGTTGATTGAAAAAATGTATTTTTGTTGCCAATATTTCCATCTATTTCTAGGAGATACGTGCGAACGAGGTGTTTCATATTTTCTCAAAAATATGATTGGTCTTAATTGATCATTTCCATACGCTAGATAATATTTGTCAGATAATATTGGTTTGTGAATGACAGAAATGGAAAAGGGCTTTGAGCGGAATGTCAGTTTCAGGAGAGTTATCGGTTGTGAATGGTAAATCAACGCCACCAAAATCCGGTATTGGTGATTATATCACATTATTAAAGCCACGTGTTATGTCTCTTGTGGTCTTTACGGCTCTGGTTGGTTTGCTTGTATCGCCTGTTCCTATCAATCCGTTGTATGGTTTTTTAGCGATTTTATGTATTGCTATCGGTGGTGGCGGTGCGGGAGCACTGAATATGTGGTATGATGCTGACATTGATGCCGTGATGGAACGGACCAAAAAACGTCCTATTCCTATGGGTAAAATCAGTTCCCGAAAAGCATTTATTTTTGGCATGGTTCTTTCTATGCTTTCGGTATTGGTTATGGGGAGCTTTATTAATTGGTTTGCGGCATTTTTTCTTGCGTTTACGATTTTCTTTTATGTCGTTATCTATACAATTTGGTTAAAACGTATCACACCACAAAATATTGTTATTGGTGGTGCTTCTGGGGCTTTTCCACCAATGATTGGATGGGCTGTGACAACAGGGTCAGTGAGTATTGATAGCTTTTTATTGTTTTTAATCATTTTTATGTGGACACCCCCTCATTTTTGGTCTCTTTCTTTATTTTCATCTCTTGATTATGAGGCTGCAGGTATTCCTATGATGCCTAATGTACGAGGTGAACATTCAACAAAAAAACAGATTTTATTTTATACTATTTTGATGGCATTATGCGCTGCTGCTCCTTGCTTTACTGGTCTTGGCGGAATTTTTTATGGTATTTTTTCAACAATTTTAAGCATTATCTTTGTTTATTTTGCCTATCGTTTGTGGAAAGCTGATACACATAATGAAACTATTTTGATGGCAAAAAAACTGTTTTTCTTTTCATTACTTTATTTGGCAGCTATCTTTGGAGTTCTTTTGATTGAATCTCTTGTTTGGTATTTTATTGCTCTTTAGTCGCGTAAAATGAAAGAATAAATTTTAAAAGAGCTTTATTGCAAGAACATATTGTAAGAAAACACGATAGAGTGTGTTCTTATGCAAAAGATGGTATTGCCAGTTTTTTTACATTGCTTATTCGTGTATAACGATAGATTGTTTGAATATATAGCTAAAACTGTAGAGATTAAGGATGATTTATGTCTGGACTTCCCCCTTTAACGATACGTCTTTGTGGTCCACGTGGATTTTGTGCAGGGGTTGATCGTGCTATCCAGATTGTTCTCCTTGCATTAAAAAAATATGGTGTTCCAGTATATGTTCGTCATGAAATTGTACACAACCGCTACGTGGTTGAGGGATTACAACAACGGGGAGCCGTTTTTGTTGAAGAACTTGATGAGATCCCAGAAGAACATCGCAATCAACCGGTTGTTTTTTCTGCTCATGGTGTACCAAAATCTGTTTCAGAAGAAGCACGATGCTATAATTTGTTTTATCTCGATGCAACATGTCCGTTGGTCTCGAAAGTTCATAAACAAGCGATACGACATCAACGTCATGGTCGTCATGTCATATTGATTGGTCATGCTGGTCATCCTGAGGTGATAGGGACAATGGGACAGCTTGAAGAAGGGGCTGTGACGCTTATTGAAACGATAGAAGATGCTTTGCATTACCAACCCAATGATCCAGATAAATTAGGATTTGTTACACAAACAACGCTTTCTGTTGAAGATACTGCAGGAATTCTCGATATATTACAACAACGTTTCCCTACATTAGCGGCCCCAGCAGCTGAGTCAATTTGCTATGCTACAACGAATCGACAAGATGCGGTTAAGGCAGCAGCAAAGGGGAGTGATTTGTTTTTGATTGTTGGAGCGCCAAATTCTTCTAATTCACGGCGTTTAGTAGAGGTTGCCGAAAAGTCTGGTGCGCGGCAAGCTATTTTAGTTCAGCGCGCTGATGAAATTAATTTTGAAAACCTAAAAGCTCTTTCTATTGTCAGTCTTTCAGCAGGGGCTTCGGCTCCTGAAATTATTATTGATGAAATTATTTCAGCGTTTCGTGAGCGTTATAATGTCACAATAGAATTAGCTGAAACAGCAGTAGAAACGGAAAAATTTTTAGTGAGTCGCGAATTACGTGACGTCATTTTAACGTCGCAAGATATGGCTTTCGTCAATGGTCAAGAAAATAATGCAAAAAATGAAAATCAGAATACAGACATGTCTAAAACGAAAGCAGAATAATGGCCGTTTATACAGATATTCATTCAAATGATTTAAAAGTGTTTTTAACACGTTATGCAATAGGGTCACTTTTGTCTTATCAAGGTATAGAGGAGGGGATTGAAAATTCTAATTTTATGTTAGAGACAACACAAGGGCGATTTATTTTAACACTTTATGAAAAACGTATTTCAAAAGATGATTTACCTTTTTTTTGTCGCTTGATGCAGCATTTAGGACAGCGTGGAATTCCTTGTCCTCAACCTGTTATTCAAAATGATGGAATGATGATCTGTGAATTAGCAGGACGCCCTGCTGCTATTATTACTTTTCTGGAAGGAGAGTGGGTCCGCCAGCCCACTATAGATCATTGTGGCGAAGTGGGGACGGGGTTAGCACAATTACATTTAGTAGGACAGGATTTTACACTCAGTCGTAAAAATACTCTTTCTGTTATGGATTGGCAGGTATTATGGCAACGTTGTCAAACAAAAAAAGATGCATTATTAAAAGAATTTGGGCAAAAAATTGAGTTGGAATTGGCTTTTTTACAGGAAAATTGGCCGCTCAATTTACCAATAGGCATTATTCATGCAGATTTATTTAATGATAACGTCTTTTTTGTGAATCATCGTCTTTCTGGGATAATAGATTTCTATTTTGCTTGTAATGACTTTTTTGCTTATGATTTAGCGATCTGTTTAAATGCTTGGTGCTTTGAGCCTGATCATTCTTATAATCTGGCCAAAGCACGTAAGTTATTGGAAAATTATCAAAAAATAAGACCATTGATCCCTTTAGAATTGGACAAGATTGTTTTGTTAGCTCGTGGTGCGTCTTTACGTTTCTTACTCACACGTCTTTATGATTGGTTTAATACACCGCCTAATAGCTTTGTTATTAAGAAAGATCCATGGGAGTATTGGCACAAGCTTTGTTTTTTCAGTAATGTAAATTCGCTAAGTGAATTAGGTTTTTAAATTTTATGGCAACTCAACAAAAAGTCGTTGAAATTTATACAGATGGTGCTTGCTCAGGGAATCCTGGAATTGGAGGATGGGGAGCAATTTTACGCTGGAATGGTCATGAACGTGAGCTTTATGGCGGTAAGGTCCATACGACAAACAATCAAATGGAACTCATGGCGGCAATTTGTGCATTAAAGGCGCTTAAAGAGCCCTGTTTGGTCGACCTTTATACAGACTCAGTTTATGTGCGCAACGGTATATCTAAGTGGATTGAAGATTGGAAAAAGAATAATTGGCGCACTGCATCAAAAAATCCTGTTAAAAATATGGAGCTATGGCAAGCTCTTGAGGATGCTTGTTCTTGTCATACAGTCAGATGGCACTGGGTAAAAGGACATGCGGGACATCCAGAAAATGAACGCGCAGATGCCCTTGCTCGCAAAGCAATTTCTCAATATCGCGAAAATGGACGTTTTCCAGCATAATTACTGTTTGAGAGTTTTTTTCTTTTATCGCGGAGTCGCAAGAGGGGTTGGCTGCGTATGAAATATGAATGTTCCACTTAAGGCGTAATCTTTAAAAGAAACTGTATAAAAAATTTTTTGGTTTATTTCTTCTGGTGCGAAATAGAGTGGAGCACTGAAGAGTGTATATTCTGCGTTATCACTGACTTTTTTTGCTGCTCCAATTTGCATTTCTCCTCCATCTAAAAAGAGAGAGGAAGGAGTGGTTTTGTTGTTATTTTGTATTTTTATAAGAAGGGTACTGTTATTTTTTTCGGCACTTATTTTTAGTGCATTCTGCATCATGCGGGGCAAAGAATCTTGGGCATTTTTTAAGAAGGAAGCAGGAAGATGTTTATTTTTAAGAGCAGATGGCGAAAAATCAAAGTTAACAGTAAATGGAAGACAGATTTTATTACATAATCCAAGAGTGAAAGCACCACTTAAATTTTTGCTTGAACCAGAAAGATTGAAGGGCAATATTACTTTATCTTTATAGCCTAATGACCAATCATTTTCTGTTTCAAAAAGCTGTGGGGTAGGATAAAAGATTTCATAAGAAACCTGTTGGTTGAAATTAAAAAACGGTGCCATGCCAGAATTACCTGGATTACGCCAGTAAGTTTTCCATCCTGGTTTAAGCACAATCTCAATAATGCCTTCTCTTATTCCAGAAAGAGAAGGTTCGGTGATCGCTAATCGGATACGACCACCATCTGATTCATACCAAGATGTTGCGAAAAGCTGGAGTTTTTGTTCTTTTTGAGCATTTACAGGAATGTTAAGTAATTCTAAAACTATGAATGTTAAGCTTAAAGTAACTAAAAGCTTTTTATAAAAGAAAGTTGCGATATTTTGTAAATTTGTAAATATATGACTTTTTTTCATTGGAGTTTTATTTTCCTAGTGTACTAAATGAACAAACTTTTATCATGTAAATTATGGAGAATAACAAATTAATGAAGCGGTGTAATGGCTTTTTAGGTGGACAATTACTCATAGCAATGCCTGGGATGAATGACAAACGCTTTATTCGTTCTGTTATTTACATTTGCGCGCATTCTGATGCCGGTGCGATGGGCATTATTCTCAATCAATTGCATCATATTGATTTTCCAGAGCTTTTGCTTCACTTGGGAGTCATAGACAGTGGCCAAAAAAAAAGTCTTTCTGAACCAATAAAACAGTTTCCAGTTCGCTATGGTGGTCCTGTTGACCCTTCGCGTGGTTTTGTCCTTCATTCAGATGATTATGCTTGTGAAGAAACTGTTTTTATTGCAGATAAGGTCTGTTTTACTGCGACAATTGATATATTAAAAGCGATCAGTTGCGAACAAGGTCCGCAACATGCACTGGTAGCGTTAGGTTATGCTGGATGGAAAGCGGGGCAACTTGAGGCAGAAATTTCTACAAATGGTTGGCTAATCAGTTCTACATCACCTAGTTTTCTTTTTGAAAGTGATTTAAGCTGCAAGTATGATAAAAGTTTAACACGCATGGGTATCGATCCAACTTATCTTGCTTCTGAAATGGGACACGCGTAGAGTTTTTTCTAAGCTTTTTAACTTTACACGTTATTTTATCCCTTATGTTTTTATTTTATAAGGGAAATGGCTCTGAACGAGCGTAATTAATTCTTCTATGGCAATCGGTTTCGTTACAAGTGTGCTTTGAACATATTTACAGCCTTCTTGACGGAGGAAGATTGCTTCTTTTTCATTTTCAACACCTTCTGCGATAATTTGCAAATTAAGATCTGTTGCCATATTAATGATAGACTTGAGAACAATTTTCTTCTTAAGGGAGTCGATTGAAATAAGTGAACGATCAAGTTTAACCATATCAAATGGATAACGTACGAGATAGGTCAGAGACGAATAACCTGTTCCAAAGTTATCGAGTGCGAGATTCATTCCAAGTGTTTTAATTTGTTCGAGAAAGTGCGCTGATTGTTCAGGATTATTTCTTAAGACAAATTCAGATATTTCAATCATCAAACGCCCTTTGTGGAGCGGATGACGAAGCAAAGCGGCGCGCAATTGACTGATAAAACGAGGATGAATCATTTCTGCGCTTGGTAAATTAATTGAAATAAAGAAAGATTGTTGGGAAAACTTTTCTTGTACATTTATAAGATCGATAATGGCATTATCGATGATAAATTGTGACAAATTCATAACAATTTGTTCGTTTTCTACGATTTTTATGAAATCAGAGACATTTAAATTTCCATAAGTGGGATGATGCCATTCTACAATTGTTTCAAAACCAATAATATGTCCGTCTGATAAATTAAGAATAGGATGGTAGAGGATTTTTATCTCATTACGTTTTATGGCATAGTGAACATCTTTTTCCAGAGTATTATGTTCGAGACCCAAAGTGCGAAAATTAGGACGGAAAGGTTCAATATGGTTTCCACCCATTTGTTTTGCACGAATCATCGCTAATTCACTATCATTAAAAATATCTTTAGCCGTCGATCGGCTTTCACTCCATGTAACCAATCCGATAGACGTTGAAAGGATTATTTTGTTTTCTGAAAGTGAAATAGGTGCTGAAATTGTTTTGTGCAAATGATCTGCAAATGCTGCAATTTTTTGTGGTTCAGTTTCACTGAGTAAAATAATTGCAAAGCGGTCTGCTGAAAGGCGCGATAAGGTGTCTTGAAAATTAATGAGACGGTTTAAACGACGTGCGATTATAAGCAGTACAGTATCTCCAACTGCTATGCCTAATTTGCGATTAATTTGGCGAAAATTGTCAAAATCAATCATAAAGACAGTCGGTCTAATTTTGATATTTGCTTTCGCCAAAGAGGTATAATTTTGTAGTCTATCGAAGAAAATTTGTTGGTTAGGAAGGCCGGTTAAGCTGTCGTGGATTGCATCATGCAATAAGCGTTCTTCGGATTTTTTGTGGTTAGTAATATTGACAATGGTTCCAATGACACGTGTGATTTTCCCATCTTTTTGCATAGCCGGACGTGCACGAAGAGAAAACCAATGATAATAACCACCACCGGAAGAAAGCCGAAAAATTTGATCAATGCGCCCTTTTTTATTTTTAAGAATGATATCTAATACGGCTTGAAAGCGTTCACGATCATCATGGTGCAAGGCTGAAATCCAGTTGCGCATAGGTCCATTGAGGTTATGAATTTCAGTACCCAAAAGGGTTGCCATGTTTGGATGTACAACAATACGGTCACGCTCAATATTCCAATCCCAAATAATATTTCCAGCTCCCTTTGCTGCGAGTACTTGTTGTTCAAGATCGGAAAATATTCCTTCATGGAAAGCGTCATTAGAAAAAGTTTGTTGCAGGACAGTAAAGCTGATGAGAAGAACAATGAGCACTAATCCTCCCGCTAATGCTGGCTGGATAATATCATTGTTTAAATATCCAGCTATGCAGGCATAGGCTCCAATACACCAAAAGCTAATGAGCAACCATGTTGGGATAAGCATAATGGCGCGGTCATAGCTTCTGATTGAGAAATAGATGATTAATATTATACCAAGCACAGCGGTAAGACCAAAAGACAAACGCGCAATTCCAGCTGCTCTGATTGGATCATAAATAGCAAAGGCTCCTAGACTGCAAAAGGCAATGGTCCAAGCGATAGCACCGTAACTAAAATGATAATGCCAGCGGTTAAGGCTGAGATAGGTAAAAAGAAAAATGAAGAGTGTAGCAGTAAGTGCTACTTCTGTACCAGCACGCCAGATTGGTTGTGTTGTGAGTGTAACTGCAAAGAATTTATTTAAAAAGTTGAAGTCAATACCAATATAAAAAAGCACAGCCCAAGCAACAGCTGCTGTTGCAGGAAACAGCCCTGTTCCACGGACGACGAAGAGAACAGTTAACAAAAGCGCTAAGAGACCAGATATACCAAGAAGAATACCATGATAAAGCGTATAAGAATTAATTGCATCTTTATAAGCTTCAGGTTGCCATAAATAGATTTGCGGTAGATTTGCAGAGTTAAGTTCGGCTACAAATGTAACAACAGCACCAGGGTTAAGGGTAATACGAAAGATATCAGAGTTTGCACTAAGTTGACGATCGAGGGAAAAACCTTCGCTTGGCGTTATGGATTGAATCCTTGCTGATCCAAGGTCTGGCCAAAAAAATCCAGAACGCGCCATGCGGTAGTGGGGGGCAACGATGAGACGATCGACTTGTTCATCTGTTGGATTTGCAAGAGAAAAAACTGCCCAATTTCCGGAAAATTTTTCATTTTTTGCCTGCACTTCAATACGCCAAACAATACCATCTGGTCCTGGCGCTGTACTTGTTTGAAAAATAGAGCTGTTTGTATGGTGAATTTCAATTGCTTGTGAGAGATCAAGAGCAGCATCCTGAGAAGAAATTTTAACTGGCTCAATTGCTTGTGCTGATGTAAGATGGACAAGAGAACTAACGACTACAATGAAAATGATGTCAATTATTTTACGCAAACTCTTCACAATGTCCCACTCTCAATATTTTAGGATGTTTAACTTTCATTTCGATTTTTGAGAAAAAACGTCCACCTTTTATAATTTATTTACATAATAAATTGTTATCACTTTTTCTTAAGTTATGTGGTTTTATATACAAATAGACCACACGTCCATTTGCTTCAATGGAACTTGAAGCGAATGAAGTTTTATATTTTAAAAGGGCAAAGTTAAACCATGAATTTCCAGATTTCACGGATATACCTTCACTCATTAGAATCTTTATCACATGAAGTATGAATTGGGTAGTTTTGTACGCTTCTTTGCCCAATATTTCCAAAACTTATTTAATGAGAAGAGCTTTTGTGGTAAATTTTACGATAAAAATAAAATATGTGTATGTTATTGTGATGCTGTTTTGAAAAGAAGTTTTTTACTTTAGCTTGGATGAAAGAGTTGACGTTAAATCATCAAAATTTATGAGGGGTCCTACAGGTCCGACAGCAGTTAGTGTTGGAGTGGAATTTGTAAAAAGACGATGTGCTAAATCAGTTAATCTTTTAGGAGTGATGAGATTGAGGCGTTCAATTGTTTCCGATATTGGAATTGGTCGACCATAAAGGAGTATTTGGCGAGCAATGAGATGTGCTTGACTAGAGGGATTTTCCTGTGACATTGTCAGATTCGCACGATATTGCGTTTGTGCTCGTTGCAGTTCATTGGCGTGAATGTTTTTACTGACCTTGGAAAGTTCATCAAGAATCACGGGAATAAGTTCTTTGAGCCCTTCTTGTCCGGTAGCTGCGTGAACACCAAAAAGCCCAGTATCTGAAAATCCCCAATGAAAAGCATAAATAGAATAGCATAATCCACGTTTCTCTCTTACCTCTTGAAAAAGACGTGAAGACATACCACCACCAAGAATGATTGAAAGAATTTGGGCCGCATAAAAATCACGCGCGTGATAAGCACGCCCTTCAAACCCTAAAACAACTTGTGTATCCATTAAATCGCGATATTCACGAAAGTCGCCACCGACATAATTTGCAAGATTAGTAAGAGGTGCGGTTGAATGGGAGCGAAAAGTACCAAGACGACTTTCAACTTCTCGCAAGAAACTTTCGTGTTTTACAGCTCCTGCAGCAACGACAATCATACGATCTGCACTATATTGTTTATTGATGAAATCATGGAGATCAGTAGATGTAAATGATTGAATAGTTTTAGCTGTTCCTAAAATAGAGCGTCCAAGGGATTGATGACGAAAGGCTGTTTCTGTAAAGTGATCAAAAACAATATCATCAGGAGTGTCATGAGCGGCACCAATTTCCTGAAATATTACTTGTTTTTCTCGTTCTAGTTCATTGTCGTCAAATTTTGAATGCATTAAAATATCGGCTAAAATGTCTATAGCAAGTGGGATATCGCTTTTAAGTACACGTGCAAAGTAAGCTGTTGTTTCAATACTGGTTGTAGCATTGATTTCACCGCCAACATCTTCAATATCGGTTGCAATTTGAAAAGCAGTGCGATTTTCGGTTCCTTTAAAAGCCATATGCTCAAGAAGATGAGCAATACCATGCTGTGTGGAGGTTTCATTGCGTGAGCCCACTTTAACCCATATTCCGAGGGCAACACTATCAATTTGTTGCATTGTATGTGTGGCGATAGTCAAGCCATTACTAAGGCGACATATATCTACATCCATGTATTTACAACTCCATTAAATAAGCTAAATACCTCATTGTAAGGGTATTAGAATATTCTTGATTTAAGTTAATGCAGCTAACTTTAATAAGATGCACGCGATTTTAAAGAGATATAATCTTTTACTATTTTTTCATCATTAGCAAGACTTATAAAGTGTTCTTTGCGTTTCATTACATCATTGAGATGAGATGGCCATGGGGCATGAAGTCCACAAGCACTTTTAATAGTATCAGGAAATTTAGCTGGATGAGCCGTGGCAAGGACGATCATTGGAATATGCGGTTTTTTGTTTTTACGCGCTACTTGAAGAGCGACGGCTGTATGTGGATCAACAAGATAGCCACTTTCCTTATAGACACTATCAATTGTTTGAGCTGTTGCAGCCATGTTGCTTTTCCCAGCAGAAAATAGGGAACGAATATTTTTGAGTTGCTTTTCATCAAGAGTAAAACGTCCAGATTGTTTCAAGTTGTCCATTGCATTGCGAATCCACATTGGATCACGATTGCCACTTTCAAAGAGCAAACGTTCAAAATTAGAAGAGACCTGGATATCCATAGAAGGTGATGTTGTATGGACTATTGGTTGTGTTTCGTAAGTACCGCTGGTCAATGTACGTGCAAGGATGTCGTTATCATTCGTTGCGATGACCAGTTGAGCAATGGGTAATCCCATACGGGCTGCGACATAACCTGCAAAAATATCACCAAAGTTTCCAGTAGGAACAGTAAATGAAACAGCTCTATCAGGAGCCCCTAAGGAAAGTGCAGATGAAAAATAGTAAACAATTTGCGCCATGATACGCGCCCAATTTATAGAGTTAACACCTGAAAGCGCTCTTTTTTTACGAAAATTGTGGTCATTAAACATTGCTTTGACAAGAGCTTGGCAATCATCAAAATTTCCTTCAATGGCAATGGCATGAACATTTGAACATTGATTGGTTGTCATTTGCCGTTGTTGAACAGGTGATACACGTCCTTTAGGAAATAAAATAAAAATATCTGAGTGTTCTTTTCCAGCAAAAGCTTGTATCGCAGCCCCTCCTGTATCACCTGATGTTGCAGCAATAATCGTTGCACATCTATTTTTTTCAGTCAAAACATAATCCATCAGTCGAGAAAGAAACTGCATTGCGACATCTTTAAAAGCTAAAGTAGGACCATGAAAGAGTTCAAGGATAAATTCATCTGCTCCAGTTTGTCGTAACGGACAGATTGCTGGATGGTGAAAGGTTGCATAAGATTCAGCGATCATATTTTCAAAAGCTGTATATTCGATTTCGTTATTTACAAAGGGGCACAGAATAGTTTTAGCAATTGTTGTATAGGACTGACCACGAAGTGCTCGTAACGCATCAAATGAGAGCTGAGGAAATTTATCTGGCAGATAAAGTCCCCCATCACTTGCCAATCCTGTCATGATCGTTTCCGTAAAGCTTAAAGCAGGAGCTTCACCTCTCGTGCTGATATATTCCATAAGTCTTATCCTTTTTTTATTTCTGGAAAATTGGTGAAGTTATTTATTTCACGTTTTTCATAATATTTAAATTATTAAATGGATAGTTTTTTTAACTCAATAATGAAAGGAAATAGTCTTAAGCATTTTTATTTTTGAGATATAAACGCCAAATGTTCACAGAAAATCTGTTAAAGTCGAAAATTTTCTCTCTATTATTCATTCACTTAAATTTTGCAACGTATCTTCATTTGTGCACCTTCTTAAATAATAAAATCAAATAGATAGAATGGTATTTATTGAAGAACTTTTTTGAAAAACTCAATCATTCATAGTTATTTTATGCTCTTATACTTTATAACAATTAAATCTGCTAAAATGAATGTTGAAATGACACAACCAAAAATTCACACTGGAAGATTTATAAGGTAAATTTATGGCATTTCGTGCGCAAATCTATACTTTGAATAATGTTTGTTTAGCTTAATTTATTATTTTGTATAATGATAGATATTATATTTGTTCTATACAGTATGGTAACCTGAAGTTTATCCATAGAAAACATACAACAGCCTGCTAAATGATGTGAAGCAGGCTGTAAAGTATTCTCATTTTAAATAGAAAAAATAACTGAGTATCTTTGAATTATTTGCCTTTAAGTTTTCCTATTGCCCATCCAATTGTCCCGCTAAATATGGACATAACAAATCCAGTCAAGAATCCAAAACCCAAAGCTCCTACTGTAGAAAAAACTCCTAGCGTAATTGGTTCAAATACTTTCTCAAATTTTCCTTCAGTGGCAGTTTCACTTTTTGCTCCATGAGTGAAACTTGGGACATAAAGAGAAGCTATATCGATAGCTTTTTTCTTTCCCTGTTCTATTAGAGAGACAGTTTCCCATTGAATATCATTTTTCAAATGATTGGCATGAACATTTATAACTTGTGAAAGCAAAAAAGCAACTGCTATAAAAATATTTAATACTTGAGTTTTCAATACTTTAATCATAATTTATCACCAATACTTTTACTTTTATTTTAATTTGAATTGAATAGATGCATCGGCAGAATTAGTGCACATTGAGAGAAACAGAAGCATTTAAAGCTTTTTCATTCTTAATGTGATAATTCATTAGTTTTTTGTCATCAACAATGGATAAATACAGAATATATCCATTGTTTATATTTCGTATGAGAAGGTTTTATTCTGATAAAATTTCAATTTTAACGAGATTTAAAATACGATATTATTTTACCTATTATCCATCCTAAAAACATGCCTATCGTACTTGATGCATATCCAAGTGCCATCCCAACACCAAAGGTTCCGAGTGTAAGAGGTTCAACGACCTTTTCAAATTTTCCTTCAATAGTAGTTTCATTATCCACTCCACAATTTAGAATGGGGCTATAGAGAGAAACGGTATGGATTGCATCCTGTCTTTTCTGTTCTATTGCAGAAACAAAAATATTCTCACGATGAGTATTATTTTGCAAATAGTTTGCATGCACATTTACAACCTGTGAAAGAAAAAAGGCAGACATAATGAAAATACTTAACATATGATTTTTAAACAATTTAATCATAATTTACCTCAAATATTTTATAATATTCAATATATATATGCGTAAATTTATACTTTGGATATTTGGATATAAGCTACAACATTTATATTTTATATCAAGAAAAGCTTCACTATGTAATTATTTGCAACAAATGATAGATTTCATAATGAAGCTATTATTCTAGAGTTCTAGACGAGGTTGAATTATTTGAACATCAACACTATGTCCTTTATCCAACTTATTATCGATCCTATAAAGCTCATTGCATATCCAGCAAACAATAGTCCCACTCCTATAGTCATAGGCTCAACGACCTTTTCAATTTTCCCTTCACCTGTTGTTCCATTTTCTGTTTGATAATTTACAGATGGAACATAGAAAGCAGTTGTAGAAACTACATCAGATTTCGCATACTTTACTTGTTCCATTGGAAAAACAGAAAGTTCCTCTTTTGGAGTATCGGTTTTCAAATAGTTTGCATTAACATTTACAGTTTGTGAAATAAAAAAAGTGCTCGCTATAAAAATGCTTAAGATATAATTTTTAAATATTTTGACCATAACTTTACCTCAAATATTTTTAATTTATATATGTAAGAAAATATACATAATGTTTATATATCTCACACTATATACAAATTAGATATTTCAATATGTATTTTTAGTCAATAATAAAAATACATATAAAAATATAAATATATTTTTTTATAAACATTATTGTAAAAATGTAACAATAATAATCATAAAAATATTTTTTAAAATTTTATAAAATATTTCGTTATGTGTTATATATAAATAACATGTGGTGATCGCATAATTTTTATAAAATGATATTAATATTATTTTTTTAAATACATTTATAGATAATAAAAAATATGAAAATTATGGTGTATTTATAAAAATACTATTAACAATTCAAATATAAATGGACGCGATAAATTTTTATTATTTACAATAGTTGTTGTAGATACTAAAAATATACAGTTCACTCATAGTATAAAGTAGAGCTCAAATTGGATAGAGATAAATGATATTATCTTTTTCTCGCCAATGTGAACAGCATATTACTGTGATGTAAAGAAGTATATAGAAGAATATCAATTCAGAGACATTTATGAGTGCTGAAAGATCGGCAGTAGATAATATTTTTCAACATTTTCTTCTTTCCAAACCGAAAAGCCACTTTTATTTTTAGAAAGGATGTCTTTCCTAAAGTTGGATTACTTTTGAAAAGATCTGATTTCATTACTTATTTAAAAAATCTATGCAAGTGCTTTCAGAAAATTTTGAGCAACTACAGGTATCTCTTTATGTTGTTCTATGTTTCATATTTACGTGCTTTTTTAAGAAATCCTTCTCAAGGTACTCAAGCCTATTTTGCAATTATAGATATGATGATAAAGCCCCATAATATAAAATTCTTAGGGCATCAGAATCTTTGATGTTTATAAAGAAGAAAGATGGCATCGCTATACACTTTGCTCGCTTCTAATGTTGCTACAATCTTTGCCTCTTGAGATGATTTATTAAGAGACATTTTTATTTCTTTAATTCAGCATATCTAGGTTTGAAATAAGAGAATCTTACAATATTCGTTTTTTTTGTTTAGTTTAATAATGATAAATTATTATTATAAATCAATATGTTGCCCGTAAATGACTTGGTGTGAAATGTTTTTTATAAAATGCACATCTTCATAAGAATCTATTCTTTTTATCTTTTGTAATCTTAGGGAGGTTGTACCAATTGATGCTGTTAAAATACTGTTTAAACAGCAAAGTAAATAAGCCTTAAACAAGTTTACGAGATTTGGATTGAGTAAATATAAGTCCTTTTAACTCAACAAGGACGCTTTTGTTGTTTTCAATAAACTCTTGTATTCCATAGATTCAGCGAATTTTAATATGTTTTCCATGATCAATACGCACATACTCTAAAATTTTACCATAGTGTGTGATTTTTTTGATCAGATGGAAGAGGCTAGCAATTTTCACATCTTATCGAGCAGGGCATCGTCATATTCCTTTTTTGAAAAATATAATAATTTATCAGGATGGGCTGCTGAGGTTGGGAGTGGGATATCGGGTTTGAGATAGATAAGCAGGGTTTGATTTTTATGAGTTTTCCTCCCTGTTTTTTGCTTTTTTTAAAGCGCGTGAAATGGTTAACTGACTTATGATTGCTCAACGAGGTGCTATATTTTTTCCTTCACATTGAAATGTAATTCACTCGTATCGTGAATTACGCATTTATTGAAGTTATTATAAAAGAAGCAGCGAGAAGAGAAGGGCATTTGAGTAAAAATGCTTCTTACAAGAGTTTACAAACTGATATATTCAAGAGATTTTTTATAATAGATCTCGCCATACTGCCATTGCTTCTAAGACTTCTCCTAAATGAGCATGTTTTGCGATAACTGTTTCTGCACCAGCTTCTGCAAGTGCATTAGAGTGACCAAGATAGCTATGTGATCCTCCCGTAAAGCCGATGACACGCATGCCCGCTGCTATGGCTGCGTGTACACCATGAAGTGAATCTTCTATAACGATAGTGTTTTGGGGCTCTGCCTGTAATTGTTGTGCGGCAAAAAGGAAAACATCAGGGGCTGGTTTTGTTCTTTTTGTTCCAACTTCAGGTGCTGAAAATATTTTACCTTCAAAAAGGTCATAGAGATCAACTGTGGTGAGCATCTCTTTTATATCTACGCTTTTTGCATTAGAGCAGATACAGTAGGGATAGCGTGTTTGAATAATTTCTACGGCTTCTCTTACATCATCAATAGCCCGTAATTTAGTTTTTATTTGTGTACGAAAAATATTAGTCATCTGATCTATGAGATGAGCGGAAATTGGTTTTTCTGTTTCCTGTTCAACTTGTTTAAGAATATCGCGAAAAATAAGCCCTGCAAAACGCTCACTCAATTCTTCGGGTGATATTTCATATCCTGTTTGTTTGAGCAATTGAGATCCAATTTTTGCTGCAAGATATTCAGAGTCGACGAGAACTCCGTCACAATCAAAAATAATAAGATCTATCTGAGGCATAAGATATTCCTTTACATGTTACGAGATGGACAACTTTCATGAAAACGATATTGAGAGGATCTTATTTCATAAAAATACGCTTTGAAAATGATTCTTAGTTCTTTTACGAAAAAAAAGATATGGGAACAGTACATTGAAAAAAAGAAAAATAAGGTTTCATTCATATGAAAGTTTTTTTACTTAAAAAAACAAAAACAATTATCAATTTTGTAGAAATTTAACGATACGTTTACGCTATTTTGTAAATATGGATTGGTAATGCGGGCCTATAAACTATTTTGGTTGATTATAGGGCAAATTCAGTTAATTTTGTTGGGTTTTTCATGACAGTTATTCAGCTTCAAAAAGATTTTCTTCGTACTCCCTCACAGATGCCATGGCGCAATAAAATTTTTAAAGGAGATTGTGTTTCCGTTCTAGAAAAACTTCCAAAACATTCCGTTGATATGATTTTTGCGGACCCACCCTATAATTTGCAATTGGACGGAGCTTTATACCGTCCAGATCATTCGCTTGTTGATGCGGTTGATGATGCATGGGATCAGTTTGAGAGTTTTGCTGCTTATGATGCTTTTACCCGTGCATGGTTGCTTGCTTGTCGTCGTGTATTAAAACCCAACGGAACACTTTGGGTTATCGGATCTTACCATAATATTTTTCGAGTTGGGACGGCATTACAAGATTTAGGTTTTTGGATGCTTAATGATATTATTTGGCGCAAAAATAATCCGATGCCTAATTTTCGAGGGCGCCGTTTTCAAAATGCCCATGAGACGCTTATTTGGGCCGTGCGAGATCAAAAAGATAAAAAGTACACATTTAATTATGATGCCTTAAAAGCGGCAAATGAAGATCTACAAATGCGTTCAGATTGGCTTTTCCCTCTCTGCACTGGAGCTGAACGTTTAAAGGATGATTCAGGGCGTAAATTACATCCAACACAAAAACCGCAAGCGTTATTAGCGCGTATTATTATGGCCTCTAGTAAACCTGGTGATGTTATTCTTGATCCGTTTTTTGGTTCGGGAACAACAGGTGCTGTTGCCAAGCTTTTAGGGCGTGATTTTGTTGGGATTGAACGCGAGCAAGATTACATTGATGCAGCATGTGAGAGAATTGCAGCGGTTAAACCTTTAGCGCAACCAGAATTAGCGATTTTGGATAGAAAAAAAGCAGAACCGCGCGTAGCATTCAACAGTTTGCTTGAAGCAGGTTTACTCTATCCTGGAGAAGTTCTTTATGATCGTAAGAAGCAAGTATCTGCTATTGTAAGAGCTGATGGTACGATTATGCATGGTGGTGAAGCGGGCTCAATTCACGCAATGGGAAGAAAAGCTCAAGATTCGCAGAGTTGTAATGGTTGGACATTTTGGTATTATGAGGAAAATGGACGGTTGAAGTCCATAGATCATTTAAGAATGATCATACGTTCACAAATGTTAAAAACGGGTGTTTTATGAACTAAGCTAATCGCTTCATTCTAGAGTGATCATCAATGTACCTGATCTTGATTGAGATGGACGTGAGGGCATTTTATGCCTTTCTTAGATGTTTTTTATTAAAACATTAATCTCGCTTGTAGGCGGCGAGCGAGTATTTTTATGCTTTTTGTAGAAGAAATTAAAATGAGAAATTTTCACTCTATGTTCTGATTTTAGTTCCAAAACAGTAAAATTTTAATATAATCTTATAAAAATGAAATATCAAAATTAAAAGGCTCATTCAGAAGCTCAAAATTAAGTGCTTTTTTGAGGTAATATGTGCATCTATAAAGTGCGTAAAATGTATTGGTTTATCAAGATAATTTAGCGTTATTCATATTGAGTTCCCCCCGAATATCGTCAAATTTTCTTATTTCAGACCTGTTTCATATTGAATCAATAAAATTTACTTGCTTGCATGTCATAAGCGGGGTTGGCGTGTGAATAAAATTGTTAAAGAAAGAACTAAAAAGTACCTTTTATGAACCGTTTCAAGTGCCAAGGGTTGTTGTAGGGGGCTGGTAAATATAATGATGGTGCTGACTTGCTCCTTCATAATCACAAAAGGATAGATCCTGAAATTTAAATCTAAGCGTTCTAAGCTTTTTTATCCCTCCTTAATTCTTATCTGTAGAAAAAATTGGTTATTTCATTTTCTTAAGTTTTTCTTTTACAGATCAATAAATGACTTAATAAATGACCGTTAGAGATACAAAAGTCTCCGTTAGAAAACATTTTTACGAATAGGGAAGGTTATTTAAATCTGAAAGAATTGGGAAGTGCTACGGAAATGGCTTTTTTCATAACAGTAGGTAGTGCTTCTTCGGCAAGATGTTGAATATTACACCACCAACCATTTTCACAATTCATTTCATGAATATCCTCAGTATAGTAAACATCGAGTTTTAGAGAAAAGTGAGTAAAAACATGCGTAATTTGTCCTTTGAATTGCCAATTGGCAGTAAAGGGTGCATTTTGGAGCCCATTTTCGTTGTTTATGCCAATATTGTTAGGAATTTGGGTCATTCCACCAAGGAGCTTTTGCGTCTGTCGTTTTTCCAAATAAATTTGTCTCTTTTTATTAAGAGCCACAAAAGCAATACCTGTTTTTGAAGGGCGTTCTTTTTTAGGGGCTTTGACTGGAAAAGATTCCTGTTGTTGCGTCTTTGCTGCTTTACATAAACATTGAAGAGGGCAGGTATAACAAGATGGTTTGCGTGGAGTACAAACTGTTGCTCCTAAATCCATCATTGCTTGAGCAAAGTCACCAGGACGATTTAAAGCAGTAATTTTTTGTGTTTTTTCTTTAATTTCAACTTTTGCTTTTTGTAATATTGAAGTGATAGCAAAAAGGCGCGCTACCACACGTTCGACATTACCATCAACCACTGCTACAGGGTGATTAAAAGCAATTGAAGCAATGGCTGCGGCAGTATAATCTCCAATACCGGCTAGAGTTCGCAATTCTTTTACAGATTGTGGAAATTGTCCCGCGTAGTTTTCAACAAGCTGTTGCGCACATTTTTTAAGATTACGTGCGCGTGAATAATAACCAAGTCCAGCCCATGCTTTCATGATGTCATCTTGTGAGGCTTTTGCTAAAGAGGAAAGATCAGGCCATAGTTTCAGAAACTTTTTAAAATAAGGCTTAACTGTTTCAACGGTTGTTTGTTGAAGCATGATTTCAGAAAGCCAAACTTGATAAGGATCAGGACGGATACCTTGTTTTTGCTTTTCGGGGGTAATCCGCCATGGGAGATGTCTGTGATTTTGATCGTACCAAGCAAGCAGGTGCGAAGAAATTTCATACATGATTGTTTTCAAGCATAGGAAGATATAAAATGCAAAAGAAAAAATTATTTATTTTGTTGATATTTCATAAATTGAGGAGGCAATAATTTTTAGGTGAAACAAATGATTTTAATTTAGTAAGCGATTGAACAATGATCTAAAAATGAGAAAACAACTTAAAAAACATATCTTTTATTCTCTTTCTGAGACGGTATACAAAATACTTGATCCAGTTTTACGCAAACGGACAGGGCTTAATGTAGCACTTATAGAACATTGGCCACAAATTGCGGGCTATGATATCAGTGAACATACAATGCCGCTTAAAATTATTTGGAAACGTCGTGCAGATCAAGATGATGTTTTTCAGCCAGCAACACTTGTTGTCGCATGTGAAGGATTTGCTGCGTTAAAATTGATGCATGAAACAGAGGAATTACTTCATAGAATTAACGGATTTTTTGGCTATATTGCTATTAATCGCATCAAGATTGAGCAAAGGAGTATGTCGGTTTTTATGAATCACTTGCCTCTAAAATCGTCTTTGAGTGAACAAGACAAAAAATGCGTGGGAGAAATGCTTGAAGGAATTGAAGATAAAAGCTTGCGCCAATCACTTTATAAACTTGGCTGTTGCATTTTCTTGGAAAAAAATAATAAATAGAAAGATATTTTATATATTTTTCTTTAATATATGAGAAAGCATTGGATTCTTATTCGTTAATAACAACAGAAAAGTATTATTTATGGTAAAATATCGTTCTTTTTTGTCTTTCGGGATAATTTTTCTCTTCATAACGATTGCACAAAATAGTGTAACAGTTGCTTTAGCGCGTGATCCCAAACCAGTGGCAACTGTTGATATGGAAGAGATTCTCCAATCGGGTAAAGTAAAGGATCGCTTTGAGGGAGAGGCGGATGCACCAGTCGTCATTGTTGAGTATGCTTCGTTGACATGTACCCATTGTGCGCATTTTTATAATGATATACTTCCTCAAATTCGTAAAAAATATATCAAAACAGGAAAAGTAAAACTGATTTTCCGCGATTATGCTTTTGATCCTCGGGCAACAGCAGGTTTTATGTTGGCACAGTGTGCACCAGAAGATCGCTATTTTCCTTTGATAGAAGTTTTATTTCAAAAACAAAATGAATGGGCTTTCGGAAAAGATGCTCTAACACCATTGAAAAAAATTGGCTTAATGGCTGGTTTTACAGATGAAAGTTTTACTGCATGTTTGAAAAATCAAGCCATTTTAGATGAAGTGAATGCATCCTTTGAGCGTGGTAAAAAACTTGGTGTTACAGCAACGCCTACTTTCTTTATTAATGGTAGTAAATATGAAGGTGCCATGAAAGTAGAAGACTTTTTTTCGGTGATTGATAGTTTTCTTAAAAAATGAATCTTAATCTTCCAGAAGATGGATAGTGATACTTTTTGTCATTATCGCTTTTGGAAGGATTAATAGTATGCATTTATGAAGCAATATTTTTTGTTAAGCCGATTTTGAATCAAATCATTACTTTTAGTGAGCCTAGGTTGAATGATGTTTTGATGCTGATATGGGAGGATTTGTACAATGAAAAAATGGGTTTATAGTTTTGGAGATGGAAAGGCAGAAGGAAGTGCAAGTGAACGTAACTTTCTCGGAGGTAAAGGGGCTAATTTGGCAGAAATGAGTAATCTTGGTTTGCCCGTACCACCCGGATTTACGCTGACAACAGAAGTTTGTAATTTTTATTATGCCCATGACAAATCATATCCAGAAGAGCTACAGGAATCTGTTAAGCAAGCACTAAGACGCATTGGTGAACAAACAGGACGTGAATTTGGGAGTGAGCAAAAGCCACTTTTGCTTTCTGTTCGTTCAGGGGCTAGGGCTTCTATGCCAGGGATGATGGATACAGTGCTTAACCTTGGCATGAATGATGAGACTGTAAAAGCCATTGCTTTACAAGCTAATAATGAACGTTTTGCTTATGATAGTTATCGGCGTTTTATCCAAATGTATTCTAACGTTGTTTTGGGGTTAGATCATTCGTATTTTGAAGAAATTCTTGATGAAGCAAAAGTACGCAATGGTTACACTATTGATACAGAAATGACAGCAGATGATTGGAAAGATGTTATTATTTCTTATAAAGCATACGTTGAAGAAAAATTAGGGAAACCTTTTCCGCAAGATCCTGAACAACAATTGTGGGGAGCAATTGGAGCGGTTTTTTCAAGTTGGATGACAGCACGCGCAGTCACTTATCGTCGTTTACATAATATTCCTGAAAGTTGGGGAACGGCAGTTAATGTGCAAGCTATGGTTTTTGGCAATATGGGTGAGGATTCAGCAACGGGCGTTGCTTTTACACGCAATCCATCAACAGGGAAAAAAGAACTTTATGGTGAATTTTTAGTTAATGCGCAAGGGGAAGATGTTGTGGCGGGCATTCGAACGCCTCAAAATATTACAGAAAATGCGCGTATTGTTGCTGGTTCAAATAGGCCGTCATTAGAAAAAATTATGCCTGAGGCTTTTTTGAAATTATGTCAGATAGCGCAGAAGCTTGAGCAGCATTATCGGGATATGCAAGATCTCGAATTTACCATTGAAAAAGGTAAATTATGGATGCTTCAGACTCGTTCAGGAAAACGCACGGCTCGTGCGGCTCTCAAGATAGCAATTGAAATGGTTGAAGAGGGGTTAATAAGCCATGAAGAGGCTGTGATGCGTATTGATGCAAAGTCGCTTGACCAACTTTTGCATCCAACACTTGATCCCAAAGCAGAACGTTTTGTTATAGGACGTGGTTTACCTGCTTCTCCTGGAGCCGCAACTGGTGAAATTGTTTTTACTTCAGAAGAGGCAGAAACTGTGTCGGCGGAAGGTCGCAAGGTTATTTTGGTCCGTGTAGAAACAAGCCCAGAAGATATTCATGGTATGCATGCTGCAGAAGGAATTTTAACAACGCGTGGCGGTATGACAAGTCACGCTGCTGTTGTTGCGCGGGGGATGGGAAAACCATGTATTTCTGGTGCTGGCAGTGTGCGGATTGATTATAACACAAATACGCTGTTTGCTTCAGGAGAAAGCTTTAAAAAAGGTGATGTTATCACAATTGATGGTGGAAGTGGAGAAATTTTCAAAGGGAAAGTTGCAATGTTGCAGCCTCAGCTTTGCGGAGACTTTGCAAAATTAATGGAATGGGCTGATGGGATGCGGCGTCTCAAAGTTCGCGCTAATGCTGATACACCATCTGATGCCCGTATGGGGCGCTCTTTTGGGGCTGAAGGTATAGGTCTTTGCCGTACGGAGCATATGTTTTTTTCTGATGAACGTATCGTTGCCATGCGTGAAATGATTTTAAGTCATGATGAAAATGGTCGTCGTAAAGCACTGGATAAGCTTTTGCCAATGCAGCGTTCAGATTTTAGTGAATTATTTGAAATTATGTGTGGTTTACCTGTTACTATCCGCTTGCTAGATCCACCATTACATGAATTTTTACCTAAAACGAAAACAGAAATTCTTGATGTTGCAACAGCTATGGGTGTTTCTGCTGAAGTGCTTGCTGAACGCGCTCAGCAGTTGCACGAATTTAATCCTATGCTTGGATTACGTGGATGCCGTTTAGCTATTACTTATCCTGAAATTGCAGAAATGCAAGCGCGGGCGATTTTTGAAGCAGCAGCAGAAGCTGCCCAAAAATCTGGATCTCCTGTTATGCTTGAAATTATGGTGCCACTTGTTGCGCTTAAATCTGAACTCGATTTTGTAAAAGCACGTATTGATCAGGTTGCTGAGGAAGTGATGAAAGAAAAGGGAAGCACTATTCAATATATGGTTGGGACGATGATTGAGCTTCCAAGGGCGGCGCTTCGAGCAGATGAAATTGCTGAAACTGCTGAATTTTTTTCATTTGGAACAAACGATTTGACACAAACCACTTTTGGGATTTCCCGTGATGATGCTGCTCCTTTTTTGGCAACCTATTTTCAAAAAGGTCTTTTAGAGCAAGATCCTTTCGTGTCTATTGACCGTGATGGAGTAGGAGAACTTATTACCATTGCTGCACAGCGTGGACGATCAAAGCGTGCAAAAATAAAATTGGGAATTTGCGGTGAACATGGAGGCGATCCGGCCTCTATTGCTTTATGCGAAGAAAATAACCTAGATTATGTTTCGTGTTCTCCTTTTCGAGTACCAATTGCTCGTTTAGCAGCAGCCCAGGCCGCAATAGCAAAAAGGATATAATGGGTTAATATTTTTTTGTTGTATAGTTATTACTGAAATAATTTTTTATATATTCTTTTATTTTCTTTAATAAAGGAAATAAAATTGCTTCTAAAATGCACGATAAGTTATGTTACGCGAGAAAGTGTATTTTTGAGAGGTTTATGAGAGAAAATATAAAGCAGGATAGACAAAGATGTATTATTAATACACTTTCTATTGACGAACCTCTTGATAGAGAGAAACGTGTTATTGTGCAGTCAATTTACACGTTTGCTTTTTTATAGGGGAATGGACTCCTCACGCAAAATAGAATGTTCCAAACAAATGCATTTTTTTGCACATCATGCTGTTTGAGATAGACATCTCTCAGTGGATGCTCCATTTCACATTGACATTCGTGGAATGGGGATTATGTAAAACTCCCCGTAAGTTTATAAAAATCTTCCCAAAGTATATAAACTCTACTATGTGCTATCATCTTTACATTCCTGAAGGAATATCAAAGTTATACAATGTCTTGATTTATAATGATAATTTTTTATTTCTCATATTGAACGAAAGCTGTAAATATCACAAGATTTTCTCATTTCAACTTCTTTGATAATGAATCAATTAAAACCATGTTTTTTGCATATTACAGGCGGAATTAGCGTCTATGGATAAAAAAATAAAGCAATGATATGCTTCTTCAAGTGTCAAGAGCTGTCACAAATTGAAGGTAGGTACAGTGTGTAATGGTGCCGGTTTGCTTCTTCACAAGCGTAAAGAGGATAGCGCACAGAGAAGGCTGCTATTATTATTCACGGGCCGTTGTTGCGAAATGGGCTTGGGTGCTTTAGAAATATTTTTTTAAGAAAGCTCGTGAATGGCAATCCACGTATATTCCGTTTAGGAAATTTTGTTTTACGTGAGGGGGGGGGGGAGCCCAAAAAGACGCGAGCTAAATAAAAGCATGAGGCAATAGGTAATCTCCATTATTGTAAAGACATTGCTTTAGATGTCTTTGAAAGTCGTAAAGCTAAATTAAAAGGAAATGGCAAAGATGAAAACTGGTTTCTACCCTTAAAATTTCATATTCTTCCCAAATTAGACTGTCTCTCTGTTTCAGAGATTATATAAACAGAGATGCGCAATGTCCTTGCCTCCATTTGGCATATAAAAGCTATAACAGTTGAGAAAGCACTACACTGTCTTAACATTTGCTTCAAACATACTGCTGCGTTAGGTTCGGATGTTGATTTTTAGACGACACCAAAAGCACACGCTCTCTTCGAAAACAACGTCATAAAACACAAAACTTCCCAGCAATAGATTAGAGAGAAGTGCCGGTTTTTTATCAGACACTTTGCAAAAAAAACAAGCATAACACAACTAGCTTTACGTCTACTTATCCTTACAGGTGTTTGCACAAATTCTTTGCGTCATATTTATAAAGATCAAATTGACTATAAGATATGGACAATTCGTGGCTCGAGAATATGAAAGGTTTACATGATACTACAATAAAATTTCGTGTCCTTTTATCATCAGAAGTAATAAAAATGCTAGAACAAGTGCGTTTGTTATTTTGCAATATTTTTTTCTGCAATTGGTTGTGGTTTTCTTACAGCAAATTGTATGGCGCAATATATAATGTGTAAGAAAACCATTCTGATTGAATATAAGAGGGCTTGAGATGAAGGAATGTTTGGGGGGCATTAAACAAGCGAAAGATGAATTATCATTATAAATTAAGAGATTATTTTTATAGTATAGATGATTAGCCTCAATTTAATAAACCAATTTCGCGCATTTTCATTAAAATTGTGTGATTAATTTTACCTGTTACAGGAAGATCAAACATTTTTTGAAACTGTTTTAAGGCTTCTATCGTCTTTTGATCTTCTATTCCTGTGACAATAACCTCTTCATTCCCAAAAATATGTAAAGCTTTTTGCACTTGTATAATATCTTCGACAGCAGGCTCTGAAATAGCTTCTTTTAAGTGCGTCATATTTTTTGTATTTTTTGTTTCTATTTCGCTCTGCTTAATTAATATCGCAATTTCATCTGTTGCGGGATTAGATAGAGCATTCTTTTGCATTCTCTGAGCAGTTTGTTGTTTCCATAAAGTGATAGCTCGGCGTGTTTTAGGTCCTTCCAGTCCATCTAAAGGTCCATCATAGAGTCCTAATTTTGCTAGTTCTTTTTGCTTTTCCAGAATGCTTGCTGATTGAGGAGGTAAAGGTGAATTTGTATGGTGATGACTTGGAGAATGTAGAGAAGTTACACGAGAGAGTTCTTGTGATTTTGCTTCTTTTTCCAATAAAGCAGAGCTCTTCCCTATACTTTGAACGGAGGAAAATTTCATTTGAGTTAAAATATTTTGATGCGTTGTCATTTGCGAAAATAAAGCATTAAATGAAATAAATAAAAAACTAATGCTAAAAAGAAGAGATCCAACAAAAAATAAAGTATTTTTTCGTGTATAGAAATAAAGAGTTTTTGCTATCCAAAAAATAAAATGAAAAATTATAAGAAGAAGTGTTATAACAATACTACTATAGTATTTACGGTGTTTTACAGTTTTTTTTCGGGTCGTCTTTCGTTTTGTTGTCATCATTTTTATTTTCAGTTGCGTTTATGTTTCACAAAGAAACGAATGCAAATTAGTTCTTACTTTTCGCTAGAGAGAAATGCATTTACATTATTGTTTTTTCCTTTCAAACTCCTAGAATAAGCAGCTTCATTCTATCAATGTATAAGTTGATCAATCAACAAGAGCTCTTATCAATTTTTATTAATTTCAGATTTTACAAATCTTTCAATATGTATAAAGAGAACATCGAATGATTAACGTTCAAGAGCATTTTAGTGTTTGCAAACTGCATTATCACATATAATCATCTCAATAATAATATCACGTTATTCTTCATTTTTGGCGCAGATGTTTGCCTATCATTTAAAAACAAGTTAGAGACTATTTTTCTATAACGTTAAAAAGATAAGAGTCATTATATTCTTTACAATTTACATATATAGGGTTACTTTTCTGTAAACGGTTTGGTGAGAATACTGGTCTCTTAAGGTTATTATATTTTAGTGGAGTTACTTTTGTATCAATTAAATTGATGTTTACAATGTTATAGAAAAACTTGTCTTGAGATCTTGAGATGGAGTTATAAGAGATGAAGCTATTGTTTGATCTTTTGATCGACATATTGATCATGTTGGTGATGTTCTAGTAAAAATTTTATAGATAATATAAATATTTTATCACTACTAGAGTCAGAATAACAGAGTCTGACTCTTTTTAGCCTTTTCAACTAAGCTAAGATGATGAACTATTATTTAAAATAAGTATGTACACAATATAGAAAAGAAATTGGACTCTGTGTTTAATCCTTATCTCATTGCTACACTTTCTTGTGGAATAAAAGGTTATAAATGTGGGGAGTACATTTCTTAACTCTTATGCACGATCATGGTTATATCTCTCATTTTTTATCATGGTATGTTCATTAATATGATCAGCCTGTAAGTGTATAATTGGGATGTTAAATTTTTACTGAATAGACAATGTATCCCATTTTATACAGCGGCATTGTGCCATATTTATAAAAAAGCCAATGATATAGATCCAATAAATGAATACTCAATTTTATAAAAAACAAATTTTATAAATTGTTTATAAAGAAACAGTGTATAAAATGCTTCTTTTATTGTATTTACCACTGCGGTACATTGATTGCCCATGATACGTTTTTTAATCAAATTATCATTTTTTTTATTTTTTATTTTTGTCATTATTTCATTTTTTGTAGCAAATCCAAGCAGTGACCATTCTTCTAGCCCCAAAAATAATGAAACAACAACGAGCGATGTGATTAGTGCATTTAAAGAAGCTTTAAATGACCTAGGAGCATTTTGTGACCGTAATATAGAAACCTGCAAAGTAGGAAAATCATTTTTAAGTTCACTTGGTGAACGCGCATATTACGGTGCAAGAGCTGCTTATGAATATTTAGGCAACATATTAGGGAAAAACAATAATATCAGAGATTTCCCCTAATGTTTCTTGTAAAATCGCAATACAAGAGTTCTTACAAAACCATACAATGTTATCTTGAAATAAGGATTTTTAACGTTCTTCGTGTTATTTATGTTAGGAAGAATAAATATTTATTTTTTATAAGTGTATTTAAGAATGATTATTCAAACGAAACAGGACTAAAATAATGGCGGAAACAATTGGTAATATCATAGAGAATTTTTCGCTTTTGGATAATTGGGAAGACCGTTATCGTTATGTCATTGAGCTTGGCCATGAATTGCCACCTTTTCCGGAAAGCGCTCGAAACGATGCTCACAAAGTTCCTGGTTGTGTTAGCCAAGTGTGGCTTTTATCTTCACGTAATAACTCAGAAGATCCAATATTGACGTTTCAAGGTGATTCCGATGCTCATATTGTGCGTGGACTCATTTACATACTTCTTGCTTTTTATTCAGGCAAAAAAGCTTCTGAAATTCGCAATTCCGATGCTCAAGAGCTCTTTGAAAAACTTGGTTTAAATGAAAATCTTACACCACAACGATCAAATGGTCTGAAATCAATGATTAAACGGATTCGTAACGAAAGCTATGTATAATCCCCTTGATAGAAATTGCTATATATACAAAAGCTTCACACAAAACATGTATACTGAAATCAAATTTATACACGAAACCATTTTTTCGCAAAATAAGATTATTTAGTTTTTTTCCGTTTACTTTTGCGTCCAAGACCCATTTCTTTGGCCAAAGCTGATCGTGTTTTTGCATAATTAGGCGCCACCATAGGATAAGAACTATCTAACTGCCATTTTTCACGATACTCCTCTGGCAACATTCCATAATGTGTCATGAGATGACGCTTTAGAGATTTAAATTTTTTCCCATCTTCAAGGCAAATGAGATAATCAGGAAATACTGAACGCTTTGGATTAACGGCAGGCCTTTGTTTTTCAACTTCGACTTCTGTTAACTCTAGATTCCCTGCTTTACGAAAAGCAGCATGGACATCAGCAATTAAACTTGGCACTTCAGTCGGTCGAATAGAATTATTACTCACGTAGGCAGCAACAATATCAGCAACCAATGTAATAACTAAATTGCTTTCAGTCTCTAAGACTGCACGATGTTCCATTCTTGTTTCCTTTAATTTAAAATTGAGTAATTCAAAATCGAGATATAGTGCATATACTCATGATATAAAGATCTCATGCACATGAGCTTCATATTGTACAAAAATCTTTTTTGTCAATTCAATTATTCTATAAAATTGCCAAAACACAAAAAAATCAAATAAATACCTCTTTTTTGTCATAATATAAAATAAGAAAAACGAAATTATTACATGCTAAAATATATTTTTATCCTATAACATATCATACATAACATACAATACATCACAAATATAAAAAAATATAGGATAAAATTTATTTATTTTTTTTGAGAACGTAAAAATAAAATTACTAATTGTAAAAATATAATATATAAATTAGTATTTTTTATTTTGAATACTTATAATTTAGCAATTTTATTTTTACTAAATTTTAAATTTATTTTTATTATTTATATTTATTAAATTTAATAATAAATAACATACTATATTATAAATAAGACACAACAGCATTACTTATAATATAAAACTATTCATTAAAACGACATAGAATATTTTTATGTTTTATACATTAATAAAAATACTTTAAATATAGTTATTACTTTCTATAAAATTATAAGATTATACTGTTTCAAAAAAAATCAATTCTTTTTCTCATAGTTTAA
Organism: Bartonella grahamii ATCC 700132; assembly: GCF_000518085.1. Taxonomy (GTDB): domain Bacteria; phylum Pseudomonadota; class Alphaproteobacteria; order Rhizobiales; family Rhizobiaceae; genus Bartonella; species Bartonella grahamii. The sequence goes on from NZ_JACX01000005.1 coordinate 148,619, forward strand.
TTGTCTTACCAATCACTTTCATTATAAAAGTGGTATTATATCCCTAGAAAACAATAGCTGTGATATGTAATGGACAGAAAGGTATTAGTTTTAAAAATTATCATGGCGCTATTTTTACAAGTGAATAGAACTTATAGATTTTTACACTTGCATCAATAATTATGATTCTAACATATAAACGAAGCTGTTAACATATTTTAATATAGGATTGTGTATGACCCGCACTTTTGCAATTCCTCCCAAAGCATTTAGAATCACTCATAAGGAAATATATCATGGTATTTTTCGTGATGATCCCTATCATTGGCTACGTGCGTCTAACTGGCAAGATGTTTTTAAAAATCCTAACTGTCTTGATCCAAATATTCGACATTATCTTGAAAAAGAAAATGCTTATCAATCAGCTCAAATGGCTGATACAAAACCATTACGAGATTTGCTTTTTACCGAAATGAAAAACAGGATCCAAGAGAATGATAGTTCTGTTCCTATAAAACATGGCCCTTTTGCTTACGGATTCTCTTATGTTACCGGAGGTCAACAACCGCATTATTTTCGGACACCAAGGAATGGCGGAGAAAAAACCGTTTACCTTAACGGTGATGTCTTGGCAGAAGGCAAAGAATATTTCAAATTTGGTTCAGTTCAAGAATCTCCTGACCATACACATGTGGTATGGACCTATGATGACAAAGGATCAGAATTCTATGCAGCTAAAATTCGTAATTTTGAGACATTGTCTGACTGTATGGATACAATTACTGATACATCTGGTCAAATTGTATGGGATGCTAGATCTGAAGGTTTTTTCTATACTAAAATGGATAAAAATCACCGACCTTCAGAGCTCTATTATCACCGATTAAACACTGATCAATCACAAGATAAGCTTATTTTTCGCGAAGACAATCCAGGTTTTTTCTTAGATGTAAGCGGCTCTAAGCTTAATGATATTATTTATATTAATATTCATGATCATGAAACATCAGAGATCTGGTTGATTCCTGCTGAGGCGCCTTTTACTACTCCCCAATGTGTACGGAAACGACAAAAAGGTATTGAATATTCACTTACAGAAGGTGGTGATGTCTTTTATATTCTGACCAATCTAGATAATGCAAAAGATTTCAAAATTATGGTAGCGCCATATACATCTCCACAATCAGAAAATTGGTCTGAGTTTGTCCCACATCAGCTTGGGTGCCTAATATTATCCCATGATGCTTATCAAGATTTTCTTGTCTGGATCGAACGTTTTGAGGGGCTTCCACGTATAAAAGTAATGGAACGTACCACTAAAAAAGTTAATTCCATTGCTTTTACTGAAGAGGCTTATTCTTTAGGTCTACAAGGGGTTGCAGAATATAACAGTCCAACTATTCGTTTTTCCTATTCGTCTATGACAACACCTGATCAAGTGTTTGATTATGAGATGAAAAGTCGTAAACGAATGCTTTTAAAAACGCAAATAATTCCCTCTGGGCATAATAAAGATGCATATGTAACACGACGTATTACAGCAATAGCAGACGATGGTGAGAAGATTCCTATTTCACTTTTTTATCACAAAAACACTCCTCTTGATGGTGGTGCGCCTTGTCTTCTTTACGGTTATGGTGCTTATGGGATCTCTATTCCTGCCAGTTTTAATAGTAATGTACTTTCTCTAGTAAACAGGGGTTTTATTTACGCGATTGCTCATATTCGCGGAGGAAAAGAAAAGGGAGTAGAATGGTATGAGAAAGGAAAACATCTCTTTAAGCACAATACATTTACAGATTTTATTGCTTGTGGACGTTACCTTGTAAACAATAAATTCACTTCTCACAACCGGCTTATTGCTTATGGTGGTTCAGCAGGGGGGATGTTGATGGGAGCCATTGCCAATATAGCTCCACAGGATTTTGCTGGAATCGTAGCGAATGTGCCTTTTGTTGATGTCTTAGCGACAATGTTAGATGCTTCATTGCCACTCACACCTCCAGAATGGGCCGAATGGGGGAATCCTCTTGAATCAGAAGAAGATTATAAGCTTATTGCTTCCTATTCACCCTACGATAATGTCAAAGCTCAAAACCATCCCCCTATACTTGTGATGGCAGGATTAACAGATCCTCGTGTAACTTACTGGGAGCCTGCAAAATGGGTGGCAAAATTACGAGACTTAAAAACAGACGATAATGCAATTTTATTACGTATTAATATGGATTCGGGGCACGCTGGTGCAGCTGGACGTTTTTCAAAGCTAGAAGAAGTTGCCTATATCTATGCATATATTCTCAAGATAGCAGGAAAAGGCTGTTGCTAATCCATAATATCTTTGTTTGAAAGTCCCCGATAATTTATTGGATTATAGGGACTTTCATACACTAAAAAAATTATCTAGATAGCTTAAAATTCACATTCTTCATAAAGTTTCAAAACATAGTCCCAATTAATTAAATGGTCTACAAAGGATTCGAGGTACTTCGGTCGAGCATTGCGATAATCAATGTAATAGGAATGTTCCCACACATCGACACCCAAAATAGGTCGGGCATTGTGAATTAAGGGATTTTCGCCATTAGGCGTTTTCATAATTTCAAGCTTGCCATCTTTAACAGCAACCCATGCCCATCCAGAACCAAATTGGGCACTAGCAGCAGCAATAAAATCAGCGCGGAATTTGTCGTAACCACCTAGATCAGCGTCAATAGCTTTTGCTAACTTTTCAGGAAGTTTTTGACCACCACCATCTTTTTTCATCCAAAGCCAAAAGTGGTTATGATTGTAATACTGTGCTGCATTATTAAACAAACCAATATTTTTTCCAAAACTTTTTTTAACAATATCTTCAAGGCTTTCATTTTCTAAGCCTAACTCCTTCACAAAATTATTGGTATTGTTAAGATAAGCGAGGTGATGCTTATCATGATGATATTCAAGCGTTTCGCGTGACATATAAGGTGAAAGGGCATCGTAATCATAAGGCAACGGGGGCAATTCAAAAGCCATTTAAAAATCTCCTCGATTCTAATTGTTAAGCTTATTTCATAAGTCTAATTTGCCATTTACAGAATTTAAAAGCAAATGTTGAATACCTATTTTGTATGAAATTAATTTTAATGTCTCTCTTTTTATAAAAGGAGCTTTTAGGAAATGTATGCCAATCAATCAAAAAAGGCATTAGTCTATATAAAGATTGTTTCTGAAGATTTTTTACATCTATGAACCGATAAAAATATCATTATCTTTTGAATAAAAAGTAAATAGAAATAGCTATTATCCCTTGTTCTTATATCTTTATTTTTTCAAATGCCAGATAAAATATTTTTAATTTTTGCAAAACTCTTCTAACCTATTAAGTGTGTCATAGTGTTTGCAATAGAATATTTAAGTGTTATTTTTAGGAGATATTTTTCAATGTGCTTGATTTCATTTTATGGCGCTACTCATGAATAATATAATGTAAAAACCAGTGGACATTATCATCTTTACGCTTAATGAAAGAGCACAGCAACTATCACACACTTTACCAGTTTTCAATATGGTGACAGCTTTTATCTTAATGAAGCAAGATGAGATTGGAATATATCAAGAAAAGTAAATCATATGCTAATTTATTAGATACATGAGTAAACTACAAGATTTTCATTTTCTGTTCCTAAAAAATCAATACAAAGAGCAAAATAATTGGTGGATAAATGTTTTCTATTTGTGTTAAAAGCACAACTGTATATCAGTTTCTGCTACGAATTTGTATCGATGCAATGCCATATAAGATTCAGGCACTTTATGATAAATCAGGCACTTTATGATAAAAAAGTAAGGTCTTTGATTTTCAGATATTGCGTCCAATCACAGGAATCGCTATAAGGTGCAAGAGTCGCTATAAAGCGTGTTTTTTTGGGGTATAGCCAAGCGGTAAGGCACCGGTTTTTGGTACCGGCATTCCCTGGTTCGAATCCAGGTACCCCAGCCAAT
>NZ_JACX01000006.1 GCF_000518085.1 Bartonella grahamii ATCC 700132
TTGCCGCCAAGCCAACTGGGCAAATGGAAAAGGTCCGATAAATCAACACTGCCAATCCATTCTCTGATGCGGCTTGGCAAAGATTTAAAAAAATCTGTCAATTGTGAGATGGTGCCCATAAAACCATCGATAATCCAACTCGCTAAATCTTCCCCTGCTTGTTCCATACTTGCCTTGGCAGCATCAGAGAGCTTTTCGCGGGCAAAAAAACTCTTTCTAAACTGAAACTTCTTAAAATCCCCTTTTTACACTTTTCTCCAAGCAAAGATAAAACTGTCAAGACATGTGAGTGTCATCTAAGGATAATTGCGTGAGACCATAACCAATATAAACAGACTCCAATATTTGTATCGTATTGTATCTATTTACTTATGTATAAAAGAAGAAGATAAAATTGTACAGCATCACAAAACATCAATTGTTTGAAGATTATAAGTAAAAAATTAATCAAAACAAAAAGCTTTCTTGGTAATTCTGGATACTTCCTCGACACCCTCCTCTTCTTTTCAAAGATGAAAGCCTAAAAAGAAAAAATAGAATAACAAACCATTATTCCGCTTTGTATTAAAGCTCTGTTCACATTAAACCATTGTACTTATAGCGCTTAACCTGATATTTTAGTATTTTTGAAAAAAATATGAAAAAGATGTCTGATTTTTCATTCTATTTTTAAGTGACACTTAGACACTCTATCATTGCTCTTCAAGTCCGCGCATATAATACGTTTTTCCCTCATCCTTAAAACAAAGAAAAAAACTATTATAACTGACTGCAACTTGCGGAAAATTGGGTGTCTTTCCCTATAACACCAAGATCTTTAATTAAAAGCGGTTTTCCTATTTCTCCATTATAGGCTTTAACGTGAATGGTCTTTCCCTTCACATCTATGAGGTAATAATCTCCATTAAAAAGCGCACCAGCTGTATAGATAGGGATATTTCCAAAAACCTTATCATTTTTCGCACGGCAATAAGACTGATAATGCGTGTGACCCACGAAGATTGCCTTAACATTATGAGAGGTAATAATTGACTTAAAGACCGACAAATCTTTAGCATTCTTTTTACGAATAAAAAAGGATTCACCATCAATGGAAGCAGCACGCGCATCATGAAAATTAATGATTGTCACTTTACCTCTTGCATCAGCAGCAGCTAAATCGTTCCTAAGCCAATCTAAAGATTTATTGATTTGCACCTGCATAGACTGTCCCATCAAACGAACCGTATAGCTTGGATAATTGTGAAGCTGCACATAGTGAACATCTCCATAATCCCAAGAATAACTCAAGCTTCCCCTTATCAAGCGAATATTTCCACCCGAAATGGGAACCAAACTTTCAGTAACATCTGCATTGAAATGCGATAATTGACTACGATATTTTTTGATTTCCGATACCATTCTTGAAACTGCACTTATAGCACAAGCATCTTTGTAAAAACTAAATTCTTGAGGATTTGTACAATTACCAACATTATTGGCATAATCATGATTCCCTAGACCCTCATAGACAGGCGCTCCAAGATTTTTATAAACATTTTTATAATCATCATAGTTCTTTTGTTGTCCAAACTCCGTCAGATCACCATTGACAATATGGAACGCGGCCTTGTGCGCTTTTATCACACCAGCAACCTGCTCATTTATCTTTAACCATGGCTCTCTGTTTGATATTCCATTGGCATCACCAGAGTTTAAACGCCACGGTTGCGGATCAGCCATAATGATAGCAGTATAATTTTTTGCAAGAGACTTTTCTTTCATAGACCAGCCCATGAATGCATCATGATAAAGCCTCTCGTCCCTTCTTAACTTTTCAGAATCAAGGTTAAAACAACCAGAGAGAGTAAAAGCAATCACGGTGATTACCAATTTAACTTTATATCTCATAAACCTATCACCATAAAAACGTTACATATTTTATTATATTATAAAAAATTCTTCAGAAGCAATTTTTTAGATTTTCTTGTCAAGAGTGTGTCAAAAATTCAAAAGAACGAAAGCAATGATCCTTCAATGAAGGTGCACTTTGATGATATAAAAGCACTGTTGGTTTCAAACCTTCAACTTCAAGCACTTTAATTTATTGAGATTTATGAGCTTGGGCTCTGTCAAATGCCATCGATACATCAACAGATACAAAAAACTAGTTATTTATCAAAACTTATCAAATGTTCGTATACTATTAAAATATCCCCAACAGAAGAAAAAATGTGTTCTGTATGCTAGAGTCGCCAACTCCTTTGGATATCAAGATCAAATACATTAGAATCTTATGATAAATAAGGTAGAAATAATAAAAAGTTCTAGAAACAGTGTTTAAGTATTACAGTCATAACTCACTTTGATAAAATATAAAACTGCATAAGTATCATAAAAAAAATTATTATTACTTTACAAAAAAATAATATAAAATATGTAAGTATTATAATAATATTTAAATTTATATATTATATATTTACATTAAATTTAATTATATAATATAAACAATTATAATAACATTGTGTATTAAATATAAATTCATATAAGGTTAATATCAGTTAATTTTTAATTTTGACAAGAAACCAAAAATATCTTACAAAACTAAAGACAATTATCGAAATTAATAACAACTATCCATTTTCACTTCTTCTTATGAAGTTTTCGGGGGAATGAATATTTTGGGGCTCTCATAAGGAGAATATTGGTGTATAAAACATCCCTTTTATCATGCACGGCTGCAGCCGCTATCATCCTGTTCAACATCCAGTTCAGTGTACATGCTGAAACCCTCGAAGTTTCTGATGGAAAAACAGTACCAGTATCCGATAAAACCTATGAAACTATTCACGCAAAAGATGGCGGAAAAATCATTGGAAAACATTTAACCATTGTTACGAATAAAGATATAAACCAAGACACGAACAAAACCGTCTATGCTGTAACAGCAGAAGGTGCTAACAGTGCAATTGAGTTACTGGAGGGCACAACCATTAAAGGCACTGGTTCTGGTATTTTCTTAGGCCTTGAAGCCAAAGACGGTGCTACACTTCAAATGACTAAGGGAACAATTACATATTCTGGAACGGGTGCCTCCTCATCTGGCATTTTATCTAGCACTGGTGCTTCCTTTTCTGACAGTAAGAGTAAAAAAAACAAGCTGGAAGATGTGGTAATATCAAGTGAAAACGATAACCTTTTACTACCCTTAGGAATAAGTGCTAAAAACAGCACAGTAACCTTGAACAATGTAACCGTTACTCAAGCACTAATAGGCATATTTGCAGAGGATCACTCAACAATAACAGTGTCTGGAGGGTCACTCGATGGGGACACTGATGGGGTATATGCTGGGAACGGCAGTACCATTACTTTAAACAACAATGTTACAGTCGCATCATCTAAGAGTAATGCACTCCATGCAGATGGTATAGAATCCAAGATCACAATGAAAGGAGGAGCTGTCATAGGAGGAAGTTTGAATGGACATGGAGGCGCATTATTTACAGAAAATGGTGGACGTATTGAAATTACGGATGTTACTCTAACAACCAATAACTTCGGAAACGGTGCAAATGCCAATGGCTTTGGAAGCATAATTGAATTAAAAGGCAAAACAAGCATTGAAAAAGTTAGAAACGGACTGAGAGCAGAAAAAGGTGGTAAAATCACCAGCGAAGATTTAACAATAACTGCTTATGAAAACCAAGAATACAGTATTTCTGGTATAATAGCCATTGATCCCAATAGTGAAATTCAATTAAAGGGTCATACAACCATTGAAAAAGTTTCGTACGGTCTTGGAGCCTATAATGGTGGTAAAATTACCAGCGGAGATTTAACAATAGTCGGTGGTAAAGTAATTGATCAAGACCCCGATGAAGCACGATCTGGTGTATGGACGGGGGACTCTGGTAGTGAAATTCAGTTAACGGGCAAAACAACCATTCAAAATTTTGATGAAGGTCTTTACGCTGATAGTGGAAGTAAAATCATTAGCGGAGATTTAACAATAATCGGTGGTGAGTCCGAAGAAGCAACCATTGGTGTAAGCACTTCGGAGCTTAATAGTATAGTTGAATTAAATGGCAAAACAACCATTCAAAATGTTGGTACTGGTCTTCTTGCTATTGAAGGTAGTACAATTAAAACGAGCAATGGCACTGTTGATACTAATTCTGAAGGTCTAGATACCCAATCCGACACTCCTCAAAATGGGAAGAAAAATAAAATAGAAGCAAAAAAAGCTGCACTGGTTGTAATAAATGGCGGACATATTGATCTGACAGATGTTTCTGCCACAGCAGAAGTTGCCGGTTTACAATTCGCAACTTTCTCTGATAATGATCCAAATGGCCCAGATTACCCACAAAAATATCATAGCAATGAGATCAATCTTACCAATGCAGAGATTCATGCTGAAAATGATACTGGAATTCTCGTTGGAGCTTTTGTTGAAAAAAGCATCGAAGATGCGGCAGCCCCATCAATCGGCACAGTCAATCTTAAAAAATCAGAAGTTCATGCTGACGTATTGTTAGGAGATGGTATTTTTTGGGACAAAACGTCATGGAAAGGTAAAAATTCGTGGCATGATAAAGAAATGAAAGCGATCTCCAACGGCACTTTTACATTAAGCGCTGATCAGTCTACTCTAGAAGGCAGAGCTAATATTGCTAAAGACAGAAATGTACACTTTGATCTGAAAAACAATACGCAATGGATCTTAAAAAACAGTGCACATGAAAAAGATGATGATGGCAATCTCCTTGATATTGCTCAAAGATCTCGTTCTGATATTTCCACGCTTCATCTCGATAATAGCTCCATTATTTTTAGCAAACCAACAGAAGAGCATTACCAAACATTGCATATAGGTTCTGGTAAACCAGACAGCACAGCAGTCTACAATGCAACGGGTGATGCAAAGATTTACTTCAACGCAGAATGGAGTGATGGAGCTGCAATAAATGAGCAAAAAACCGATAGACTTTTGATCAATGGGGATGTCTCTGGAACAACATCAGTTTATGTTACGGGGCGCTTAGAAAATGACAATGTCGAAGCAAACACCTCTGCTGCTGCCAATGTCCGTGGTCTTTCACTCATTCAAGTTTCTGGAAAAGCAGAAGAAAGCTCTTTCAAACTTGTAAATGGCTACACCACAAGAGGTGGTTTACCAGATATGTATACACTACGTGCCTATGGACCAGACTCAAGCCAAGGCAAAGCCAATATTGCGCAAAACCTGTTTGATGAAAAGAATGAAAATTTCTGGGATTTCCGTTTGCAACCAGAACTGCTTGGAAATGGTTCTGGCTCGGGTTCGGGTTCAACTCCTGATCCTGAAACAAATATCCCTGCCGTTGCCCCTGTACCACAAACAGCAAGCTATTTGGTCATGCCAAATGCTCTTTTCTACAGTGGATTAACCGATATGGCTAAACAAAACGCGCTCTTAGCCAATATCAGAACATCCGTCTTAGGAAAAGAAGAAGATAAACAAACAGGTTTCTTCCTCTACACTTACGGAAGCACAGGAACTTTATCTTCTGAGCGTGGTCCTCTCAAATATGGTTATGGTGCTGATATTCGCTATGCTGCTCTCCAAGCCGGTGTTACATTGGCAGCAATTGAAGGGCAAAATACCACAACACATCTCGGTCTTGTAGGTACCTATGGGCAGCTGTCGTTTACACCAAAGGACATGTCAGATGCCGGTAAGAACACGCTGGATAAATGGTCACTGACAGCCTATGGTAGTATACAATACAACAATGGTTTCTACATTGATGCACTCTTATCCTACGGTATCCTAAAAGGGCATATCGCCAATGCTCTCAGAGGCAATACCGCAAAGTTGAACGATGCCAAAATGTTGAGTATTTCCACCACTGTTGGCAAAGAATTTGCAACCGGAATGGAAGGTTTAACATTTGAGCCACAAGCACAAGTTGCCTATCAACATTTGATGTTTAACACCATTGAAGATGCTGATAACCTTACCATTGATATGAACAATCCTTCTCAATGGTTGATCCGTGTTAGTGGACGTTTGACCAAAACCATTTCCACTGAAAACAGCCGTCCTATGTCTTTCTATGGAAAAGTAAACTTGATCAAAACTTTTGGTGATGATGGCACCATTCATATTGGTAGAGACTTTGACCTTGATCCTATGGGACCTGCAATTGAAGGCGGCATTGGCATCAATGCACAACTGTCTCACAATTTCTCCCTTCATGGTGATGTAAGCTATCAACAAAAGCTTCAGAAAACTGGTATAAGTGGTGCAAGCTTTTCAGGTGGAATACGCTATCAGTTTTAAGGAAAGACTGTAAAAATAGCCTATCATTCTATTTAACTTAACAAAAGGCAGCACAATATGCTGCCTTTTTTTGTATATTAAAGCCGTCTTTCTCTTTTCAAGGATCTCTCTTCTATTCATGTGAAAAATGCAGCGCAGAACATTCTTCTACGAAACTTATTCAATCAGATACAATAAACATAACAAGAATCCTCAACAAATTTATGCGACACATTCAAGAAGAATGCTACGCTTTGTAAAAACACATCAAGCAGTATTCTTTATCTTAAACAGAAAACGCGTTTTAAATCCAAAATGAGGAAACTTTTTTCATTTTTGCTTATTGCTCCCAACAGCGCTTGCCCTCCCCTTTTTCCTTAATGCGGAAAAAATTGTAACCGATATTATGCGCCTTCAACAAAAATCTACATAAGCTAAAATTCACTTAAAATATTGTTGCTGAATATTAATTTTATATTTATAATAAATATTTAATTACTAAATAATAAGCTAAAAAAAGAATTATTATTTAATAATACATTTTAATTGAATATAAATTATATTATCATATACTTTAATTTGACAGGTAATAATAAACAAAATAGGCTGAATCGGTTATTTTATTGAAAACCATCTATTTTCACTTCTTCTTATAAAGTCGGCGGGAAAATGAATGTTGGGGGCTTTAAAAGGAGTGGATTGATGCCTAAAAAATTTCTTCTATCCTGCACAGCAATTGTGGCAGTTGTACTGTCTGGTATCCATCTTAATGCACAAGCTAAAAATCTTGAAATTTCAGAAAGTAAAAAAGAAGTTTCCAACGAAACCTATGAAATTATTCACGCAAAAAAAGGTAGCCAAATTATCGGCAAGCATTTGACGATAATCGGAAACAAAAAAACAAACACCAATATAAGTACAAATACGCACGCTATAACAGCTGAAGGTTCTAACACTACGATTGAATTACTGGATGGTACAACCATTAAAGGAACTGGTTCTAGCATTTTCTTCGGTCTTGTAGCAAAAGATGGTGCTACACTAAAAATGACTGGGGGAACTATTACAGTTTCCAACACTGGCGCTAAATTCTTGAACAGTAAGAATGCTGAAAACAAGCTAAAAGATATAATAATATCAAGTGGCAAAGGCAAAGCACCACTAAATTTTGCAATAGTTGCAGACAAAGACAGTGAAATCACTTTAGAAAATCTAAAAGTGAGTAAGGCAATGAATAGCGTCGTCGCAAATAATCAGTCTAAGGTCACAATCTCTGGAGGATCATTTGATGCAAAAGGTGCATCAATACATGCTCTAAGCAGCGGCACGATTACTTTAACTAACAATGCTCAAATTACATCATCTGATAACGTTGATCTCTATGCAGAAGGCTCAAAAGCCAAGATCACAATAACGGGAGGAAATATAACAGGAAAAGATGCCGCATTATCTGCAACCAAAGGTGGCCATATTCAAGTCACAGACGTGTCCTTAAAAATAATAAATAGCCCAACTTTCACTGTCAATGCTTACAATTCTGATACCATAATTGAGTTGCTCGGAAATACAACCATTAGCGGTGATGGAGGTGGACTTTTTGCAAAAGATAATGCTATGATCAAAATGACTGGAGGATCCATTAACGCTTCCTATATTGGTGCTAGCTTCAATAATAGTAAGAACGCTGGAAACAAGCTAAAAGATATAATAATATCAAGTGGCAAGGGCAAAGCACCACTATCCGGTGGTGTATTTGCGTACAATGGCAGTCAAGTCACTTTAGAAAATGTAAAAGTGACTAAGGCAATGAATAGCGTTACTGCAAATAATAAATCTGAAATCACGGTATTGGGAGGATCATTTGATGCCACAAAGGCAGCAATATCTGCTTACAATGGCAGTCGCATAACTCTGACCAACAATGTTCAAGCTACATCATCTCATGGCACTGGACTTCATGCAACAGATTCAGAAACCACAATCGAAATGACGGGAGGAAGCGTAATCACAGAAAAAATGGCGTTGGTTGCAGAAAACGGTGGACATATCAAGGTCACGGATGTTGCGTTAACAGCGACGAATGATAAAATCGGAACAGTTGTCGCCGGCGGTCCGAACAGCATGATTGAATTGCATGGGAATACAACAATTAAGAATGCTGTAGTCGGTCTTCATGCACAAAACAGTGAAATGATAAAAATGATCGGAGGGACCATTACAGCTTCTGAAACCGGTGCTGGTTTCTACAATAGTAAGAGCGATGAAAACAAGCTAGAAAATGTGAAAATATCGAGCAGTAACGATAAATAGCCTAAAATCACAGGAATAGGTGCCGACAAGGAAAGTAAAGTCACTTTAGAAAATGTAACAGTTACGCAGGCAAAAAGCGGCATAGCTGCGAATAATCATTCTAAAGTAACGGTTTCTGGAGGATCATTTGAGGGGAAAACCGTAGGAGTATACGCTGGAAACGGTAGTAACATTACTTTAACTAGTAGTAAAAAAGGCAATGTGCAAGTTACATCATCATCATCGAATAGCAAAGGACTCTATACAAATGGTTTACATTCTACCATCACAATGACGGGGGGAACAGTAACCGGAGAATTAGCATTAAATGCAGAAAACGGTGGGCATATTAAGGTCACAGATGTTTCTCTAACAACAACAAATGGCAATGGGGGAGGAGCAGGAGTTGATAGCGCTAATAGTATGATTGAATTATATATGGAAATACAACGATTAAGAATGCTACTGTCGGGCTTTTGGCAAGTAATGATGGCGTAATTAAAATGATAGGGGGAACCATTACGGCTTCTGCAACTGGTGTTGGCTTCGTGAACAGTAAGAGCACCGAAAATAAACTAGAAAATGTAATAATATCAACCGGTAAAGATAAAAATTCAGGCAACGGAATACGTCTAGAGAAAGAAAGTAGACTCACTTTAAAAAATGTAAAAGTGACTCAAACAGGCAACAGCGTAATTGCAAATAATCGTTCTAACATAACAATCTCTGGAGGATCATTTGATTCAAGCTATGCAACAATATGTGCTCAAAACGGCAGCAGCATCACCTTAACGGACAATGCTCAAATTACGTCATATGATGAAGCAGGACTCTATGCAAAAGACTCAAAATCTATCGTTACCGTAACGGGAGGAACAGTACAAGGTAAAACTACTGCATTATCTGCCCAAAATGGTGGACGTATTAAAGCCACGAATGTTACTCTAATAACAGCAGATAGCAACGGATCCGGTGCGGAAAGCCAAGATGTTGGCAGTTTAGTTGAATTATATGGCGATACAACGATTAAAAATGCTGAGATCGGACTTTCTTCAGAAAATGACGGGATGATTAAAATGATCGGAGGAACAGTAATTGCCGAAAATAGTGCATTTGTTGTAAATAATAATGGACATATTGATGTGACAGATGTTTCTGCCACAGCAGAAGATAGAGCTATAGCATTTGAAAAATCCAAGAACAATAAAACATCAGAAATCAATTTAACCAATACAAAACTTCACATTAAAAATGGTACTGGAATTAATGCAAATGAATCAATTGGTAAAGTCAATCTCAAAAATTCAGAAATCCGTGCCAATGTTTTATTAGTAACCGAAGCTTCAACGAAAAAAAATGATTTCACTTTTACACTAAACGCCGATCACTCCATCTTAGACGGCAAAGTGAGCACCGAAAAAAAAATTCAAAACAATCTTTGATTTGCAAAACAATACGAAATGGACATTGAAAACAAGCACAAATAAAAAAAGCCAGAACGAACAACTGCTTGATATTGCTCAAAGAGTACGTTCTGATATTTCTGTCCTTAACATCAATGACAGCTCTATTGTTTTTGAAGAGCCAACAGAAGATCATTATCACACGTTGCACATAGGATCTGGCAGACCAAATACTAAAAAAGTCTACAATGCTACAGGAAAAGCAGAAATTCATTTCAATGTCGAATGGAGTGATAGCGCTGCCGTAAACAAACAAAAAGCTGACCATCTTCTGATTCACGGTGATGTTTCAGGGACTACACTGATTTATATCACTGGACATTTAGAAAAGAACAATATTAAAGCAGACACTTCTGCTCTTACCAGTGTACGTGGTCTTTCACTCATTCAAGTGTCTGGAAAAGTAAATCAAAACTCTTTCAAACTTGCAAATGGCTATATCACAATAAGTGGTTCACCTTATAAATATATACTGAAAGCTTATGGACCAAAATCAAACCACAGTAAAACAAATACTGAACAAAACCTTTTAGGAGAAAATAAAAATTTTTGGGATTTTCGCTTGCAACCAGTACTGCTTGATAGCGACTCAAAAGTAAAAAACATCGTGCCATAAATACAAACTCTTTGATCATGCCCAGTGCTCTCTTGTATGCTGGATTGACCAATATGGCTAAGCAAAGTGCAACTGTTAACCAATATGCGACATTTGTCTTAAGGAAAGAATAAAACAAACGGAATGGCTTTTTCTTATACACCTATGGAAAAACAGGAAGCTTATTTTTTGATAAGTAGTACTTCTAGTAGATATGGTTATAACAGTGCTCATCTTCGTTATGCTGCTCTACAAGGAGCTGTTAACTTTGTCGCGCTAGAAGGGAAAAATATCTACAACACATTTTGCTCTTATAGAAACCTATGGACAACTCTCTTTGCACTCCAAAGAATATGCAAGACAGCAAGTAAGAGCATATTGAATAAATGGTCATTTCACTCACCGCCTATGGCAGTAAACAGCGTGACAGTGGTTTCTATCTTGATACGCTGTTTATCCTATGAAATCCTAAAAGAAGATATCATCAATGCCATCATTGACAAAACTGCAAAATTGAAATCAGCTATTAACAACAGCTTCAAAAAACTGGTATATTCGGAGCAAGTTTTTCAGGTGGAATATACTATCAGTTTTAAATCAAGGCTATAACAACAGACGTATTGTTATCTGTATACACTTTATCAAAAATGGCAACAAAATATGCTACTTTTTTATTTATAAAATCTATTTTTCTTTCAAATAATCTCTTTTTAAGAATAAAAAACAACAAAAATAGTTGAATCATTCTCATGTACCATTGAAAAATTTTCATAACAGCTTCTTCTTTTGCAAAGAATAAAACTTAGCATTTTCTGATAAATAAGAGCTAACATTGTAAAAAAGAATAAACAAATCAAAACAATAAAAATCAAACTATACTCTAAAGAATAAATTTTCCTAGAAAACATAGCATTATTAATCACCTATTATTTTTTACAAGTTTAATGCTCATCTACAATGAAAACTTCTAGACATAAATTTATAATTAACAAATTATACAAAAAAATACATAATGCGCGTTATGAGTCATGCAGATGACTCATAACGTTGTACAACTAATAAAGTGAAAAATATGAGAGCTAAAATTTCTCTCAATAAATTATATCGATAAGATTTCACACTATAAAAAATACAAAAACTCTCTATTACAACAAAGATACTAAATACTTCTCGAAACCTAAAACAGAAAAATGTATTTTCTCTTTTGGAAAATCGATCATACTCTTTGCTCTCTATGGACAATAGGCTCTATACTTGCTTCAAAAAACTCCTTTGTATAATCGTGTTGCGCATGTAGATTACGCAATTCATCATTGCTAAGCTCTTCAAGAATAATCCCTTTATGCATAATTCCAACACGTTCACAAATATGTGCAACAACAGCAAGATCATGGGATACCATCAAATAAGTAAGCTTTTTTCTCGCTCGCAACGATTTCAACAAGTTTAAAATTTCAGCCTGTACCGATACATCCAATGCAGATGTTGGCTCATCAAGCAACAAGACCTCTGGTTCAATAATTAAAGCACGTGCAAGAGCAATACGCTGACGCTGCCCTCCAGACAGCTCATGAGGATAACGATAAAGAAATGAAGAATCTAAACCAACGGAATCTAAAGCATCCTCCACCCGCTCCTTTTGGTTATCCATCCCATGGATTTTGAGAGATTCAGAAAGAACCGTATGGACCATTTTTCTTGGATGAAGTGAAGCATAAGGATCTTGAAAAACCATTTGAATACAGCGTAAAAAATCCTTACTTCTTTTCTTTTCGACTTCTTGTCCAGCAAAAAGGAACTTTCCACTATAATCTGGAATAAGCCCCACCAATGTATTCAAAATTGTTGATTTTCCACATCCGGATTCACCAATCAAACCATAAGCTTCACCACGCTTAATATGAAAATTAACATTTTTAACAACTGTTACTGCCTTATGCCTATGACCAAAAGTTACAGATAAATTAGAAACATCAATAATATTCTCACAATTTGTCATGAGGAACCTCCTCAACACCATTAACAATCGTAGGATTATGTAACCAATCAGGATCACGCTCAGGAACAGCCAAAACATCAACAGGATTATCAAG
Organism: Bartonella grahamii ATCC 700132; assembly: GCF_000518085.1. Taxonomy (GTDB): domain Bacteria; phylum Pseudomonadota; class Alphaproteobacteria; order Rhizobiales; family Rhizobiaceae; genus Bartonella; species Bartonella grahamii. The sequence continues at coordinate 12,727 of NZ_JACX01000006.1, forward strand.
CCGTGGCAAACTCGCGAGCAATGCCTTCGTATAAGGATGACAAGCGTGAGACAAATCAGAAGCAGGCAACTCTTCTAACACACGGCCTGCATACATCACCAAAATACGATCACAAAAATCAGCAATCATATTCAAATCATGACTAATGAAAATAAGTCCCGTTCCAGATTTTGTCACAAGTTCATCTAATACAGATAAAACTTGTCGTCTGACCGTAATATCAAGTGCAGATGTTGGCTCATCGGCAATAATTAAATCAGGTTTTGGAATGAGCATCATTGCAATCATCACACGCTGCCCCATCCCCCCTGATATTTCATGAGGAAATAGGCGCATCACATGTTCAGGATCACGAATATGAACAGATTCTAACATAGATATAGTCCGTTCCTGCGCTTCAACTTTTGAAACGCGGTAATGAATACGGTAAGCCTCCATAATCTGCTCACCAATCCGTATTAATGGATTAAGTGAATATTTTGGGTCCTGTAAAATCATTGAAATACGCTTCCCGCGGATTTTTCGCATCTGAGGTTCACTTGCGGTCAATAAATCAACATCCTCAAAGCGCATTTTTTTAGCTTTAACAATGGCTGCTCTTGGACTCAACCTTAGTATTGCGCGCCCAGTCATCGATTTTCCAGATCCGGATTCACCAACAATTCCAATTTTTTCTTTTCCAACAGAAAAACTAACGCCACGCACAACTTCTGAAATGCCGCGCGTTGTAGGAAAAGAAATACGTAAATCTTCTACTTCTAATAATTTATTACCCATTGCGTGGATCCAATACATCACGAAGACCATCACCTAAAAGGTTGAAAGCAAGACTTGCAAATAATATTGCACAGCCTGGTATTGCCGCCAACCACCAATTTGTCATCATAAATTCCCGCCCTGAAGAAAGCATCGCACCCCATTCAGGACTTGGAAGTTGAGCTCCCAACCCTAAAAAACCAAGACCAGCAGCCGTTAAAATAATTCCAGACATATCTAAAGTTAATCGTACAATCACTGAAGGAATACACATGGGCGCAACGTGAAACAAAATTATTCTCCAAGCAGAAGCCCCTTGCAAGCGAACGACAGAAACATAATCAGAAGAACGTATTGTCAAAGTCTCAGCACGTGCTAAACGTGCAATTGGAGGCCATGCTGCAATTGAAATTGCAATAGAAGCATTTTCAATCCCTGGTCCCAATGCGGCTGAAAATGCAAGAGCTAAAATCAAACCTGGAAAAGCAAGAAAAATATCGACAATGCGCATGAGCACAGTATCAACCCATCCGCCCATATAACCAGATACAGTTCCAACAATAAGCCCTATTGGACCTACAATAATGGTTGTAAGAAAAACAACATAAAGAGTAATACGGGAACCAAAAACAAGGCGACTAAAAATGTCACGTCCTAATTCATCTGTTCCAAAATAATGCGCCATGGAGGGTGGCTGCAACCGATGCCCTAGATCATTGCTAAGAAAATCATGCGTAGCAATCCAAGGAGCAAAAAATGCACATATGATAATAATACAAATAATAAGCAGACCGAATACAGCCGAAAAGTTATGAAAAAACTTAACCAGTGCGTGATAAATTCTTTGTATGTTCGCCTGAATTATGGAGCTTGGAACAGGGTCGTTTAACCAACCGCCCAAAAAAGATGATGATTGCGATTTATGATGATTACTTACTGTCATATTCAACGTGTCCTCGGATCAAAAATGCGATAAAGCAAATCAGAAAATAAATTAATGGCGACAAAGATAAATCCTACAAGTAAAGTACATCCTACAACTGCATTCATATCTCCAGCTAAAAGAGCATTTGTCAAGTAATGTCCAAAACCAGGCCAAGCAAAAACTGTCTCCGTTAAAACAGCCCCTTCTAATAAAAAAGCATAAGAAAGCGCAACAACGGTAATAACCTGAACCGCAGCATTCTTAAAGGCATGTCCCCATACCGTTCGCGCCCACGATAACCCCTTTACACGTGCAGTAATGATATATTCCTGATTAAGCTGCTCAATCATAAACCCACGAGTCATACGGCTAATATAAGCCATAGCACCGAAAGCTAAGATCAAAGCAGGCATAATAATGTGACTAAAAACATTACCAAAAGCCTCCCATTGTCCTTGGCTTGCAGTATCCCAAAGGAAAAATCCTGTTTTTGGTTCGAAAGAATATTCATAAAGAAAATCAATACGTCCTGGACCACCAACCCAGCCAAGCTTGGCGTAAAATATTAACAAAGCCATTAACCCGAGCCAAAACGTTGGAGTAGAATAACTTACAAGTGTAAAAACACGAACAACATAATCAATAAATGAATCGCGATACATTGCTGCAAAAACACCAAATGGAATTCCAAGACTTGTGCCAATAACAATAGCAACGGTTGCAAGCTCTAATGTTGCAGGAAATACACGCATAATATCAGCTAGAACAGGACGCCCAGAAGTTAAAGCATCTCCAAAGTCAAATAAAAATACATTATGAAGATACTTCCAATATTGAACAATCAACGGCTTATCAAGACCAAGCTTATAATACATTGCATCATAAGCTTCCTGACTGATATTATCACCAAGAATAGACAGAACTGGATCTAGAGGAAGAAGATGACCAAGAAAAAAAGTGATCGTCACCAACCCAAGCAATGTGATAAAAACTGAAATAAGAAGTTTCAATCCTTTGCATAAAAAATCCCATAAAAATAATCTTTTCTGCTTTTCTGATACAGCTCTTTCAGTCTCTGAAAGTGGCAAAACCATTATAAAAATCCCCTCTGTAGCGACAAAACATAAAGCAAATACCTTTTTTTATATAACGAAACAACCTCTTATTAAGCATGTTCTACAATCCTTCTCTATAACATGCTTCTTTTTATTTTTCTGCTTCATTGTAATAAAGTCTATAACTGTTCCAAATCCATTTTTTGACATCAGGTCCCATACCAACGGTATAATATGTCTGAAATAAATAAACCATAGGACCATGCTCTAGCACATAATGCTGTAAAGTACGATATTGCATGATACGCTTATTGGGGTCTTTCTCAAACAAAGCATCCATCACCATGTTATTAATATTTTCATCATAATACCCAGCGCGCCAAGCCAAATACATATTGTGCTTTTTTGTAAATGTTGGATCAGGATTAAACACGTGATTTAATGAGGCAGGATGTCCATCAGGATCGGCACTCCCCCACCCCATAATAGCAGTATCATAATTTCCACCACGTACACGGCTCAACAATTGATTTTGTGCCATTTTTTCAATTGTCAGCTCAACACCAATTTTACGTGCATTGGCTTGAATAGACTGTGCAACAGACGACATATAACTAAGGCTTCCAACTAAAAGATTAGCTTTAAAACCGTTCGGATAACCAGCCTCAGTAATTAACTGTTTTGCTTTTTTCAAATCCAACTTAAAAGGCAGACCTTCTTTTTCATCCAAAGCACCAGGAACACCCAAGGACATATAAGTTGCCCGCGGAATAGCAATCCCCTTCAAAACAGTTTTTCCAAGACCTTCATAATCAACCAAATAACGAAGTGCCAATCTAACCTTTTCGTTTGCAAAAATTGCATTCTTATTATTTAATGATAGATAAATAATCTGGGGGCGCAAAACACGACTAATTTTGACTGGGCCTCCCTTTTTTTCAAGATCTAAAATATCCTCTGAAGAAAGATCACGCGCTATATCCACATCACCTTTTTCCAAAAGAAGTCTTTGACTTGATGAATCTGCTACGTGCTGCACAACAATCTTCTTAATTTTAGGCACATCGCCCCAATAATGCTGTGTAGCCTCTAATACAACTTTATCTCCTGGAGACCAGCTCACCAATTTATAAGGTCCAACACAAGCCGAATGTGTCGCTAAATATTTATTCCCCATATCACCGTTAATACTCTGCGCTTCAATTGTTTTCCGATCAAGCAAAGCAGAAGCATAAGACTGTCCAATAACAGTCAATATGAGCTGAATAGGATAGGGTTTATCTAATTTTAATTGCAAAGTCTTATCATCAAGAGCTTGAATATTTGTTTCAACATTGTTTTTAGTAAATCCATAATCCATTAAAGATTGGGCATAGCTCAATCCTAATTTAATAATCCGCCGCATCGACCATACCAAATCTTGCGCCGTTGCTGTTCTTCCATCATTAAACTTTAAATCATCACGAAGATGAAAAACTATTCTTTTGCCATTATCTAAAACATCCCAAGATTTTGCCATAGCAGGGCGAATTTTTGTAGGATCATGCTCATCATATTGCACTAACGCGCTACAAATATTCGTCAATAACTCACTCGTCACAACTTCAACAGTTTGCGCTGGGTCAAAACTACTCATTGAATCAATATTCCATGCCATCACCAATATATCTTTAGATGAAGCACTAAACGCTGATGTTATAGCCCCATTTAAAAAAGCTGTTATCCCTAATAAAACAGAAAATTTTTTCAACATTTTTTTCCCATTTTTTCCTATTATATTCTTATACCTTTTCACACATAGCTGTTGTAATTTTGCTCTTTCATCTTTTAAACAGCATAGTATCAAACATCAACTTTATTTAATCAAACTAAGCATCTATAAAATAATTCTCTCATACATCAATCTATATTCGGGATGCAGAGAATCTGTAGCCACAAACAAAGATCTTCTCCAATATAACTTTCTATATTCATCCCTCCTTAATAAACGACCTCCATCATATACAGCACAAACATCCATCACAGTTTCATCCTTTAAAAAACTGAAGAACTTTTATGTGAAAGAATATTTTCATCATGCAATTATGATCAAGCTATTTTTATCTTTGATAACACGAAAAGACACTCTTATTTTTCAATTTTACTATAAAAAATACGCGGTGCACTATTCCAAACCCATTTTTTGACATCCGGTGTCATCGCTATAACGCTATATTGCTGGTAAATAAACGCATAAGGTCCTTTTTGCATAAGTTCACGTTGTAAATCAGCATATATTTGCGCCCGTTTTTGCGGATCTTTTTGAAACAACGCCTCTTCAACTTTTTGATTCATCTTGGCATCAAAATACCCATGTTTCCAACTAGGATAGGCAGTGTTTCTAGCCTCAAACCGATTATCTGGATTATAAACAAGACGTGAAGCCATTGTATGAGGATCCGCAGAATCATTATTCCATCCGACAAAAGCCGTATCAAAAGCCCGTGCATTCACTTTTGAAAACAACTGTGTACCTGCCACACGTTCAATTTTAAGACGCACACCCGCCTGCGCAGCACTATCTTGGAGTGACTGAGCAAGTAATAAAGTATAAGGAGTGTTTGATACGAGAAAATTTGCCTCAAATCCGTTCGGATAACCGGCCTCTGCTAAAAGCTGCTTGGCTTTTTGAATACTAGATAAAGCCCCAAAATTGCCAAGAGGAATAAAACTTGCCCGTGGAATACCAATCCCTTTGAGAAGCTTCTTGCCAAGACCTTCATAATCTATAAGATAACGCATCGCCAAGCGCACTTTTTCCTTAGCAAAAATGGGATTCGTCGTATTGAACCCCCAATACATCATGGTTGGCACCAACACTTTTTCAACTTTAACATCTGTTGTTTTTTGCAGATCTGCAAGATCTTCAGGTGTCAAATTACGAGCAACATCAATATCATGTTTTTGCAACAACAAGCGTTGTGTTCCAGGCTCCGCAACATGGCGAATTACAATCTGCTTTAGTTTAGGTGCTTGTCCCCAATAATGAGAGCTTGCACGCAATAAAATCGCTTCTCCAGGGCGCCAACTTTTTAACTGATAAGGACCAACGCAAGCAGCATGAGTTTTCAAATACTGATTTCCCAAATCACCATTTTTTTCGTGTTTCATGATCGTCTTACGATCAAGCAAAGCTGTCGCACGACTCGCAAAAACATTATTCAGAATGAGCTCTGCTGGATAAGGCTTATCAAATTTCATCACCACTGTTTTTTCATCAACAGCTTGCAACGCATCATCAACATTTTGTTCTGTAATTCCATATTCATTAAAAATTGCCGCATTAGCCATCTGCAATTTGACAATCCGCTTCATACCCCAAACAAGATCATTGGCATTGGCTGATCTACCATCGTTAAACTTTAAACCATCGCGCAAATGAAAGGTAATCACCGTACTGTGATCATCACCTGAAACATCCCAATGCGTTGCTAAAGACGGAACTATTTTCGTTGGATCATCTGTCGCAGTACTGACCAAATTATCACAAACATTTCCAATAATCTCACTTGCATAAACATCATTGCTTTGGGCAGGATCAAATGTACTGATTGCATCAAGATTCCAAGCCATCACAAGAGTATTAGCCGGTGTTTTTGCTGAAACCTGTTGTACAACTACTCCCAGTGCCACAAGAGCAGCAACAAGAGAGCTGCTACTTTTCAATATTGTTTTCTTCGAGTTCATAAACGTTTCCCTTTATTTATTTTTTATTAATTAATGACGCTGAAATAACATGGCAAATTTATAATTATACACATTTTTATAATTATACACATTGAACAAATACATTCTAATCGCCTATACAGAGAGTCATCTACTTTATAAATTCATTGACTTACATCTCAATCAAACCATAGCGGACATGAAATATATGTTTTGCTAACCAATATCACATTCTTTCATAACCTTTCTTTACATACGATAATGCCGTATACTAGCCCCATTAATCATCAAAACGATAAGCCTTCTAGCCCCCAAAATGGTAAGCTTTTAAAAAAATCATTGCGCAAAAATTTATGAATTCACCATTCTATTCCTTTAGGCGGTATTTAAAATAAAATATGCAAACTTTAAAAATCGTCATTCTCCTCAAACACTCAATTTCAAGATGCGGCGCATCTTTACTACATGATCAAAACTGCACTAAAACAGTAGAAAGGAACAAGAAAAGATCTTTTCTAAAACTCTACCCCCCACAAAAATCTGCTTCATCTTTTGAAAACAAAGTGTCAAAAGCCTTACGTTTTTACCAACAAAACCAAACACTTTAACGAAAACAAAGGAACAATGAGAAGAAGCACTCCTTTCAAGCTTTGTCTTTTGAGAGATAAAGCTTGCAATAAAAGAATACACACTAAAATGCACTTCTCTATTGATAAAAACAAAATTCATTAGACTACCCCCCAAAGACATAACGAATATAAACCCTTCTAAACTTTAGTGTGCATTATTGCTTTACCACTATAAAAATAGAACAGAAAACAACATACTGCAACAAAACTCTTGTTTCCAGCAGAAACATACAGAGATTCAACTAAGCAATGCAGTGGATACAAGCCTGCCTGAGCTTAATCACCTTCCCAAAAATTGGAGCGCACACGCGGCAAGATCACCCTCTAATAGAAGAAAACTATCAGATAATAAACCCCAACACAAGCAGCTTGAGTCATTTAACTTTAATTTTTCATCGCTGCATTTTATTTTTATTGCCTAGGTAAGTATTGGACAATCGACCTACACACAAATAAACCAACTACCATACAACCAAAGTAAAATATAACAATGCAACAACAGCAGCCCTCTAAAAACCACTTTGCATTCGTCAATAAACATGAATAAAATATTCATTACTTATTATAACGCTTATGTCATTAACAGAAATAAAAACACCTCTTCTGAACCATTTCAAATGCCAAAAACTGTTGCACAACATTGAATGCTCGTAAAGTGTGTGATGGTGCCGATTTGCTCCTTTATAAGCGTGAAGATGGAGTGCACAATGGATTGACTATTATACCATTCATGGGCTGCGTCGCAAAATGGGCTTTGATACACTAGATGTTTCTTTAAAACATACAAGACATTACCATTATCTAACTTCAGATACATGACAGTTAAGGTATCACTCCTTTTTGCATCTGTTTTTTCATCTTCAAAATTATACCTTTATCGTTTTGAGTGCCAACAATAGTAGGAAATCATTGATATTGTATAGTTTATATATTTTAATTATCTTGTACAGTGGAGTTGTATAATCTATACATTTATTAAACAATTCAATTATTATCCTATTGATCATTACCCTTACAAAAGAACATTGGCTAATTTATCGACAAAAACATCCTTCAAGATGATCATTAACAATCCCTACGGACTGCATAAAAGCATAACAAATTGTGGGACCAATAAATGTCCAGCCACGTTTCTTCAAGTCTTGAGAAAGACGAAGAGAAGCAGGGGTTGTAGGATGAGCCGACAGTGTTTGAAAGTCTATCTTTTCATAACGCTCTGATTGTGGTGGCTGAAAAGACCAAAAATAGCGGGACAAGCTCCCCCACTCTGTTATAATTTCCTGTGCTCTAAGTGCATTATTAAGCACTGATTGAATTTTTCCTTGATGGCGAACAATGTCTTTATTCTGCATTAACATTTTCACCTTTAGCTCATCATAATGAGCAATCTTTTCAAAGTCAAAGTGATCAAATGCAATGCGAAAAAAAGAGCGTTTTTTTAAAATTGTAAACCAAGAAAGTCCCGCTTGGAAACCTTCAAGACAAATTTTTTCAAACAAACAGATATCCTCAAAAACAGGTTTTCCCCATTCGTTATCATGATAAGCACAATAAAGTGGATCCGTTCCAGCCCATGCGCAACGAACTTTTCCATCCACTCCCTTAAGAAGACCTTCCGCAAGCATGGCATTAACCGTATTAAAAGAGAGTTCCTTGATCATCGCTTGGCAACTTTATCTGCTTGTGTTTTGAACGTTTAGAAAAAACAGGTTCTTGTATTGCAACACTGATATCACCATCAAAAAAGCGTAAACTTATTTGCCCTGTGTCAGGAAACTGAATCAACCGTTTAATGGGCTTATTATCTTGCCCCAAAGCCAAAACAAAACCACGCTCTAAAATATTCTGATAAGAAGTGCTTTTTAAAAGCCTAAATGCAAGTTCCATTTGGGCACGTTGTTTTTCCACACTACGCACAAAAGCACGATGAAGGCGCGCCGTATATTCCTTTGTATTGCGTTGTGCTTTTTCACTATTTAACAAACGTAGCGAAAGACGTAAACGAAGAGTATGAAAAGAAAAACATTTTTTATCGTAACTCACACAAAGAGCACGCTGTAATCGATTTGAAATTTCATCAAAACCACGCCGTGGTAGAGCGAAAAGTTGGTCGACAGTGGGAAGACCTCGTCTGGCTGCACGCAACTTTTGTTGATGAAAATCAAAAGAACGTACAAGTCCCTTGCGCAAACGCGCCCCAAGAGACGCAACACACACTTCAAGATCAAGCTTAACGGGAACAGCCTTTTCTGCAGCTCCTGTAGGAGTTGGAGCACGCCAATCAGCGACATAATCAATCAAAGTCCAGTCCGTTTCATGCCCAACAGCAGAAATAACAGGAAGAGCAGAGGCATAAACAGCACGAACAACAGCTTCGTCATTAAACCCCCACAAATCTTCTAAACTTCCCCCTCCCCGTGCAACAATAATAAGATCAGGTTTTGGAATAAGTCCTCCTGGAGAAAGAGCATTAAAACCTTCAACAGCAACAGCTACCTCTCTCCCACTTGTTTCCCCCTGAACACGTACAGGCCAAACCAAAATATGTAACGGAAAACGATCGGATATACGATGAATAATATCACGAATAACAGCACCTGTTGGTGATGTGACAACGCCTATAATTCGAGGCATATAAGGCAAAGGTTTTTTCTTTGCTTCATCAAATAAGCCTTCTTCCACAAACTTTTTCTTACGATTTTCAAGAAGTGTCATCAAAGCACCAACCCCCGTTGGTTCAAGAGCCTCAATGACAATTTGATATTTCGATGACCCTGGATAAGTTGTAAGTTTACCAACAGCAATCACTTCCATCCCTTCTTCAGGAGGAAATTTGAGCTTTTCCATCACTCCACGCCAAATAACAGCTTCCAACCGTGCCTTATCATCTTTTAAAGCAAAATAAGCATGTCCCGAAGCATGAGTACCACGGTAACCTGATATCTCCCCACGCACCCGTACATAACCAAACTTTTCTTCAACAACACGCTTTAGAGCTCCTGCTATTTCGGAAACAGTAAATTCTGCCACATTTGTTACACCTGTTTTTTCACTAAACAAACTTACCATTTTTCAATTCTTTACGCCCGTTTCTGTAAATCTTTTTGAAACAACACAATCTTTAAAATTTTTATTTATAGCTTCATCAAAATATCCATAACACCGGCTAGAACAGCTTATATTTCGAATTTCAAACCGATTATCCGAGTTATAAAAAAGCTTGGAGCCGTTGTATGGGGATCTCCAGAGTTATTATTCCATCCGAAAGCCGTATCAATAGAAGTTAAAATATTCAATCTTAACATCCACACAAACACATATTTCATAAGAATTCCTGAAATAAAATTCTCTACACAACATAGTAATCCATTCCCGATAAAATTCAACGTATTGCAAAGTGTTAAAGAGCTTTGCAATACATCAAATATATCATGATCATGTTTTTTATATTTTATAAACCTGATACCTTCTTATTTTTCAATTGCACTATAAAAAATACGTGGGGCACTATTCCAAACCCATTTTTTGACATCAGGTGTCATCGCTATTGTGTGATACGTCTGATAGATAAAAGCATAAGGTCCTTTCTGCATAAATTCACGTTGCAAATCAGCATACATTTGCGCCCGTTTTTGGGGATCTTTTTGAAACAACGCATCTTGAACCTTTTGATTCATAGTTTCGTCCAAATACCCATGGCACCAACTCGCATAGCCTGTATTTTTAGCCTCAAGCCGATTATCAGGATTGTAAATAAGGCGTGAAGCCATTGTATGAGGATCCGCAGAATCATTATTCCATCCGAAAAAAATCGTATCAAAAGTACGTGCAGATAGTTTTGAAAATAACTGCGTGCCCACAAAACGTTCAATTTTAAAACGTACCCCAACCTTTTTTGCATTGTCTTGAAGGGACTGAGCAATAGGCAAAGCAAAAGGATAAGGAGAAGTACCAGCAAAAATACTGGCCTCAAAACCATCTGGATAACCCGCCTCTGTTAAAAGTTGCTTTGCTTTTTGAAGATCAAGTTTAAAGGGTTGTCCTTCTTTTTCATCCAAAGCCCCAAGATTACCAAGAGGAATAAAACTTGCACGTGGAACACCAACATCTTTGAGAAGAGTCTTACCGAGTCCTTCATAGTCAATAAGATAGCGCATCGCTAAACGCACTTTTTCATTGGCAAAAATAGGATTTGTCACATTGAAACCCCATATGATCACGGATGGCTCTAACACTCTTTCAACTTTAATATCCGTTGTTGCTTGGAGATCTGCCAAATCCTCTGGCATTAGATTACGTGCAACATCGATATCGTGTTTTTGCAACAATAAACGTTGTGTTCCAGGCTCCGCGACATGGCGAATTAAAATCTTCTTCAATTTAGGCGCCTCACCCCAATAATTGGAGCTTGCACGCAATAAAATCCCTTCTCCAGGACGCCAACTCTCTAACTGATAAGGACCAACACAAGCAGAATGGCTTGCCAAATACCGGTTTCCCATATCACCATTTTTTTCGTGTTTCATGAGTATCTCACGATCAAGCAAAGAAAGAGTACGACTAGTGGCAAAATGGCTAAGAATGAGCTCTGCTGGATAAGGTTTATCAAATTTCATCACCACCGTTTTGTCGTCCGGTGCTTGAAAAGCCTCATCAACATTCTGTTCTGTGATACCATATTCATTAAATGTCGCCGCAGTAGCCATCTTCAATTTAACAACCCGCTTCATGCTCCAAATTAGATCATTGGCATTTGCAGGACGACCATCATTGAACTTCAAACCATCACGCAAATGAAAAGTAATCACCGTACGCTGATCATCACTTAAAACATCCCAACTCTTCGCCAATGAGGGAACAAGTTTAGCTGCATCATCTTTAGCTGGTTCAACTAAATTATCACAAACATTGACAAGAACTTCATTACCATAACGGTCATTGATTTGTGCGGGATCAAATGTACTTATTGAATCAAGATTCCAAGCCATTACAAGCGTATCGGCAGGTGTTTTTGCTGAAACTTGTTGCACAAAGATCCCCAGTGCAATAACAGCACAAACAAAAGAACCGCTCCCTTTCAATATTTTTCCTTTCAAGTTCATAGACTTTTCCTTTTAAAATTTATTGTATAAGTTCTCCATGCAACAATAACGTGCAAGAAATAATAAGATCAGACTTAGAAAACACACCTCCTCGAAATAAAATAAAAAAAACTCAACAGAAAACGATCTGATATAAAACGAAGGTATTAGGCATAACAGCATCTGTTGGAGATATCGCAGTGCTTACAATTTAGGACATATCGGGCAAAGTTTCCTTTTGCTTTATCAATCAGACCTTTTGCTTCAAATTTCTTTTTTGATTTTCTAAAAAGTGTCGCGAAAACACCACCTCCGGTTACTTCAAGAGCCTCAATAAAAATTTGATATTTTGATGATTTTGAATGAATTGTAATTTGCTGAAATTGATCATCTACCCTCCTTCTCAAGAGAAAATTTGAATTTTTGCATCACTCCCCATAAAATAATACCCTCCAATTGCGGAGTGTTATCTTTCAAAACAAAAGGAACCATAACATAGGCATCATAAAAAACTGATATTTCTCTTCACCTCCACACCAAAACTTTTCTTCAATATTGCAAAGTCTTTTCTCCTTTAGCAATGCTAAATGCCACAACATCTGTTGTACTAATTTTTTCAGCAAATGAATTGACCACTTTTCAATTCATGGGAGTTGAAATATTAAGTCTTAAACATCCAAGCAAACACATCTTTAATGAGAATGAAAGATCTCTTTTGAAATAGAAATCTTGAAAAGACACTCAGCAATATATCCTCTATTATTCACAATCTTCAACGCATTGCAAAGCATTTAAGAACTTTGCAATACGTCAAATATATCATGATCATGTTTTTTATATTTTATAAACCTGATACCTTCTTATTTTTCAATTGCACTATAAAAAATACGTGGGGCACTATTCCAAACCCATTTTTTGACATCAGGTGTCATCGCTACAGAAACATATGTCTGATAAATAAAAGCATAGGGTCCTTTCTGCATAAATTCACGTTGCAAATCAGCATACATTTGCACCCGTTTTTGGGGATCTTTTTCAAACAACGCATCCTTAACCTTTTGATTCATACTTTTATCAAAATACCCATGGCACCAACTAGCGTAGCCTGTATTTTTTGCCTCAAACCGATTATCAGGATTGTAAATAAGACGTGAAGCCATTGTATGGGGGTCCGCAGAGCCATTATTCCATCCGAAAAAAATCGTATCAAAACCACGCGCATAAAATTTTGAAAACAACTGCGTACCTACAAAACGTTCAATTTTAAAATGTACCCCAACCTTTTTTGCATTGTCTTGGAGAGACTGAGCAATAGGCAAAGCAAAAGGATAAGGAGATGCCCCTGCAAAAATATTGGCCTCAAAACCATCCGGATAACCTGCCTCTGTTAAAAGTTCCTTTGCTTTTTGGAGATCAAGTTTAAAGGGTTGTCCTTCTTTTTCATCCAAAGCCCCAAGATTACCAAGAGGAATAAAACTTGCACGGGGAATACCAACATCTTTGAGAAGGGTCTTACCGAGTCCTTCATAGTCAATAAGATAGCGCATCGCTAAACGCACTTTTTCATTGGCAAAAATAGGGTTCGTCGTATTAAAACCCCATATAATCATGGAGGGCGCCAACACTTTTTCAACCTTAATATCCGTTGTTGCTTGGAGATCTGACAAATCCTCTGGCATCAGATTACGTGCAACATCGATATCGTGTTTTTCCAATAATAAACGTTGCGTTCCAGGCTCCGCAACATGGCGAATTAAAATCTTCTTCAATTTAGGCGCTTCCCCCCAATAATTGGAGCTTGCACGCAATAAAAGAGCTTCTCCAGGACGCCAACTCTCTAACTGATAAGGACCAACACAAGCAGAATGACTTGCCAAATACCGGTTTCCCATATCGCCATCTTGTTCGTTTTTCATGAGTGTCTCACGATCCAGCAAGGCAGCAGTGCGATTAGTGGAAATATTGCTAAGAATGAGCTCTGCTGGATAAGGTTTATCAAATTTCATCACCACCGTTTTGTCGTCCGGTGCTTGAAAAGCCTCATCAACGTTTTGTTCTGTAATCCCATATTCATTAAATGTTGCCGCATTGGACAATTTCAATTTCACAACCCGCTTCATACCCCAAACAAGATCATTGGCATTGGCTAATCTACCATCGTTAAACTTTAAACCATCGCGCAAATGAAAAGTAATCACCGTACTCTGGTCATCACTTAAAACATCCCAACTCTTTGCCAAAGAAGGAACCATTTTAGCTGCATCATCTGTAGCAGAAACGACCAAATTATCACAAATATTGTTAACCACTTCAATTCCATAACGGTCATTGAGTTGTGCAGGGTCAAATGTATTTATTGGATCCAGATTCCAAGCCATTACAAGCGTATCGGTAGGTGTTTTTGCTGAAACTTGTTGCACAAACACCCCCATTACAAAAACAGCAGAAACAAAAGAACAGCTCTTTTTCAATATTTTTCTTTTCACGTTCATAGACTTTTCCTTTTAACGTTTATTGTATAAATTCCCCATGCAGAAAAACGTGCTTAATAATTAAGTTTAGACGAACTATAGGCTCCTAAAGACCAAGCTTTAAAATCTTCAAGAACAAGCACCTCTTGCCAATGACTCCTCCTGCCTACACTTATAAGCCAAACCAAAACATACAAAGGAAAACACTCTGATATACAATGAACGCTCACCAACAACAGAGCTTATCCACGATATCATAACGCCTACTATTGAAGACTATAAAACCAATATTTTTTCTCTATCTTGTTAAGCAAGCTTGTCTCTTATTTCTTCCGGCGTTTTGCATACCATCAAAGCACTAGTCCTTTCGGCTCAAGTACCTTAATAACAAAGAGCTTTCATAATAATTTGACGATTTGATAAAACAGGAAAATTCGTTAGTTTGCTAAGTGCAACGACTTTTATTCCTTCTTCAAAAGGAAATTTGATTGTTTTTCATCACTCCCCGTAAAATAACTCCCTCCAATTGGCATCTCATCATCTTTCAAAGCAAAAGAAAATATGAACACCATAAAAAACTGATACCCCTTGTGTACCCCCCATAACAAAACTTTCTTTCAACATCGCAAAACCTTTGCACCTTTAGCACTACTAAATTCCGCGACATTTGTTACACTTAGTTTTTTATGTTACACTCAGCTTTTTAACAAATAAATTGACCACTTTTCAATTCAGAGAATTTGAAATATTCAATCTTAACATCCACACAAATACACCTCTAATGAGAATGAAAAATCTCTTTAAACGAATGTCTTGAAAAGACATTCAACAATATATCACGCATTACCTATGATCTTCGACGTATTGCAAAGCTTAAAAATTTATACAATACGCCGAATATATCATGACGATGTCCTTTATCTATTGAACACCATTGAAGACACGCTTATTTTTCAATTTTACTATAAAAAATATGCGGTGCACTATTCCAAACCCACTTTTTGATATCCGGTGTCATCGCGACGACGCCATATTTCTGATAGATAAACGCATAAGGTCCTTTTTGCATAAGTTCACGTTGTAAATCAGCATATATTTGCGCCCGTTTTTGCGGATCTTTTTGAAACAACGCATCTTCAACTTTTTGATTCATCTTGGCATCAAAATATCCATGCTGCCAACTAGGATAAGCTGTATTTTTTGCCTCAAACCGATTATCTGGATTATAAACAAGACGTGAAGCCATTGTATGAGGATCCGCAGAATCATTATTCCACCCAACAAAAATTGTATCAAAAGCTCGGGCATAAAGTTTGGAAAACAACTGTGTACCTGCCAATCGCTCAATTTTAAGACGCACACCCGCCTGCGCAGCACTATCTTGGAGTGACTGAGCAAGTAACAAAGTATAAGGAGCATTTGATACGAGAAAATTTGCCTCAAATCCGTTCGGATAACCGGCCTCTGCTAAAAGCTGCTTGGCTTTTTGAATATCAAGCTTAAAGGGTTGCCCTTCTTTTTCATCCAAAGCCCCAAAATTGCCAAGAGGAACAAAACTTGCCCGTGGAATACCAATCCCTTTGAGAAGTTTCTTGCCAAGACCTTCATAATCTATAAGATAACGCATCGCCAAACGTACTTTTTCCTTAGCAAAAATGGGATTCGTCGTATTGAACCCCCAATACATCATGGATGGTTCTAACACTTCTTTGATTTTAACATCTGTTGTTTTTTGCAGATCTGCAAGATCTTCAGGTGTCAAATTACGAG
This sequence comes from Bartonella grahamii ATCC 700132, assembly GCF_000518085.1. Lineage (GTDB taxonomy): Bacteria > Pseudomonadota > Alphaproteobacteria > Rhizobiales > Rhizobiaceae > Bartonella > Bartonella grahamii. The sequence continues at coordinate 29,119 of NZ_JACX01000006.1, forward strand.
CAACATCAATATCATGTCTAAATTAAATCTGCTTTAGTTTAGGTGCTTGTCCCCAATAGTGAGAACTTGCACGCAACAAAATCGCTTCTCCAGGGCGCCAACTTTTTAACTGATAAGGACCAACGCAAGCAGCATGAGTTTTCAAATACTGATTTCCCAAATCACCATTTTTTTCGTGTTTCATGATCGTCTTACGATCAAGCAAAGCTGTTGCAGGACTTGCAACAATATTATTAAGAATGAGCTCTGCTGGATAAGGCTTATCAAATTTCATCACCACTGTTTTCTCATCAACAGCTTGCAAAGCATCATCAACATTTTGTTCTGTAATTCCATATTCATTAAAAATTGCCGCATTACCCATCTTCAATTTGACAACCCGCCTCATACCCCAAACAAGATCATTGGCATTGGCTGGCTTGCCATTATTAAACTTCAAACCATCACGCAAATGAAAGGTAATCACCGTACTGTGATCATCACCTGAAACATCCCAATGAGTTGCTAAAGCGGGAACCATTTTAGCAGGATCATCTGTCGCAGTACTGACTAAGTTATCACAAACATTGCGAACAATTTCACTTCCATAAACATCCGTGAGCTGCGCAGGATCAAATGTACTGATTGCATCAAGATTCCAAGCCATCACAAGGGTATCAGCCGGTGTTTTTGCAGAAACCTGTTGTACAACTACCCCCAGTGCAATAAGAGCAGAAACAAGAGATCCGCTACTTTTCAATATTTTTCTTTTTAAGTTCATAGACTTTTCCTTTTAAAGTTTATTGTATAAATTCCCCACGCAACAAGAATGTGCAAAATAATAAAATTAGACAAACCATAGGCTCTGAGAGATAACGTTTTAGAACTTTCAAATAACATCACTTATCAACCACTCCTCCTGCCCATAGTCACCCCCCCAATATGCACCGAAAAACAATCTAATATATGATGAACGACATAACCCATCACCAATTATTGATGATATTACAACGTCTACCATTGAAGGCTATAAGACAAAGATTTCGTCTCTCTTGTCGGACAAGTTCAGCTCTTCTTTACTCTAGCGTTTTTATGCCATCAAAGGACAATCCCCTGTTAGCTCAAAAACCTTAATAACAAAGAGCCTTCATAATAATTTGATATTTCAACAAAACAGAAAAATTTGCCCATCGCCCAACATCAACCACCTCTACCCCTTCTGCAAAAGGAATTTTGGATTTTTCCATAATTCCCCACTAAATAACAGCTTCTCATTATATCTTATTTCCAAATAAAAGGAGCACGGGCACCACAAAACTCTGACATTCCCTCACGCGTCCGTACATAACAAAACTTTTTTCAATATTGTATTTTAAATACCTTTGCTCCTTTAACAACACACAATTCATTGCTTGCATTTTTTCAGAAAAAAATCTTTTCAATGACTAAGGTTGAAATACCTAAATATAATACCTATATAAGCACACCCTTATCAGAATAGATAGTCTTTTTTTAAGTAAACTGTCTTGAAATATTATTTCTATACACAACAATAATAAGTCGGTTACAAAATCTTCAACGAACAAAAACTCTCACCCTGACGCGGAATATCGAAACGTTATAAAATTTCTCTACAAATTCTCAGAAAAAAAAGGATACCCCTTCATTTCATTAAATGAAGCGCCCTGAAAATATCGCGAAAATGCAATAAAATACGCGTATATTTCAAAAAACAGCACTGTTATTACACCAGTACTAAGGTAGTGAACTTAAAAAAGTAAGAAAAAATAAAAAATGTTTTTCTTTTATGCTAGTAACATCGCTGTACTATGATAATAGTATAAAAAACACGATCTTCGAAAGTATATTAAAATGAACCGAAAGAAAAAGTTGTTAAATTCTTCTCATGCGTTTCTTGGAGGAACATTAAACCGTGCTAGTCTAAAATTGCTTATCCTTTCATTCTTCATTGGCATCGTAATGAATTTTTTGGGATGGACACCTCGAAACCTCATACAAAGAATAGTAGATTTTTTTCAATCACTATGGAAAGCAGGATTTATAACGCTTACAAATTTCTTTCATATAACTATGACGGGAGCTATTGTTGTTGTACCTATTTTTCTTATCTTACGAATTTTTCATAAAAAATAAAAGCCTTAACATTTTCCTTGCGCTAATCTTTTCGAAAAATCAAACGACATAAAAATCCTGTAGTAATAGCAATAATCACTGCAACAATACCATATAAAAAACGATACTTGTGCGCTGCATAAAAAATTGTATAAGCGATATGTGCTTTAACAATTTCAAGAGTCGTTGTTGCACTATCAATAAACTGTCCATCACGAAAAAGATAAGCACGAACTTTATAATGTCCAACAGGAATATTTGCTGGCAAACGAAAATGTGCTGTGAAAAGTGTGTCAGAACCAAAACGAACACCACCTACTTCCTCGTAATAAAGGCTTTTAGCTTTTTGCAATTTTATAAGTTCATCGCGAAAGCTTTGTATTTTTTTCTGGTCTTGTTCATCCGTCTGTAATGGCAAATAGAGTAATCCTAACCCCAAGCGTTTATAATCTTCAATGCTCGTAATATCGTCAATTTCACGTGTTGTGACCATAGAGTAAAAAAGAGGAACCTTTTTAAAAATAAGAGAATCTGTATTAACCCATACACCGGCATTGCGTTTTTTTTCTCGCATCACCATTGTCCGATCTTGTCCCTCCAAGCTTACAACAATATCATAACGGTTTTGTCGAGAATATAACGGATCAATATTTTCCAAAACACCAGCAATATAAAGATCACGACCAGCAAAATTTGCATCCACAGTAATCGTATTCGTTGTTACGATAATTTGGACAGTTTCGTGGTCAAGTTGATCAATGGATGTAGCTGGCGTCCCAACATGTGACCATGTAGAAAAAGAAATAAAACAAAAAAAACCTGCAATGATGTATAAAGAAAGTAATCTACCCATTTTTATCTCATAAGAATATCCAGAGAGAAAAGATTATCAGGGCGTATAAATAATTGAAAAGCAAGACGCATACACACAATCAACACTAAACATGCAAGCGCCATACGCAATTGTTCAGCCTTTAACTTTCTTCCAGCCCTTGTTCCATATTGCGCACCAATACTTCCTCCAAGCATTAACAAAAAAGCCAAGACAATATCAACGGACTGATTAGTCATACTTTGCAAAACTGTCGTGAAAGAAGACACAAATGTAATCTGAAAAAGTGAAGTCCCAATCACCACACTGGTTGGAACACGCAGAAGATAAATCAATGCTGGTATCATAAAGAACCCCCCACCAATTCCCATAATAGAAGACAACAACCCCACAATGAGACCAATCCCTAAAACTGGAATAATGCTAACATATATCATAGATGTCCGAAAACGCATTTTTAAGGGTAAGCGATGAATCCAGTTATGTCGACCAGCAAGACGAATATTGGCTTTTCCTGCCTTACGCTTGCGCATCATATCATACCAACTTTCAACGATCATTAAGCTTCCTACACTTCCAAGAAGAATCACATAAAGAAGCGAAATCATTAAGTCTAATTGACCTAACTTTTTCAAAACAGAGAAAACCTGAATCCCGATTAAAGCCCCCCCCCCTCCTCCAATCGCCAAAAGAATACCAAGTTTAATATCGAGCGTACGTCTTCTAAAATGTGTAATTGCTCCTGTTACAGATGATGCAATCATCTGGTTAGCACCTGTTCCAACAGCAATAGCAGGAGGAATATTATAAAAAATCAATAACGGTGTGATGAGAAACCCACCACCGATTCCAAAAAGGCCTGAAAAAAAACCAGCAACGACTCCCATACCAATCAAGATCAGCATATTGAGTGACATTTCAGCAATTGGTAAATAAATACTCACTTACAGAACCTTCAAGATAATCTGAGGTTTTTTTAACAATTAGAGAATCCTTCTCCAATTATCCTCTTTTCCAATAATCTTTGTTGCGTGTTTAAAAGAATAATTTTAGTTGCTATAGCTTTCGTACAAACACGAATGCGCAATACATTTCACATCTATTAACATCAACATCATACAAATTAAAAAAAATGAGCTCCTTTTAAAAAGCTATAGAGACATAACGTTATCGCTACCACAAATACAACGGTTAAAAAACAAAGAACACTTTTTTTTACCAAATAAGATAAAAACGAGACATGTTCCCGAGACTGCACCTTTAAAGAAGAAAAATCATTCTCACTGCAATGATTAGATACCTGAACATCCATCATACCCTTTTCTTCTATCACATCACGCTTCACTACTCCCTCATCCTTTTTAAAAGAAGGTTTCAGAGCATCACTGGGCAAAGAGCTTCTATTTTCTTGCTGCAACGTATTTTCAACATTTGTTTGGAGTGGAATTATACCGTTTTGTTTCGAAAAATTTTGCATCTTTTGAAGAAACAAACGTTCTTGATTTTCCTGACATTCCATATGAGCAAGTTTTTGTACAACAGAATCAGGTGATTTTGAACGAGATACCCGTCGTGTTACCGCTTCTTCTTCTAAGCTTTTTTTTTCACTCTGCAAACTTTTGACAATTGTTTTAATCTGCTCTAAAGACTCAAAAAGCTTTTTTTCTCTTTGACGACGTATATAATGTTCAGCCAAAATGGCTCGACTAATATCGTCTAAGTAAGATTTAAAATGCTCTTCTACAGAACTCTGCTGCATCAAAGAACGGGGCGGATGCTTCATTTGCATTTGCGTATAAACGGTGCGTAATTTTTGAGCAATATCCGACATCGTTACTTCTACAGAAGTATCCATTCTTTCTTTCTGTTCAACAAAAGAAAATAATTTACCATTCCTAACCTGATTGGTCGCCTGATCGATCGTATGACCCTTCGTATTCACAAACGCCTACCCCTCATTAACCTTTTTGAAAAGAATCGCAACAAATGATGAGAAAGTGTGCTCTATTTTAGTAAATAGAGCTTTAAGAACTCCTAAAAATTTTTTTGTTAGAAATATTTTCCCCAATCTTTATCAAAATATTTGAAAGACAGGTCTTTAATTTTTCTGTCTTCACAATTTGAAGGGCAAAATCATTCCCCCATTTTTATCTTTTTCACTTAATTTTTCATTGTATAAAGAACCTATTGCACCATTATAAACAAAGCATAAGAAACTAAAAAAGAATATTCTCGCAAGACAGATTGTTTTTTTACTTTTTATTCAAGCAAATAAAGCAATTATAGCAATGCAAAAATATGAAGATTGAAAATAACGACGAGAAAGTACAAGTAAACGTAAAAAAAGCTTATATGAAAGATAACACAAGTTATAAATGAGACTTCATTCTAAACAATTTGGTTTCTTATGAGTATTGCTATAAACTTGTGGTCATACAAACAAAGAGGATCATTATGAAGATAATTGTCGCTGTCAAACGTGTTGTTGATTATAACATCAAGATACGCGTCAAACCCGATAGTACAGGTGTTGATCTGTCTCACGTAAAAATGTCTATGAATCCTTTTGATGAGATAGCCGTGGAGGAGGCTATTCGCCAGAAAGAATCCGGTAAAATTTCAGAAGTTCTTCTTGTTTCAATTGGCCCAGAAGCAGCCCAAGAAACTCTACGAACAGGACTTGCAATGGGCGCTGATCGCGCACTTCTTGTCACAACGGATCAAACACTTGAACCCTTAGCAATTGCTAAGGTTCTCAAAGCTATTGTTGATGAAGAAAAACCCGATATGGTCTTTTTAGGAAAACAAGCAATTGATGATGATAGCAACCAAACAGGACAAATGCTCGCAGCTCTTCTTGGTTGGGGACAGGCAACTTTCGCTTCACATCTTAACATAGAAAATGGACATGCTACAGTTACTCGTGAAGTTGATAATGGAACACAAACTCTTTGTCTTCCCCTTCCCATGGTTATGACTGCCGATCTACGGCTCAATGAACCGCGTTACACCTCTCTCCCCAATATCATGAAAGCAAAAAAGAAAAACATTGAGCAAAAATCTCTTGCTGATCTTGGCATCGATACGGAAGCACGCTTAACAATTTTAAGCGTTGAAGAGCCAAAACCCCGTCAATCCGGTATTAAAGTGGCGAATGTAGTAGAGCTTGTCAGTGCGCTAAAACAAAAGAACTGCATTTAATATTCTCACCACTAGAGTAAAAGCAACACTCACATAAAAGGGCAAAAACTTATGGCAATTCTTTTATTGGCTGATCATAATACAGAAGAAACAGCAAAAGCGCTCACCGCTGCACGCGCACTCAGTAATGATATCGATATTCTGGTTTGCGGAGAAAAAATTCAAACGATAGCGGAAAATAGTGCTAAACTTAGTAGTGTGCGGCAAGTTCTTATTGCAAAAGCAGACTATTTAGCCCATCAACTTGCCGAGCCTATGGCAGATACAATTCTCACGTTAGCAAATGATTATGATGTGATCATGGCTGCATCCAGCAGCACTGGAAAAAATGTGATGCCACGTGTAGCAGCCCTTCTTGATCTTATGCAAATTTCAGATATTACCGCCGTTCTTTCACCCGATACCTTCAAACGACCCATTTATGCAGGCAATGTACTTGAAACTGTCCGTACCAATGATCATAAAAAAATTATAACAGTTCGCACAGCTTCTTTCACACCAACGCCTTCCCAAAATAATTCTGCTCCCATTAAAATAATAACACCAGCTCCCAATCCAAATCTTTCTTCTTTCGTAAAAGAAGAAACCAACAAAATTGATCGTCCTGATCTTACCTCTGCACGTGTTATTATATCAGGCGGGCGTGGTCTTGGTTCTCAAGAACAATTTATGGCACTTCTTCTTCCCCTTGCAAACAAATTAGATGCCGCTTTAGGTGCCAGCCGCGCAGCAGTTGATGCAGGCTACGCTCCCAATGACTGGCAAATTGGACAAACAGGAAAAGTCGTTGCCCCTGAACTCTATATCGCCGTTGGCATTTCCGGTGCAATCCAGCATTTAGCCGGTATAATGGATGCACAAATTATTGTTGCCATTAATAAAGATGAAGAAGCTCCCATCATGCAAATTGCCGATTACACCCTTGTAGGTGATCTCCACCAAATTATTCCAGAATTAGAGAAAGCTTTATAAGTTATGAATGCATTTCCGCATGACCAACGTGAAAGTATGGAGTTTGACATAGTCATTGTCGGAGCAGGACCTGCAGGGCTTTCTGCCGCAATTCGCTTTAAACAAATTAATCCTGAGCTTTCTGTTACAATTGTTGAAAAAGGGACCGAAGTTGGTGCACATATTCTCTCGGGCGCAGTTGTTGACCCCATTGGTATCGATACACTCTTACCAGAATGGAGAAATGACAACGACCATCCCTTCACAACCCCTGTCACCCAGGACCAATTTTTTTTTCTAAAGCCTCAAAAAGCGACACTATTGCCCAATATTTTGCATCCCAGAATCTTATCAAATAACGGATGTTATATCGTTTCGCTTGGGAGCGTCTGCCGCTGGCTAAGCAAAAAAGCTGAAGCGTTGGGTGTTGAAATCTATCCTGGTTTTGCAGCAACAGAGCCCATTATCCAAAAAGATAACGGAGCTATCATTGGTGTTCTCACCGGTGATATGGGGCTTAACAAAGATGGAACCCCTGGAAAAAATTATATGCCTGGTATGGCGTTATTGGCAAAATATACTCTGATTGCGGAAGGAGCACGCGGCTCAATTGCAAAACAACTGATAAAACATTTCAACCTTAGCAAAAATCGTGAACCACAAAAATTTGGTCTTGGACTCAAAGAACTCTGGGAAATTGATCCCCATAAACACCAACGCGGTTTAGTGCAACATTTCACTGGTTGGCCCTTAGACAATAATACCGGTGGTGGTGGCTTTCTTTATCACCAAGAGAACAATGTCATTTCTGTCGGTTTTGTTGTGCACTTAGATTACAAAAATCCTTATCTTTCTCCTTTTGAAGAATTTCAACGTTTTAAAACACATCCAAAACTCTATGAAATCTTCAAAGGTGCAAAACGTCTTTCCTATGGTGCACGTGTTATCAGCGAAGGAGGTTGGCAATCTGTACCAAAACTCACCTTTCCTGGTGGAGCACTTATTGGCTGCTCTGCTGGCTTTGTCAATGTTCCTCGTATCAAAGGCTCACACAATGCCATCTTATCTGGCATATTAGCTGCCGATAAAATCGCTACCGCTCTCGCGCAAGGACGTGCCCATGATGAGGTCAAAGAAATCGAAGAACAGTGGCGAAAAGGTCCCATTGGCAAAGATCTTTATAAAGTGCGAAATGCCAAACCGCTCTGGGCACAATATGGGACAAAATATGGAATTAAACTTGCCGGTTTTGATATGTGGTGGCAACAGCTGTTCGGATTTTCCTTATTTAAAACACTCCCCCACAAAAAGGAAGATTATGCATATCTTGAACCAGCAAAAAAATTTCAACCTATTGCTTACCCAAAACCAGATGGTGTTGTAACCTTTGATCGCCTTTCAAGTGTTGCCCTTTCCAATACGCACCATGAAGAAAATCAACCTTGCCATTTAAAAATAGCCTCATTAAGAAAACAAAAAGACTCCGAATATGCAATCTATGGGGCACCTTCCACACACTATTGCCCCGCCGCTGTCTACGAGTGGCTAGAGTATAATGATCATCTGACTTATATTATCAACGCTTCAAATTGCATACATTGTAAAACATGCGATATCAAAGATCCGAACCAAAATATCACTTGGACCTGTCCGCAAGGCAATGAGGGCCCCTTCTATCCCAATATGTAATGCCCCAATGTATAATCATTGTTCATTCTCCTAAAATTGAAATATACAAAACGTAATAAATAAAAATATTTCCCTCAGATCAGAAATCTATCAATCCCCTTCCTGTATACGTTCTTTCACAATGTAAAAAGGACTCTATTTTCATATAAAACACTCTCCCCACCGCATGACTTTTTTCAATAGCAAAACATAACATATTTTTATCAAAAATTTTTTATCTAAATGACAAAACAATAATGAATATATCTTGACAATTCTGCGATAAAGAAACAGCCGCGCTTCTCGAAAATCTGAAGGAAAATAAGTCCGCTCTACTTTGCCCCCTCTCCTACATGATCCAAAATGCTTTTAGCCCCCTCATAAGAAACATCAATTGTTTTAACTAGCCAAGAACAAAATCCATGACGATGAGCTTCAAGTTTATTTTTTCTCTTACACTTTGCCAAGTAATGCTCACTAAAGAAAATCACAGAAAAATGTAGAAAAAACATTGCGAGATAACGAGATAAAGAGCATGCTTGTTCAAGCTATTTCAATGTTTCTACTAATAATGACACGAAAAAATCTTTAGTATCACATTGACCTTTTATTTTTTCATCAAGGATAATCGCCTTGCATCTAACCTTTACCAATATACTGCAATGAATATGTACAAACACCGTAAAAATAAGCAGATGCCAAACCATGGAGACTATCGCTATTAGCAAAACCATCTAATAAAAAGCCAAAATAGCTTTCATGACCACTCTATCACGCGTTTTATAGGGTTGTTTTTCTTATAAAGCTTGTGCATTCTCTGTTTCTTGTAAATCAACATCCAAATTTAACACAAGTGGTATATTTAAAAGAAAGATTAAGGTAAATGAAAGCTCTGCACGCCGTTCCAGCTTTTGTAGTTAGAGCAAAAATATTGCGTATTCTATTTGATTAATCTCTGAAACGAAAATACAGCTTCATTTAGCAAGAATATGAAATCTGAAAGAAGAGAAACCTGTTTTCCCCTTTACTATCATCTGTCCATTCGGTTTTAGAACTTTCAAAAGCATCACAGTATCTTTTAAAAAGAAGAAACCACAAATTGCCCCTGCTTTTATTACTTACGTTTTTTTATGGGAGTATATCCTTCAGAAAAATAAGGCATCCCAAATTAAAACAGACTTGTGTTGTTCATTCATGGGCTTGTTTTTAAGAGATAGCTCTTAACACATATCGAACAATTATTTTGCGACACTATTCAAAAAAAGTATAACGTCCCCCTGTGAACAAACACTTCCATATTTACGAAATAAAAAGTACAAGCTAACAGCGTCATTTTCTCTGCGAGCCCCAATGATGCGATAATCTTTGCTTTGAGAAGGTTTCAAAATGCACGTAAATGATTTTGATTAATTGACTATAAGAAGAGTTGAGATGAGATAATTTTACGATATTTAAAGCTCCTAATCAATATGCAAAACGATAAATTATCAATTATAAATCAAATCTTTAAGATAAAAGTTATCCTTAAACGTTTCTAAGGTATTTATTATATTGTTAAAGCTGTAGAGAATATGACAAAATGAAATATTTTTCTGATAAGGGCTTATATTTGATCAATAACAATGCAGTTAGCTATTTATGTTTCAAAAGGGGCTGTTTACATTTGCTCAGAAAAACAGTTTTGATATCAATAGAATATTTGAAAGATGGGCGTTATGGAAATAATCTAAAAAGCTTAGCTTTTAAAAGAGCACAGCCAAGCGTGAGATGGAGGCATAGGTAAAATTGTTTTTTTGGTTCTCGAATGAAAAACTTTATAGAAAATCATGGAGCTGATAGAATATTGGTTACATCTGGAATTTGTTTTACTAAAAAAAAATAACGCGGATCAAAATAGATAATAATGTTAGATTAAGACGTTAAAGATGAGATCATCTTATTGAAGTGTAATCGATTATTCGAGTAAGGTAAGCCTTTATAAGGATAAAAATGTGCTGGTAAAAATGAGCCAAAATGGTTTATGAGTATGGATAAAAATCTTGTGGTGAGGGAAATTTGATGAAAAGAAAAGAGCATGTGTGAAAAAGCATATTTTATAGGTGCGCATGCTTATTCTGCACCCGTTATAGAATCAGGGCTTTATCTTGTGGCAACGCCTATCGGAAATCTTGCAGATATTACGCTTCGTGCTTTGCAAGTGCTTGCAGGAATTGATATTTTAGCGTGTGAGGATACGCGGGTAACACGTGTTTTGTTGGAACGTTACGGTATTCAAAAAAAAACTTTTCTCTATCATGAATATAATGCGCAAAAAGCGGGTCCGAAGCTCTTAGCGGCTTTAGCAGAAAACAAAACAGTAGCGCTTGTTTCAGATGCGGGAACACCACTTATTTCTGATCCCGGATTTAGATTGGTGGAAGAAGCCCGTAAAGCTGGTCATAAAATTATTCCTATTCCTGGAGCATCCGCTCTTTTAGCCGCTCTTATACCGACAGGGCTTCCTACTGATAGCTTTTTTTTTGCAGGTTTTTTGAGTGCACGCAAGCTACAGCGCAGAAAACGGTTGGAACAATTAAAAGAGATTCCAGCAACTTTGATTTTTTATGAATCACCGCATCGTCTTGTTGAAACTTTACAGGATATGGTCACTCTTTTTTCGGCTGATCGACCTGCTGCCATTTGTCGTGAATTAACAAAGAAGTTTGAAACAGTAGATGTTTCCAATTTAGGGAATTTGTTGGAAAATTACAGAAAACAAGCACATATTCGTGGGGAAATTGTTGTGCTTGTTGGAGAATCATCCTCTTCTTTAAATGTGATAAGTGATCAAGAAATTGATGAAATGCTATTAGAACGCGCGCAGACACATTCTGCTGCTCAAGCAGCAGCTTTGGTTGCAAAAGAGACCGGTTTTAAAAAGCAGGAACTTTTTCAGCGGTTAGTTTTTTTAAAAAATGCGTAAGATGATACAAAAAAAACGCAGACAAAAGTCTTTTTATAGAGGGATCCGTGCAGAAAAATTGGCAGCTTGGTGGCTACGTTGCAAAGGGTTTCACATTGCCGAAATGCGTTTTAAAACAAAATGTGGGGAAATTGATTTAATTGCACGACGTGGAAATCTTGTGTTAATTGTTGAAGTTAAAGCACGTTCAACGTTGGCTGAAGCAATGGAAGCGGTTTCCCGAATGAATGAAAGGCGAATTGAGGCAGCAGCCGATATTTGGCTCGCACGGCAAAAAGATTATGCCCTTTTATCTGTACGCTTTGATGTGATTGCAATTTTACCTTGGCGTTGGCCACAGCATATCCCTGCATTTTTTACATCTGATCAATAAGAGGCAGACCCCATTTTAACCATACTCAATAAAAAACATTTCGTTTTTATGTGCATATGCGTTAAAAAGTGTGTAACCGTTTGAGCGCTATAAGGAGTGAAATATGGATGATTATGAAAAGTTTGCAACAGGTTTACTCATTGTTTTTGGAGCGCTGATTATTGGTGGTTTAATGGCAATGCATATTGTACTTATGAATAAACCAGGTTTTTTATTTGCATTAGCCGCAGCTGTTGTTGGTTGGTTTTCTGCTTTTGCCGTTCTCTTTGACAAACCAAAAATCTATTTGGGCTTGATTATTCTTGCTATGATATGTGTTGCCTCTTCAATTAGCGCTTATGTTAGTTAAAACACCTGAGATCTTGATTGAGATTCCTTTTAAAATATAAAACTGAGAAATAGAAATGAAACTTGGCTTTTTGGGAACGGGTACAATCAGTGCTTCAATGGTGAATGGACTCATGACAAGCACCTTTGATGTTTCTTCCATTATTGTTTCACCTCGCAATGCACAAACAGCAGAGCACCTTTCAAACACTTATGATAAAGTTATAATTGCTGAAAATAACCAAGCGTTGCTCGATGTTAGTGATTGTATTTTTCTTTGCTTGCCCAACCAAATTGCAGAAGGCGTTTTGCGCTCTCTTCATTTTCGTCCAGAACAGCTGGTTATTTCCGTACTTGCTATGGCAAAAGCAGCAGAAGTAGAAGAGTGGATTAATCATAAAGTTTATCGTGCTGTTCCATTACCTTTTGTTGCAGAATGCAAAAATTTGACACCAATCTATCCCGATCATCCCTTTTTACGCACTTTATTTGATGCATTGGGGGGCACATTGGTGCTGGATAAGGAAGAGCAATTTAATCTTTTTATGACAGCTGGTTCTCTGATGGGAGTATATTTTAATTTTATAGAAACAGCCCATCAGTGGTTTATAACACAGGGGTTAAAAAAACAGCAATCAGCAGAATTCCTTACCATGATGTTTGGAAATCTTACGGATGAAATGCGTAAAATTATAGCAACGAATCGTTCTGCATTTCTCGATTTTGCATTGCTTGAAAAAGAGTTTTCAACAAAGGGTGGAACAAATGAATTTTTGTCAAATTACTTTTCTCATCAAGGGGGAAGGAATGCTTTAACAACGGCTCTTGAGGCTACTTTGCAAAAAATGAATGCGTCTAAAAAGACTTGACCAACATTTTTTTATCATCTCAATAAGAAAGAGCTAAATGTTGAAGATTTATATCAAGAAAACTCATATCGAAAAATGCTTTTTACACCTGAAAAAGATATCATCTTATGAAAAGAATTGATTTTTAAAATATTTTTTACAACCTTTTACAATTTTTCTAAATTATTTTTATTTTCTGTCTTCTTCTTTTATCCTCAGTACCAATATTTTTCCTACCTCATGGCTCTATCTCTTCTAATTTGGGTCCCCTTCAGGTTATCCAAACGCATGAATAATTTTTTGTTTATTTAACCTATATACTCCACTCACACATTAAAACTTCCCCTTACAAAGAAGCAACTATTTTTACGTCTTCCATGATTGTGTTTTAATAAACTTTCTCAAACAAATATCCATTTAAAAGAGTTGATTTTTTATTTGATCAACAATTTTACGATACAGTTTAGTATGCTCTTTACTAGGCTTAGCAACAAAAATAGGGATCCCCTCATCTGAAGAAAATCGTAAAGCTGCATCAAGCGGTATTTCCGCTAAGAAAGGGACTTCTCGACGTTCCGCTTCTGCCCGTGCACCACCATAGCCAAAAATATCATAGCGTTTTCCCGTATCAGGAGCGATAAAATAACTCATATTCTCAATAATTCCTAAAATAGGAACATTGACTTTCATGAACATTTCTATTGCTTTACGCGCATCCACTAAAGCAAGATCTTGGGGCGTAGAGACAACCAACGCACCTGTTAATTGTACCTGTTGTGCAAGCGTTAGTTGTGCATCCCCTGTACCGGGCGGCATATCAACGACTAAAACGTCCAGAGGTCCCCATAAAACGTCTCGTAACAATTGCGTTACCGCTGCCATAACCATAGGACCACGCCATACTACCGGCTTTTCTTCCTCAACCAAAAATCCCATCGACATCAATTTAAGTCCGAATTTTTCAAGAGGTTGAATCTTTTTTTCTCCAATGAGCTGTGGTTTTTGATTAACAAGTCCTGTCAAACGCGGCAAAGATGGACCATAAATATCAGCATCCATCACCCCCGTCTTGAAACCAGAATCTTGTAAAGCTAAGGCGATATTTATTGCCATCGTAGATTTTCCGACCCCTCCTTTTCCAGAAGCAACAGCAATCACATGCCGCACACCTTCTATGGGCATTTTGATCGGCAAGAGATTTGCTCTCCGTCTAGGTGCTGCCTTTGTTGTTTTTTCTGCTGTAAGTGTGACAACAACAGATTCCACTCCCTCCAAAGCACATACCATCTTTTCAGCAGAACGACGCAATGATTCCCATTCTTGCACACCTCCATCAGGAACTGTAATGGAAAAAAAAACCTTACCATCAGCAATCAATATTTCTGAAAGAAGCCCCAACGACACAATATCACTTTCAAGATCTGGTCCTTTGATTTTACGTAATACGTTGCGGACAGCCTCACTTGTAATAGAATCCACGTTCTTTCCTCTCTATAAAAATACCAGCAAATATAAGCATAAGAACGAAAAATACTTACAGGTTCATCACCTGATAATTTTCTACTTTACTCAAAATTATAAAGTATAAATTACTTATATCTTTTCTCTTTAAAAATATGAAACCATCCTTAAATAAAGAATCTCAAACATAAAATCTGCTATAAAATCCTATCAATCGTGTTTGTCTACAACCACTTTAATGAATGTTCTGATAAAAATTTTGTAAAAACAAAAACTGAAAAAAATTTTTAATGTTAAAGGATACTTTAAATTGAGTATACCGTAATCAGTAACACTTTCTTTAATTCTTTAAAGCCCTAGTCATTTATTTTCTGTAGACTCAATCGTTATTTCTGACACTTTTACAGTATCGTAAAAAAAGTATCACAGACAGTTATAAGGTGTTTTGTATTCTTTCAAGAGCGAGAAAAACAATCTAAGATTGACTTTTTTTATATTTTTCCTTATGGGTTAACAGCCGTATGATAGGATAAAATCGTTCATCTCGCGCATAACTGCTCATAAAACGAAGATTAAGAAGGGCCGCACTCCGCGGTATTTAAATAAATGAAACGTACTTACCAACCCTCTAAACTTGTCCGTAAACGCCGCCATGGGTTTCGTGCACGCATGGCTACAGCTGGAGGACGTAAAGTTATTGCTGCAAGACGTGCTCGTGGACGTAAGCGGCTCTCTGCTTAACCATTTAAATTTTCACAACCGTTGAGGATTGCTCACCATTTCTTCGTTGTGAAACTTTTGTTATGAACCTCTAATGCTTGCTTGCAGGCATTTAGTGAAATTGCGAAATGTTCTTTTATGAAGAAAAAACATCCCTGCCGTATTCGCAAAAGAGCAGACTTTTTGGCTGTCCGTACAGGAGAAAAGCGGCGTGGTCCTTTATTTTTGCTCGAAGTTAAATCTCGTGAACAAACAACAGAAAGAAAAGATTCTCTTGTTGCACGTGTAGGCTTCACTGTTACTCGTAAAAACGGTAATGCTGTGAAACGTAATCGTATCAAAAGGCGCTTGCGTGAAGCCGTAAGAGTTGGTGTAACAAACCACATGGAAGCAGGAACAGACTATGTCATTGTAGCATATCGTGATGCGTTACATGCGCCTTTTACATCCTTAATTAGTGAATTAAATCGGCGAATAAAACCAAAAATAAAACATCAGCAACAACAACAAGGGTGTACGGATGGAATATAACCGCAATTTCTTTATCGCTATTGGCTTATCTTTCGTAGTGCTCATCGCATGGCAATTTCTTCATGTTGCTCCCAAACAAGCAAAGTTACAAAAACAACAAGTCATCACACAGCAATTGTCAAAACAACAATCAACCCTTTCTACTACCACGACGAATTTTTCTGACGATACCTCAACGCATCAAGCAACATCTATCATCGAACAGCCAATGACACCTGAAATCCGGAAAGCTGTATTGGCCAAAACAAAGCGTATTGCGATCAAAACCAATGAACTGGAAGGCTCTATTAATCTTGTTGGTGCACAATTTGATGATCTTCACCTCAAAAAATATCGTTTAACAGTCGATAAAAAATCACCGGAAATCGATTTGCTGAATCCTAAGGGTTTCAAAACGACCTACCTTGCTGAATTTGGTTTTGCAAGTGCATCTTTGCCAGCAAAAGCTTTGCCACAATCGGATACACAATGGCAAATAGAGGGAAACAATACAATCCTGACTCCTTCAACACCCATCACTTTAATTTATAATAATGGACAAGGACAGATCTTCCGGCGTATTCTTTCTGTTGATGATCATTTCATGTTTACCATTGAAGATTCTATCAGCAATGAAAGTGATCAACCAATATATCTCTCATCCTATGCCCGCGTTGCACGTGCAGCACCACCAGAACATACAAATGCAACCTATTTACTTCATGAAGGTATGATAGGTATTGCAGGAGATTCGCTCAAAACTGAAAAATATAAAACCTTAGCAGAGCTTGACCCGAATCCTGATAATGGGCAGAAAAGTATGACTTTTTCTAAAGTAACAGGAGGTTGGATTGGTATTACCGATAAATATTGGGCTGTAGCAGTTATTCCCCCGCAAAATAAAGAATATACAAGCCGTTTTATTTATTTTGATCGTTTGCAAACGCATTATCAGTCTGACTTGCTAGGATCGCTTTTAACGATTGCTCCAAATGAAACAAAAACTATTACAAATCGGCTTTTTGCTGGTGCAAAACAAGTTGAAATTATTAATAACTATCAAAATGATCTAAAAATCAAAAAGTTTGCTCTTTTAATTGACTGGGGTTGGTTTGATTTCATCACCAAACCAATGTTTTCTCTCATTGATGTTCTTTATAAACAAACAGGAAATTTTGGTATCGCCATCCTTCTTGTCACGGTGCTCTTAAAAACTCTTCTTTTTCCTCTAGCCAATAAATCTTATAAATCTATGGCACGCATGAAGCTTTTACAACCGCGGTTGCTAGAAATAAAAGAAAAATATCCCGATGATAAAACCAAGCAACAACAAGCGATAATAGAACTATATAAAACCGAAAAAATTAATCCCCTTGCTGGTTGTTGGCCAATGTTGGTTCAATTCCCAATATTCTTTGCTCTTTATAAAGTTCTCTATATCACCATTGAAATGCGCCATGCCCCTTTCTTTGGCTGGATTAAAGATTTAGCGGCACCCGATCCAACTTCTCTTTTTAACTTGTTTGGTCTCTTACCGTATACAACTCCAACATTCCTTATGATTGGTGCATGGCCTTTGATTATGGGAATAACGATGTTTTTACAAATGCGTATGAATCCCGCTCCTCAAGACCAAACCCAAGCGATGATATTCACATGGATGCCTGTTGTCTTTACTTTTATGCTCGCCTCTTTTCCTGTTGGTCTCGTTATCTATTGGGCATGGAACAATATATTATCAATCATTCAGCAAGGTATCATGATGAAGCGCCAAGGAGTTAAAATTGAGCTTTTCGATAATCTGAAAACCATGTGGAGAAAATCACCCAAAAAAGAAGTGCATGAATGACAAGAGATTCTTCCCTTTCTGGAATTTTTTCTCGCAATTGGATTTTTATTCGTGGTGTACCAGCAATACGCTTTCTCCCCCCTGAAGGACCACCAGAAATTGCATTTGCAGGACGTTCCAATGTTGGAAAATCATCTTTAATAAACGCACTCGTCCAACAAAAAAGCTTAGCACGCACCTCAAATACACCAGGACGGACTCAAGAGCTTAATTATTTTGTCCCCGATGGCTTCAGTGGGCAGCTGGGAGATCTTCCCCCTCTAGCATTAGTAGATATGCCTGGTTATGGTTTCGCTGCTGCTCCTAAAAGTCTGGTTGATGCGTGGACAAATTTGATTTTTAGCTATTTACGGGGGCGCACAACATTAAAACGTGTATATATCTTAATTGATTCACGGCACGGAATCAAAAATAATGATGAAGATGTTCTTTCTCTCCTTGATAAAGCAGCCGTTTCTTATCAAATTGTTTTGACAAAAAGCGATAAAATCAAATCAAATGCCTTGGAAAAATTAATTATGAGCACACAAACAAAGCTTCTCAAACGTCCGGCAGCTTATCCTGAGCTTCTTGTAACCTCTTCAGAAAAAGCTCTCGGTTTAGAAGAATTACGTGCTGCCATTTTGCAAACCATCGCATAAAAGAACAATTGCTATTATTAACAATTTATTAATTATAATTACTAGCAGCTGCTAATGATCTTGTACTTCTAGTCAAGCATCTTTATAAAAATGATTACTTGAAAGAATTCTCATCAACTCTATTTGATAGTGTAAATTATGCTGACACTTTTTCACTCTCCCCTATCCGCTTCCTCGCGCTTCATACGCCTCATTCTTGGGGAATATGGTGTAACCACTCAACTGATTGAAGAATATGAATGGGCAAGAAGACACGAATTTCTAGCTCTCAATCCCGCTGGTCATGTTCCTGTTTTTCTCGATGAACACGAGGTTCCATTATCAGGTCCTCTTGTTATCTGCGAATATTTAGACGAAACACATGGAAGTTTACGACAAGACAATAAGCTCTTTCCGGAAAATCCTTTAGATCGTGCGGAAGTACGCCGTCTCAATGACTGGTTCTTAAATAAATTCGAAAATGAAGCAACGCGCCATATCGTACGAGAACGAATCCATAAACGTGAAATGCCACTTGCCATTGGTGGTGGTGCTCCTAATTCACAAATTTTACGCAATGCGCGTGCCAATATTTTACCACATATGAACTATCTCAACTGGCTCTGTGCCTCTCGCGATAGCTTAGTCGGTTCTGCCTTGTCCTATGCAGACCTAGCAGCAGCAGCCTCTATTTCTGTACTTGACTTTCTAGGGGAAATTGACTGGGAACAATCTCCTGCTGCCAAAGACTGGTATATGAGAATTAAATCACGCCCTTCTTTTCGTTCTCTTTTAACAGATCGCGTCCGCGGAATTGTTGCAAGTGCTCACTATGCAGATCTTGATTTCTAGCCTTCTCCCACAAACAAAAGTAAAAACGATATTTTATCTAAAGAATATTTATAGGCTTATGAATTTTTATGCATGCGTATAAACAATACGATAATACATTGATTTAGAATCATATTAAACAGAGAATAAGCCCCCCATAATATTTTCTTATTTTATCCCCCCTTATAATGCATGAAAAAAATCACTTTCTTGACGTGTCACAAAAAAGATTAGCATAGGAATAATAAGAAAGGATTTTAAATACTCTCTTTAAATATAAGAGCTGTAGCATCACTGGAAGCTAGGAAAATGAAATAACAATACTTAACGCATGTTATCCTCCATTCTCCCCAATATATGAAAAAACGCATTGCATAACATATATACTCTTTGCTCTATAATAAACAAAGCCTCATCATGCGTTTTTACAACATAACAATTTTTTCAACTGACTTTCCTAAAAGATAAAGAATCCGACCAACTCTCGTGTGTAAACAATCCAACTTCTTGTTCGTCCCCTTATTTCTACACCTCTTTTACGTGATTTTATTTATGTATAACCTATTGACATACAACGATAAATAATCGTTTTTTTAACTTGAATCATCAATTCCAAATACCTTTTTCTCATTACCTTCATCACATTTGAAACAATCCAAATCGCTTGCTTATGCGTCACACATGGAATTGGTTCGTGAAAAAATATTAAAGAAAAGAATGGAAATGCCTAAGTACCAAGGATTGTTAAAACATTAAAGGCTAACAAAACGTACGGTAGTGCTAATTTTCTCTGTTATGAAGCATAAAGATAGTGGCGCAGAATAGATTTTATATTATTCATGGATACTCTCTCGTGATACCACTCACGAGCACTATCATAAAATAAGTTTAGAAGTATTGAGAAATATTTCTTTAAGACAAGCGCATGAATTGACAACATAAGTGTATTTGTTTGGGAGATCTTGTTTTGCATGAAGAACGCCCCTCCCCTTAAAGAACGAAAGAAACAAAAACGTGAAGGAATACACAATCTTCATTAGGTTTCATAAGCAAACCTTACTTAGGAATATTCATCACACACTCTAACGAAAAACATCTCTATTTAGATTTGTAGATCATATATTACTTTCTCTAAACAACAGTGTTTTACAGCACAACAAGATAAATTAAAGCAGGAAATTTTTTTCCTATAAAGAAAAAGAACCATTGGAAAGAAGGCAAGAATTTGCCTATACTGCACAGTGAAATGTCATAAGGAGATAAGAATGCGCCTTACAGTTGTTGGTGCAAATGGAAGAATGGGACGTGAACTCATTACAGCAATCCAACAGAGGAGAGATGTAGAGCTTTGTGCTGTTCTTGTACGCAAAGGTTCACCGTTTGTAGGAAAAGATGCCAGTGCCTTAATTGGTTCAGATTCTCTTGGAATTGGCATTACTGACGATCCTGAAAATGCCTTTTCTAACACAGAAGGTCTTTTAGATTTTTCTCAACCAGAAGCCAGTATTCTTTATGCTAACTACGCTGCTCAAAAAAGCCTTGTCCATATTATTGGCACCACAGGATTTAGCAAAACAGAAGAAGAAAAAATTGCAGATTTTGCGAAATATACAACAATTGTCAAATCCGGAAATATGAGCCTTGGAATAAATCTTTTGGCCAACCTTGTAAAGAAAGCCGCTAAAGCATTAGGCGCCGATGATTTTGATATCGAAGTTTATGAAATGCATCACGCGAACAAAGTTGACGCCCCTTCTGGAACAGCCCTTCTTCTTGGCCAAGCAGCAGCTGAAGGGCGCAATGTTATGCTTAAAAATGTGCGTGTCAACGAACGCAATGGTCATATAGGTAAACGCGAAAAAGGCTCCATTGGCTTTTCTTGTTCACGTGGTGGAACAGTTGTTGGAGAACACAGTGTCATTTTTGCCGGTTCCCATGAGCGCATTATTCTTTCACATACAGCGCAAGAACGCTCTATCTTTGCCAATGGCGCATTAAAAGCAGCTTTGTGGGCAAAAAATCATGAAAACGGTCTTTATTCAATGCTCGATGTTTTGGGTTTGAACGATGAATTTTAAACAATCAATAGAATAGAGGCAATTCATAATGGAACGCATACTTGTACTAATTCGTCATGGACAAAGTGAATGGAATCTCAAAAACCTTTTTACCGGTTGGAAAGATCCCGATTTAACAGAAAAAGGTCATGCAGAAGCGATAGCAGCAGGAAAAAAACTGAAAGAATATGGTTTGAAGTTTGATATCGCTTATACATCTGCCTTACAGCGTGCTCAAAAAACGGCTCAGCACATTTTAGAGCAAATGGGACAATCAGATTTAGAAGTGATAAAAAATCCCGCATTAAATGAACGTAATTATGGTGATCTTTCTGGTTTAAATAAAGATGAAGTACGCCAACAATGGGGACAAGAGCAAGTGCAAATGTGGCGCCGCTCTTATACGATTGCGCCCCCGAATGGAGAAAGCCTACGCGACACCGGTGCGCGCATCTGTCCTTATTATCTTTACCACATCCAGCCTCATATTTTGCGCTCCCAAACTGTTTTGATCGCAGCGCATGGAAACTCTCTTCGTGCTCTTATTATGGCGCTTGAAGGTCTCTCCGGTGAGGAAATTATATCTCAAGAATTAGCGACCGGCATTCCTATTATTTATACATTTAATCCGGATTCAACAATTTTATCGAAGACAGTCCTCGCACCTTAAACTTATAAAATCATGATCTCCCAAAAAATCAATTCAATCGTTTTAAGCTAAAAAAATAAATTCTATAATTTCATTGACAGAATTGCTTCATACGCTTAGATCAATTTTATGAGCCCAGATGGCGGAATTGGTAGACGCGCAGGTTTCAGGTACCTGTGCCGCAAGGCGTGGAGGTTCGAGTCCTCTTTTGGGCACCATTTTAATATTTAATGTATTGAAATACATAGATTTTTTTTCTTTAAATAACCATTTTAAGACCACCTTTTAAACCGCCTTCTACGGTTTATACAACTTTACCTAATTTACTCCTATTTTCTCCTTATTTTTCTTTGGAGTGACGGTTAAGATCTCTTTCTTTCTCCATCTCACTGCTCTACCTAGCTTATATAGTTCTGGAAATACCCCTTTGAAATACCCAATTACAAATCGTGGTTGTGGATACACTAAAAAGCTTTGCACATTCACGGGTTGTTACATATCTATCTCCATCATCAAGTATCATCTCATTACCTTTCTCTTTTTTATGTTATACAAATGGGCGAGGGTGTTGGGGGAAGAACCCCCATAGGTTTAAGCAGCTTTTGTCAAAATCTTTTGCATCTCTTGTTCTATTTCCGCTAAGAAGGTTTCAACAGTTTTATTGATCTCTTCAATGTGTTTCTCATCACGGAGAATGCGTTTGATTTTCATTCTCAAACCAGTAGATTTACTTACAAAGTTTGGATTATAGCTAATGAAATCACACCATTTGCATCCTATGCATGCCATTTGGAATTGCATCTGCGCGTGATATTCAGGCTTGATTTCGTCATACATAAAAAACGAAGATGGGTCGTTGATTGTGGACATTTGACTTCAATTAAACCGTCTTCTCCAATAAGCCCCTTTTGTAAAGGTGAATCGTGATGGAGAAATCGTAGAATAGCCAGCAAGCGCAGCTGTTACAAGTATCATTGCTAAAACTGATTTTACACATGGCTTTTGGCATTCTCCTTAAAACAAAGTAATCAATGGCATTGTTGGAACTGCGCGTCCAATTGATTTTTCCATTGATGATAGATCAAGCCGCGCCAACCTTCTCAATGAACAAACCATCACAACAATTATCCGCGAAAACGGTTATCGTCTTTGGGGCAATTGCACTCTTTCAAGTGATACAAAATTTGCTTTCTTATCGGTGTTGAGAACCGACGATACGATCAATGACGCCATTTTGCGTGGGCATCTATAGGCTGTCGACCGCAATATCAAAAAAAAACTACATGAGTGACGTGAGTGAAAGCGTCATCCATATGGATAAAGAGGATACATGATAGGTTATAAACCAGATGTAGAGCCCCTCATTAAAAAGGTTGCTTAAGTACCTCCCTTCCCCCATCTTTAAAAGTGGGAAGCAGATCAAGCTGCTTCTTCTAAAGCCGCTTGTTCCTTACAATTATTCTGGATAGACGTTAAGCTAATCTGCAAATTTAAAGCACTCAAAACACTGAGAAAAGTAGAAAGTCGTGGGTCACCCTTGTCGCTTAAAGAACGATAAAGAGACTCTCTTGATAACCCTGTATTTTGAGCGATTTTACTCATTCCTTGATTTTTCACTATTATGCCAAGAGCATGCGCAAGATACTTGCTATCCTTGCTTTCAAGAGCATCTTGTAAAAGAATTTTCTGAGTCTCAGGCGTTTTGAAATATTCCCTTGTATCAAACTTGGTGATTTCCATTTTTTATTTCCTTTACTAATTGAAGAGCTTTTTCAATATCTTTTTGCTGAGTAGATTTATCGCCGCCATTAAGTAACAAAATAATCTCTTTTCCTTGTTTGAAAAAATAAACACGATAGCCTAGTCCGCGATTTATTTTTAATTCTCCAATTCCACGAAAGAATTTTGCGTTACCAAGAAATCCTGTTTCTATTCTTGCAATCCATGTAACAACATGTGCTTGCGCAATCTCATCTTTTAAATAATCTAGCAATTTCATAAAGTATTTTGTTTTGTACACTGTAAATAGTTGTGTCTTATCAGATACAGAATAAATACTGTCAAATACATTATTTTGTTCCAGTGAAAAAGCTACATAGGTTTTAATAAGCCATCCTTTCGAATGAGAAAGATGTCAATTTTTTAATCCAGCTCTGCTTTTTGCGGAGCTTTTTTTATGAAGAAGCATATGCGAAAATATCATCAGAAGGACTTGCACTCATTAAACAATGGGAAGGTTTGCGTTTGAACGCCTATAAAGATGCCATTGGGGTGTGGACAATAGGTTATAGACATACAAACAGTGCCGGAGGCAATTTCTCGTAAAGAAATACCCCCCTTGCCCGACGCAAATTTTCTTTTTTTTTGGTGAATTGGGTCAATTCCTTGATCCCAAAAGTCATAACAAGCTGAAGCCTTGAACCGTGCTTCTTTTAAAGATACATTGCTACAAAAGCCTAATCCCGTTTCTCGTCGTCTTTTATTGAGGTCAAACCTAAAAATCCATCATCCTTGATCTGATGCAGTTTTTATAAGCCATAAACCAGCTCTGTCAGCATATTTGCCTTTAGATAGATTTTTTACAGATAAGACTAATAGCCTATCACATGTTCTTATTTTTCGAACCACCTTTTAAAAGCCACCTTTTGAATCGCGCTTGGAGCACTTTCATCTGATACCAAGATTATATTAAAAAAATTTAATAAATAAAATAAAACAATTAGTTATTAAATAGAAAAAAGATAAACCGCGCTATCAGGTGATATTGTAGAGAATTCTAAGGGAAAAAATTGGTGCATAAACGTGCACGCCATCCGCACCACTCTATGTGAATTTTCTTTATCTTCTAATTGTTTAGATAGAAAAATGATCTTTAAATTTACTTTTTTAACGCTATAACGATATTATCATGTGATAATCGTAATAATACAAAAAACGAATCATTCCTTCTTTGCAAATAAATATTTCAACTATACCTTGTGAACCAAAGAATTTTCATTCTTAACAATTAAGAATTTAAATAATTCTTTCTTATCTCCTCATCATCACTCAAAATCAAAGACCCTTTCTTCACCATAAAATAGCATTTACAATGCATAACATTAAAAAAATAAAGGCCCTATCAAAGAGATAGGACCTCTTAAATTTAAGCTCCTTTATCCTACAAAGCTAGAATTTGTAAGCTATTCCTGCGCGAAAATCATTCGTCTTATACTTAACTTCAATCTCGTCTTTAAATTTCTTTTTACCAAAATCTGAGTAACGATATTCCGCACGCACAACAAGATGATCTGTCATTGCAAAATCAACACCACCACCGAGAGTATAACCAATCATCGTTTTTGTTGCATCCGATGTCCTATTAAAGGGCTCACCTCCCGTAATTACTGTCGACAAAATATCTTGAAACTGTCCATAAGCAACACCACCAGCAATATAAGGCATCACACGCCCCGCAGAAAACCCAACACGTACCCGTGTAGCACCTGTCCATTTTTGTTTTAACGTATGATTAAAAGTTAAACTGTCTTTATCCTCTGCAACAGAGCGAGACAACCCTCTACCCTGTCTACTGACAAGTTTTGCCCTTTTTCGACTTTTTCCTTCAGTACCCGCTCCTTCAGTACCCGCTCCTTCAGTACCCGCTCCTTCAGTACCCGCTCCTTCAGTACCCGATCCCTCAGTACCCGATCCTTCAGTACCTGATCCTTCAGTACCTGATCCACCAGTATCAGGACCACCAGCACTTGATTCATCAGCCTGAAATCTTGTTTTTGTATCCTTTTTTTCCGTTAAAAGAATATCCGTATCAATCCCCACAATAAAATTATTACCGAGATCAAAATTAACACCCGCATAAAAACCACCCATAAATCCAGAAAGCTCAGGCATATACTGTTTCTCGACGGGTATCCATGGTTTACTTTTACTCTCTTCATCAGGATAGAGAGGAATATTAACATCACGCGTTATCGCAGAAGTCTTACTTGAAAAGCCACCCACTTGCCCCCCGAAATAAATACCTGCCCAAGAAAAAGGTGAAGAAGCAACAACTTCTGAGGCAACATGTACTGGCTCTTCATGAGCCACCACATCTGCAGCCTGTACTATAGAAGGTGAAATTAAAGAAAAAACAGATGCTGTTATAAATTTTGTATTCATAAAATTATACCCCATTGCTAAATTTAAATATAATCAAAAATCACATTTAGAAAATAGAAAAACAAAGTTTTATAAAATCTTATGCTGCAAAATCTCATGTACTCCTTTATAGTTACATTTAAATCTATCACTAGATTAATATATCTTTACATCAAAATTTAATATTATCAAATAAATTTTAAAATATTAGAATAATGAATACTTAAAATAACAAATTATTTAATAAAAATACCTATTATATTTTTTAAACAAGGAAATATAAAACATTTTGTATCAAAATAAATGCAAAAAAAATCACAAAATAGTATATTTTACACCTTTTTTCGTAAGAAAAATTCTAAAAATGGTGTAAATATTTTTAGAAAATCGATATTCATTAGAAATATTATAAATACCTCAATATTCTTATATCCCAAATGCATACTGTAGATTCTATATAGTATAAAAATATACTTACTTTATACTAAAATCATACCTTTTTTCTACCATTTTTAAAGGATGAGATTATTAATACGACAATATCATTATCCTTCTAAATCTTATCTCCAAATAAAAATTCTCAATCATTTTATTTAAAAATTGCTCTTCCCCTACTGATTTCTATATTATCATCTGCCTTTATTGCAAAACGGTCTTTATTAGGAAAAGTTATAAAACATCCCTTCATACAAATTGTAATTGTTTGATGAGTATTTAAAGAAACTTTTGAAGGTATACTTCCCTCGACAACAACGAGAGATTGTACCTTTAAATCTGTATTCTTCACTGTTGCGGCAAAAGCTGTTATGGTAAAAATATTCAACAGAATAACTATAATCAAAGCATAAATATATTTCAGCATTCTAAGATTCCTTCCTCAGCAAAACGCTTATATAAGACAAATCGAAGAGCATTGGTCACATGAGAAGGTGAAGTAATATTAGGCACATAAATAGCTAAATTAAAGGAAAAACTCTTATGATCAAATGCTGTAAAACTCACCTGCGGGGTAGGATTTTTTAAAACGCCTTCTGTCGCAAAAGCAATCTCCAACAAAATTTCAGCAACATGCTCTGGAGCAACCTTAGATGATACAGTAACTGGTATATCAATTCGTCCTACTTTATTACGTCTAGTCCAATTACTAACGTTGTTATTAATAAGGCTTGAATTGGGAATGATAATCGTCTTACGCTGAATGGTCTCAAGTTCCGTTGCACGCACACTAATACGCTTAACAACACCACCCACTGATCCAGATTCTATATAGTCTCCTATTTTAAATGGTCTTCCAACTAAAATAATAAGTCCAGAGACAAAGTTTTGGACAATATTCTGTAAACCAAAACCTATACCAAGTGAAAGTCCTCCAGCAATGAGAGCGAAATTTCTAAGATCCAAACCTGCCATTGACAATCCCGTCAAAGCAGACACAACAACGCCTCCATAACTTATCACTGTTTTGATAGAATTACGTATACCAGAATCGAACTCTCCATGAACCAACACCACACTATCTAACCAACCAATAAATCGGCGAATAAGAAACCAGCAAACACAAAAAGAAATAATTCCTGTTACAATAGAAATCAAAGAAAGAGTAATATTTCCAATCTGAAAACCGGTAACCAATTGCCATAGTACTGCTTTCAAATCAGAATAGGAAAATCCAAACTGTACAGCAATTGGCATTGCACAAAATACAACAACAAATAAATTGAGAAAAACGCTCACAAAAACTCCCAATTGATTCATCGTTTTTTCTTCTAAATGAAACCTCTGCATCAAAAGATGACCAACCGTTGTTTTCATAAATTGGCCTTTAGTTCCAAGTGCTTGAGCGCTTTGTATTCCTAAATACATGAGAACTAAAAATACTCCACCAATCATAATTTTCTGCATAATAAAACGTGCAAGACCAACATAGCCTAAAAAATTCAACACAAAGAGCACTAATCCCAAGCCAATAAGAGGAATGCGTATATAAAATGGACAAAAGTAAGGCTCTTTTTTTTCTCCTTGAAAACGCCTACGTCTAAATTGCAAAGGTACAAATGATATTATAAACAGCAATACCGCTACAAGAAAAACAGCAATAAAACTTTTAGCAATTGTCAAAGATAGAGGCGCTGAAATGATTTGATAAATACTATCAAGAACAGCATCAAATGCCAACACACCCGCTAAAGAAGTGAGTAAAATCACTAATTGATAAGCAGACGATGGTGCAATACTGAGAAGACGCGCATGGGGCATATTCGAAGATAAAAGAACAATTGCTAAGCGATTGATTAAAAATACTAAAATAATCTGACAACCTATCATATCAAAAACTGTTATAAGCTTACCTAGATCTAAGTTAAAACTACGAAACAAAAACAACACAAGATAAACGCAAAAAGTACATATAAGCGAAGGTAAGAGAACTGAAATAAAGGCGATCAATAAGCGTTGTAAATAAGATATTTCCTCATTAGACTTCCTAAAGTGGCAATACACATGAACAAGAACTTTTCGAGAAAAATACGAAAGACCCAAAGTGATAAAAAGTGGAATTAAAAAGGAAAGAAATAGTTGTAATAACTTGAAATAAAATATAAAACTCCACCAAGAATTTAACAAAAAAAGAAAATCTGATGAAGCCTCTTTTGTTTTTTGGGCGAGCTGTTTAACCATCGGAATCGAAAACTCAAGCCTATACGTAAGCGTGCGTTTAAAAAGCTCCCGAGATTGAGAAATAGAAAGTTCAGCTATTCTATTTGCCGCTAAGAAAATTTCTTCAAAACGAAGCATGATACTGTTAATTTTAGCTTTTTGCTCTATCAAGTAAGAATACTCTTTCACTGAGCTTTTCAGTTTTTTTACGTCACGATGGAGCTCTGTTAATTGATCAAGAAGTGTATTAATCTCATTAAGAGGAGGACGCAAAACAAATGCTGCCTCAATAGCACGTTCACTGATATCTTGTGCACGTAACCGCAATTCTTCTAAAGAACGCTCATCTTCTGATTTTCTGTCAAAATCTCTTTTTAAAGTTTCACTATTTTCTTCAAGAGTCTCAATAATCAACTGTTGTTGTTGAATAATTTCATCAACTGAATAAGAATCTATTGTTTGTTCGACAATTGTATTTTGTGCACCCCTATTCCCCCACGCACCAGAATTAAATACAAAGATAATCCCCAAAAGAAGGAAAAGTATGTGGATGTTTTCTCTACAAAATGAATACATATCGACCTTATGCGCACAAAAAGGATTTTATCCCCCCCCTCCTTAATATGGTATAAAGCAGATATTTTCAACTTTTGTAGAATAATCTTATAAAAGCTTTCCCTTATCCTATAATACTGATAATAAGAGAAAAGAATAATAAATAAGCTGAACTCAATAAGATTAAAGAAGGCACTCTAGCATGTGTTTTTTGCACCTCTATTGCAAAAAAGAAAATTTTCTTCCTTTGACAACTTGGATTTTTCTATCCAGTTTAGGTGTATTCTTGACGAGCAACCTAGGAACGCGTGCTTATTTAATCAAACAATCACACACCAATAATATCATTAAAACGAATAGATTTGATTTACACAATAAATGTGATCAGTTGAATGTTACCACAACTGAAAACAAAAAACTTGTAACACTCCATACAGAATCTATTTTTACGAGAACCTTTCAAAAAATCCTAACATTGGATTTCTTTTTAGTAAAGATTCCAGCTATTGATACACGATTTCGTAGCGTTAAAACGCAATATTTCTCAAATAAACGCGCTCCTCCTAATGAACACACTTAAATTCTCTTCCTTGAATTATAAAACGATCATCTTATTTTACTTGTGCTTTTAACTTTAAATAACTGTTAGATTGCCTATTAGCGGAATATATCATGCGTACACCTGGTTGGTTAACTACCCTTTATTGTTTTATTCTTTTAAGCAGCATTTATGTTGCCTTGCCCAATTTATTTTCATACGAACAAGTTAAAAACTCGAAATTCTTACCCGACACCCGTGTAGCACTTGGTCTTGACCTTCAAGGAGGCTCTTCTCTCCTGCTCGAGGTTGATAGCAAAACGTTAAAACGCGATCAGTTACACATAGTTTTAAGCAGTGTACGCAATGTATTGCGTGAAAAACAAATCCGCACCTCAAGTGTGCGTATCGTTGAAGATAGCATTATTGCCCTTATTTCTGATCCATCGCAAACTGAAAAAGCACTCTCTGCTTTGAAAACATTAATAACCCCCATACACAGTAGCTTTGGTACAACAGAACATAACATCACGATCAGTGCTCAAAATGAAACTCTCCGCGTCACATTAACGGAAGCTGGTATAAAAGACCGTGTAAGCAATGCTATTGAACAAAGCTTAGAAATCATCCGTCGCCGTATAGATCAAGTTGGTGTTTCAGAACCAGCCATCCAAAAGGTCGGAAACGATCGTATTATGGTCCAATTGCCCGGACTACAAGATCCAAAACAACTACGTGATCTTTTAGGAACAACCGCTAAGATGAGTTTTCATCTTGTTCCTTCTAATGTGGACCCCAATAATCCCCCTATAGGTGTTTCTATTCTTCCTGGATATACTGATGCAACACAACACTATGCAATTTATGATCAAATCGCTTTAGATGGAAATGTCCTGAAAGATGCCCGTGCAGGTTTTGACCCCCAAATACCAGGGCGTTCCATTATTTCATTTACTCTAGATTCCGCTGGTGCAAAAATATTTGCCGATATAACACGACAAAATATTAACCGTCCTTTTGCCATTGTTCTGGATAATAAGGTTTTAACCGCTCCTACCATCAATAGTGTCATTCCCAATGGACAAGGTCAAATTACAGGAAACTTTGACCCCAAAGAAGCCTCAACTCTGGCTGCTCTGCTTCGTGCTGGTTCCCTCCCCGCACCACTCACGGTCATTGAAGAGAGAACCGTAGGTCCAAATCTTGGTGCTGATGCCATCCAAATGGGACTTTACACCGGCATAATTGGCTTTATTCTTGTTGCAATTTTTATTTTTCTTCTCTACCGCATTTGGGGATTAATTGCCAATATAGCACTAGCTCTGCACACGATTTTAACATTTGCTGCACTGAGTCTTTTGGGAGCTACGCTTACGCTACCTGGTATTGCTGGTATTATTTTAGGCATCGGTATTGCCGTTGATGCTAATATTCTCATCAATGAACGTATCCGTGAAGAAAGTCGAAAAGGTGTGAGTGCTTTTGCAGCCCTAGATCGTGGATTTAAACACGCTTTTGCAACCATTGTTGATGCAAATGTTACGGCAATTATAGCGACTGTCTTACTATTTTGGTTTGGTACCGGTCCCGTTCGTGGTTTTGCCGTAACAATGTTGCTTGGTATTATCATCTCCATGTTTACAAATATCACCATTGTACGCATCATCATGATTTGGATCGTTCGTAAATGGAAAATTAAAAAATTGCATATTCACTCTGCTTTCAACATCATGCCAGAAAACACAACTTTCCACTTTATGAAAGCACGTTTCATTGGTATTGGCGTCTCAATTGTTTTATCAATGGCTTCAGTCTTTCTCTTTTTTAAGCCTGGATTGAACTTCGGAATTGATTTCATTGGCGGAAGCCAAATGAGTATTACCACGAAAGCACCAGCAGATCTAGCAACTCTGCGTTCCAAGCTTTCTACTCTTAATATTGGTGAAGTTACCTTGCAAAATATTGATAACGAAAGCACCGTATTAATTCGCATGCAGAAACAAAGCGGTAGCGAAGCACAACAAACCATCGCCATTGATAAGGTAAAAACAGCTGTACAAAATATCTATCCCGATACCACATTCGATCAAATAGAAGTTGTTGGTCCCAAAATTTCAGGCGAGCTTGCCACAGCTGCTTTTACTGCTGTTATCCTTGCGGCTATTGCCATGTCTCTCTATATATGGTTACGCTTCGAATGGTTCTTTGCTATTGGAGCAATTATCACTCTCATTCTAGACACCACAAAAATGATTGGCTTTTTTGCTTTATTTCAATTTGATTTTAATTTAACGGCTATCGCTGCACTCTTAACAATTGTTGGATATTCTATAAATGATAAAGTTGTCGTCTATGATAGGATGCGCGAAAATATGCGTCTTTATAAAAAAATGCCGTTGCGCGAGCTGATTGATCTGTCAATTAATCAGGTTCTTGTACGTTGTTTTTTTACATCAGCCACAACAATTCTTGCTATGCTCCCCATGGCGATATGGGGTGGAAGTGCTGTTCATAATTTTGCATTGCCCATGGTCTTTGGGATTATTATTGCAACATCATCCTCTATCTTTATTGCTGCTCCTATTTTACTCCTGCTAGGAAATTGGTGGCGTGAGCGAAATAATCGTGCAAATACCAAAGTGAAATAAAAATGCCCTTTGATACATATGATACATTTCGCTTCTCTTCTCATAGAAATATAGTCATTTTCATTTATTCGCTTTTTGATCAAGAATAGTAAATAATCCATGCTCCACGACACACCACTTATCACAACTATTGTTGCAGGTTTATGTTTAGCATTTCTCTTGGGAATGATTGCTAGCCGTTTGCGTATTTCACCACTTGTAGGCTATTTGTTAGCCGGTGTTATTGTGGGACCCAATACAGGCGGATTTAAAATAGATTCCGTCATCATTAATCAACTTGCTGAAATTGGTATTATTTTGCTGATGTTTGGTGTTGGGCTCCACTTTTCATTAAAAGATCTTTTATCTGTCAAAGCTATTGCTGTCCCCGCTGCTATTGCACAAATGGCATTTTCTACTTTTCTAGGTTTGTGCCTTGGTTTGATTATGGGATGGGGCTTCGGTGGTAGTTTGATCTTCGGCCTTGCTTTATCCATAGCAAGTACTGTTATCCTTCTACGTGCTTTGCAAGAGCGTCATCTTATTGAAACAGAAAAAGGACGCATTGCCGTTGGATGGTTGATTATTGAGGATTTAGCAATGGTCCTTATACTTGTCCTCATCCCTTCCTTGGCAAGTGCCCTCAGCAACACCAAAAAAGAAGCGTTGGATCCTCTTGTTCAATGGTTGGATTTAAGTATTTGGGGTATTTTTGGTCTCACCATCCTGAAAGTGATTGTATTTATTGCACTTATGCTCGTCATTGGGCGACGCGTTATCCCATGGCTTTTAAAAATGAGCGCACAATCGGGATCACGTGAATTATTTCGTCTTAGCGTTTTTGCTATTGCATTAGGAGTAGCTTTCGGAGCTGCTCATTTATTTGGTGTTTCTCTTTCTCTTGGTGCTTTTTTTGCTGGTATGGTCATGAGCGAATCAGAATTAAGCCACCGTGCCGCGGAAGAATCTTTACCACTGCGCGATGCCTTTTCTGTTCTCTTTTTTGTTTCTGTAGGCATGTTATTTGACCCAGAGAAACTCTTAACTCATTTTTTTCCTCTCTTAGCAACCTTATTCATTATCGTAATCGGAAAATCTGCTGTTGCCTTTTTCATCGTTAAGGCTTTTCGCTATTCTAATGCAACAGCTTTGACTATTTCTGCAAGCCTTGCCCAAATCGGAGAATTTTCCTTTATCCTTGCTGGTTTAAGTTTAAGCTTAGGACTTTTAAACAATGACGCTCATGATTTAATTCTTGGAGGAGCAATTTTTTCTATTTTGCTCAATCCTCTTGTTTTCATTGCCTGTAATAAAATTAAAAAACGTCTAGAAAAAAATTCTGCATCTTCACAAAATGCCCAAACAATTATTGATATTGATCCACAAGATCCTGACCAAGATTTTTTACCGATGACCTTAAAAAATAACCATATCGTAATTATTGGCTATGGTCGTATTGGTAAATGTGTTGCATTATCTTTAATAAATAGAGGTAACCCTGTAGTGATCGTAGAAGAATCAAAACGCCTCTCTGATAAAGCGATTGCAGATGGCTTTGAGGCTATTTGCGGCAATATCATTCAACAAGAAATAATGAACGCAGCAAATATAAATAATGCACATAAAGTTGTTATTACAATGCGAAGCACCATTGAAGTAGGAGAATGTATCGTGAATATACGTGGTATGAAGAAAGATATCCAGATAATCACACATGCATTATCCGACACAGAAACAGCATATCTCATTGATTTAGGTGCTGATGTTGTAGTAACGGATGATGAAGAAGTTGCCAATGGCATTATGGAGTATATAATGGAACGAAGATCTGTACAGAATATGCTCAATCATGAAAATTTACAGAAAACATAAAATGGGTAAAGAATCGTGAAAATAAAGCAATTTATATGGCCATTGATTGGTATCTTAGCAATGCTGATATCTATTCGGATTCTTTATATGAAACTCTCTGCCATTTCATTTGGGGATGTATTGGAGCGCTTGAGCGATTTAAATGCACAGCACTGGTTATTAGCCTGCTTATGTTCTCTCCTAGCTTATGCTGCTCTTGCTGGATATGATCGAATTGCCTTGCAACATCTAGGCCATAAAATTTCTTGGATTTTTATCGCTATATGTTCATTTACAACCTACGCTCTTTCACACAATATCGGTGCTTCAGTTTTTTCTGGTGCCGTTGTGCGTTATCGTGCCTATAAAATGAAAGGATTAAACGGAACAGAAATCGCAATATTAGTAGGTTTCTGTTCTTTTACTTTTGTAATCGGCACAGTCTTACTTTTGGGAATCGTTTTGGTGCTACAACCCGAAATTATCACCCTCATTCATAAAGAACTTCCTGAATGGCTAGGAACGACGGTTGGAGCAATTTTACTCAGCTGTATAGCACTTTATACGTTTGGCAGCTGGCTTCAGTTAAAACCCTTACGCTTGGGTAAGAAAATTCAACTTTCCTATCCACGGTTGAAAATTGTTATTCAACAGCTTCTCATTAGCCCTCTAGAGCTTTTAGGAGCAGCAGGAATTATATATGCTGTTCTCCCACACAACGCAGATATTCATTTTATCTCTGTTCTCGGTGTTTTCCTAGCATCTTTTACGATAACTCTTCTCTCCAATGCTCCAGCAGGAGGAGTAGGAGTTCTTGAAGCTCTCTTCATAACAGGCATGCCCAATATAAATCCAACCGATGTTATTGCAGCACTTATTGTCTTTAGAATGTTTTATTTGATTATACCGCTTATCATTTCATTATTTGTGGTCGCCATTTTTGAAGCGCATCAATACTGGAAAAGAGCCCCCAAAACACCTCCTGAATAAATAAAAGGCTATCAACTACTTCTTTTTTGTGTGCCTATAAAGGATTATCATCCATGCTAATCGATTGTATATGTAAATTAATACAATCATTATTTTTATTTATCTTTTTTACATTGAAACTTGAAGGTCCCCTTTTATAAGAATCTTACTTTACGAAAAATATAGAAATATTTATCTATTTTCCTTCAAAAAAACTCCCATAAACTTGAATATTAAAAGTACTATTTTATTATGTAATCGATTTTTATGTTGGATAAAGCACATCATTGCAAAAAAAAATACTCAAATTTAAAAACCTCTATCTGAAAATAACTTCATTTTATTATTAAAAAAAGAAAAAGTATATAAATCAAGAATACTTAACCCTTTTAATAAAAGAATTTTTCCTAAACGATCATAATAAAAATACAAGAAAAACTTTACGAAATTTTCATCTCTCAGTGCTCTTCCCCATTACACAGTAACACCCATAAATAGTATAATAGTAAAGCCATTGTTGCACCATCATCTTTATACTTAATAAAAGAGAAAGCCTGCGCCATTATACTATTTTTCCAATGTTGTGATAACTTTTGACGCTTAAGAACGTTAATAAGAATCATTTTTATGCTTTTCTTCAATAGTCTTTATCCACACGTTAATCTCATTTATGATGCAGAAGTAATAATTTTAATTAATTCATTATAAGAGGGATTGAAAAAAAAGAAGTTTATTATAATAAAGTTTTTTTAAATAAAGAATAATTAATTATTATAAATCAATATATTATAATGATTCTGAGCAGCTTTCTTAATGTTTATCTTTTTAGCGGTTAAGCTAACGGGAAAACAGCATAACGTAACTGCACGGTTTAATATTTTAGAACTTGAATCCTTATTAAAGCTTATTTTCTGTCGTTTAGCAGGATATTAGCTTTAAACCATTAAACTGATCTAATTTTATTCCTGTTATGTCCAGCTAATTACTTTGTTTTATCTTGATTCACCCTCTTGGAATACTGATGATTATTACAGAGATTTTTTGTTTAAGCGGGAGAGTTATCAAAAAATATCCACGCTGCTGACACGACTAAAATGTAAAGTTTCTTCTATCTTTAAACAATATGCCAAAAATCCAAAAAATTTTAGTCAATTTATATTAAAAGAAGTGAAAACTGTTGATTTTTATACCCCTTTAAATAACACAATTGTCGGTAAGAAACTTCTCCTTACCAATTGCGATTAAAAAAAAGAAACAACATTAAAAGATCTTTAAGCCCCCTAAAAGTACAAAACCTGATGACTAAGCTATATCAACAATCTTTACTTTTAAACAAACGCATATGGGAAAATCCTACTTCCCAATTTTATTTAGCAACTCGTATCTTAAAAAATTTACGCAATCAATACGTTATTTATGGTATCAAATCAAATGGTGGGTGATGAGGGGATCGAACCCACGACCCGCTGATTAAGAGTCAGCTGCTCTACCGACTGAGCTAATCACCCATAAGCTTCTCAAAAGATGAGAATGAGCGTTTCTATAACGCTCCTAAGGATCGATGTCCAGATATTTTGTTGTTTGTTATATAGACTCATTGTCTGTAAGGTTAAAAATATGATATTCACCACTTGATCTTATATAAAAATAAACCCATTATAGGAAGCTTTATAAATGAATGTTCTGATTGTTATACAGAACCCA
Organism: Bartonella grahamii ATCC 700132; assembly: GCF_000518085.1. Taxonomy (GTDB): domain Bacteria; phylum Pseudomonadota; class Alphaproteobacteria; order Rhizobiales; family Rhizobiaceae; genus Bartonella; species Bartonella grahamii. The sequence goes on from NZ_JACX01000006.1 coordinate 66,129, forward strand.
TAGTTGGAGGATTATCGAGCATAATGCCCGAGCAAAATTTAGAGGAACCTTCTTGTGGTTGTAAGCGGGATGGGGCATCATTTTGTTTTATCAATAATCACATGCATTCAAGCAATATTTTGCTGTTTTTTTCGTTGAATATAAATTTTTTTACATTCAATGTTCATGATCCAATATACGAATAAAAGCCTATGAATTTTTTTTGTCAATCGCGCGCTTTTAAGCTTCTAAAAGGTAAGGAATGATGGAATGGATCACTGATCCCCATGCGTGGTTTGGTTTGATCACGCTGGTTTTTCTCGAAATTGTTTTAGGAATAGATAACCTTATCTTTATTGCAATTTTAGCTGAAAAATTGCCACTGCATTTGCGTGACCGCGCACGCTTTCTAGGTCTTACTTTAGCATTAATTATGCGGCTCTTCCTTCTTACTGTTATCGGATGGGTTATGAGACTCGATAGGGTAATTCTTTCACTTTCATCTTTTGTCTTTAGTTGGCATAGCTTTATTTTAATCGGTGGTGGAGCCTTTTTGCTAGCAAAGGGAACGCTAGAATTACATGAAAGGTTAGAAGGGGTATCACATGAAAGAAAAACAGGTGTTGCTTATGCTGTTTTTTGGCAAGTAATTGTTCAAATCGTGGTGCTGGATGCCGTTTTTTCACTAGACAGTATTATTACCGCAACAGGTATGATTGCAAAAGAGCAGGCAACAGTTATGTATATCGCAGTCATAGCTGCTATGGGAGTAATGATGTGCGGATCTGGTGTTCTTATGCGTTTTATTAATCGTCATCCCACTATTGTAATCCTCTGTCTTGGTTTTTTGATGATGATTGGTTTTACTCTCATTGTTGAAGGATTTGGTTTTCATATTCCCAAAGGGTATTTGTATGCTGCTATTGGTTTTTCTGTTCTCATCGAAGCTTTTAATCAAATTGGACGTCGTAACCGTGAAAAAATGATTAAAACAAATGATCTACGCAGTAGAACAGCTGATGCTGTTTTGAGGCTCTTAGGAGGAGGAAGTAAAGATAGTCATCTTGCTGAGACTGTAGATGTTATTGCTGAACAGGCTGCAGCTTCTGAGTTGTTTAGACCAGAAGAAAAGGAGATGATTCGTGGTGTTCTCGATTTAGCTGATCGCCCTGTTCGCTCTATCATGTCGCCACGTAATGAGATTGAGTGGTTAGATTTAAATGCTGATGAAAATGAAATGCGTGAAGAATTACAAAAGGTTAAACATAGCCGCTTAATTCTTGCGCGTGAAAAAGTAGATGAATTTGTTGGCGTTGCATTGACAAAAGATCTTCTTTTGAATTTGGCTGAGGGGAAAAAGATTAATTGGAAAAAAGCTATGCGAGAACCCCTCGTTGTTCATGAAAATACAAGTGTTTTACGATTGATGGAGCAATTACGTCATTCTTCGATTCAGCTTGCAATTATTGTTGATGAGCATGGATCTTTTGAAGGAATTGCAACACCAACTGATATTCTTGAAGCTATTGCAGGAGACTTTCCTGATGACGATGAAGCACTCATGATCGCAGAACGACTTGAAAATGGCAGTCTTCTTGTTGAGGGATATGCTGATATCCGCCGTTTAAGTGGTTATCTTGGGCGTAACCTTGTGGATGAAGCAGATCGTTATACGACTCTGGCAGGCTTTATGCTTTGGCAGTTTGGTCATTTACCAAATGAGGGAGAAAGTTTTGAAACTGATGGTTTACACTTTAAAGTGATTGAAATGGAACGCCGAAACATATCTAAAATCCTTATTTCTCCAATTGTCTTACCAGAAAAAAGCTAATTCTTTTTATAAGCAAGATGAATAAAAAGATTTTTTTATGATTAAAAATTGAAAAGAATAAGAAGTTGATGACTTAATTTCATTTCATTATTTTTATATTTTTTAAGCGTAAAGTAATGAACATACAAAAGTTATGTTATCAATAAACTTTCCATTATAAAAATTTTCATTGATGATTTACAAAAAGCTGTAAAAGAAAAAATGATGCAAAATTATTTGTCACTGGTCATTAATCTCAAAAATTATGAATATATACAACATATTGATTTATAATAATTATTTATTATAACATTAGCTTCACATCAAGAAATCATCTTTCAAACATCAGATTTCCGCCAATGGATAGAACTCCGCCATTGTTGGGTTCACTCAACTGATAATGGCAGCGTTAAACTAGACTCTGGTTCCTATAATTTTTTGAGATCTTCTTGATATTTCTTATCTTTTGTTTCGATAAATTTAGCTATTTTTTTCCTTCCAAGAATGAAGCTCCACCTCTCTGGAAAGCTCTTATTAAGAACTTTGTTTTTTCTTCCACATGGCTCATATTTTTTGCTACTTTTGCAATTAAAGTGTAGCTGAGTTTCTTAGATTTCACCACTTCTTTGGCTAAAGCCAATGCACGTTCAAGATGAATCTTTTGGGTATTTTCATCAAAGCCTAAATGATCCCCTGCACTGAAACTTTGATAATAAGATTGTAAGGTTGCAACATCACCCAATAAAGCCAGTGCACCAATATGAAGTAGCTATAATCTGCATCATCTATCTTGATAACCTTATGTGCCTCAACTTCACTCTTTTGCCAAGGTAGTGCTCCATATCTGGAACAAAAGCATTTATGAAGATCAATTTTTTCCATCACCCATTTCAAGACATAATCAAGCTCTAATTTCAACCAATCCGCATATATTTCTTCTTCACAAACTCTCAACCACTTTTTATCAAAGTCAAGTTTTAGATCTTGTAAGTGCTGAGAATTGATAGGGGTCAATTACCATGCAGGCAGCAGCTAAAATACCAGTACTAATCGAAAATCCAACATCAAATTGCGGATAACCTTTGATAATTGCGTCATTATAAAGAACTTGTACTTCACGATCTGGTAGTTGATAACGTGCTGAATAATTATCTACCTCTTTAATTTTCTCAACAGACCAATCAAGATTTTTGAAGAGCGCTGTTGCACTCTCCATGGCTAAAAAATTCTTTGCTCTACCTCAAAAAAGGTTGTATCCATATCAAAAGTCAAAAGCGAAGCAGCTTTCTGCAATAAAATTGATAACACCGTATAAGAGAAGAATCTTATCAATAAGGTCTTTGGTGATTTCTTTTGCAACCTCTAAACGAGATGGAATCTTATCATAAAAAACAAACAACAAAGTCAATAGTTTGTGTGAAATTATTTTATATGAATTCCATTTAGAATTCACACTTTATACGTGATTCAATTGACCATTTTTTATAAACAATTGCCATGTATGAATAGACTATAAAAAGCAAATTATGATGCAAGTGTTATAAGGCATGTAAACATTCAAATGAAGTAAAACGCAGCTATCATTCATAACAGTTCATAAATTTTATGATACGTTTTTATCACACACAAATCGCATTGTTAAAAACGTAATCGTTTGGAATTATCGATAACATAAATTGCATGCACTTAAAGAATAGTATGGGTTTTACTTTTTTTTGAGCGAAACCTTAAAAGAAATAATCATTTGAAGCTATCATAAGATATGATTTTAATTCATTAAGAACACATAAAAGGATTTAAAGACAAGTCGATTTTAAAGCGGGGCTTACTAAAAAAGTTAGTAAATGACAAGCTGGCATTATATAGATAGTATCATCACAACAGATAATAAAATTGATAATGTTATGTCTTATGAAATCAAAAGTCTTTTAATGATATAACGCAAGCAAACAAGCAAAAAACGTTTTAAAAGAGGCATTTTGATAATGTGCTTTGTTTCAAATGCCCCCTCAAAAATGAGGGCGTTATTCTTAATACGTTTTATAACCATAAACAAAGTGTTTATAGGTTCTGTAATTCAAATGAGTGATTAAAAATCATACCTGTCATTTATGTTCCTTTTGATAAGTTTTAATCAATAAAATAGAGCGCTTGCAATATGATATGTTGTATATATGCATTCATTATTGATTTCTTTTGTATGATCTGTAGCACCTCTATTTAAAAGCCGCATCATATCAATTGACACAGCTTTCTTTTATGACAGGTTTTTATAGCCATCAAAAAGGCGCTCCCCACGCCTGTCATTTATTCTGTTTATCAATCTTGGCAACATTATCACTTTCATAAACCTCACAATTTATGGGAAGCGAATATAAATCGCTATGTCTTTTTATTCTTGCATTGCCATATACATTACCTCTAATCACGAAATAACTAGAGATCTTGGCATTGCCATAAACTTTGCCATACTAACAACAGCATGATCATAAACCTCGGCATTGCTATGAATAGGTAGACTAGCGGATAATTTTGCATTTCCATAAACCCGCACATAATGATAAACTCAAACGTTATAAGAAAGATGAGCATTGTTATAAATATGAGCACCAAAATACACGCGGGTTTTATCACATATAAGGGCATTGCCATACACATAGCCACCAATGGCAGCATTGCCATTGCCCCTTGCATTTTCATAAACACGACCAGATTTTACAACACAGGCATTATCAGCAACCCAGTAATTGCCACCATGAGAGAGGTTGCTTTCATTTTCAATAAAACCATCTAGATCGCTTTTTTACATCACCAAAATCTTTTAAAGCACAAATGCGATATAATATATGACCAGTCACGAAATCCATTTGAGTGGTCAATTCATATTTTTGGGATGTTTTTTCTTATTAACAGGAGCGATTTCATTTGCAATGGAATAAATAACGGGGATATTTTTTGATATTGTTGTCATAATTAAACCTGTATGTTTTTAAAAGTTTTGAACAAACATTAAGCCGACTTCAAACCAAATGTTTGTCGCATCAAGCGTCCTGTTCAAACTAATAATAACATATTCATTACCTAGTAGAATACCAACTCCTACACCTGCATAAAACGAAGCAATAATCCGCCTATTATGGCTATGCTGCATGACCATTATAGAACCCAAAACCATCATTGCTACACTCGCAACACCAGAAGCAAATCGGATCAAAAGGACCAAGTGTTAACGCCATGGAAATAATAAGTGCACTCATTACTATAGCTGCACAAGATAGCATGTGAGGAGAAAGAGATATATTCCCAATTCTGCCAAACGTAACGAACATACTCCCAACTAAATAACCACCATAATTAGCGCTAGCTATATAAGAAAGTTGATTAAAGGTAAACAATCCCTCATCCAATATAACCGGCAATATTGGTGTATAGAGAAATTTCCCGATACCCATTCTCAAAACCATAATAACCATACCGAATACAGCGTTTTGAAACAATTCAAATCTTGACGATTATTTTTTTCCCCATTAATATTCCTTTAACTGGTGATAATCCTCATCCGCGTTCCACCTCACCATAACAGCCTTTAGCTCCAAAAATAGAACAAAAGCAAATTTAGCTATCTATTTTAATGCTCAGAACAATATATTTAGCTATCTACTATCAATATCGCCAGATCAATTATACAATAACATATTGAATTAATATGTATTTTTATGTTATATATGTTATAGTTAAATTGAAAGCATATTTAGATAATCTTGCTTTTTTATCTCGATATTCAAAATGACTAATCGAAAAATTATATACGCAGCCGTAAATTTTACTTCTCTTAAAATCATTTGCTTATTCGCTATAAAACTTAATAAACAAATCAAATGACCATTTTCATAAAAGAGGAAATTGGCTTCTTTTTAGGTAATATTGTTATTTAGGATGATATGAAGTTGAAGAATTTGGTGCACCCGACAGAATTCGAATCTGTGACCTCTGCCTTCGGAGGGCAGCGCTCTATCCAGCTGAGCTACGGGTGCTTAAAACTGATTATTAAAATCAGTTATGGTCTTTTAACTAATCATACTCTTAGCTTCAATGCTAAATTATCATTCTAATAAAAAAATTACTTGTTTGTAACTTATCTAACAACGCACTCCTCTTACTTTTCAATGATACTTTACCTTGAAATAACTTCTCTTTATTCAATGCTCTTTTTATTATAAAAAGAGCTTTTGTTACAACTTCAAAACTCTCAAAAATAAGTTACAACATACATTATAAATATCAGGATAATTTTTTAATGACTACATTACCAAGTCGCTTTCATTTTATTTCCGCAGAAACTGAGGACGCTATCAAAGCTACCCATAAATTAATTTCCGTTTATGGTCATTCTTCTCTGGAAGAAACTGATATTGTTGTTGCAATCGGTGGTGATGGGACAATGTTACAAACCGTACGAGACGTCATGAACACAGGCAAACCTATTTATGGTATGAATCAAGGTTCTGTAGGATTTCTTATGAATGAATTTCATGAAAAAAAATTGCCCAATCGTATTGCTGTCGCACATAAAAAAGAAATTCATCCCTTGCGCATGATTGCAAAATCTGAATGTCAAGATTCTATCGAGGCGCTTGCAATTAATGAAGTATCCCTCTTTCGGCAATCTTATCAAGCCGCAAAAATTCGCATCACCATTGATAACAACGTACGCATGGAACAATTAAGTTGTGATGGTGTTCTCGTCGCTACACCAGCTGGATCGACCGCCTATAATTTATCAGCACAAGGACCTATCTTACCTCTTATGGCCCCCCTTATGGCCCTCACTCCCGTTAGTCCTTTTCGCCCTCGGCGTTGGCATGGAGCTTTGCTTCCCAATACAGTAATAGTGCGCTTTGATATGCTTGAACCTGACAAACGCCCTGTCAACGCTGCTGCAGATAATATTGAAGTTAAATCTGTTCATTCAGTTACTATTTCAATGGCAACAGAAGTAACAGCTTCAATCCTTTTTGACTCAAATCATTCATGGGATGAGCGCATTTTATCAGAACAATTTCGCTATTAATGATTGTATTATGCGTTTTATATGTATATGATTGTTATAGTTAGTTTTTTTGTGAAAACATCTTAACACTTTTTAAGAGTGTAGAATATTGGTTATAATCATCATTTAGGTAGCGCAGTTAAAATCACAGAGCAATTGATAAAAAAATGATACCATCTTTAAACAGTTTTGATGATTTAGGTCTTTCCGCAAAGGTTATTAATGCGGTGAAATCAGCGGGATATACAACTCCAACACCTATTCAAAGTGAAACAATTCCGCATGTCCTTCAAAGAAAAGACGTTTTAGGAATCGCCCAAACGGGAACAGGTAAAACCGCTTCTTTCGTATTGCCTATGCTCACTCTCCTTGAAAAAGGTCGTGCAAGAGCACGAATGCCCCGTACGCTCATCTTAGAACCAACACGAGAAATTGCAGCTCAAGTTGAAGAAAATTTCGATAAATACGGAATAAATCATCGTTTAAATGTTGCTCTTTTGATTGGTGGAGTTTCTTTTGAACTCCAAGATCGCAAACTTGAACGGGGAGCTGATGTTCTTATCGCAACGCCAGGACGCCTTCTTGATCATTGCGAGCGCGGTAAACTGCTCCTGATGGGCGTTGAAATCCTTGTTATTGATGAAGCTGATCGCATGTTGGATATGGGCTTTATTCCTGATATTGAACGCATCTGTAAGCTAACTCCTTTTACGCGTCAAACTTTGTTCTTTTCTGCAACAATGGCGCCAGAAATTACAAAACTAACGAAACAATTTTTACATTCTCCTGTATCTGTTGAAGTTACAAAAGCATCCTCAACCGCAACCACAATTACACAACGGCTCGTCAAATCTGGAAGTAAGTCATGGGATAAAAGAGCTGTTTTGCGAGAACTTATTCATAATGAAGGTGCTGAGCTTCAAAACGCTATTATTTTCTGTAATCGAAAAAGAGATATCTCTGAACTTTTTAGATCTCTCGTCAGGCATAATTTTAGTGTAGGTGCACTTCATGGAGATATGGACCAATACTCGCGCATGAGCACATTGGCCGATTTTAAAGACAATAAACTCACGCTTCTTGTTGCATCTGATGTTGCCGCCCGTGGACTTGATATCCCAGCTGTAAGTCATGTATTTAACTATGATGTCCCTACACATGCTGAAGACTATATCCATCGAATTGGTCGTACAGGGCGTGCAAATCGTAGCGGAAAAGCTTTTACAATTGTCACAAAAGCTGATCAAAAATATATCAATGCCATTGAGGAAATGAGTAATGAAAAAATTGAATGGCTCAATGGAGATCTCTCAACTTTAATAGCCGATGATCAAACAGAAGATATTGTTGTAAAGAAAAAATCTTCAAAATCATCAAAGAAAACTGCTCAAAAAGAGCCTGTTGCTCACACTAAAAAATCTGTAGAAGAGAATAAAACAGAATATATCAAAAATGCAAATAATAAAGAGAAGCCATCTGAGCAACAACGCCCACGAAAAAATAAGAATTACACGCCCCTTGGATTTGGTGATGAAATTCCTGCTTTCATGCTTATAAAAACGTGTAAATAAACCCGTTCTTTACTCTCTTTAAGAGTAAAATGAACGAAATGCTTTAAAAAAAGCCGCTCTTATTTCCTAGAGAGTCTTTCTGCTACCTTTTCACGCCCTAAAAGCTGCAAAATTTTTCCCATTTCAGGTCCATGATCCATGCCTGTAAGTGCCTGACGTAATGGCATAAATAAAGCTTTTCCTTTTCGACCTATTTTTTCTTTTAATGCTGTTGTCCAAATTTTCCAACTTTCCTCATTCAAAGCACCTTCAGGTAAGAAATCGAGTGATTGGCGCACAAAAGCACGATCCTCTAGTGCCACTGTATCAAAATTCTGTTCATCATGAATGATTTTCCACCACAAAACAGCATCATTGACTTTATTAATATTACTTCTTATCGCATTCCAGAAATATTCCGCCTTATCTCCCTCAATAGAAAGTTTTTTAAGGCGCATTTTTACTTCCTCATAGTTTAACTCATGGACAAGATGACTATTCAAAGCAAGAAGATCAGCAATATCAAATTTTGCAACGGATCTTGACGTATCTTGGAGATTAAAATGCTCTAAAAGCGCTGCTTGATTGGGATAGGGATGCACATTTTGCGATGTCCCAATCAAAACGGCAAGGCATTGAACAGCTATAGATTCAAATCCTTCTTCCCGTAGAGAACGAATAGAAAGATCATTGTTACGTTTTGAAAGTCCTTTTCCTAAAACTGTTGCCAATAAATTGATATGGCCAAAAACCGGTAATTCTGCATTAAGAGCTTTAAAAAGAGCAATTTGAGCGCCTGTATTTGTAATATGATCATCCCCACGAATAATATGCGTAATAGCCATATCTACATCATCAACAACAGACGGCAATGTATAAAGATAGCTTCCATCTTCACGAATAAGAACAGGATCTGAAAGAGAAGCCAAATCAATCGTCTGCTTTCCCTTTACTGCATCATTCCAACAAACTTCTGTTCGCTTTGTTTGTAGAGGATCATTTTCAAAATTAGGGAGAAGAAAACGCCAATGGGGTTTACGACCTTGTGATTCAAAGTTTTTTTTCTCTTCTGCTGTCAATTTTAATGCTGCACGGTCATAAATAGGAGGCAATTTGCGTGAAAGCTGGATTTTACGACGCCGTTCTAATTCTTCTGCAGTCTCATAACAGGGATAAAGAAGCCCGCGTTGTTTGAGAATTTCCGCAACTTCATCATATCGATTAAATCGCTTAGATTGGTAATAAATTGCATCTGGTTGAATACCAAGCCATTCAAGGTCAACAGCAATAGCATCGATATATTCTTGTTTAGAACGTTCAACATCTGTATCATCATAGCGCAAGATAAATGCTCCATTATGCGCTTGCGCATAAAGCCAATTGAAAAGCGCAATACGGATATTGCCAATATGAATATAACCTGTTGGAGAGGGAGCAAAACGAACTTTAACCATAAAATAATACTCAATTTTTATCGCGAAAATGATTGACTATGGGATAGCGACGATCGCGTCCGAAATTCTTGTAACTGATTTTTACACCGGGTGCAGATTGTCGTCTTTTATATTCGGCACCATAAAGAAGCTGTTCAACTTTCTCAACAGTTTCCCGTGAATACCCACGTTTAATAATATCACAAATACTCATGTCATTTTCTATAAGAGATTGCAAGATATCATCTAGAATAGGATAAGGCGGAAGAGAATCTTCATCTTTTTGATTTTCCCGCAGCTCTGCAGAAGGCGCTTTTTCTATAATATTGGATGGAATGACAATTCCTTCTGGTCCTTTCAAATTGTGCAAGTGATTTTTATTGCGCCACTCAGCTAATGCATAAACCTGCATTTTATAAATATCTTTAAGAGGATTAAACCCGCCATTCATATCACCATACAGTGTTGCATATCCCACAGCCATTTCCGACTTATTGCCTGTTGTCACTACCATTGAGCCAAATTTATTGGAAAGTGCCATTAAAATAGTTCCACGTACACGGCTTTGAAGATTTTCTTCTGTCACATCAGACGGCAACCCTAAAAAAACTGGCGCCATTGCGTTCAAAAAAGCTTCAACAGGTTGCTCAATCGGTATTATTTCATAATGACATCCTAGAAGTTGTGCACACTCTTTAGCATCTTTTAACGATTCTTGTGAAGTATAGTGATAAGGCATCATAATGGTGCGAACTCTCTCAGAGCCAAGAGCATCCACCGCCATTGCCGCACACAGGGCTGAATCAACTCCTCCTGAAAGACCAAGAATAACATCCTTAAAGCGATTTTTATTAACGTAATCTCTCAAACCTAAAACACAAGCTTGATAATCGGCCGCTAATCCATTGAGAAGACTTTCATTAGGACCTGAAATACAGTGCCATCCCGTCGTTATTTTTTGCCAATGGCTCAAAGCAATATGGCTATCAAAGTGCTTCATTTGAAATATCTTTTTTCCTTCTCCATTCAAGGCAAAAGACCCACCATCAAAAACGAGCTCATCTTGACCACCAACTTGATTAGCATAAATAATTGGTACCCCAGATCGTAGAGCTTGCGTATGAACAACATCTATACGTTTTAAGGTTTTATTACGATCGTAGGGAGATCCGTTAAGGACAAGAATAATTTCCGCTCCTTTATTACCAAGCTCCGCACAAAGTGAAGAATCATTCCAAATATCTTCACAAATCACTATTCCTAGTCCTACCCCACGATAGATAAGAGGCTCAGGTCGTGGGCCTGAAGAAAATAAACGCTTTTCATCAAATTCAGCATAATTAGGTAGATCAAACTTCAAACTTTCGGCAATGACTCGCCCTTCATCAAGAAGCATGACACCGTTGTAAATATTGCCATTGCGTCTTAATGGAAGACCAATGACAATTCCTGGTCCGCCTACGGTTATCTTTGCTAATTTCTTAACAGTCTCTTCACATGTTTTTGTAAAAGCAGGTTTTAGAACAAGATCTTCCGGCGGATAAGCGCTTATAAAAAGTTCCGTGAATAAAACAAGATCAGCCCCCTCTTCTTTGGCCTTTTGATGTGCCATGGCAGCTAAAGAAAAATTCCCCTCAATATCACCAACAATAGGATTTAATTGGGCAATTGATACCCGAAAATCATTTTTCATAAGCCTTTGTATCATTTCATCAGTTTAGCAACCACAACTTATTCTTCATCATCAGGAAATATCACTTTTTTAAAAATTCTCTTCTGCCATAATGACCTAAAAGTATATTAGGAAATTTTTTCCTACCCACCAACAGCAATTCCTAACGAATCAGTCACACGATTTTTTTTAAGGAGTTCAGCAACAAGAAAAGCCAATTCTAACGCTTGATCTGCATTTAACCGTGGATCACATTGCGTATGATAACGATCAGATAAATCGTCTACAGAAATAGCATGCGCCCCTCCTGTACATTCAGTAACATCACGACCTGTCATCTCAATATGGATACCTCCTGGATAAGTTCCCTCTCCATGATGTACTGCAAAAAAATTCTCTACTTCTTTTAAAACATAATCAAAGGGACGCGTCTTATAACCATTGGCAGTAATCGTATTGCCATGCATTGGATCACATGACCATATAACCGCACGCTTCTCACGTTCAACGGCACGGATAAGTTTAGGCAGATAATTTTCAACTTTATCATACCCAAAACGCGTAATGAGAGTAAGCCGCCCCAGCTCGTTTTCTGGATTTAAAATATCAATTAATTTTAAAAGCTCATCAGACTCAATGGAAGGACCACATTTTAATCCTATAGGATTTTTAATGCCGCGACAATATTCAACGTGAGCATGGTCAATCTGACGTGTACGGTCACCAATCCATAACATATGACCGGATGTTGCATACCAATTTCCTGAAGTTGAATCAATCCGAGTCAAAGCCTCTTCATAACCAAGCAAAAGTGCTTCATGACTGGTATAAAAAGATGTTTCACGCAATGAAGAATGTGTTTTGGATGTAATCCCTATGGAACGCATAAAATCAATTGCTTCAGAAATACGCTCTGCCAATAATTCATAACGTTCCCCCTGCGGACTGTTAGAAACAAAACTCAACATCCATGTGTGTACATTTTCTAAATTAGCATAGCCACCTTGTGAAAAAGCACGCAATAGATTAAGTGTTGCCGCAGATTGGCGATAAGCCATAGACATCCGTTGCGGATCTGGAATACGAGAATCGGCTTCAAACTCAATGCCATTAATAATATCCCCCCGATAAGCAGGAAATTCAACTCCCTCTTTGCTTTCGATATCAGAAGAGCGGGGCTTTGCAAATTGACCAGCAATACGACCAATTTTAACAACCGGTTTAGAACTACCAAAGGTTAAAACAATCGCCATTTGCAAAAATACACGAAAAAAATCACGGATATTATCAGCTTCATGTTCTGCAAAGCTTTCGGCACAATCACCACCTTGCAATAAAAAAGCTTGTCCTTTTGCAACAGCTGCTAATTCATTTTTTAAATCACGTGCTTCACCAGCAAAAACTAAAGGAGGATAACTTCTCAGTTTTCGTTCAACATCCTCTAACATAGACTTATCCGGATAAGTCGGAACTTGTTTAATTGGCCTTGTTCTCCAAGAGTCAGGTGCCCATTCTTTTATCATTACACTCTCTCTAAAGATTAATCTTACAGATTGGCATATCAAAAGCTTTTTACCGCAATATATGCTGTTTAACTTTCTATTTTCTTCCCATTTTCATATATATAACTTGGTTTATACATCGTTACCAATTCTTCTGCCATCGTTGGATGCACTGCCATCGTTTCATCAAAGATATCCTTCGTCAGCTTTCCTTTGAGAGCTATCCCAATAAGCTGTGCCATCTCACCAGCGTTTTCCCCTAAAATATGAGCGCCCACAACAATACGGCTTTCACCATCAACAATGAGTTTCATAAGCATTTTCTCTGAACTATCAGAAAGAACATTACGCATAGGACGAAAAACTGTACGATAAATTTCAAGACGCTTATAACGACGTACCGCATCTTCTTCTGAAAGACCAACTGTTCCAATCTCTGGCTGAGAAAAAACTGCCGTCGTAATTAAATCATAATCAGGTGTCGTGGGAATATTCTCAAACGCAGTCTTCACGAAACACATTGCATCATGAATCGCAACAGGTGTTAATTGAATATGACCTGTTACATCACCAACAGCCCAAATATGGGGTACATTCGTTGTCATTCTTTCATCAACAACAACTGCACCAAATTCATCCACTTGAACACCTGCTCGCTCAAGTCTTAAACCTGTTGTATTTGGTACACGCCCCGTAGCCAACATAATCTGATCGGCACTAATCGTTTGCCCATTTGATAAAATAACTTCATAACAATTTTCTGCAGCCTGCACTTTAGAAATTGTTACACCATAGAGAATAGAAATCCCTTTTTCAGTCATTTCATCGCTGAGCAATTGCCGCAAATCATGATCAAAACCACGAAGGATTAAATCACCACGATGGAGCAGCGTTGTTTTTACACCTAATTCATGAAAAATATTAGCAAATTCAACACCAATATACCCTCCACCAACAATGACTATTGATTTTGGAAGTTGATCAAGGTCAAAAATCTCATTAGAAGTGAGGCAAAATCCACCGCCTTCTATGGAAGTATTTGGTGCAACTTTTGCCCCTGTTGCAATCAAAATTTTTTCTGCACTTACCCGCTCACCCGTGGCAGAAAGCTCTAATGTGTGATCATCTACAAAAGTAGCACGACTTTCATAAATATGCACATTGTTATTCTCTAATCCCTTACGATACAGCCCTTCTAACCTTGATATTTCTTTATTTTTAGCTGCAACCAACTTTTCCCAACTAAAAATTGGATCCGCATATTTCCACCCAAAACCAACACTTTTCTTAAATTCTTTTACATATTGTGATGCATAAACATAAAGTTTTTTGGGAACACAACCACGAATAACACAAGTGCCCCCTATCCGATATTCCTCTGCTATAGCAACACGCTTACCGAGTCCTCCAGCAAGCCGTGCTGCACGCACTCCACCAGAACCACTTCCAATAACAAATAAATCAAAGTCAAAAGAGCCCACGAATTATTCCTTCTTATGTATCTGCAAGAATAGGCTAAGATCATTTATTATCAAATGAAAGTCTTTTTTTCTTTTGAAGAAGCATTTTTTTATAAAGCCGTATTCTAAAAAGACCTACTCTCATTAAAATATTAAAAACGGCGGGAAAACCGCCGCTATTTAAAAAGTCAGAAATTGCCCAGTGGTTGTCATGATATCAATCAAGCTATTTTTTATTTTCTGAAGATTCTGATTTTATAGGTATATTTGTAGGCATAGTAGAATTATTCAAATTAAGTATTTCAGACATCTCTTTTTTCACATTTTCTACAAAATCCCGCATAAGCGCAGAACGCCATACATCAAATGCTGAATAAGAATCACGTGCGATATTGGGAACTTCTGTCAAAAACTTTTTACCGGTATCAGAACTGTAGAATGCTGTTATTGCATCAAGCTCTTTTTGAGTAAAATATTTTGCATATACATGAGCAATCTCTTTTTCTAGATCAGAGCGCCTTTTAATTAAAGCAAGCGCCTGCTTATCAACAATATCAGAAATAGCCTCTGCCAAATTTGGATCATCCCTCATCAGTGCAGTTTTAAGATCATCTACCGCATTTGGTAAAAAACTATCAAACTGATCTGTTGCGTGAATGGCACTTATAGCCTTTCTAGCTGAAGCTAAATGTTGATCGCTCACACCTTGTGCATAAGCCATTCCAATATTCACAATAAAAACTGCAACTACACCTAAATATACGACAAAACGCTGAAAAGAAAATATTGTTTTCATTTAATGATTACCCCGATAATTAATTATAATTCAAATGCGTTATTTATTCAAAATTTCAATACTCTTTGATTTATTGTATTGTGCTAACATATCGTCATGAAACTGTCTTCTCTAAAAATCAAAAGATTCTAAAATTTTTGTTTGACCATCAACCATAGCTACAATTGCACGTGAAGCCAATCCCAAAAAAAGGCCATGCTCAACAACACCAGGAATGGCAAGAAGTGCGTCCGATAATGGTTTTGGTTGCAAAATGCAGCCCCAAAATGCATCAAGAATAAAATGCCCCCCATCTGTTTCAAAAGGATTTTTTCCATTCATTCGCAATACAATTTCTCCAGAAAGCCCTAAGTCATCAGCGACTTTTTCGATGGCTCTGCGTGTTGTATGGATACCAAATGGATTAACTTCAATTGGTAGTGCAAAAGCACCAAGTCGTTTTACCACCTTTGTTTCATCAGCAATGACAAGCATTGCACGGGATGCCGATGCTACAATTTTTTCATACAACAATGCTCCCCCTCCACCTTTTATGAGCATCATCTCAGGACCAATTTCATCTGCTCCGTCAATATCAAGATCCAGTTCAGGTATTTGTTCTAAAGTGCTAACAGGCACTCCAAACTTACGACAGAGTTGTTCAGAATATCGTGAAGTAGCAACACCAGTCACTCGCAAACCATCCGAAACACGCTCACCAAGAAGACGAATAAATTCATTGACTGTCGAACCAGATCCAATACCAAGCCGCATATCATCTTCAATAAATTCAAGCGCTTTAATAGCTGCCATTTTTTTTAACTGCTGAACATCCATGAATGACTTTGCCTTTTATCCGTATAAGCAGCATTTATCACCCCTATTACCACCGATAATAATGATAATAAAAGATAACCTCTTGACGCAATCTATTTAAATTTACCATCATCTTTTGCTTGAAGAGCATGTTACTCGTTATAGAAATATATGATAAGAATAAAATAGAATAATCAACAATTATCTTTTTTATTTCTTTGAGAAAATTTGTTAGCATTTTTCTCATTCAATAAAAATTTTTGATTTATCTTGTGCTATCAATAGGATGCACAAAGATGCACATATCAATTTTTTTGAAAAATTTAAAATGATCAGATATAAAAATCATCTGTTTCTAGAAAACTGTAGGTTATTATCTCGTTTCAATGACTTTGATAAACTTACTAATTTAAATACCGCAAAATTTTATCAGAAAAGTTTTCTATTATTTTTTGTTTTGTCATTATCCAAATGTGAAGCAAAATATGATAGATTATATTTTTTATGAATGCTGTCTGTGCATATTCCATGGTCTATGAAACCCTAGCGAAGACCAAATAATATCTCCACCTTTGGTCATCATAACGCTTCCTCGTGATAACAATTGTTGAGGCGTAAATATTATTTTTGCCTTCTTATAACATGTTGGATTACGCATTACAAATGTCTGAATGAGAATATCTGCCTCTACACATTGATCTGTTTCTCTCTGTAAAACAACTACTTTTAATCCATTCTCTAATAATGACGTACATACATGATAATCACAAATAAATTGTCCGTGCAATGAAGGACCATATTTTGTTGGTTTAATCGTTTCATTCACACGAAATGACTTTTTCCATATGGATGTCGTGAACTTAGAAATATGGTAACGATCAATATATAATTTTTTATCATAGATAACGCCCACGAGACGCATATTATCTGCTATAATCAGTTGTACAGGTGAATGCATTACACAAATAGAAATACCAGCCAAAATAAACAAATTAAAAAAGAGCCGGATGGGTGTTTTGCAAAAAGTCAGTCCAACCAAGCCTATGCTCAATAAAACCAACGCAGATAACGGCATAAAACCAGGATTCAAATCAGGAGAAATAGCCTTGATAGCATGCGCAATCTTTATCACAAGATCAACACCAAACCCCATAATTTGAAGGGGGAGCCATTCGAATCCTCCTAACATTGCGAGGACTGCAATTAATCCAAAAGGAATGACAAAAATTGAAATGACAGGCAAAGCAAAAGCATTACTGATAATGCTCAAAGATGCCGTATTAGAAAAATGATAAGCAGCATAAATTCCACTTGCACTCCCTGCAACAAGGGAAGAAGCACATGTTGAAAGCATTGATAAGAAAGCAAAATTTATCACTCCTCCTCCAACATAAGAGGGGGTTGTTTTTCTTTTACGAAAAAATGATCTTCCACTCCACCAATCAAAAAAAGCTATCAAAGCAGCAGTCGCAGAAAAGGACATTTGAAAGCTAGGACCTAATATTTCATGGGGTGTCATCGCCAGAGTTATCAACCCTGCAATAGAAAAATTACGCATTGTTATAGCAGAGCGATTACACAATATAGCAACCAACATAACAGCAATCATCACAAAACTTCTTTGCGCTGATATTGCTAAGCCCGACAATAACAAATAAAAAGCTGTTATCATAAACGCAACGATAGCAGCAAATTTTTTACTGGAATAATAGGAAGAAAAAACTGGAAAAAATGCTAAAAAACTACGAATACTCAAAAGAACTATGCCGCTTAACAACGCCATATGTAAACCTGATATTGATAAAATATGGGCTAATCCAGCCGTACGTAATGCTTCATTTGTCTCATTTGAAATGCCAGCACGCTGCCCTGTTATGAGAGCAGCAGCAACACTCCCCTTTTCTCCTTCAAGGGCTATACGGATTCTTTGTGTCATCTTCGTGCGTAAATTTTCAATTTTCTGTAGAATGATAGCGAATATTCCATCAGGCTGCGAAACCGATATTTTTCTTGGTTTTCCTAAATAAACGCCTTGTGCCCCAATTCTTTTAAAATAATTATGAAAACTAAAATCGTAGCCTCCTGGACGCACTGGCCCAGAAAATGCACGAATCTTAACTTTCCCATATAGTCCATCACCAATTTCTAAGCCAGATGGCAAATATCTTGCCGATAAACGAATACGATGAAGACTATGGCATAATATGGGCTTTTCTGTACTAAAAACATCCAAAACTAAACGAAATCCCCCTTTGGTGCCTGACTCAATAGAAACAATTCTTCCCGTCAATGTGGTGACGATGTCACTGCTTAACATGGGTGTTGCAATACGCCACGTTTCTATTTTTGCCGCCAAAGCACCCAATGTAATACAAAATAAAAATCCCACGGGAATCCATATTTTTCGATAAAAACGTGCAACATAGAATATTCCCAGAAAAATACTGACCAACGCCCCCAATTGTCCCCAACTTGGCTCCCACTCTAAATGAAAGTAAAAAATGATTCCTAGGGCAAAAAAGACTAAAATCAGCGAAAAAAGGATACCAAAAGAAACTTCTTTATTGATACAATCTTCTAGCCATTTGCGAAAACGAATGATTACTTCTTTTGAGAGTGTCAATAAAAAAAGTTTTTGTTGGTTATAACTGCCGTTCTTTGCATCATCATATCTAGAAAAAATACTCTGCCCTATTTGACATGGCTTTTTTCTTTCTGTAACAGATTTTTCGGATAAACCCTCTTTAACTTTACTTTGATAAAACATCCGCCCCCCACTTTAACTCGCAATATGGCTATTGCACACCCCATCACCTATGCTAACATGATTTTTCTATAAAATTCTATAAGTAATATCTCAGTTTAAAGGAAAATATTTCGTGTCTGTTATTACTCGTTTTGCCCCTTCACCCACTGGCTTCCTTCATATTGGTGGCGCTCGTACTGCTCTTTTTAATTGGCTTTATGCAAAACATACCGGTGGAAAAATGCTTTTAAGAATTGAAGATACAGACCGAGAGCGCTCAACAGAAGCAGCTGTAAAAGCTATTATAGATGGCTTACACTGGATGGGACTTAGTTATGATGGCACCCCTATTTCGCAATTTGAACGTGCTGAACGTCACCGACAAATCGCCGAACAGTTGGTCAAAGACGGCAAAGCATATTATTGTTATGCTTCACCTGAGGAGTTAGCTGAAATGCGTGAAAAAGCCCGTGCAGAAGGGCGCCCACCACGTTATGATGGACGTTGGCGGGACCGTGATCGTTCTGAAGCTCCTAAAGGTGTTAAGCCTGTTATTCGCATCAAAGCCCCTGAAGAAGGAGAAACGATTGTAAATGATCGTGTTCAAGGTGATGTTCGTTTTCCTAATAAAGATCTCGATGACTTTATTATTTTGCGTTCTGATGGTTCGCCTACTTATATGCATGCTGTTGTCGTTGATGATCATGATATGGGCATCACACATATTATACGTGGGGATGATCATCTTACCAATGCTGCCCGACAAATGATCATCTTTAAGGCAATGGGATGGGATATTCCTGTTATGGCACACATTCCTCTTATCCATGGTGAGAACGGTGCAAAATTATCAAAGCGGCATGGTGCACTCGGAGTTGATGCCTACCGAACAATGGGATATCTTCCTGCTGCTTTGCGCAATTACCTTGTCCGTTTAGGTTGGAGTCATGGTGATGACGAACTGATGTCGCTTAAAGATATGATTTCTTGGTTTGACATTGAGGATATTAACAAAGGTGCTGCTCGTTTTGATCTCAAAAAGCTCGGTTCCATCAACGGACACTATATGCGCATGAGTAATGATCAAGAACTTTTTGATGCCGCTCTTAATATTCTACCAGAAACCGATAGGGGAGCACAAATTATTGAAAGACTTGATGAAAAACGCCGTGTTCAATTTTTAAAAGCAATCCCGCATTTGAAAGAACGTTCAAAAACACTGTGCGAACTGATTGACAATGCCTCCTTCATTTTTACGCAACGACCTTTACAACTTGATGAAAAAGCACAAATGCTCTTAGATAAAAATGGACGAACCATTTTAAATGGTCTTTATCTTGCCCTGAAAGCTTGCCCCTCTTGGGATACAAAAACCCTAGATGAAACACTTCGCTCTTGTGTACAAACACAGAATCTCAAATTTGGATCTATCGCCCAACCACTTCGCGCAGCTCTTACAGGATCTGCAACATCACCAAGTGTTTTGGATGTTCTTATTTTATTAGGACGCGATGAATCCCTTCATCGCATCAAGGACCAACTTATCACAACAATATGCTCATAATGTGTACTGAGTATATTTCCTCAAATAGGGATCTATACAGATATCTCAACGCGCCCTAGAAGAGTTTTTTATGTTATATCATTGAAATACATTTTTTATTGAGTAATAATGATCAATAAGGAAATATTTTTAGATTGCATGTACTCACTTTTAGAGGCAATCTACCCTTAAATATAAGTAAGAAAAGCTTCAGTTATACATCCCCCACTCTGATGAAGCAGAGTCTTAATTTTTAGAAGTGAAGGATCTGAAAGGAATACCGAATGTCTGAGAATAACGCATATATTATTGTGAATGATAAAAAAGTAGAGCTTCCCTTGCGTAAAGGCACGAGTGGACCTGAAGTCATTGAAATTGCTTCTCTCTACAAAAAAGCCGATATTTTTACTTATGATCCTGGTTTTACTTCAACAGCTTCTTGTGAATCAAAAATTACTTATATCGACGGTGATAAAGGCATATTGCTTTATCGTGGTTATCCTATTGATCAATTAGCTGAAAAAGGAGACTTTCTCGAAAGTTGTTATCTTTTACTTTATGGTGAACTCCCAACACAGCAAGAAAAAAATGAATTTGATCGATGTATTATGCAGCATACCATGGTACACGAACAGTTTGCACGCTTCTTCCATGGCTTCCGCCGTGATTCTCATCCTATGGCCGTCATGGTTGCCTGCCTTGGCGCTATGTCTGCGTTCTATCACGACTCTATTGATATTACAGATCCTCACCAGAGAATGATTGCTTCTGTTCGTCTTATCTCAAAAGTTCCAACGCTTGCTGCTATGGCCTATAAATACAGTATCGGACAAGCATTTGTTTATCCACGTAATGATCTTAGTTATGCTGCAAATTTCCTCCGTATGTGCTTTGCTGTTCCTTGTGAAGAATATAAAACAAACCCTGTGCTTGCTCGGGCGATGGATCAAATCTTTATCCTTCATGCAGATCATGAACAAAATGCTTCTACATCTACGGTACGTCTTGCTGGATCCTCGGGTGCTAATCCGTTTGCCTGTATTGCAGCAGGTGTTGCATGCCTTTGGGGACCAGCACATGGTGGTGCCAATGAAGCATGTTTAAAAATGCTACAAGAAATAGGTTCTATTGAAAGAATTCCTGAATTTATTGCACGTGCAAAAGATAAAAATGATCCTTTCCGCCTTATGGGCTTTGGGCACCGTGTCTATAAAAATTATGACCCACGTGCAAAAATCATGCAAAAAACCTGTCATGAAGTTTTAAAAGAACTCAACATTCAAGATGACCCACTTCTTGATATTGCAATAGAACTTGAAAAAATTGCCTTAAGTGATGAATATTTTATTGAGAAAAAGCTTTATCCCAATGTTGATTTCTATTCCGGCATTACATTAAAAGCTCTAGGTTTTCCAACTGAAATGTTTACTGTTCTTTTTGCATTGGCGCGCAGTGTCGGGTGGGTGGCACAATGGAAAGAAATGATTGAAGACCCTGCACAAAAAATTGGTCGTCCTCGACAACTCTACACAGGCTATGCTATGCGTGACTATGTTCCTATAGACGAACGTGCAAATTAAAAAAAGAAATCAATAAAGCTTCAGTTTACTGAAGCTTTATTGGAAATAATCCAAAAATATCCTTTGAGAATTTTTATAAAACGTGATTTTAAAACTCTTTCTACAGAGGTAACATCATCATAAAAATTTACTAAAAAATTCTAAGTTTTAAATTGAGAATACTCTTCTGCAAGTTAGCCAAACATTTAGCAAAAAGAAATTGAAAATTTTACCTTATAATTCTCATTATCTTTAATGGAAGTGTATTTCCTGTCATTCCCTCATGTTTAAAAACCTTATTACATATTAAAATCTAGCAATGTAAGAATTTTACTTTCTATCTTCTCCAGATAAAATTGCAAAAGGCTTACATTAAGTGCTTCTTTAAAATGCCAAAAACTTCTTATCCCTTTTCAAGTAGATTAGAATAAAAATACTTTACATTTTATCCTGTTCAGAGCTGAAATTTTCTTTGTATTTAAGTTAATATTTTTCCTTTTAAATCTAACTTATTGATTTTTAAATAAAAATATTAAAAATCATCATATAATCAACAAGAGGTGTACTTCTTTCCTGTATTTTTTATTCCCATACTTGATAAAAATAAATCATTTTTTTGATAATGATATCCAGCATAATGATAGCAAAATGAACACAGATAAATTTTTTACATTGCTCCAAAAGAGCTTACAGATTATAAAAATGCATGATGGTTTCATATTTGCCAGCTTATCTAATAGGAGAACATAATGAAGTTATTAGCAGGAGCTCTTATAATAAGCGCAACACTGTTTACCCTATCGGCCAATTCTCAAACGCTGAAAATTGCAAGCGATGCCTCTTATCCGCCATTTAGTTATATTGACTCAAATAACGAACTTCAAGGGTTTGATATTGATATATCTTATGCGCTTTGTAAAAAAATGAATGTTGAATGTACTATTGTCACACAAGACTTCGAGGGGATGATTCCTGGTCTTCTTGCCAAAAAATACGATGCTATCGTTTCTTCCCTTTCTCCTACAAAAGAGCGCTTACAAAAAATTGATTTTACAGATCCTTACTACAATACTGTACTCGCTGTTATCGTTACCAAAAATTCGGGAATTAAAGAAATCTCAACACAAAACTTTAGAGGTAAAAATCTTGGAGTACAATCGAATACAACACAAGCTGCATATGCGGAAGATCATTATGCCTCTGAAAGAGTGAATATCAAACTTTATCCTACAGCAATAGAAGCTAATCGTGATCTTTTAAGCCATCGGCTTGATATCATTATCTTTGATAAATTAAAAGCATTAAATTGGCTTGAAAATGAAGGAAAAGATTGCTGTATCCTCCTAGGAACTCTAGAAGAAACAAAATTTCCTGTTGCAATTGCACTCCGTCAAAATAATAACGATCTTAAAAACAGTTTTAATAAAGCAATAGAAGAAATCCGCGCCGATGGAACCTATGAAAAAATTATGAAAAAATATTTTACTTTCAATATCGATTAGATATCACTATGAATTAAAATTCAGTCTTTATATTTAAGGAGTATTTTTTAACTCTTTATTGGACATGCAAAGATAATTGGAAATTCGGCAGTTTTATAAGAAAATTTACATTTATCAAAATAGTTTTTAATTGTTCCTCGATATCTAAACATTTTATAGAATATAATGACAACGATAAGGTTGTATTTTTATCGTATCAAAATCTAATTTTTTCTTTATGTTCAAAATTGAATAGCCTTACTTTCAAGAAAAATCCTTAGTTTCTACTCATGAAATGATTTAAATCAATCATTTCGTGAAAATTAACCTGTCATACAAGCAATAAGATATTTATTCTTTTTTTATCAATAAAAAAGATAATTTTTTTGATAATAATGTCCAACATAATGATCTAAAATAAACATCAATAAATTTTTGAATTGCTCCCAAAAAGCTTACAGATTATAAAAACATAGTGATTTCATATTTGCCCGCTTATCCAATAGGAGAACATCATGAAACTATTAGCAGGAGCTCTTATAATAAGCGCCGCACTATTCACCCAATTGGCTGATGCGAAAACATTAAAAATTGCGAGTGAAGGCACCTACCCTCCCTTTAGTTATATTGACTCAAATAATAAATTGCAGGGACTTGATATTGATATATCTTATGCACTTTGTAAAAAAATGAATGTTGAGTGTACTGTTGTCACACAAGACTTCGAGGGAATGATTCCTGGACTTATTGCAAAAAAATATGATGCTATCATTGCCTCCCTCTCTCTCACACAAGAGCGCTTACAAAAAATTGACTTCACAGATCCTTACTACGATACAGCACTGGCTGTTATTGTTACCAAAGCTTCGGGAATTAAAGAAATCTCAACACAAGACTTTAGAGGTAAAAATCTTGGTGTACAATCAAATACAACACAAGCTTTCTATGCAGAAGATCATTATGCTTCTGAAGAGGTGAAAATTAAACTCTACCCTTCCACAATAGAAGTGAATCGTGACCTTTTAAATCATCGACTTGATGTGATTATTGTTGATAAATTACAAGCATTAAATTGGCTTAAAAATGAAGGAAAAGATTGCTGTCTCCTCCTAGGAACTCTAGAAGAAACAAAATTTCCTGTTGCAATTGCACTGCGTCAAAATAATAATGATCTTAAAAATAAGTTCAATAAGGCGCTAAAAGAAATCCGTTTAGATGGAACTTATGAGAAAATTATGAGAAAATATTTTACAAGTGATATCTATTAAATATCAATATGATGTTTAAATAAAACCCGCTAGTTATTTCTAAAAAATATTATCTAACTCTTTCATGAGGAACACAAGAATGATTGAAAATTTAGCATTGCTATCATTTAGCAATGGTGGATGGGGAGCGGTTATACTTTCTAGTGCAGGAATGACATTGTCATTGGCATTATGTTGTGGACTTCTAGGACTTCCTCTAGGTCTTCTAAATGCAGTGATGATTCGATCCAATATTAAGATGGCCAAAGCGATGGCACGCCTCTTTTCAACGGTATTTCGTGGACTACCAGAGCTTTTAACTTTGTTTTTAGTTTACTACGGGTTACAAAGCCTTATTCAAAATGTCTTTGACTATTTTAATTTTGAAATCATGTTCAGTATCAATGCTTTTGTTGCTGGTGTTCTTGCGCTTAGTATGGTTCTTGCAGCTTTTTCTTGTGAAGTTTGGCTTGGAGCATTTAATATTTTTGATAAAGGCCAATATGAAGCGGCTAAAGCTTTAGGCCTTTCACGGTCAACCACATTTTTTCGTATTGTCTTCCCTCAGCTCATCCGAAATGCCTTGCCAGGACTTTCTAATAACTGGCTTACTTTACTGAAAGATACATCCCTTGTTTCAACCATCGCACTTGTTGACCTCATGCGACAAACGAACTTAGCTGTCGCTGCTACCAATAAACCCATGCTATTTTATCTTGTAGCATGCTTACTCTATTTGTTATTTTCAGCGGTTTTTACTGCAATCTTACGCCATTTAGAAACATACACTCAAATAGGCGATAAAAAGGTGCTACGTCAATGATTCCTGAGTGGCTTTATTTCCTTTTCAATCCTGATCTTTTAAGCCATTATGGACCAAAATTTATTAATGGCTTTATTGTTACTGTTGAGCTTGTTTCTATTTCTTGTTCTCTTGGTTTTTTCCTTGGTATGCTTATCGCTTTTGCACGTTTATCAAAAAATACATTTTTACAGTATTGTGCAAATGCTTATGTCTATTTTTTCCGTGGCTCTCCTTTATTAGCTCAACTCTTCCTTTTTTATTATGGACTTGGTTCAATGAACGACTTCTGGCAGAAGGTTGGTTTGTGGTGGTTTTTTCAAAACGCGTGGTATTGTTGTCTTTTTATTTTTACTCTCAATTCTGCTGCCTATCAATCTGAGATCTTTAAAGGAAGTTTTCTATCCGTAACAACTGGGCAACGTGAAGCATCAAAAGCTTTAGGTCTAAGTAACTCTGTCACATTTTTTAGAGTTATTCTTCCACAAGCAATGATTGTAGCATTACGCCCCCTAGGAAATGAGTTGATTTTAATGATTAAATCCAGTGCTCTTGCCTCACTTATTACTGTTTATGATTTAATGGGGGTTGCTAAACTCACTTATTCACGGACTTTCGATTTTCAAGTTTACGTTTGGGCTGCTCTTATCTATCTCTTCATCGTTGAACTCATTCATCGTTTTATTGTTTTTATCGAACAGCGCCTCACTCGATATTTACGGTAAATAAAATGATCATAAAAAACTTTACAAACAAAAATATTAAATTAATCAAGTTATTCATCAATGAAAGAATAAAATAAGATGAATTTGAAAAATAATAAATCGATCTCTCCCTGTAAAAACCCTGTGATCTCTATTCGAAATCTAAATAAATGGTATGGAAACTTTCAGGTCCTACATGATATCAACTTTAATGTTCAAGCTGGTGAACATATCGTTATTTGTGGACCATCGGGATCAGGAAAATCAACGTTAATCCGTTGTATTAATCAATTAGAACAAGCACAAAAGGGTTCAATCTGTATCCATAATGTTGATATCCATACCGCTCCTATACAACAGCAAAAAAATGTTCTTCGTAAGATAGGAATGGTCTTTCAGAATTTTAATTTATTTCCCCACATGAGCGTTATACAAAATTGTATTTTAGCACCTATGACAGTTCAAGGACTTTCCAAACAACAAGCACAAGAACGGGCAATTCGTTACTTAACGCATGTTGGTATTGAAAAACACTGTGAAAAATATCCTTTACAACTTTCTGGTGGGCAACAGCAACGTGTTGCGATTGCCCGTGCACTTTGTATGGAACCTGAAGTCATGCTTTTTGATGAACCAACCTCTGCTCTTGATCCAGAAAGTGTGGGAGAAGTTTTAGACGTGATGGCTCGATTGGCCGATACAGGGATCACAATGCTTTGTGTTACCCATGAAATGGGCTTCGCACGTAAAGTCTCAGAAAGAATACTCTTTCTAGAAAATGGAAAAATTATTGAAGATACAGCCTCTGAAGAATTTTTTACTAATCCTAAAAGCCAACGTGCTTGTAATTTTCTTGCTAAAATTAAATATTAATTATTAACATATTGCTTTATTTATACAATTTTATTCCTGCTTTTTAAAAGAGTGATAATTGTTTGTGCGCCAACAACCCCCGATGGTACTTCAGTTTTCATTTTCTGTTCTATCATCTCAAAGGCATCGAGTTGTGCCTGTCGTATTAAAGGATTAAACAAAAGTTGTTCTACTTGTCTTGCTAACATGCCTGGGCGTAGAAATTCATCAAAATATTCCGGTACAATAGGCTTATCAGAAATAATATTGGGAAGAGCTGCACTCCATAAAATTATTTTAGGGAAAATAAAGAATTTAGAAAAACGATCAAGTTTATAGCAAAGGACCGTTGGAATTTTAGCTAATGCTAATTCAAGTGAAACCGTTCCAGATGCTGCAAGTGCAACATCTGCTTGTGCAAAAGCACGCCATTTTGCATCTTCACCAACTACAATTTCCACTTTGCTTTTCCAGCCTTGTACAAAATCACGAATTTTATCCGCTAAACGTGGTAAGGTTGGTAAAATAATACGTAAATGAGGAATACGTTTTACAAGAATCTCTACTGTTTCTCGAAAAATAGGCATTAAAGAACGAATTTCTAAATTGCGTGATCCTGGTAAAATAACTAATGTAGGCGATGATGTTTGTGTATCGATCAAATTTCTTTGTTCTAATTGGCATTTTTTTTCTGACTGAACTATCAAAAGGGGAGGATATGTCAAAAGACGATGTCCAACATAGGTCGTGGGAGGACCACCCAAATCTTGCATAATCTTTTCTTCAAAAGGAAAAACCGCTAAAACATGGTCAACAAACTTGCGCATAGCTTTAGCGCGCTCTGGACGCCATGCCCAAACGGTTGGTGCAACATATTTAATGATAGGAATAGAAGGCGCTAAAACGCGCACCTTTTTTGCAACACGATGCGTGAAATCAGGACTATCAATAATAATGAGGCAATCAGGTTGTTCTTGTGCAATAAATTTGGATAAATTGCGAATATGTAGCAACAATAATGGTAGTTTTTTCAATACCTCCTTTAAACCTATTAAAGCAATATCATGGGAATCAAAAAAGCTTTTTAAACCTAATGCCTTTAAATGCCTCCCCCCAACACCAATCAAATGAATATTGCATCCTGTTTGTTGTGATAAACAAGAAATTAAATCGGACGCAAGTAAATCACCAGATTCCTCCCCTGAAACCACAGCAATCTTTAAAAAACAATTATTCATGACCAAACTTTTCAAATGTCTCTATAAATAGAGAATATTTGTTGGCTTTTTCTATTGTTGTTTTCACCGATAATATTAGACTTCTATTTGCCTCCACCGCAACACCAGATAAACCACTCTTTGCAATATTCATTATTGTCGCGGGCCCAATTGATGGTAAATCAACGCGATTATCCTGTTGTGGTTTTGCACATTTTACAAGAACGCCACCTTTAAGGGGAATTTGCCCTCTTTCTCGCATTTCACAAACACGCCACAACATATTATCAGTTCCCTCAGCGCCCTCCAGTGCAACCACCCTTCCTTGGACAACGACAACGGCTTGCCCGATATCTAATTGACCTAACAGCTTTGCTGCTTCTGCTGCTAAAAAAATATCTTTTTTTTCTTTTCGCGTAGCACGCCGCACTGTTAAATCAAACTCTACGGGAGCTAAAAGATCTGCGACTATCTCGTGAGCACCAACAACACGAAAACCATACGCTTCAATAATCCGTATAAAAGCTTTTAATAACGCATCATCCCCTCTCTTCAAAGCTCCGATTAACTTAGGGAGAGCTAAAAATGTTGTCCAGTCCAGTCGCAATTGTTTAAGAAGTGGGCGCTTTTTCACACCACCTGCCAAAACAACATTATAAACTCCAGCCTCTTTTAAGATTTTAACGAGTCGCGCTAACTCCACAATTGATAGCTCGCAATGCTCATAGCGATAAAGAACAGAATCTGCCTCACCACGCAAAAGAACAAGAAAAGGATTCTCTCCATTCTTCTCAAGAGCCTGCGCAACAGTAATCGGTAGAACACCATTTCCTGCTATAATAGCAGTACGGCCGGAAAGAAAACTTCTGGCTCCCCACATAGGCATTTTTAATCCTTACGTTCTTTTACTCTATCACCTTCAAATTTTGGTGTACAATAAAAACGTTTTCCTTCTTCCTTAATAAAATTAACTATATCAAGAACAGACTGAGAAGAAGAATAGAAAGAAGCAACATCACTGACACGCTCTTTAAATGGTTTGCTATGATCAAAAAGCATAGCAACCGCATGACGGAGTGCATGAATATCTTGACGCTCAAGTCCTGCACGCTTCATGCCGATAATATTGAGGCCAGCAAGTTTTGCCTGTACCCCAACAGCTGTTCCATAGGGAATGAGATCACCAACCAATGCCGATACACCACCAATAAATGCATGATGCCCAACACGAACAAATTGATGCACAGCAGCACCCCCACCAATAATCACATAATCACCAATAATAACATGACCAGCTATCATCACATTATTTGCGAATGTTACATGATTCCCTACATGGCAATCATGAGCAATATGCGCATAACAAAAAAATTGGCAATTATCACCAACAACTGTCATTCCTACACTCGAATCGGAACCCCTATGCATTGTTACGCCTTCACGAATCGTGCAGTTTTCACCAATCGAAAGAGTCGTAGCCCCTCCCTTATGTTTATTATTTTGCGGATCTGCTCCCAAAACTGCATGAGAAAATACTTTACTCTTGGCTCCTAACGTTGTCTTCCCCATTATCACAACATGACTCATCAAACTGCATCCATCACCAATAACAGCATCTGAACTAATATGACAAAACGGTCCAACTTGTACATTCTCACCAAGCTGCGCTCCATTCTCCACAAGAGCAGTTGGATGGATTTTCGTACCGGACATTTTTAAATTCCCATCAAATATCTTTTATTCTTGTTCGACAATCATCGCAGCAATTTCTGCTTCAGCGACGCGGACATCTTCTACTTTTGCAACGCACGAAAAACGTCTCATACCAGATCTTTTTTTCAAGAGCTGAACATGAATCTTGAGCTGATCACCAGGCATAACCGGCTTACGAAATTTTGCATTATCAACCGTCATAAGGTAAACTAAATTTGTTTGCTTATTACCTAAATTTAAAAGTGCTATTGCTCCTGCTGTTTGTGCCATAGCTTCTAAAATCAAAACTCCAGGCATAACAGGCTTCGCGGGAAAATGTCCCGTAAAATGCGGCTCATTAATCGTTATATTTTTAATACCAATCGCTTCTTGCTCACCATCAATATCAACGATACGATCAATTAATAAAAATGGATAACGGTGCGGTAATATTGATAATAGTTTTTCAATATCGACAGCCTCTAAGTTTTTAGTCTTTTCACTGCTGATCATATCAGCGTTTCTCCTTTTTAACTTTTCCCATACTGCGCAATGTCGCTACTTCACGAAACCATTGTTTAAATGGTCGCGCTGGACTACCTCCCCATTTTTCGCCATCCGGAATGTCATTCATAACACCACTACGAGCAGCAATCTGAACACATTTACCTATTATGATGTGATCGGCTACTCCAACACCTCCGCCAAGCTGAGACATATCCCCTATCGATGTACTTCCCGCAATGCCACATTGAGCGGCAATAAGACAATAGCGGCCGATTTTTACATTGTGGGCAATTTGTACAAGATTATCAATCTTGCTTCCTTTACCAATAACAGTATCTTGAAATGTCCCACGATCAATTGTCGTGTTCGCACCAACTTCTACACCATCCTCAATAATAACGCGACCCAGCTGTGGAACTTTCTCGATTCCAGAAATGCCCCCAACATAACCAAAACCATCTTGCCCAATGCAAACACCAGGATAAAGCTGAACCTTATCACCTATTATAGAACACTGAACTGTTACCTTAGGAGCAATATAGCAGTCACATCCAATACGGCAATTTTCACCGATAACAGCTGTGGATGAAATAAGAGTTCCTGCACCAATCTCAACATTTCTACCAATAACAGCTCCCGCTTCAATACACACATCATGTGCCAACTTAGCCGTTGGATGAATATGCGCATGCGATGAAATCCCCTTCGATCCTAACCAAGGCATTGGCTTGACAGAATCTGGAAACAAAATACGACCAATCTGAGCAAAGTCACGCTGTGGTGTGGATGTTACCAAAATTGCCATAGTTTCGGGAACTTTAAAAACAATCTCATTCGTACAAAAAACAGCAACAGCGGAACTGTCCAGTAAAGCATCAGAAAACTTCCGATGCTCTACAAAAACAAGAGAACCTTCCACAGCACTCTCAAGTGAAGAAAGAGTATTGATAACTTTATGAGAAAACTCTGGATTAAGAAGCTTTGCACCCGTCAACTCAGCAACATTTGCAACTGTCAATTGCCGGGACGGCGTAAAAAAAAATGTATCCGCCATCAAAACACTTTCTCTCCCAGCTTAAGCTATTCTCTTCAAGTTTTTCCTTCTTAAAATCGCTCAAATCAGAACTTCGTAGAAATACCAAAATTCAATTGTTGCAAACGATCACCTTCCTGCTTCGTTATTGGCCAAGCATAATCAAAACGCAAAGGACCAAACGGAGAATCCCACATCAAACTCACACCTGCAGATGAACGCCAAGCACTTTTGGTATTGGTAACAGACGGTTCACCCTTAAAAACGGCTTTATAATTATTGCCATAAAGCGTGGCAATATCCGCAAATAAAGCACCGCGCAACCCGAACCCTTCAGGCACAACAGGGATAGGAAACTGTACTTCAGCAGTCGCATTCATATATGTTGTTCCCCCCAAGAAATAAACCTCACCCTTACTGGAAACCTGACGCGGACCTATTCCATTATATTTGAACCCTCGAATCATATCAGTATTCGCTTTAAACATATCGAAAATACGAACACCATCTCGGCCCATTCCGTGGATATAACCACCCCCAAAGGAAAGCAAACCAACAATATCCTTCTGGTCAGAAAGAGTCTTGTACATCATCGCCTTACCCGTGGTCTTCAAGAACTTTGCACTTCCACCAAGCCCTGCATATTCCTGAAGAAGATGCACGTACCACCCATCATGAGGGGATCTCATATCATCAATCGTATTATAGGTGAAACCATAACTAATTGATGAACGTTTCCAAGGGCTTTGTTTTGCAGCTTGAACAATCGCACCAGAATATTTCCCATATAATTCTATTACGTCACTCTCTTTGTCAAAATCGTACTCTCCGCCAAAATCATATTCTTCCTGTACATAAGAATAAGCTACATTAGCAGATAATTGATTATTAATAGGTAATGAAAACCGTAGCGATCCACCTGTCTGTCGTACATCATAGGCCTTATCAGCACGATAAGTACTACGAAAAACATCAACGCCAGCAGATAAACGATACCCTAAGAAATAAGGATCAACAAATGATAAATTATAATTACGAGATTTTTCTTGCCCCGCACCTAATCCTAAACGAACATATTGACCACGTCCCCCAAGATTACGTTCAGTAACAGAAACTTCAAGTGACATACCAGGACTTGTTCCCCCTGTTGTATACCCTCCAGAAAGAGAGAGATCTCCTGTTGAAGCTTCAACGACATCTATTACCAAAATAACTTGGTCAGATTGATCTGTGGGAACCATTGAAATATTAACGGCTTTGAAGAAACCTAAACTTTCTAGACGACGTTTTGCCCGCTGTAATAAAGTTTGATTGTAAGCATCCCCTTCGTTTAAATCAATCTCACGGCGAATGACGTAATCACGCGTTTTCTCATTGCCACGTATATCAATACGCTGAATATAAGCACGTGTACCCTGTTCAATATTATATAAAATTGAAATTGTATGATTTGCTAAATTACGATTTCCCCGCGGCTCAACTTTAGCAAAAGCATATCCCGAATCAGCAACCTTGTTATTAATAATTGCAACAGACTGTTCAATATCTTCTGCACTATAAACATCACCTGGCTGGGTTTTAAGCCCCCTTTTCACAGATTGAACGTCAATTCCATCAACATCACTTTCAACCTGAATATCACTAATTTTATAGCGCACACCCTCATCAAGAACGAAAGAAATTTTATATGTATTGCTTGCTGCATCAAAAGTCGCTTTAGAAGAGACTACACGAAAATCTGCATAACCACGATTATAATAAAAGCGACGTAAAGCTTCTTCATCAGCAGCGAGACGCTCTTCACTGTAAACATCACCTCCCAACAACTTCGAAAAAATTCCTGAAGTTTTTGTTGAAATCACATCACGCAAACGGCGACTTCCAAAGACACTATTCCCCTTAAAAGTGATATCACCAATCTTTGTTTTTTGCCCTTCAACAACATTAAATACTACATTAACTCGCCCTTTTCCAAGGTTAATCGTTTGAACGTTGACAGTGATATTATTACGACCAAGAGTTTTATAAGCTTCACGAATTGTATTTATATCAGCAGAAAGCTTAGCAGAATTAAAAGGCTCATTCGGTTTTAAAGAAATAAACCGCTTAAGATCTGGATCTTTAAAAGATTTATTTCCCTGAAACAATATCTGATTGACAACCTCATATTCTTTTACGAATACAACCAATTTATCACCTACCGGATTTATTTTAACATCATAAAATAAACCCAATTCGAAAAGATTCTTCACAGCATTATCAACATCAGCACTGGAAACCCCTTGTCCAGCCTTAATCCCCATATTGTCTCGAATCGCCTGAGAACTTACAAACTTATTCCCACGAACCTCAATAGAACGGACTACAGATGCTTGTATTTCTCCAACCGCAGCAATTGACATAAAAACCGTTGCTGGGGCAATCATCCCCATTTTTAACACCAATATAGATGCTGCATTTAAAAACTTTGAATTTGTAGTCATTGGCTTTTTTACCTTACTCTTGTTCCTTGGACATGATGCCTTAAAAAGCTAACTGCCATAACAACCTTTTTACAGCGAAACTTTTCATTCCTTAATTACTCATTATAATGTACGACGCCACAACATTTTGCAGACATGGTAAACAACCTTCAATTTGTTTTCGCTATTATTACTCAATTTATAAAGCGTTTTCCATAATTTAATTAGCTAAACCAACAAAAATAATCATTAAAAAAGACAAAGATCATAAAAAGGAGAAGAATGGAAAAACCTAAACGAAAAATAATTCCCTGGATTTTAGCAGATATTTCCCTCCCAGTAATGACCTCAATGACATGCAATAAAAGATGCCCACCATCAAGCGGTAGAATCGGAAAAAGGTTAATAAGCCCAACACTTATTGAAAGAAAAGCTGCCAAATTCAACAAAGAGACAAAACCTGTCTCGCTCACTTTCCAAGCAATTTTAACGGTTTTAGAAGGTCCACTTAGCCGACAACGGTCCTCTTTTCCTCCTATTAAACGACTCATAAAAAGAACGGTTTGAGTGACGATAAACACAGTACGGTCTGACGCTTCTCTTACAGCTGTTACAAAACCATAGCGAATATGTTTTATATAAGTTGGATCTAAATGTGCAGGATTATTTAAATCAATAGGAACACCTACACCTATCATAGCACTTCGTGTTCGATTACCAAATCCATCATCTCGCTCAACGATTTTCGGAGTAATCACCGTTGTAAAGAATCGCCCCATGCGTTCTATTTTAAACTCTATGGGTTCTCTTCCGTGAAAAGCCACATAATTCATCAAATCTTCAAAACTTTCAACCCGTCGTCCATCCATTTCAACAAAACGATCACCTAACTCCAAACCAGACTGAAGAGCAGGGCTATCTTTTACCAAAGAACCAACAACGGGCTCAATGGCTACACGACCATAGATAAAGAAAAAAAATGTTAGAATAACAACAGTAAAAAGGGCATTGAAAAAAGGACCGGCAAAAACAGTTGCTGCTTTTTTCCAAGCATGCGCACTAGCAAATGAACCGTCAACAATCAGAGATGATTGGGATGATACCGTATCGTTTTTTTCCTCATCCCCAACAAACTTTACATACCCTCCTACGGGGATAAGTGCTAAGCGCCACTTCGTGCCATGCTTATCTGTATAACTCGCTATTTCTGGCCCAAATCCAAGCGAAAAAACTAACGCCTTAATACCACACCATCGAGCAATGAGATAATGCCCAAATTCGTGCACAAAAATGATAATCATAATGATGAAAAGAATACTCAAACTTCTTAAAAGAAAATCACCCATAGTGACGATATAATTTAAAAGTCCCAAACTACCTTCTCCCAATTAGATCATACTAAAAAGATTAAAAGGTGCATCCATATCAGACATAAATGAACCAATTAAATAAAGAAGAAAAGCTGCCCCTACCAATCCATCTATACGATCCATAAAACCACCATGTCCAGGCAATAAAGAACTAGAATCTTTAACAGAAAACCGTCTTTTGAGCCATGATTGCCCTAAATCACTCAATTGTGAAACAATTGACAAAACAAGTGTAAGGAGTGGCACAAAAAAACTTGCTAAATTTATATCAAAAAATCCAAAAGCAGCCCATATACCACCGAAAACTCCGACAAATGTACCACCAAGTGCTCCTGACCATGTTTTATTAGGAGAAAATTGTGGTGCTAATTTAGGTCCACCTAATGCACGTCCGATAAAATACCCGCCAATATCTGTTCCCCACACTATCGTAAATAAGAAAATAACAACTTGGAACCCCAATATTTCATGATCCCGTAGAAAGCATAAAGCAACAACAGGAAAAGATGCATATAAAAAACCACAAAAAACCCAACCACTCTTTTTTATAGATATAATAGCCAACACCGCAGCCAAAACGATTAAAACACAAAAAATCAATGAAGCAGATACACTCAACACTAAAAAAAAGCCAAAGATCAAATAAAAGGTACTTGCTAATATTTTTTGTAAAATACACCATTTCTCTTTAGTAATACTCATCCACTCATAAAGAACAAAACCGCCAATACACCATACAAATAAAAAAAAGGAGATTCCTCCCAACCATGTTAGATACAATGCAATAAAACCAAGCACAAAAGCTGTCAGAACACGATAAACCAAATTAGACAAAACAACATCCAAACAATAAAAATAGAAAATGCAAGCTCTAAAATTGACGTAAGAAAAACCTCCCTACGCAATATTTTTATTTCATACTTGTATAAATCTCCCTTATAATTTATCATAAACAATTCAGTTTACCAAGATAGCGCTTATGAGACAAATAATCAATGAAAACAGCTTCGAAAATCTCCGTCAAGATTGATCCTAAAATATTTTTTTAATATTTTCTCAAATATAAAATGAAAAAGCAGCTACCTATGCCCCATATAAATTAACTAATATAGGTTTCATATAAAAACACTTCTCTATCAAATATTCGTCGTAAAAAAACGAATTACACCATATAGCATCTGCTTCATCGATTATACTCACATGTTTTATAATGGAAAATAAGAGAAAGGTTAGGCTTGTTTTTTTGTGTTATATTCTTTCCCCAACCCTCATCTTAGAATATTTAAATAATTTCTAAGAATGCTTTTATTATGCTGTTTAACAAAGACATGCTAAACTGAAAGCCTTCACCATGCTGCTCAATAGCGTCTTCCAGCAAAGGACATGATTTACCACGCAGATTAAAAAATTAAAACATCTGCCCTTTCAAATCAATCTCTCCCATATCAAAATGATAAAATACCTTCCTGCATCACACCTTGTTATCACAGAGCACACCACTTCCCTTATCTATAGAAACAATTTACAGGCTGGGAGTAAACATCCTTTTCTAACAACAAAATCGTCTTAAACGTGCATAATTTCAGATTCTTTTACGGCTAAAATTTTATCAATATCAGCAATCGTTTCATCTGTGAGTTTTTGAACTTTTTCAGACAAACTATGGGCTTCATCTTGTCCAATTTCACCATCTTTTTCTAACTTTTTCAAATTGTCCATACCATCCCGACGAACATGACGTGTAGCAACACGCGCTTGCTCTGCATAGTGATGTGCAATTTTTACAAGCTCTTTACGGCGCTCTTCATTCAACTCAGGCAAAGGAATACGTAAATTCGTACCATCAGTTATGGGATTTAAACCAAGACCAGAATCGCGAATAGCGCGCTCTACAGCTCCTACCATCGTTTTATCCCATACAGAAACAGAAAGCATCCGAGGTTCGGGAACAGAAATATTAGCAACCTGATTTATGTGCACAACAGAACCATAAGATTCAACGGTCAACGGCTCTAATAAACTGGCCGATGCACGTCCAGTCCGCAAACCACCTAATTCATGTTTAAAAGCCGTAATAGCACCATCCATGCGACGTTTCAGATCATCCATAATTGATGTAACATTCATATTTCTGTCTCCTTCAATTGTCCTTTGAAGCTTACCCTTATTCTGATACTATTGTAAAGCGTCCTGTTCCATTCAAGACCTTAGCCAAACCGCCTTTTTCATGAATGGAATACACAATAATCGGTACATTGTTCTCACGTGCTAAAGTGACCGCCGTTGAATCCATAACAGATAATCCCCATTGTAACACTTCAACATGTGTTAATTGGTCAAAACGCTTAGCCGTAGGGTCTATCTTTGGATCTGCTGAATAAATACCATCAACTTGTGTTCCTTTAAGAAGGACGTCCGCACCAATCTCAGCTGCACGTAAAGTAGCAGCAGAATCAGTGGTAAAAAATGGATTTCCTGTACCGCCCGCAAAAATAACAACTTTTCCCTGATTCATATAAGCTATTGCTTTACGTTGCGAAAAACTTTCACAAATTTGTGGCATAGCAATCGCAGAGAGTACAACAGTTTCAACCCCTAATTTTGTCAAAGATGTTCGCAATGCTAAAGAGTTGATAGCAGTTGCAAGCATTCCCATATGATCACCTGTCACTCGGTCTCCACCATGTGAAGCAACAGCAACGCCACGAAAAATATTTCCCCCACCGATAACAACCGCAACTTCTATCCCCATTGTGCGCACTTCTGCAATATCAGCGGCAATACGATCTACAACAGAAACATCAATGCCAAAACTTTGCCCCCCCATAAGAGCTTCGCCAGAAGCCTTTAAAAGAATACGTTTATACGGAAGTGCTAATGCCATTAATAATCTCCCCAAAAGCACATTTACTTTTTGCTTTTGACATCACGAAGGGCACCACTTTTTTCACGTGACGCCCTCTCAACAATTACATTGTCCCCATCAGAGATTCTACAACCAACGATATGACTTTAAATCTCTAATCAAGAGTTTGCAATAACTAGCCTTTTACAGCAGCAGCAACCTCTGCAGCAAAATCAGACTCCTCTTTTTCCACACCTTCACCCAATGCAAAACGAATAAAGCCTGTAATTTTTGCTGGTGCACCAATTGATTTTTCAGCATCCTTTAAAGCTGCCTCAACAGTCATATCAGGATTCATAACGAAAGCTTGAGAAAGCAAAACAACCTCTTCAAAAAACTTACGCATACGTCCTTCTACCATTTTTTCAATGATATTTTCAGGCTTTCCAGACTGACGTGCTTGATCTGAAAAAATTGCTTTTTCACGTTCAACAGCAGCAGCATCAACATCTTGTGCTGTAAGCGCTAAGGGATTGGTTGCTGCAATATGCATCGCAACCTGCCGACCAAAAGCAAGAGCAGCCTCTTTATTTCCTGTTGTTTCAATTGCAACCAAAACACCAAGCTTACCAAGACCATCAGCTACACTATTGTGTATATAAGTCGCAACAACACCATTCTCAACAGACAATTTAGCGGAACGACGAAATGTCATATTTTCGCCAATTGTACCAATTGCATCTTTAATCGTAAGCTCTACAGTCTTCTCAGAACCTGGATAAAGAGAAACAGAAACAGATTCAACATCACCTGGCGTATCTAAAGCAGCAGTTGCTACATTGCGCACGATATCTTGGAATCCGGCATTGCGTGCAACAAAATCTGTTTCAGAATTAATCTCAACCAAAACCGCATTTAAATCTTTTGATACGACTCCGATTAATCCTTCAGCTGCTGTACGACCGGCCTTTTTATCTGCTTTAGCTATTCCTTTTTTACGAAGCCAATCAACAGCAGCTTCCATATCACCACTGGTTTCAGCTAGAGCGGCTTTACAGTCCATCATACCAGCGCCAGATAGTTCTCGAAGTTCTTTTACTTGTGCAGCAGTAATGCTCATATTTGCCTCTTTATTTTGTAATAGTGAAAGCGTGCAAAACCCCTCTGCACGCCTATAACTTCTTCTTTAGACAATAAAAGTACCTTAATTAGGCGTTTTATATTATTCAGAAACTTCTGCAACCGCATTTTCTTCCAAAATAGGCTCCACAGGCGCATCAACTTGAGCTCCTAAATCGATACCCATTGCTCCTTGCTGGCGTGCAATACCATCAAGGGCGGCACGAGCAAAAAGATCGCAATAAAGAGAAATTGCACGTGAAGCATCATCATTACCTGGTATCGGATGCGTTACATCATCAGGATCGCAATTTGTATCAATAATAGCAATAACAGGAATGCCTAAACGTTTTGCTTCCTGAAGGGCAATATTTTCTTTATTCGTATCGATGACAAATATAAGATCTGGAACAGATCCCATATCTTTAATACCACCAAGCGCACGATTAAGCTTTTCACGGTCACGTTCAAGATTTAAACGTTCTTTTTTGGTAAAACCTTGCGCCTCAGCAGCAAGAATTTTGTCAAGCTTTCGCAAACGATGTATCGAATTGGAAATCGTTTTCCAGTTTGTGAGCATGCCGCCAAGCCAGCGTGCATTAACGTAATACTGGGCAGAACGATTCGCCGCATCAGCAATAATGTCAGATGCTTGCCGTTTCGTACCAACAAAGAGAATACGACCACCACGCGCAACAGTATCTGAAACAAGTTTAAGCGCTTGGTGTAAAAGCGGAACGGTCTGAGCAAGGTCAATAATATGGATATTATTACGCTGACCATAAATATAGGGAGTCATTTTGGGATTCCAACGATGAGTCTGGTGACCAAAATGAACACCTGCTTCTAAAAGCTGGTGCATAGTAAAATCGGGTAGTGCCATAAATCTTATCCTTTCCGGTTCAACCTCCGCGGAAAAAGCAGGAAAACCTACTACCGGCAGATGCTTGCTAGAATTTTCTCACAAATTATTTGCAAACACCCAAACTCCGCGTGTGGAATAGCGCAAACATACTAATATTTGATTCTTTTTCAAGTCATTTTCTTTAATCATTTAATATTTGCATTTTCACATTGAGTAAGATCTTTTCCAAGTTCCAAGAATTCGAGACTGTTCAATTTTGCACGCACTGAAAAAGTTCCATAATCTATATGAAGATCACGCATGATACCATTCTCATGTAAGAGAAAACTGCTACGATAAACCGGCAAACCATCTTTATTTTCTCCATCATCAAAATAAGAAATTGTAACAGGCCAATATTCATCTTTATCCAATTTTCTCACTTTTTCCGTTTCGCTATCAGATAAAAGCGCCTTCTTTTCCCCTATGACGATACTTTCTTTTATAACTTTATCTGCTTTATTTGTCCCATCAAATACAGTAACATTGTAAAAATGATGCCCTGCTTTTGCATGGCGGATAATATTTTTTAGTTGCATCATTGGAAATTCAGCCATTGCAAGCTTATACTCTTTTTCTTTTGGCTTTTTTAAGGTAACTGTAATACCATCTTGAGTACGCTTCGCGACCCCCTCAGCACGATGCGCAACCTCTTCTCCCTCTTGATCTGTAATATTAAAACGAAATGTACGGCTGTCTCCTGTTTCATAACTCGTCGTCTGTTGATCCGTTAAACGTACCGGCATATCTTCAATGTGAATACGACTAATAAAACGAAAACGTGTGCTATAGCCTTGGCATGCCGAACCAGTAAGCTCGTAAACCATTCGCCCTGACATCGCAGAAATTGTCATGTCATGAGAAACGCTATCGAGATGAAAATCATAAATTGCTCGATGAGGCACAATAAAAATAGGCTCTTCAGCTCTCGCTGTACATAAAAAAACAATATATAAAATTATTATAAATAATGATCTAATCATTCCCAAATTCCAAACTTTATCCCCGTTGCATAACATCATACAATAAGGCAAAAAAGGCTAATTTCTCAATTAACCACACATTTCCTTAAATCAAAAAATAGATTATACAATGAATGTATTATAGAGCAGCTATGGAGTTTAAATTATGACCAATATGATTGAAAAAAACTTAGAGAAATTCGGAATCACTCTTCCTGAAGTAATCTCCCCCCTTGCCAATTACATCACCACTTCACAAAGTGGCAATCAACTCTTTATTTCTGGACAACTCCCTCTTATTAATGGAAAACCAATAGCCATCGGTAAAGTTGGTGCAACTGTGAATACCGAACAAGCCCAAAAAGCATCCGAAGCTTGCGCTCTCAATATTCTCGCTCAACTCCAAGCAACTCTGGGTGACTTAAATAAAATAAAACGTGTGGTAAAAATTACTGTTTTTGTGGCTGTAGATTCTCATTTTACCGATATTCCTTTTGTTGCCAATGGAGCTTCTAATTTATTCGTCAATATTCTTGGTGAAATTGGAAAACACGCCCGTTCTGCTATTGGTGTTTCCTCTCTTCCTATGGATGTTCCTGTAGAAGTTGAAGCCATCATAGAAATCTAAGCCTTTATATAAGACAGTGCACCATCCTAAATATAACTAAAGTCAAAACACTTCTTTGTCTTACACTCTGATAAAATTTGTATTTTTTCGTTTTTAATTAAAATCTTAAACTTGCAATAAAAGGAAATATTTGTATGAAACAAGCTTATGATAATAACAATATTTTTGCTAAATTGATTCGCAATGAAATCCCTTCTGTTCGTGTCTACGAAGATGATGATGTTATTGGATTTATGGATATCATGCCACAGGCACCAGGTCATACGCTGGTCATTCCTAAAAAAGGCTCTAGAAACTTACTTGATGCAGATACTGAAACATTATTTCCTGTTATTAAAGCTGTTCAAAAAATTGCAAATGCCGTCAAAAAAGCCTTTCAAGCAGATGGCATAACTGTCATGCAATTTAATGAAGCAGCTAGTCAACAAACCGTTTATCACCTCCATTTCCATATTATACCACGTATGGAGGGAATAGAACTTACCCCTCATAATAATATAATAACGCCCACAGAAATACTTGAAGAGAATGCAAAGAAAATCCGTGCAGCCTTATAACACACTCTTAAGTTGTTGTGCTTTTTTTTCCTACACGTTTTTTTGTAAAATTTTCCATTTTACTTTTCTTTGAACTTGCAGATATATCGGAAGATGAAATTTCTAACTGTAAGCTTTCTTTTTTGCCATTTGATTTTTGTGTCAATACGCGAACAATGCCACCGTTGCGTAACTTTCCAAATAAAATTTCATCAGCTAATGGCTTTTTAATATATTCTTGTATAACACGCCCTAATGGGCGTGCTCCCATCTGAGAATCGTATCCCTTATTGGAAAGCCATAAAGTTGCAGAAGGGCTTAATTCAAAACAAATTCCCCTATCAGCTAATTGTGCTTCAAGCTGAAAAATAAATTTTTGCACTATCTGATTGATGATTAAATGAGATAAAGGTGCAAACGGAATAATTGCATCTAACCGATTACGAAACTCTGGTGTAAATAACCGATTGATTGCTTCTATATCCTCACCATCACGATGTACTTTCCCAAATCCAATAGCTGATTTTGCCATATCTGAAGCACCAGCATTGGTTGTCATAATCAAAATAACATTGCGGAAATCAATTTTCTTACCATTATGGTCTGTTAATCTACCATAATCCATTACCTGCAATAAAATATTAAATAACTCTGGATGTGCTTTCTCAATCTCATCTAGCAATAGGACCGCGTGAGGCTTCTGATCAACAGCATCTGTAAGAAGACCTCCTTGATCAAACCCTATATAACCTGGAGGAGCTCCGATTAAACGTGCTACCGTATGCCGTTCCATATATTCTGACATATCAAAACGCAATAATTCAATGCCTAAAGATGATGCAAGCTGTTTTGCAACTTCAGTTTTTCCTACACCTGTTGGTCCTGAAAATAAATAACTTCCTATTGGTTTATCCGGTTCGCGTAAACCTGCTCGCGCCAATTTTATGGATGAAACTAAGACGGAAATTGCCTGATCTTGCCCATAAACAACATGTTTGAGTTCTCTTTCAAGCTTACTCAATATCTTCTGATCATTCCGAGAAACTGTTTTTGGTGGAATTCTTGCAATTGTAGCAACAGTAGCCTCAATTTCTTTAACACCTATACTCTTCTTGCGTTGTTTTTGTGGCAAAAGCTTTTGCGCTGCGCCACTTTCATCAATAATATCAATTGCTTTGTCAGGTAACCTACGGTCAATTATATAACGTGAAGATAATTCTACGGATGCCTTCATCGCCTGATCTGTATATTTAATCTGATGAAAATCTTCAAAGTAAGGCTTCATCCCCTGCAAAATCTTAATCGCATCTGTAACAGAAGGTTCATTAATATCAATCTTCTGAAAACGACGCTCTAAAGCACGATCTTGTTCAAAGAATTTGCGATATTCTCTGTAAGTCGTCGAACCAATACATCGCATAGTTCCAGAAGATAATACAGGTTTTAAAAGATTTGCTGCATCCATATTTCCCCCTAATGTCGCTCCTGCTCCAATTAAGGTATGAATTTCATCAATAAATAAAATAGCATCTGGATACAGCTCAAACTCTTTAATAACTTGCTTTAAGCGTTCTTCAAAATCACCGCGATAACGTGTACCAGCAACAAGTCCCCCCATATCAAGAGAAAATATTGTTGCATTTGATAAAACTTCAGGCACTTGCCCATCAACAATGCGCTTTGCTAATCCCTCAATTATAGCGGTTTTCCCCACTCCAGGATCACCAACCAAAAGCGGATTGTTTTTTGACCTTCGACATAAAATCTGAATCATGCGTGAAATTTCTATTTCACGGCCAATTAATAAATCAATTTTTCCATTAAGTGCTTTACAATTGAGGTCAACACAATAATTCGTTAAAGCACTTGTTCCTCTTTCACCATTATCCGAAATCTGCTGATCTAATTGCTCTTCAAGTCCTTCAAGTAACATGGATAACCCATCATCACGTGTGATACCATGCGAAATAAAACGTACAGCATCATAGCGTGTCATTCCCATTTCTTGAAGAAAATATGCTGCATGGCTTTCACGTTCAGAAAAAATTGCAACAAGAACATTTGCCCCCGACACTTCATCTTTTCCAGCTGATTGTGCATGAATCACCGCACGTTGGATAACACGCTG
Organism: Bartonella grahamii ATCC 700132; assembly: GCF_000518085.1. GTDB lineage: Bacteria > Pseudomonadota > Alphaproteobacteria > Rhizobiales > Rhizobiaceae > Bartonella > Bartonella grahamii. The sequence goes on from NZ_JACX01000006.1 coordinate 110,513, forward strand.
GAAAAAAGCTGTAGGCTTCGTATCCTCATCAGCTCTAATCTGTTCATCTAACTCTGAGCGAAGATAATTGGTTAAGCGCTCTCGCAATTCCTCCACATCTACTTGGCAAGCCTGAATAACGGAATTTGCATCGGCATCATCTAACAGCGCAAGTAGAAGATGCTCTAATGTTGCGTATTCATGCCGTGCTTGAGTAGCAATTGTTAATGCACGATGCAAAACCTCTTCAAGACTAGGTGTAAAAGATGGCATAATTCCTCACTTCCATTCCATTACACATTGTAACGGATGTTCATTTTGACGCGCACATTCCCTCACTTGTAATATTTTCATTTCAGCGACTTCATAAGTATAAGTTCCACATTCTCCTATCCCACTGTGATGAACATTTAACATTATTCGCGTTGCCTCTTCGAAACTTTTTTTAAAAAAGTTCTTCAAAACGAAAACAACAAAATCCATAGGTGTGTAATCATCATTAAGCAAAAAAACTCGACATAATTTAGGTTTTTCAAGTTTTGCTCTAGCCTTAGGCATTATAACCGCACCATGCCTAACTTCATCCCAATTCTTGCCCTTTTCATTATGCATAATATGAGCTATAGAGTTTATTATGAGGATCTGTCCCATTATCGTTTTCCATGCAGCACATTTTTTATTAATTTTAAATTCTTTCATGACTATTGCAATACCTGTATGTATTAGAAAAAGATTCCCTCTATGGTTAGACTTCAATCACTCACTCATAAAATAACTTCTGTAAACAAATTAGTAATACCATTCGTCTAAACTGCATCAACAAATTACAGAAAAGGAAGCTTTATAGAAGTTTTTCAGGATAAATGGAGAAATAGGATACTGCAAGTGTATATTAATTATCAAAAAATTATGCGCTACTGTAAAACAATAGCAATTTCTTTTGTTGTGTTAGCTTTTTCTTACTGTTGGGCATCAGCCACACCTCAAGGAGCCTATCCTGATAAGTATGCGGCTATTGTTATAGATGCTACTACGGGAAAAACTCTATTTCAAGCCAATGCAACACTGAAACGTTATCCTGCTTCTTTAACAAAGATGATGACATTGTACTTACTCTTTGAAGCTATGCAGATGCGTCGTGTGACACCAAATACACCAATTCCCGTTTCACATTATGCAGCAATGCGTCCACCGACAAAAATTGGGTTTAAAGCAGGCCAAACAATTTCTGCAGAATCAGCAGCTAAAGCACTCATTACAAGATCCGCAAATGATGTTGCTGCTGCCATTGCAGAATATCTTGGAGGTAGTGAAAAAAAATTCGCTCAAATGATGACTATAAAAGCTCGTAAACTTGGCATGAAACATACACATTTCGCAAATGCTTCAGGACTTCCGGATGTGCACAATTATTCTACAGCACGAGATATAGCGACTTTGTCATTAGCTTTACGTAAACATTTTCCAAAACAATATAAATTGTTCAAAACAAAAAGTTTTAATTTCCGTGGGCATAAAATTAACAGCCACAATAAACTCGTTAAAATAATGAAAGGTGTCGATGGAATTAAAACAGGATACACACAAATGTCAGGTTCTAATTTAGCAACTTCAATGCGTCTTGATGGGCGCTCTGTTGTCGCTGTTGTTATGGGAGGGAAATCATCTACTGCACGTGACGAGCATATGGCTAGCCTATTGAATCAATATTTGCCTAAAGCAAGCCAAATGAAAAGTGGTGAACGTTTAATGGCTTCTGTACGCTATCACTTACCGACTGGCGCCAATACTCCTATACCGACCATTAAAGCTGATTCAAGTAATTTTGACGATGAAATTTCGACTATGTTGACAGCATTTGCAGAACAACCTAAAAACTCCAATATCGCGATAACGGCTGTAAATAAGGTAATTATACCAATACCAAACCCTCAAAAAACTATACCAGTTGAGACTCATAAAATTGTAACAGCCTCTTTGTCCACAAATGCCGGATGGGCTATCCAAATTGGTTCTCTTCCTAGTGAAGAACAAGCAAAAACTTTACTTTTAAAAGCAAAAAATATAGCTTTTTCTACTTTAAAGCACGCATCTTCACACATGCAACTGTTTGAAAAAAGTGGGCAGCGTTATTACCGAGCGCGCTTTACAGGGTTTCAATCAAAAAAAGCTGCATTTGATGCCTGCTCTACATTAAAGAAAGCAAATTTTAACTGCTATACTGTAGCCTACTAAAAATTTTTGAATTCTGCGTTAAGGATAGTATTATGACAGATAATGCTTTTGCTTCATTCCATAAAAAAGAAATTTTATTGAAGCAATCATCCCTCCTTTCATTGCGTTCTCTTCACGATGCTGCCGCAAAACTTACTGGTTTAAAATATAATTCGACTGCATTAGATACACAATCTCTTGTTAACCTTCTCATTTGCCAAACAATACGCAATCGTCGTCTCGTAATGCCTCCTGTACGCATTCATTTACGCGTTGCTAGCCAAACTGGTAATGTGCCTATTAAAATCCGTCTAGGAGCAACAAATATTTAATTCTACAGACCATCTCTAAAAAATTATTTTATTATTAACCATTATCTACAGCCTTAGAAAACCCTTTGATAAACATACTTTTTTCTTAAATTATGGAATTGTGCTGACAGCTTTTCCAACTATCTAATACCTCCAAGCTTTCAATAAAACCATTATTAAGGACATAAAAAACACCCAATATTTTTCCACTTTTGATTTAATATAAAAATTATTCTTGATATCTTTTTGGAAAAAAATGAATAGCTTCATTGGATGAAAGCTTATCATTTTAGGGATTATTGTAAAAGTTCAATAAAGAAACTCCCTCTTAATAACGGTCTCCTCTACAACATAAACGCTGTAAAAAATAATCTAACTCCTCTTACTTTTATTTCTTTTAACAGACAACGAAAATTGGGAAATATAAATACTATCGATGAAAAAACGTAAAAGAAATTATCAGATTAAATATCATGATAACGATTTCCATAAGATTTTAATTTATAATTTATTTTTTGCATATTGAATAAGAAGTTTTCGTAAAATTCTCTTATTTTCCTTCTTATATTCAATCAGTCAAAATCGTTCGCTTGCTCATCACGAGCAAGATTGGCATTAAACTATAAAAAAAGGATGATAGTGCTGGTCTTCTCCCTCTATAAATAAAGCTGCTAATACTCTATAGGTTTTATACCATTCATGGAAAACTTACATTACACTATTCATATGCAAGATACTGATTTATAAAGATAGTTCATTATTTTGCATGTTAGATAAGAATCTCGAATATCGTAAGATTCTCTCATTTGAAATTTGTTTATGTTGAATCAATCCAAACCGTTCTCTTGCATATTACGAGCGAGATTAGTGTGTGGCGTGAGACCGTACCAAAAAGACTCAAAATGCCTATAATGAACCGTTTTAAATGCCAAGGGCTTTGGTCCCATACAGGGGGGGATGGTAAAGTGTGTAATCGTGCCAGCGTACTCTTTTTATTAAGCATAAAGATGGGGACAGCTCAATGGATTTACTGTTATACCATTCACAGGTGCCATCGCGAAATGAGTTTGGGAGCGTTGAGAGATATTTCTTTAAAACAAACTCATGAATGAGTAACACGATAATGTTCTATCGTGTGCATTCTATTCTCATGAGAATTTTGATAAATATTTTTTAATGTATACGCTATTATTTATTTTAGTTTTTTGACGGTACAGAATTTATAAATAAAAAAGATATTTCCAATATATCTCTTAATTATTGTAAATTAGCATTTCTTTTCAAAGTATTTTTTACCATACTAGGTATCAAAAGATCTTCACTTCTAAAAATTAAAATCTTTAAAATTCTCTCTCCTCATCATAATTATTCAGATTTAACACAAATTTTCCTTGGATACTCAGGTATAATCTTCCATTACTTAAAAGATATGGCTATGGAAACTTTTAAAAGCCATAAAACCCAGCTAAAAAATAATGGCAGACTGATCACTAATTTTACTTTACGCTTTTTTATTTTTTCTAAATTAGACTTTTTCCCATTTTAGAGACAAATCAGATAGATACTGATACTACTCCCCCTCCAAACTTGCATGCCAAAGCTACTATTCGTTAAGAAAACACTGAATCATCTCGAATTTATTTCAAGCTGCTGTTGCATTAAAGTGGAATTTTGATTTATAAGTAACAAAAAAACATAAGCTTTATCAGGAAATACGATCCCCCTCCCAAAAATTCCAGTTATGGATTGAAAAATGTTTCAGCTCCTAACAAGATATTGTATTGACTGCAAGACCACCTTTACTTGTCTCTTTATAGCGTTCACTCATATCATGACCAGTTTGGCGCATTGTTTCTATACAAGCATCAAGAGAAACAAAATGATCTCCATTACCATATAATGCAAGAGAAGAAGCCGTTACCGCCTTAACAGCTCCCATTGCATTACGCTCAATACAAGGAACTTGTACAAGACCTGCAACAGGATCACATGTCATTCCCAAATGATGTTCAAGCGCAATTTCTGCCGCATTTTCAATTTGAGCTGGCGTTCCACCTAACGCTGCGGTCAACCCTGCTGCGGCCATTGAAGATGCCGTTCCAACTTCACCTTGACACCCAACTTCTGCACCAGAAATAGAGGCATTATGTTTGATAACACCGCCTATAGCTGCTGCCGTTAATAGAAAATTATGTATTCCCTCTCGATCTGAATCATCATTAAATTGAAGATAATAACGCAAAACTGCTGGGACAACACCAGCTGCCCCATTTGTTGGAGCTGTAACAACACGACCACCTGCTGCATTTTCCTCATTGACTGCTATGGCATATACCGAAAGCCAATCATTTGCCCAAAGTGGATAATTGCGATTTTTCTTTTGATTTTCCAAAAGCGTTTCATGAAGCTTTTTAGCACGCCTTAGAACACGCAATCCACCAGGCAACTCACCTTCTTGTGACAGACCTCTATCAATGCAATTTGTCATCGCTGAAAAAATTTCATCAAGCCCTGTATCAAGAGAAGAACGCTCTATCTTTGTTTCTTCATTTAAGCGCTTCATTTCAGCAATTGAAAGTCCTGATTTTTCTGCCATTGATAACATTGCACCAGCAGAATCAAATGGATATGGCACCTCTAATATTTCTGGTTGTATATTATCATTCATATGGCTTAATTCATCCTCAGTCACAACAAAGCCACCACCGATAGAATAATAAATCTGCCGCAACAGAACATTCCCATCAGTATTAAGCCCTTCAAAGGCTAGTCCATTTGTATGTCCTGGGAGGATTTTCTTTCGTTCAAAAATAAGATCATGCTGCACATCAAACTGATAAGCGGGATATCCTTCTGGTTGCACTTTTTTTTCACGTATAACTTTTTCTAACAATCCCCCCATGCTATCAGGATCAACAGTAGAAGCTTTTTCTCCTAAAAGTCCTAATATGATAGCCCTATCTGTTGCATGACCAATACCCGTGAAAGCTAAAGAACCATAAAGATAAACACGTATACGAGAAACTTGAATATCAGACGACCGAGAAAAATCTCCTATCTTTTGCAAAAACATATTAGCAGCTGTCATCGGTCCCATCGTATGTGAGCTAGAAGGACCAATCCCAATTTTAAAAAGTTCAAAAACAGATAGAAACACGTATCACCTCAAAACTATAGTACAGCTTGAGCATATATGCTTTTTCATAACGTTTGTCCCGTTTAAAATCAAATTGCGAGATAAACTAAAAAAATGACAGCAATAAACACGAATGTCGCTCGTCTTGCTACCACCCAACACTTTCTCTCTATAGTGTTTTCCATTAGACTCACCTTCAAAAAACGGACAATGCCCCTAGAGCCACCGCTCTTAATGTTTCAAACGTAGTAAAATAAGTGTTAATATGCAATATTAAAATTCAATAAGGATGCGAAATTCTTATCGGAAATATTTTTCATAATGCACCAAGTTCTTCAAAACGTATGCTTAATTATATAAAATATTTTATGGATATGTTTCAATGAAACGTACAAAGTTTTCTAACGGTTCTCGTTCTGTCTCAAAATTGTTTTCTGGAGCACTCATATCGCGATAACCAAGTGCCATACCACAGATAATATGGCGATCAGAAGGAATAGATAAAAGCGTACGAATCTGTTTATGATAATCAGCAAAAGCAGCTTGAGGACAGGTATCTAATCCAAATCCACGTGCAGCTAACATAATGGTCTGCATAAACATACCCAAATCAAGCCAACTCCCCATTTCCATGTCGTGATCCATTGTAAATAAGAGTCCTACAGGTGCATCAAAAAATAAAAAATTTCGCGCCTTTTGATGAAGTATTTTTTCTTCATCACCTTTTTGAATTCCAAGACTCTGATAAAGATCCAAACCAACTTTTCGACGCCTTGAAATATAAGGCTCACGCCACTGACGTGGATAATAACTATACTCACGCTCTCCTTTTACACCTGAAAGCACAAGTTGTGAAAGCTCTTGCCCTACTTTCTGTAATACACTTCCTGTAAGCACAATCACTTGCCATGGCTGAATATTTGTTCCAGATGGTGCACGTGCTGCAAGTTTTAAGATTTCTTTGATTGTTTCCAAACTAACTGGCTGATCAGTAAAAGCGCGAATTGACTTTCGTGATAAAATAGATTGAAAAACACTCATAGGAGAGACTGCCATTGTTTTTACTTTCTTTATGAAAAATAATTTTTTTACTTATCAAGGACAATATATTGCGAAAATACCTTCGCAGCTTTTTTCGAACACTCTATTTCTTTAAATAACTTACACATTTCACGTAGTGTTAAAGATTCCCCTTAGAGATAGTATAACCCATCTCTTTTAATAGAAAAAAATTGTCTAAAAGCAGATGAAATAAATTTTATAATCAATGATTAACCCCCAACTCCGCTAAGCTCTCAAAAAAACTCTCCTCAATTCGTTCTAAATCCTGTAGAAGATCATCAATATCATGCTGCATCTGCTTTAAATCAGCTCGTTTTTTATGAATTCCTGCAATTAATTTCTTAAGCTTTTTCTCATCATCAGGTGGTTTTCCAACCATTGTCAACATATCAGATATTTCAGACAACGAAAATTTAACTCTTTTAGCACGCAGAATTTGTTTTAACTTATGACGATCCGTTTGTGTATAAAGCCGTGTATTTCCACGCCGAAAAGGAATAAGAAGTCCCTCTTCTTCATAATAACGCAAAGTCCGAGCTGTTATTGAAAACTCACGTGTTAATTTTCCAATTGAATAATATTCGTACATTTTTTCATTCTGTCTTCATAGCTCTCATTGTGATAAGAAATATGTCTATTTTTTATAATACTTAGTGAGCACTCTAATCTCTACTCTCCTGCATTCTAATTTAGAAGAAGATACATTCTTGTCATACAAGTATTGTATAGTAGAGAATCAATTATTTTTTAGATTACAGAAAAGACTATCGATCTTTCATTATAAGTCCTTTAAAATCTTTATAGAAGATATCAATCAACAATTTTCCTAAAATTCAAAATCAATCATTATTCGATTTGTAGATAATCAACTCTTTTCCTTGAATATGGCTTTTGAGCTTCACATATTTTGGAAAAATTCTATACTGCTTTTAGCAAATTAAGAAACTTTAAAATAAAGCAACAAAAAAGATAAGCATCATTACAAAATAATAAGCTACTAAAGATGTTTAAAATAACTATCGCCTTATAATTTTTGATATTTTCAGGAAAATATGCAACTTCTACATTTCGAGATAAAAAAACGTCTGAACTTTCTATTCAGACGTTTTTTTATTATGTGATGTTATATTTAAATTATTCAGCAACAGCCCCAGTTGTCATATTTGTCAACATAGCCTTTGCCACTTCGTTATTACTAGACTTACGCTGCTCATCTACAATCAAATCATCACGAACGGCAGCAATACGACGGATTTGAGAAATCGTACCACCTGTACCTGCTGGAATAAGACGACCGACAATAACGTTCTCTTTAAGTCCTTGCAAAGTATCAATTTTACCAGAAACTGCTGCTTCAGTAAGAACACGTGTTGTTTCCTGAAACGATGCCGCTGAAATGAAAGAAGGCGTTTGAAGAGAAGCTTTTGTAATTCCAAGAAGAATGGGATTACCAGATGCAGGTTTCTTCCCTTCTGCAATCAAATTATCATTGATTTCATCAAGTTCAATACGATCAACATTATCACCTGGAATATAACCAGAATCTCCAGATTCAGTAATTTCAACTTTTTGCAACATTTGACGAACAATCACTTCAATGTGCTTGTCATTAATAAGAACTCCCTGCAAACGATAAACCTCCTGAATCTCATTAACAAGATAAGATGCCAAAGCTTCAACCCCCTTAATCGCCAAGATATCATGAGGTGCTGGATTTCCATCAAGGATATAATCTCCCTTTTCAATTTGATCACCTTCTTGGAAGTGAAACAACTTACCTTTTGGAATCAAATATTCTACTGCCTCAAGAGTTTCATCATTTGGTTCAATAATGATACGACGTTTATTCTTATAACCACGGCCGAATCGAATCGTACCACTTACTTCAGCAATAATCGCATGATCCTTTGGACGACGCGCTTCAAAAAGCTCAGCCACACGTGGTAAACCACCCGTAATATCTTTCGTCTTGGCACTTTCCATTGGCAAACGAGCAATAACATCACCAGCCTTAACATGAGCACCAAGCTCAACAGAAAGAATAGTTTCCACTGACATCATATACCGGGCTTCACCTCCCTTATACAATTTAGCAATGGATTCACCTTCTTTATCTGCATGGATAATAATGGCTGGTTTAAGATCCGCACCACGTGGATTAGCGCGCCAATCAATCACCAAACGCTTCGTAATACCCGTAGATTCATCAGCTGTTTCAGTGACAGATAAACCATCAATCATATCTTCAAAACCCACATAGCCTTCAACTTCCGTTAAAATTGGACGTGTGTAAGGATCCCATTCTGCTATACGTTGGCCACGTTTAACCATATCACCATCATCAACAAAAATATGGGCACCATAGCTAACACGATGTACAACGCGCTCTTTTCCTAACTCATCCTTGATAAGGATAGCCATATTACGCCCCATCACAACCAAATGTCCTTCAGAGTTACGAACCACATTACGATTACGAATCTCCACCTTACCTTCATAAGATGCCTCTAAATAAGATGAATCAACAACCTGCGCAGTTCCTCCTAAGTGGAAAGTACGCATAGTAAGCTGTGTTCCCGGCTCACCAATGGATTGAGCAGCAATAACACCAACGGCTTCTCCCTGATTAACAGGTGTTCCACGCGCCAAATCACGACCATAGCATTTTGCACAAACACCAAGACGTGTTTCACATGTTAAAGCAGAACGAATTTGAACAGATTGAATTCCAGCTTCTTCAATCTTCGCGACATCAGCTTCCTCAATCATCGCTCCACCTTCAAGGATAACCTCTCCAGAGACAGGATGTAGGATATCAACAAGCGCTGTACGACCAAGAATCCTTTGCCCAAGGGAGGCAACAATTTGTCCTGCATCAACAATTGGCTGCATGGTAAGCCCTTTTGCGGTACCACAATCAACTGCTGAAATAATAGCATCCTGTGCAACATCAACAAGACGCCGTGTTAAATAACCAGAGTTTGCCGTCTTTAACGCAGTATCAGCAAGTCCTTTACGTGCACCATGCGTGGAATTGAAGTATTCATTAACAGTTAGACCTTCTTTAAAATTTGAAATAATGGGGGTTTCAATAATTTCACCCGATGGTTTTGCCATTAATCCACGCATACCGGCCAATTGTCTCATCTGGTTAGCAGAACCACGTGCTCCAGAATGCGACATCATATAGATCGAATTCATCGGCCGTTGACGACCTGTTTTAGGATCAAAATCAACGGCTTGAATACGTTTCATCATTTCATCTGCAACGCGATCCGTACATTTACCCCAAGCATCTACAACCTTATTGTATTTTTCACCTTGTGTAATCAAACCGTCATTATATTGCTGTTCGTACTCCTTAGCCAAAGCTTCTGTCTCTGCAACTAAACGCGACTTACTATCAGGAATAACCATATCATCCTTACCGAATGAAATTCCTGCACGACAAGCATAAGAAAAGCCAAGCTGCATAATACGGTCACAAAAAATAACCGTCTCTTTTTGTCCACAGTGCCGATAAACATGATCAATCATTTTAGAAATATTCTTTTTCGTCATTTCTTGATTGACAATATCAAATGAGATATCCGAATTTCTTGGCAAAAGCTCACCAATAATCAAACGCCCAGGTGTCGTATCATAAAGTTTAGAAACTTCTTTTCCATCCTTCCCCATATTCTTAACACGGCCTTTAATCTTCGTATGAAGCGTTACAACCTTATTTTCCAAGGCATAATGAAGCTCACCTATGTCAGAAAAAGCCATTCCTTCACCTGGTTCTTTTTCAGAAACAATTGAAAGATAATAAAGACCAAGAACCATATCCTGTGAGGGAACAATAATTGGGGCACCATTGGCCGGATGAAGAATATTATTGGTCGACATCATCAAAACACGGGCTTCAAGCTGTGCTTCAAGAGAAAGCGGAACGTGAACCGCCATCTGATCTCCATCAAAATCCGCATTAAAAGCAGTACACACCAGTGGATGAAGTTGAATAGCTTTGCCTTCAATTAAGATAGGTTCAAAAGCCTGAATCCCCAAACGGTGCAATGTTGGCGCACGGTTGAGTAAAACAGGGTGTTCACGAATAACCTCATCCAAGATATCCCAAACTTCTGGGTGTTCTTTTTCAACAAGCTTCTTTGCCTGCTTTACCGTTGATGAATAGCCTTTTGCATCAAGCCGCGCATAAATAAAAGGCTTAAACAATTCAAGAGCCATTTTTTTGGGAAGACCACATTGATGCAATTTTAATTCAGGACCCGTCACGATAACAGAACGCCCCGAGTAATCAACACGCTTCCCAAGTAAGTTCTGACGAAAACGTCCTTGCTTACCCTTCAACATATCTGATAGGGACTTGAGAGGACGTTTATTGGCTCCAGTAATCACACGCCCACGTCGTCCATTATCAAACAATGCATCAACAGCTTCTTGTACCATACGCTTTTCATTGCGCACGATAATTCCAGGAGCACGCAATTCAATCAGCCGTTTCAAGCGGTTATTACGATTAATAACCCGCCGATAAAGATCATTCAGATCTGATGTTGCAAAACGCCCACCATCAAGCGGAACCAATGGACGCAAATCCGGTGGAATAACCGGAATTGTTTTCATAATCATCCACTCTGGCTTATTTCCAGATTCAAGAAAATTTTCAACGATTTTAAGTCGTTTAATCAGTTTTTTCTGCTTTAACTCTGAAGTTGTTTCAGCTAATTCGAGACGCAAATCATTGGCGATTTTATTTAACTCCATACCAGCTAAAAGCTCGTAAATAGCTTCAGCGCCAATCATAGCTGTAAACTGATCTTCTCCAAACTCATCAATAGCAAGCATATATTCTTCTTCAGAAAGAAGCTGATGGAGCTTAAGAGATGTCAATCCTGGTTCGGTTACAATATAATTCTCAAAATAAAGAACCCGCTCAATATCTTTTAAAGTTAAATCTAAAAGTGTAGAAATACGACCTGGTAATGATTTAAGAAACCATATATGCGCAACAGGTGCCGCAAGTTCAATATGCCCCATACGCTCACGACGTACGCGCGAAAGAGTAACCTCTACACCGCATTTTTCACAAATAATGCCCTTATACTTCATGCGTTTATATTTGCCACATAGACATTCATAGTCTTTAATAGGGCCAAATATACGTGCACAAAAAAGACCATCACGCTCTGGTTTAAAAGTCCTATAATTAATAGTCTCAGGCTTCTTAATCTCACCATACGACCAGGACAAAATTTTCTCAGGACTCGCAATAGAAATGCGAATAGAGTCAAATGTCTGCGCTGGCGCTTGAGGATTGAAAAGATTCATGACCTCGTGGTTCATGCTGTTCTCCTTCAAAGATTCTTAGAACCTGTTGTAATATCTCATTTGTTTTATAACAGATCTTCTTTAAAATACATTTACTTTTAAAAATGACCTGTATAACCTTAATAAGGTTATTGAGCCTCTTAAAATAATCAGAGCGCAGCCTTTTTCTACTGCGCTCCTTGAATTATTATTCTGCTGTATCAGACAATGCCCGCTGTGCAATAAGTTCACGCGCATCATCAAGCTCCACATTAAGAGCAAGTGAGCGCATTTCTTTTACCAACACATTAAAGCTTTCGGGTATACCCGCCTCAAATGTATCATCACCACGCACAATTGCCTCATAGACTTTCGTTCGACCAGCCACATCATCTGATTTTACTGTTAGCATCTCCTGCAAAGTATATGCAGCACCATAAGCTTCAAGTGCCCAAACCTCCATTTCACCAAAACGCTGACCACCAAACTGTGCCTTGCCTCCTAATGGCTGCTGCGTAACAAGTGAATAGGGACCAATAGAACGTGCATGAATCTTATCATCAACAAGGTGATGCAATTTCAACATGTAAATATATCCCACCGTTACTGGACGATCAAAAGGCTCTCCAGTACGACCATCATAAAGCGTAACCTGCCCTGAACTATCTAAGCCTGCGTCCTCCAGCATAATGTTAATATCAGACTCATGTGCTCCATCAAAAACAGGCGTTGCAATTGAAACCCCTTTCTTCATCTGTAATGCCAATTTGTAAAGGCTTTCATTATCATACTGACGGACTGGTTCATTTTGATTATCATCAGGCATAAGATTTTCAATACGCTGACGCAACGGCAATATATCCCCAGTCTCTTGATACAATTCTAACAAATCACCAATCTTCTTGCCCATCCCCGCACATGCCCAACCAAGATGCGTCTCAAGAATTTGTCCAACATTCATACGACTAGGCACACCAAGCGGATTCAAGACGATATCAGCATGAGTCCCATCTTCAAGAAATGGCATATCTTCTACGGGAAGAATACGTGAAACAACACCCTTATTCCCGTGACGTCCTGCCATCTTATCACCTGGTTGGATTTTGCGCTTCACAGCCACAAAAACCTTCACCATTTTCATGACACCAGGAGGCATTTCATCACCTCTTTGGACCTTTTCAACTTTATCCATAAAGCGACGTTGTAATGCTTCTTTTGATTCATCATATTGCTTGCGCAAAGCTTCAATTTCATTTTGAAGCTTTTCATCCTCAACAGCAAATTGCCACCACTGGGATCGTGGATAATGCCCCATTACTGTACTATCAAGCTTTTTGCTGCCCGAAAAGCCTTTCGGACCTTCTACAGCAACTTTACCTGTCAACATATCAGTAAGGCGCGCATAAACATTGCGATCAAGAATAGACTGCTCATCATCACGGTCTTTTGCTAAACGCTCAATTTCTTCACGCTCAATTGCCATCGCACGTTCATCTTTTTCCACGCCATGGCGATTAAAAACGCGAACTTCAACAACAGTACCAAAAGTTCCAGGAGGCATACGCATAGAAGTATCACGAACATCGGATGCCTTTTCCCCAAAAATTGCACGCAGAAGCTTTTCTTCCGGCGTCATGGGACTTTCACCTTTTGGGGTAATCTTTCCAACTAAAATATCACCTGGTTGAACTTCAGCACCAATATAAATAATGCCAGCTTCATCAAGATTTCTTAACGCTTCTTCCGCAACATTAGGAATGTCGCGCGTAATTTCCTCAGGCCCAAGTTTTGTATCGCGTGCTGCAACTTCAAATTCCTCAATATGAATTGAAGTAAAAACATCATCAGCAACAATGCGCTCGGATAACAAAATAGAATCTTCATAATTGTATCCATTCCAAGGCATAAAGGCTACGAGAACATTCCGCCCAAGAGCTAAATCACCAAGATCCGTGGATGGACCATCTGCAATGATATCACCTTTCTCTACCCTATCACCGACATGTACAAGAGGACGCTGATTAATACAAGTGGACTGATTAGAACGCTGAAATTTCTGTAGGCGATAAATATCAACGCCTGATTTTGAAGGATCTAAATCTTCTGTTGCACGGATAACAATACGGGTAGCATCGACTTGATCAACAACACCACTACGTTTTGCACTCACAGCAGCTCCTGAATCGCGCGCAACAATGGCTTCCATTCCCGTCCCAACAAATGGCGCTTCAGCACGTACAAGAGGAACTGCCTGACGCTGCATGTTCGATCCCATAAGCGCACGATTCGCATCATCATTTTCCAAAAAAGGAATAAGCGCTGCTGCAACTGAAACCAACTGTTTTGGTGAAACATCCATCAAATCAACATGATCACGCGGCGCCATTAAAACTTCACCAGCATGACGGCAAACAACAAACTCTTCTGTAAAACGACCTTCACTATCTAATGACGAATTAGCTTGAGCGACATAATGCTTTGCTTCTTCCATCGCTGAAAGATAAATAACTTCTTTTGTGACTTTTCCATCAACAATTTTTCGATATGGGCTTTCAATAAAGCCATATTTGTTAACTCGCGCAAATGTTGCTAAGGAGTTAATCAGACCAATATTGGGGCCTTCTGGTGTTTCAATGGGACAAATACGACCATAATGCGTAGGATGTACGTCACGGACTTCAAAACCCGCACGTTCACGAGTCAAACCACCTGGACCAAGAGCAGAAAGACGGCGCTTATGGGTAATCTCCGACAATGGATTAGTTTGATCCATAAACTGCGACAATTGCGAAGACCCAAAAAACTCACGAACTGCTGCTGCAGCAGGCTTTGCATTGATCAAATCCTGTGGCATAACTGTATCAATTTCAACCGATGACATACGCTCTTTTATCGCACGCTCCATACGAAGAAGACCAATGCGATATTGATTTTCCATTAACTCCCCAACGGAACGAACGCGACGGTTGCCAAGATTATCAATATCATCAATTTCGCCACGACCATCACGCAATTCAACCAACATCTTAACAACAGCGAGAATATCCTCTTGGCGTAAAATGCGAACTGTATCTGGACAATCAAGATCCATACGCAAATTCATCTTAACACGCCCAACGGCTGAAAGATCATAACGCTCTGGATCAAAAAACAATGAATGGAACATTGCTTCTGCTGTATCGATTGTTGGGGGCTCACCTGGACGCATCACTCGGTAAATATCAAATAACGCATCCTGCCGACTTTCATTTTTATCCACCTTTAAAGTATTGCGGATATAAGCGCCAATATTCATGTGATCAATATCAAGGATATTGATTTGATCAGCACTAACATCAAGCAAAACTTTTAATACTTTTTCGTCAATTTCATCACCAGCTTCAAGGTAAATTTCACCTGTTTCGTAATTGACGATATCTTCGGCTAGATAACAACCTAATAAATCATCTTCACTAACTTTAACCGCTTTAAGTCCTTTTTCTGCCAAAGACTTCGCAGTACGAACTGTTAATTTTTTACCAGCCTCCGCGACGACTTCACCACTATCTGCATCTATAAGGTCAGAAATGAGCTTCATTCCTTTAAAGCGATCAACAGAATAAGGAACTCGCCATCCTTCTCCATCACGCTCATAAGTCACTTTATCATAAAACGTCGATAAAATATCTGACGCATCCATACCCAGTGCCATCAAAAGACTAGTAACAGGAATCTTGCGCCGTCGATCAATACGCGCATAAATGATGTCCTTAGCATCAAACTCAATATCAAGCCAAGAACCACGATATGGAATAACACGAGCAGCAAAAAGAAGCTTTCCTGATGAATGGGACTTTCCTTTATCATGGTCAAAAAAGACACCAGGAGAACGATGCATCTGCGAAACAATAACACGTTCCGTACCATTAACAATAAAGGTACCATTCGTCGTCATTAAAGGCATATCGCCCATATAAACGCCTTGCTCTTTAATGTCTTTGATATCTTTGGAGCCAGTATCCTCATCAACATCAAAAACAATCAAACGTAATATGACCTTTAATGGGGCAGCATAAGTTAAATCACGTTGACGGCACTCCTCAACATCAAATTTTGGTAAATCAAATTCATAACCAACAAACTCAAGCATAGCTGTACCGGAAAAATCTGAAATAGGAAAAACCGATTTAAAAACAGCTTGCAAACCTTCATCTGGTCGTCCACCTTTCGGTTCCTCAACCATGAGAAACTGATCGTATGACGCTTTTTGAACCTCAATAAGATTCGGCATTTCTGCTACTTCAGGAATCTTACCAAAAAATTTGCGTACGCGCTTACGACCATTGAATTGAGACATCATTGCGTGAGTCTGAGCCATCGTCGCTCCTTGATCTTTACTCTTCAAGGTAGACCAACCTTGAAAGCCTTATATCATTAACCTGCATATGCAGACCAGTTCACTTGATACTCAATAATGAGCATCTTTAACTTTCCCCATCAACATAAGCCATTTATCTTTTTGACTCTATGATGAAGGGACGGGTAGTGCCAACCTATCCCGTTACTGTTACGAAACCGTTGGGAAAAGGTTTTTTTACTCATTATTTTTCCTCTTTGTATTAAGAGAAAGAAAATCGGCGAACATAAATGCCCGCCGATAAAATTAAATTTACTTAAGTTCCACTTTAGCACCAGCAGCTTCAAGTTGAGATTTAATTTTTTCTGCTTCCTCTTTAGAAGCACCCTCTTTAATAGGCTTAGGTGCCCCTTCAACCAGATCTTTAGCTTCTTTAAGACCAAGTCCAGTAAGAGCACGAACTTCCTTAATAACATTAATTTTTTGCGCGCCACCTTCAACAAGAATAACATCAAATTCTGTTTTTTCTTCAGCAGCTGGAGCAGCAGCACCAGCAACAGCAGCGACAGCTACAGGAGCAGCAGCCGAAACTCCCCACTTCTCTTCAAGTAACTTAGAAAGCTCAGCGGCTTCCAAAAGGGTTAAATTAGAAAGGTCTTCTACGATCTTCTCTAGATCAGCCATTTTTAAATTCCTTCAATTAAAAGATTTGAACCATTATTAAATCTTATCCAAAAAAACAGAAAAGCATTAAAGCCCTTCCATAAACGTGAATACAAACAGCCTTAAGCCGCCTTATCCTCCTGAGCATATGCTCCAATGACACGTGCAACCTGACCAGCAGGAGCATTAACAACCTGTGCAATACGGGTCGCAGGGGTAGAAATCATACCCACAAGTTTTGCACGCAACTCGTTTAATGAAGGCAATGAAGCCAATGACTTCACAGCATCTACAGTTAAACTTGTTGCACCCATTGAACCGCCAAGGATGACAAATTTGTCATTGCTTTTCGCAAAATCAACAGCAACTTTCGGTGCTGTGATTGGATCTTCTGAATAAGCAATAAGTGTTTGTCCAGTAAACAAACCCACTATCGATTCAGATTCCGTGCCCTGAAGAGCGATTTTAGCAAGACGGTTTTTGGCGACTTTAACGGCACCGCCAGCTTCACCCATTTTCGAACGTAGATCATTCATCTGTGAAACTGTCAGACCGGAATAATGTGCAACAACAACAGAACCAGACTTCCGAAAAGCCTCGTTAAGCCATGTAACAAATTCGCGTTTCTCCGCTCTATTCACTGTCTCTCTCCATTTAACAGATTTGCTTAAAACAAACCTGTTGGTTACCTTTGATAACATAGAATACTTCATGTCACCGATGAGGATCCTGTCCCCTTTTTCACGCATAACGATCAAAGGCAACCTTGGCTCAAACCCTTTAAGTCTTTTAACTCTCAGTTTTTACCCCAGTCTCATGCAGGTTTTTTTTGATTAAGATACTTAAAAGCATCACCTACAATCTCGGACAGGATATTCCGGAATTTCTTCCGGTATAACCTAAGCCCTATAAAGCTTAGATAGTTAAATGCTGATCAAAACCAGCATTTTAAATACAATTTTGATATTCACATACCCCAAAATAAAATTATAAATCAGCTTACACTAGCTCTGAACGAACCGTTGCTGGATCAACTTTAACACCAATTCCCATAGTCGAAGAAACAGCAACGCGCTTAATATACTCACCTTTTGCACCTTGCGGTTTGGCTTTAATAACTGCACTTGCAAAGGCCTTTATATTTTCTACGATTTTTTCAACACCAAAAGAAGCCTTACCAATACCAGCATGCACAATACCAGCTTTTTCCACACGAAACTCAACAGCACCACCTTTAGAAGCTTTGACAGCACCGGCAACATCAAGTGTTACAGTACCAACTTTCGGATTCGGCATCAAACTCCGCGGACCAAGAATCTTACCAAGACGACCAACAAGAGGCATCATGTCTGGTGTTGCAATACAACGATCGAAGTCTATAGTCCCTCCATTAATGCTTTCAAACAAATCTTCAGCCCCTACAATATCAGCTCCTGCCGCCTTAGCTTCCTCAGCCTTATCCCCACGAGCAAAAACGGCAACACGAATATTTCTTCCTGTTCCATTAGGCAAATGAGCAACTCCTCGAACCATTTGATCAGCATGACGAGGATCAACACCCAAGTTCATTGAAATTTCGATTGTTTCATCAAACTTAGCAACTGCACGCTCCTTAACCATTGAAACGGCATCTTTTAAAGCGTAAAGTTCATTAAAATCAATATCTTTTCGGATGTTTTTTATTCTTTTTGCTACGTTTGCCATAATATTAGCCCACCACTTCCAAGCCCATCGAGCGAGCAGAACCTTCAACCATACGCATTGCTGCCTCAATGTCATTCGCATTAAGATCTTTCATTTTTGATTCCGCAATCGAACGAATTTTATCGCGAGAAATGCTTCCTATAGACACTTTACCAGGCTCTTTTGAACCAGATTTCAGGTTTGCTTCCTTCTTTAAAAAGAATGATACAGGAGGCGTCTTGAGAGAAAATGTGAAAGACTTATCTTGGTAATACGTAATAACAACTGGAATCGGTGCTCCCTTTTCCATTTCTTGTGTAGCTGCATTAAACGCCTTACAAAATTCCATGATATTAATACCGCGTTGCCCAAGAGCTGGACCAATCGGTGGAGACGGAGTAGCAACTCCTGCAGGAACCTGCAACTTAAGCTGACCTATACTTTTTTTTGCCATAACAATCTGCCTTTAATTTCACTGGTATACTGACAATTTATCTTGCCCATTACCCGCCGCAGTCACGTGGTTCGGATCATTAAGCCGACAAAAGCCATAAATCACCTCCCACTCCTTCCTTAAAGTAATTAAAACTACTCTAAGTTTAATCAGAGTTTTTCAACCTGACCAAATTCCAAATCAACAGGCGTAGGACGCCCAAAAATAAGCACTTCAACCTTAAGACGAGAGCGCTCTTCTTCAACCTCTTGAACAATTCCATTAAACGAAACAAAAGGACCATCAGCAACGCGAACCTGCTCTCCAACCTCAAACAATACAGAAGACTTTGGAGACTCAACCCTTTCTTGAACTTGTTTGAGAATTTGCTCAACCTCTCGATCAGAAATGGGAACAGGACGCGCATCCGATCCTAAAAAACCTGTCACTTTAGGCGTATTCTTAATAAGATGATAAACTTCATCTGTTAACTCAGCACGAACAAGAACATAACCAGGAAAAAATTTCCGCTCAGCATCAACTTTGCGTCCACGACGAACTTCTACAACACGCTCTGTTGGAACAAAAATCTTTTCAAAAAGATGATCAAGTCCTTTTTGCTTTGCTTCCTTATCAATAGCTTCCGCTACTTTCTTTTCAAAATTTGAATATGCCTGAACAATATACCAACGAGCTGCCACAGTCACACTTCCTTACATTCTCAACTAAAAAGATATTTCAGAAGATCAATAACCCGCCAAACACCAAAATGCATAACTTGATCCACAATAAAAAAGAAAGCTGAAGCCAACGCAGTTACCAACAAAACCATAACAGTAGAAATAACCGTCTCACGACGTGTAGGCCATTTCACTTTAATTGTTTCTGCATAAACCTGCTTCAAAAAGGTAATCGGATTGGTTTTAGATGCCATCGTCACACTATACTCTCTCTAGCCCTATTGTGTTTTATACAAAAATAAACAGAAAGAAATGCAAAAGCCAACTTTCAGACTTATGCAATTTCCTCACTTCTTATTCAATACAGTTTCATACACAAAAAAACAAGCCCTATATCAAAAAAAGCGAAAAAGGCAGCAAAATCCACTCCCTTATATGTAAAATTCTATTCCCCTTTGGCAGGGGCAGCAGGACTTGAACCCGCGACCTGCGGTTTTGGAGACCGCCGCTCTACCAACTGAGCTATACCCCTAACTCTCAAAACTAAAACACTTTTAACATCCCTTTAACAAGCATTATTTATTCAATGATTTTAGAGACGATACCGGCACCAACAGTACGACCACCTTCACGAATAGCAAAACGAAGCTTCTCTTCCATCGCTATCGGAACGATCAACGAAACATCCATGGCAACATTGTCGCCTGGCATAACCATTTCCGTTCCTTCTGGAAGCGTAACAATACCTGTAACATCCGTCGTACGGAAGTAAAACTGAGGACGATAATTCGTGAAAAATGGTGTATGACGTCCACCTTCATCTTTTGTCAAAATGTAAGCTTCTGCTTTAAAACGTGTATGAGGCGTAACAGATCCTGGCTTTGCCAATACTTGACCACGCTCAATCCCTTCACGGTCAACACCACGAAGCAGAGCTCCTATATTATCACCCGCTTGACCCTGATCTAAAAGCTTGCGGAACATTTCAACGCCTGTAACCGTCGTCTTAGACGTTGGACGAATACCGATAATCTCGATTTCCTCTCCAACTTTAATAACACCACGCTCAACACGACCCGTAACAACGGTTCCACGACCCGAAATCGAAAATACATCCTCTATCGGCATCAAAAATGGTTGATCAACAGGACGTTCAGGGGTTGGAATATAATTATCAACTTCACTCATTAAAAGACGAACAGCATCTTCACCAATGCTTTTATCCTTATCCTCAAGAGCTGCCAACGCAGAACCTTTAACAATTGGTATATCATCGCCTGGAAAATCATATTTGGATAAAAGTTCCCGAACCTCAAGCTCTACAAGCTCCAAAAGTTCTGCATCATCAACCTGATCAACTTTATTAAGAAAAACAACAATTGCTGGAACACCAACCTGACGCGCAAGCAAAATATGCTCACGTGTCTGAGGCATTGGACCATCAGCTGCTGAAACAACCAAAATAGCACCATCCATCTGTGCTGCCCCTGTGATCATGTTCTTCACATAATCAGCGTGTCCTGGACAATCAACGTGCGCATAGTGACGATTTTCCGTTTCATACTCAACGTGCGCTGTAGAAATAGTAATTCCACGTGCGCGTTCCTCTGGGGCAGCATCAATTTGATCATAGGCTTTAAATTCACCAAAATATTTCGTAATCGCTGCTGTCAACGAGGTCTTCCCATGATCAACGTGACCAATCGTACCAATATTAACATGCGGTTTTGTTCGTTCAAACTTGCTCTTCGCCATC